>CACKXH010000001.1 GCA_902604005.1 uncultured Pelagibacteraceae bacterium
TTTGCCAATTAGGTTCTTTTAAAAGTTTTAATCGTTCATAAGCTTTTAATCTAAAGTCTAACATCCATTGTGGTTCTTTTTTAATGTTAGAAATAAACTTAATTACATCTTCGTTTAAGCCTTTTGGAGCTTTGATATTTTCTATATCGGTAGTAAAGCCGTACTTATAATCTTTTAACTTTTCTATGTCTTTTTCTCTTGTATCCATTTTATAATCGTCTCTCATTATTGTCTTTGACTAAATCTTCTAAACTTTTTTCTTTAAAAAAATTATTTATATGATTTTCTAATTCATCCCAAAGATTGTGAGTTAAACACTTTGTTAATTTACCATTACATCCTTTTTTAGATTCTTTTTTACATTGAACAGTTTTTACTTTTTCATCTACTGCATCAAAAATATTTGTAAGTTTAATTTCTTTGGCTTTTTTATTTAAAATATACCCACCCTGTGTACCTCGTACACTTTGAACTATTTCTTTTTTTCTAAGTTTTGAGAATATTTGTTCTAAATAATCTAAAGAAATACCTTGTCTTAATGATATATCTCTAAGAGAAACTGGGTTGATATTATCAAATCTAGCCAGGTCCACTAAAGCCATCACAGCATATCTACCTTTAGATGTAAGTTTCATAAATCAGCATTTTTACAGGGTATATATAATCCTGACTAAAATAGTCAAGTATCATAGATAAAAAAAAGACTAACATTTTGTCACTCAGTTGTGATAAACCTAATTTTTTTGTGAGAATAATAATCAATAACAATTATGGATAATAAAGTACTAGAAATATTTATACCTGGTCCAGCTGGAAGACTAGAAGCAAAATATTTTAAAAGTAAAAAAAATACCTCTCCTATAGCATTAGTATTACAGCCTCATCCTCAGTATGGAGGAACAATGAACAACAAAGTAGTTGTAGAAACTTTTAACACATTTATGGAAAATGATTTTTCTGTTTGTAGAGTAAATTTTAGAGGTGTTGGTAAAAGTGATGGTGAATTTGACAATGGTCAAGGGGAATTGGCTGATGCTGCTGCTGCTTTAGATTGGCTAGAAAGAGAGAACTTTGATAATTCCCAATGCTGGGTATCAGGATTTTCGTTTGGCTCTTTAATCGCAATGCAATTATTAATGCGTAGACCAGAAATTAATAGATTTATAGCTATATCACCTCAACCTAATGTATATGATTTTTCTTTCTTATCTCCATGCCCAACATCAGGTTTAATGGTTTATGGAAAAAATGATGAGCTAGTTCCAGAAGAATATTTAAATGAATTAAATAAAAGATTGAGTTCTCAAAAAGGAATCAAAGTTGAATTTAATAATGTTCCTAACACTAATCATTTTTTTTCAAAAAATGAAAATGCATTAGTAAAAATATTAGATAAATATATTAAAAATGAGACAGCTTTATATTAAAAGTTCTCAACTATAACGCCACCAGTTGAAGGTTGTTTACATCTTGTTGTACTGGGAAAAGAAATAAACATGCCTTCTGAAGATCTAATTGCTAAAAAAGCAAAAGCTTGAGACTCTACAAAATCGCCATTAATTTTATATTTTTCTATTGGGTCTAGATGTAACCTTTCGAAATTCATTTTTATTCTTTCTAATAAATATTTGTTTTTTCTACCACCTCCACACACAAGCCATTTATTTTTAAAAGATTGATTTTTATTTGAAATAAATCTTATTCCTTCAGCAATAAGTTTTGCCGTAAAGTCAGTAATAGTTGCAGCACCATCCTCTAAAGAAAGGCCTTTTGCAAAAAAAATATCAAAATCTTTAACATCTAAAGATTTTTCGTAGTATGAATCTAAATTAAAATTTTCAAACGCTTGATTTAAAATTAATTCGTCAATTTTACCAGATCTAGCAATTAATCCTTCCTTATCATATTTTTCTTTTGAATTTTTTCTAATCCATTCATCTATAAGACAGTTACCTGGTCCAATGTCATATGCATAAATTTTGTTTGAGCTCGACAACTTATTTTCATTTACTGTTAAAGTAATATTTGAGATTCCTCCAATATTTAAAATATTTATTGGTAACTCAATATTAAATTTTTTGTTTATCTTATTTGCTATCATATTATGAAAAATTGGTGCGAGTGGAGCACCTTGCCCATCATTTTCTAAATCGTTTTGTCTAAAATTATAAACAACTTTTTTTTTTGTTAATTGGGACAACAGTCTTCCATCACCAAGTTGTTTTGAAATTTTTTTACTAGGATCATGAAATATAGTTTGTCCATGAAAACCTATAAGGTCAATATCAAATTTTGATGTTTTGAGAGTTTCGTTTACAGCTTTCAAGTTGAATAATGTGATATCTTTTTCCAGAGATTTTATCTCATCTGAAAGTACATTTAAGTCCTCTGAAGAAGAAATTTTGCCCCTTAGTTTCTCTATTCTTTTAAATAATCTATCTTCGTATTGAAAATATCTATCTAAAATAGGTAAATATTCTCTATTGCCATCTGATTGTATTATAGAAACATCTATTCCATCAAGTGAAGTGCCGCTCATAAGGCCTAACGCTGTGTAAATCTTTCCCATTCTTATTTTTTTTTAACAAATAATGTATATTGTGAAACTATACGCTTATGAATAAATTTTTAAAAGAATTTAAAGATAGAGATTTCTTCTATCAATGTACAGATGAAATAGAATTGTCTCAATTGTTAGACAAAAATAAAATTAAAGCTTATATCGGATTTGATTGTACTGCAGAAAGCTTACATGTTGGAAGTTTGCTTCAAATTATGTGTTTAAGGCTTTTGCAAAAATATGGCCATCAACCGATTGTCCTTTTAGGAGGAGGTACTACAAGAATAGGAGACCCTTCAGGAAAAGATAAAACCCGTAAAATTTTATCAGAAAAAGAAATAGAAAAAAATTCAAAGAATATTAAAAAAATATTATCGAAATTTTTAGATAATAAAAATAAAAGATTAAAACCTTTATTTGTAGATAATTATAAATGGCTTAGAAAATTAAATTATATTTCTTTTTTAAGAGATATTGGAAAACATTTCACAATTAATAAGATGTTAACATTTGAAAGTGTTAAAACAAGGTTAGATCGTGAACAATCTCTCAGTTATATGGAATTTAATTATATGATACTACAAGCTTATGATTTTCTTGAGTTAAATAAAAAAGACAATTGTATTTTGCAAATTGGTGGATCAGATCAATGGGGAAATATAGTTAACGGTGTAGAATTAATTAAAAGATACTCAAATAAAAAAGTTTTTGGTTTAACAACTCCACTTATTACTCTCGCTTCAGGATCTAAAATGGGTAAAACTGCTGACGGTGCTGTATGGTTAGATAAAAAATTTTTATCCCCATATGATTATTGGCAATTTTGGAGAAATACAGATGATAGAGATGTAATCAAATTTTTAAAATATTTTACTGATATAGATATTGATGAAATAGAAAGTTTGAAAAATAATAATATTAATGAACTTAAAATATTATTAGCCAATAAGACTACTTCTATGCTCCATGGAAATGAAGAGGCAAAAAAATCTGAAAAAACAGCAAAAGAAACTTTCTCAGAAAATTCTTCTGGATCTAGTCTTCCATCTATTCAAATCGATAAATCAATATTTGAAAAAAATATAAATATAATTGATCTAATTATTCTTTCAAAATTAGAAAAATCCAAAAGTGAGATTCGAAGATTGGTTAAAGGTAATGCTATCAAGATAAATAATAAAATTATTGATAATGATAAATTCACAATTGATAAAAATTTATTCGAAAATAACTATCTTAAACTTTCTATTGGCAAAAAAAGACATTTAAAAATTCAATTGAATTAATTTTTTTTAATTTTTTCAAGTGTTCTTGTTATAAATCTTGGAGTGAGAGTTTTGATTGGATTAACTGTTGTCTCTAGTTTTTTAGGTGGACCTTTAATTTTAAAGCTCACACCAAAAACCCCTTCTCCTGTTTTTTTTCCTACTAAAATATCACCTAGAATAGGTATCGATCCTATTGCTTTATTAATTGTTGTAGCTGGTACCAATGTGCCTCGTAAACTTACTAATTTTGATTTTTCAATATATCCATCCATTAAAATAGAAATCGCTGGGCCAATTGCATAGATTTCATTAATAGTTGTTAAAGACTTTTTGGTTTCTGAACTCATTTCAAATTCATTAAATCTTATACCTTCACCGGACAATAAATCTGCTATTCCTTGAAGAGATGCCAAGGTTAATATTTTTGTTAAAACTGGAAGTTCTTTAAGTTTAAAATCATATATTGTTAATTTTGATGTGGTCAACTCTCCTGTCTTAACAGAATAAAAATCTAAAGAACCTTCGTCAAAGCCTTTTATGAATTTATATCTTTCTACAAAAGGTTTGGCATTTGGCGAAAAAAATGTAGTGACCTTACTTCCGCTGTTAGAAATAATTGAAAGATTAAGTTTTTCATTAGAATTAAAAGACGAGGACAATTTTGCCTCGATAATCTCGTTATTCTCAAAATTTAAATAGCCAGCTAAATCATTAATAAATTCGTCATCTCCAATTAAAACTTTATCAAACTTGACTTTAACATTAACATTTTCATTAAAAATATTTAATTTATCTGAGCTGTCACTTAAAAGTAAATCATCTATTAATTTGTTTGCATTGAAATATTTACTTATAATTTCATAGTTATTTAAAATCTTTTTTAACTCAACATAATTATTTTGTTTTTCTAAATCTACAAAATTTAATTTTGCAGAATCAATATTTGTTATTTTTAAATTTTCATTTAAAAAAAGATTTTTAATTTCAAAATTGTTATCCTCATTAATTAGAATAATATGATCAAATTTTAAGCCTATATTATCTTTATAAACTCCTGACACCTCAAGACTAGCCTCTGAATTTTTTTCTTTTTTAAAATTTAAAAATTTTAAATCAATTAAATTATTTTTAAAATTAACAAGAGATTTAAAAGAGTAATTTTCATCTGACTTTTTTAAATAATATTTAATCTGATCAAAATCTTTTTGTATAAACAGTTTTCCCTCACCAGTTATTTCTAAATTATTTTTAGAAAATTTGATATTTACTTTATGATCTTTTAAATCTAAAAATTGTTTTTTTTCTGGAAAGAAGTTTTTTACATCTAAAATATTTTTGATAGATAATTCTTTAATATCTACAATTGAATCAATGTTTAAACTTTTTATTTTGAATTTTTTTGTAATTTCTAATAAAAATTGGTTTTTTGAAGAGAAATTAATTTTTTCTATGTCAGTATTTAGAAGAGAATTAATTGAATCAATATCTTTTTTACTAGACAAATCTATTAGGTCATTTTCAAGTATCCCTTTTATTTGGGTTATCTTATCTGAATCTTTGATAGATATTTTATCTGACTTAAAACCAATGTTTTTAAAATCAAAATTTAAATTTTTAATATCTATTAATTTATTTTGAGAGTTAAATATAAAATTTATATTTTCAATTTTATTTTGATTTAATAAATTTATTGATGCGTCTTTAATAAGTCCTTTTAATTTAAAATTTTTTAAAATTTTACCAGATTTATCAAATTTGATATCTATATCTGCTATTATATAACCCGAATTGATTATTCTATCTAATAAGAATAATTCTGGTTTATTTTTTATCGTTCGACTAAATGAAATAAGTTCTTTAATTTTAATTGATTTTGATGAAATAGATATATTTGAACTAGAAATTTTATTATTAAATAAACTCTTTAGAGGAATATCGGTTTTGATAGTTTCAAGTTCTAAAATTTTATTATCATACAAGATTGTAGGGCCCAAAGTTTTCGCATTTATATTTAATTTAAATGGATCTAAAATTAATTTTACTTTATTTAATTTTACATCAAATTTGGTATCAATTTTTTTAATATTTGTTCTAATCTGATTATTAAATTTATTAGTCTCTAACCCAAATAAACTTAGATAGCTTAAAAGTATTAATATTAATAAACCAAAAAAAAATGTTATTCTTAAAAAATATTTAATCATTTAATTTGATATAAAGATTCTTCCAAAAATTGATCGATTTCACCATTTAAAATTTTTTCTGGGCTTGTGCTTTCAAAATTTGTTCTGTTGTCTTTTACTAATTGATAAGGTTGCAAAACATAAGATCTTATTTGGTGTCCCCAGCCTATTTCAGACTTTGCTGACTCTATATTTTGGTTTTTTTCTTCTTTTTTTTTGATTTCATAATCATAAAGTCTGGCTTTAAGCATATTCATGCAAGTTTCTTTATTTTTATGTTGAGATCTCTCATTTTGACATTGTACAACAATTTTTGAGGGAATATGAGTTATTCTTACTGCACTATCAGTAGTGTTTACATGCTGCCCTCCAGCTCCACTAGACCTATAAGTATCAATTCTTAAATCTTTTTCTAATATTTCTATATTTATATTTTCATCAATTACTGGATAAACCCACACACTAGCAAAACTTGTATGTCTTCTAGCACCAGAGTCAAATGGTGAAATTCTTACTAACCTATGAATTCCAGACTCCTTTTTTAACCAACCAAAAACATATTCACCTTCAATTTTAATTGTAGATGATTTGATTCCTGCTTCTTCACCTTTGTGTTCACTTATCAAATTATAATTAAATTTCTTGTTTTCAGCCCATTTTAGATACATTCTTCTTAACATATCTGCCCAATCTTGGCTTTCAGTGCCACCTGCGCCGGCATGAATTTCTATGTAGCAGTCAAGTGTATCTGCCTCATTTGATAAAAAGCATTTAATTTCATTTCTTTTAACCGTTTTTTTTAATTCTTTTAAATTTGATGAAATATCATCTAAAATAATTTGGTTGTTTTCTTCAGAGGCTAAATTGAACAAATCTTGGGTATCATTAATAATAGTTTCAGAATTTTTAAATGAATTTATTAAATCATCATATAGTTTTTTTTCTTTTAGAATACTTTTAGACTTACTTTTATCTTGCCAAAAATCTGGCTCTAAAATTTTCGTATTTATTATTTCAAGCTTTGAAAAAATATCATTTTTCTCAAAGATACTCCTTGATTTTTAAATTGATTTTTTTAATTTCTTCAATTTGATTTAAAACTAGATTATCCATTAATAAAATTTTAATATGTTGTTTATGTCAAGTCTATTATTATTAGTATAAAAAACTTTATTATCCACAATATCTTTTTTTTTATAATTTTCAATGATGGTATTTTTTGATGAAAATTTTGCTCTCTGTCCTAAACCAGGATCTATTACCATCATGACTATACCTTCTGGAACTTTAAAAGGTCTTGCATCTGATTTTTTTATACCATTTTCAACGAAATCTTTAAAAATTGGTAAAGCAGTTTTAGATCCAGTTTCATATTTGCCTAAAGGACTAGGATTATCAAATCCAATATAAACACCTATAACTAAATTTGAAGTAAACCCTATAAACCATGTGTCAGTGTTATTATTAGTAGTTCCTGTTTTACCACCAATGTTCATTTTTAAATTTCTTAATTTTTTTCCTGTTCCTCTTTGGATAACACCCTCTAAAATAGAAGTCATCTGATATGCAGTTTGAGGTGAAAATATTTGTTTAAAGTCATCTTTAATTTTTGGATAATTATCTCCCGAATAAGAAATTTTATCACAATCATCACATTTTCTTATCTCATTATTTATAATAGTTGAACCTTCACTATCTTGTATTCTGTCTATTAAAATTGGATAAACAAGCTTACCTCCATTTACAAATGCTGAATAAGCTGAAGTTAATTTTATCAATGTTGTTTCTGCAGAGCCAAGAGAAATAGACAATAATTCATCAGGGTTTTCATAAATACCTAACTTTTTTGAAAAATTAACTATTTTGTTTAATCCTAGATTCTGAGCAATTCTAATTGTCATTAAGTTTCTAGATTTTTCTAAGCCAGTTCTTAAAGTTGACAGTCCATAGAATTTTTTACCATAATTTTCTGGCTTCCATAATTTGAGATCTTCTCCTTGATCTAAAACAAGAGGAGCATCTAAAATTAAAGATGAAGGGTTATAATTATTTTCTAATGCTAAAGCATAAACAAAAGGTTTGAACGCTGATCCCGGTTGCCTTAGTGCTTGTGTTGCTCTATTAAATTCACTTTTTTTAAAACTAAATCCTCCACTCAAAGATAAAATTCTACCTGTAAAAGGGTCCATTACTACAATACCACCATTTACTTTTGGCAATTGTTTTAAACTAAAAATATTATCTTTAATCTTTTCTACGTAAATGATGTCATTAACTTTTAATATTTCACTAAATTCTTTTTTTGTCCAAGAAATACCACTATAATTAATTATTCCTTCTTTATTATCCTCTGTTTCAATAATTATTGAAAATTTTTTTATTTTTTTTACGATTGCAATCTCCCAATTTATAGATTTCTCTAATTCATAAATATCTAGATCTTTTGCCCAATCTTTTTTGTAATTTTTAATATTTAATAAAGGGCCTCTCCATCCTTTTCTTTTATCATAACTTATTAAACCTTTTCTCAAAGATTGTGTTGCCAATTTTTGTAAATCTAAATCTATTGGAGTATTAATATTAAAGCCTTGCTTATAAACTTTATCATAAGTTAAATCATCTATTATCTTTTTTCTAACATCTTCTATAAAATATTGAGCATCTTCTAGAAAAACTTTCTGCTTTTTCCTTAATATTATTTTCTGGTCTTTAAGGTCAACAAATTTTTCATAATTAATGTAGTTATTGTCATATAAATTTTTTAGAACTAAATCTCTTCTAAATTTTGCTAATTCTATGTCTCGATAAGGATTATAACGACTTGGTGCTTTAGGTAATGCTGCTAAGAGAGCAGACTCTGCGTAATCTAAATCTTTAATTGACTTATCAAAATATTCTAAGCTTGCTGCTGCAACTCCGTAAGATCCTCCACCTAAGTAAATCTGATTTAAATAAAGTTCTAAAATTCTTTCTTTAGATAATGTTCTTTCTATTCTAAATGCTAAAATCGCTTCTTTAATTTTTCTATTAAGACTAACTTCATTGGAAAGCAAAAAATTTTTTGCAACTTGTTGGGTAATTGTTGATGCCCCTTCCAATCTTTTTGAATTCAACACATTTGAAATATTTCTAATTGTAGCTCTTAAAACTCCTTTAGCGTCTACACCTGGGTGTGAAAAAAAATTTTTATCCTCGGCTGAGAGAAAAGAATTAATCACATTTTTTGGAATTGACTCAAAAGGCACAAAAATTCTTTTTTCTCTTGAAAAATCTGCTACTAGTGTCCCATCCCCAGAATATACCTTACTTGAAACTGGAGGTTTGTAGTTCTGTAAAAATTTATAATCAGGTATTTTATTAGAAAAAGTCCACAATATACTTAAAACTAATAAGCTAATTAGTACAAATATTCCTATAAAACTTACTAAAATATTTTTGATTAAATTATTCATTTTGATTCCATTATATAAAGGAATTTGTTAAAGTTATGGCACTAGAATAAAACAAAATTTTAAAATTTAAATGAAAAAATCAAAAATCAAATTATGGAAAAAAATTTATATATTGATGCTTCGCATCCAAATGAAACTAGAGTTGTACTTAAATCAGACAATAATATTGAAGATTACGAATACGAAGGTTTAAAAAATAACCTTATAAAAAATAATATTTATTTAGGGAAAGTAAGCAGAATAGAGCCATCACTACAAGCAGCTTTTATTGACTTTGGTAGAGAGCGTCATGGCTTTTTATCATTTAATGATATTCAGTCTGACTATTATCAAATTCCAAAAAGTGATTTAGAAATTATTAAACAACAAGAAGAAAAAGCAAGAGAAGAATTATCAAAAAAAGTTGAAGCTAAAGAAGAAGAAAATCTTGCAGAAGGAAAATTAGAAATTGAAGATCCAATAGAAAAAGAAGATCAGACTGAGAAAGATAATCTAGAAAAAGAAAAAAGAAATGAAAATAAATTCAAATTTAAAAGATATAAGATTCAAGAAGTTATAAAACCAAATCAAGTTATTCTCGTTCAAGTAATTAAAGACGAACGTGGACAAAAAGGTGCAGCGCTTAGTACTTTTATATCCATAGCAGGAAAATATATAGTTTTAATGCCTAACACTCCAAAAGGGGGTGGAATTTCTAGAAAAATTTTTAATCCAGCAGATAGAAAAAAGATTAGGGTTATATTAAATGAAATTGAAATTCCAAAAGAAATGGGTCTGATTGTAAGGACAGCTGGAAGTAACAAAACTAAAAATGAAATTAATCATGATCTAACGTCTTTAATAACTAGCTGGAATCAAATAAAAGATGTTGCGCTTAATTCGATTGCTCCGTCATTAATTCATCAAGAAAGTGAAATTATTAAAAGAACTTTAAGAGATATGTATGATGAAAATACTAAGAATGTGATAGTTGAAGGTAATGAAGGCTACAAAAAAGCCCAAAATTTTATGAAAATGATGATGCCTTCACACGTTAAAAAAATTAAGAAATATAGAAATAAGACCCCTTTGTTTATAGAAGAAGGAATTGAGCAGAAATTAAATCAAATCTTTGACTCTGAAATTAAATTAGCATCAGGAGGATACTTGGTAATAAATCCAACAGAAGCATTGGTCTCAATTGATATAAATTCTGGTAGCTCAATAAAACAAAAAAATGTTGAAAGTACTGCTCTTGATACTAATCTTGAAGCTGCAGACGAAATTGCAAGACAGATTAAGATTAGAGATTTATCAGGATTAATAATTATCGATTTTATAGATATGCTAAGTTATGGAAATAGAAAATTAGTAGAAAGAAGATTAAAAGAAAAATGTAGATCTGATAGAGCAAGAATTCAAATTGGAAGAATAAGTAATTTTGGCCTATTAGAGATGTCTAGGCAGAGATTAAGAGAAAGTGCAGTTAAATGGAAAATAAATTTAACAGATGAATCTTTTGCATTAAAAATACTTAAATTAGTTGAATTAAAGGCTATAATAAATAAAGCAAAGTTTGTTGATTTAAAAGTTTGTAAAAAAATTTCTGATTTTTTAAAGGAAAATTTTATTGATGATCTTACGTATTTTGAAAAAAAAAATAAAATGAAAATTGATATTATTACAGATAACAGCCTGATAATACCCGAGTATATCATTGATTTTAAAAATAAATCGAAAAAAACAATAGATTTAATTGAACATTTTGAAAAATTAAAAAATCTAGAACAACAAAAAAAAGAAAACAATATAATAGAATTGAAAGATAAAAAAAAATTTAAGAAAAAAGTTTTTAGAAAAAAGAAATTTTACAAAAAAGCTAAATAATTCCCTTATTTGGTGATGAAGGTCTGCCATCAAGTGTCTTTTCAATTCGACCAGAAAGATATGATAATCTTCCAGCTATTACTGCTTTTTTAAATGCTAAAGCCATATCAAAAGGTTTTTTTGCTTTAGCAATTGCTGTATTTACCAAAACACCATCACAACCAAGCTCCATTGCGATAGTCGCATCTGATGCTTGTCCTAAACCTGCATCTATAATTAAAGGAAGCTTAGTTTGATGTCTGATAATTCTAATATTTATTTTATTTTGAATTCCTAAACCTGACCCAATAGGTGCTGCTAAAGGCATAATAGCACATGCTCCAGCATTTTCTAATCGTTTAGCCATTAACGGATCATCATTACAATAAACCATGACCTTAAAACCTTCTTTTGCAAGTATTTCTGTTGACTTAAGTGTTTCAATCATTTCAGGAAATAAATTTTTTTTATCTCCTAAAACTTCAAGTTTTACTAATTTCCAACCTCCAATTTCTCTTGCTAATCTCAATGTTCTAAGAGCCTCAGTAGAATTAAAGCATCCTGCAGTATTTGGAAGATAAGTAATTTTTTTTGGGTCTATGTAATCCATCAAGAGAGGTTTCTTTTTATTTGTAATATTTACTCGTCTTACAGCTACAGTAACTATTTCTGCACCAGAAATCTTTATAGCTTTTGCGCATTCAGACATATTCTGATACTTTCCAGTTCCAACAATAAGTCTAGAATTAAAATTTTTTTTCGCTACGACAAGTTTATCTTTATTCAAAATTTAACCCCCTCCAATAAAATGAACTATTTCTATTTTATCATTTTTTTTAAGATAGATATTATTAAGTTTTTTTTTATCTAATATCTCATGATTTAATTCAATTGCTACCTTTTTAACAGGTATTTTTAACCTTTTAATTAGATCAATAATCTTAAGATTTTCATTTATTATTCTTGCTTTACCATTAAGTTTTATTTTTATTTTTATTTTTTTTATTTTTTTCATCGTATATAAAAGCTGAATGAATAATAAAATTATTATTATTAATGGTCCTAATATTAATCTATTAGGTGAAAGAGAACAATCACAATATGGATCAATTAGTTTTGATAAATTAAAAGAAAAATGTATTAGCAAATCTAAGGAATTGGATTTAATTATAGAATTTGTTCAGTCAAATATTGAGGGTGAATTAGTTAATTTGATACAAAAAGCTCGAAAAGATTTTGATGGTATAATTATAAATGCAGCAGGATTTACACATACTTCAGTTGCAATAAGGGATGCCTTAGATATATTTAAAAAGCCAATAATTGAAGTACATATATCTAATATCTACAAACGAGAAGAATTTAGGAAAAAATCTTTGATAAGTGATGTAGTAACGGGAGGAATATTTGGATTAGGAGATGATGGTTATATTTTAGCCATAATTTCAATGCAAAAGCTTCTAACAAAATGAAAATTGATAAAAAAATAATTAAAGAATTAAGTGATTACTTAAATGAATTTAATCTTACAGAATTAGAATATACTGAAAAAGATACTAAAATTAAAGTATCAAAAAATAATGTATCAATCAGCAATCAATCTTCTCCAATAAGTAATAATATAAATTCATCACAAAATATTCCAAACACAACAATCAATAAAAAGTCGGGGATTGAGTTAACATCTCCTATAATTGGTACAGCTTATCATGCACCTGAACCAGGAGCAAAAAAATTTGTTGAAATTGGAAAAAAAATTAAAAAAGGTGATACGGTTATGATAGTTGAGGCTATGAAAACTATGAACCACGTTCCTTCAACTGCTGAAGGAGTCGTGAAAGAAATATGTGTTGAAGATGGTCAGCCAGTTGAGTTTGGTCAAACTATAATCATTCTTGAATAATGTTTAAAAAAATCCTAATTGCAAACCGAGGGGAAATTGCAGTAAGAGTAATCAGAGCTTGTAAAGAGTGGGGTATCTCAACAGTTGCAGTTCATTCTGATGTAGATAGGGATAGTATGCATGTAAAATTGGCCGATGAAAGTGTTTGCATTGGATCTCATCAACCAGCAAATAGTTATCTAAATATTCCAGCATTATTGTCTGCAATTGATTTAACTAATGCAGAGGCTGTTCATCCAGGTTACGGATTTTTATCAGAAAACGCCAATTTTGCTAAAATTTTAGAAGAAAATAAAATAAAGTTTATAGGTGCATCCTCAAAACATATTGAAATGATGGGTGATAAAATTCAAGCTAAAAAAATTGCGAAAGAAAATGGTTTGCCAGTCATTGAAGGTTCAGAAGGTGGAGTAAAAAATATTTCTGAAGCTAAAGAGCTTTCTAAAAAAATTGGGTTTCCTGTTCTGATTAAAGCATCTGGCGGTGGTGGAGGAAAAGGAATGAAAATTGTAAATAAAGAAAGTGAATTTGAAACTCTATTTTCTACTGCTAAATCTGAAGCTAAAAAATATTTTGGTAATGACGAAGTTTATATAGAAAAATTTTTTCAAAATCCAAGACATATTGAAGTTCAAATATTAGCAGGAAAAAATAGAACAATTCATTTGCATGAAAGAGACTGTTCTGTTCAAAGAAGACATCAAAAATTAATAGAAGAAACTCCAAGTCCAGTATTAAATGATGAAATAAGAAGAGATTTATTTGAAAAGACCGTAAAAATGGTTAGCAAAATTGGTTATGAAGGTGCTGGGACTGTTGAGTTCATTTATGAAGATGGAAAATTTTATTTTTTAGAAATGAATACAAGAGTGCAAGTTGAGCACCCTGTAACAGAAATGGTAACGGGAATAGATATTATTAAAGAACAAATTTGGATAGCTTTTTCAGGTGAAACTGCTTTAGAGCAGTCTGATATCAAACCTAGGGGTCATGCTATAGAGTGCAGAATAAATGCCGAGGATCCAAGTAAAAATTTTCAACCTTCCCCGGGAACAATTGGCATGTGCCATCAACCATCTGGATTTAGAACGAGAGTAGACGGCGCTATATATCAAGGTTATAAAGTTACACCCTTCTATGATAGCATGGTATGTAAACTTATTTGCCATGGAAGAAACCGTCTTGAAGCTATTCAGAGAATGAACAGATCATTAGATGAATTCGTTATAGAAGGTATAACTACAACTATTCCATTGCATAAAAAACTACTAAACCATAAAAAATTTCTTAATTCTGACTTTAATGTAAGCTGGTTAGATAACGATAAAGTAATTTAATAACAGCTTGTAAGCCAAACATCATAGACAGGATGATCGAAAGGATTAATTGATGGACTAGATGAAAACATCCAGCCATTAAAAACAAATACCTCATCATTACTTTTTATACTCAAATCTTTTACTTGAATATAAGCTGTTATTTCAGGATCATCATCAAATTCTGAATTTTTACATTTAATACTTTTTATTAATAAATCTTTAAACTTAAATTGTTCTCCATTTTTTAATTTAAGTGAAACATTCTTTGAACTAATCTTATCTAAAACTTTAATTTGTGTAGTACTTCCCTCTAAATCTTTATTCGTTAAACTAAGTGAATTCGATGTGAAAATGAAAAATAATATAATTAATTTAAAAAAAAAATTACTATTTCCAACTCTTATATTTCTTTTTAATTTCATTTTTATCTTTATTTGGATGATAGGCATTTTCCGTACCTGTTAAATTAGGTTTGTGAGGTTTTTGCCAATTATACTTTTTAAATTCGTGCTTATTCTCTAAATTATTAGGAGTATGATGTATCCAGGAATACCATTCGATAGGAATTTTTGATGCGTCAATTTCTTCAGAATATATAACCCATCTATCACCTTTTTTATTTTCATAATATTTATTTCCGAAAATATCTTGACCTTTGAGTTTTCCGAAAAATATAGTTTTAAGCTTTGTTCCAAAAGTATCTTGATTCCACCAAATGAAAATTTTTTTTAATATTGTCAACATATAAAATAAATTACTTTCAATTCAAAATTGTATAAATTAAATTAGACTAAAATTTGATTTTGTATATAAATAATTTGAATCATTAATCAAATTAATTTTTTAAAATTGGGGTCAAATGGCAAAATACTTAGTTGAAACATATTATACTTGTACGTTTAAAGTTAATCATTATTTGGATGATATTAATGAAATGGAGCTTAAAAATCTTGAAAAAAGAGATGATGGAAAATTTGAAGTCTTAGATGTTAAGCTTGATAATAGAAAAACAAAAAGTCTTGATCCTAAAAACAATAAAATCATAAATAATAAAAAAGTTGATATTATTTCAGATAACAAATCTTCAACATCTAAAAATTTAGAAAATATTATAAAATCTAAAAATTCAAACTCAGAAAATAGTGGCAAAAGATTTAGTATGCCTGATAGAAGAAAAGGATATATTCAAAAAGCTACTATTGGAGATCATAAAGTTTATTTACATACAGGTGAATATGAAGATGGTAAAATTGGTGAAATTTTTATTGATACAAGCAAAGAAGGTGAATTAGTTAAAGCTTTAATGAATAATTTTGCAATAGCAGTTTCTCTTGGACTGCAATATGGAGTGCCTTTAGATGAATTTATTAGTGCTTTCGTTGGAACAAAATTTGAACCTTCTGGTAAAGTTTCAGGAAACGATAGAATTCTTAGTGCTTCGTCAATTTTAGACTATATTTTCAGAGAATTAGCTATTTCATATCAAAATAGAGAAGATCTTGCTCATACACCAGCAATAGGTTCATCTGATAATTCAAATTTTGATGATCAAAGTTCAGAAGATCAAAATCAATTGTTAAAAATAGTAAAAGACATAACAAGTAAAGGATTTGTTAGAAATAACTATAAAAAAAACCTAGTAGATTTATCTGATGTTAAGATAAATCTCAAAGGTAAAAAATAAATTATTTTTTTATTTTTAGAGAAAGATTCAATTCTTTTAATTGGCTCTCATTGATTTCAGATGGAGCGTTCATCATTAAATCTTGAGCATTTTGATTCATCGGAAACATTGTTACTTCTCTTATATTTTTTTCGTTAGCTAAAAGCATTACAATTCTATCAATTCCAGGTGCTATACCACCATGTGGTGGTGCACCATAACTTAATGCATTAATCATACCACTAAATTTTTCATTTACTTGTTTTTTATCATATCCTGCAATAGAAAAAAGTTTGTACATTAGTTCTGGTATATGATTTCTAATAGCACCTGAAGATAATTCGATTCCATTACAAACAATGTCGTATTGATATGCCAATATCTCTAAAGGTTTTTCAAAATTTATTTTGCCTTTATCTCCTTGGGGCATTGAAAATGGATTGTGACTAAATTTAATTTTTTTTGATTGTTCGTCCTTTTCAAACATCGGATAATCAACTATCCAACAAAATGCAAAAGTATTTTCATCAACTAATTTTAAGTCTTTTGCAATTTTATCTCTTGCTATAGATGTTATTCTTTCTAATTCAGTTTTTTTATTACATGCTAAAAATATACTATCCCCTACTTGGGCTTTTGTTTTTTTCATAATTTCCTCTAAAGATTCTGTGGAAAAAAATTTTCCTATAGGTCCCTTTGCTAAAATATCTTTATCTTTTTCAATAGTAAAATATGCTAATCCCGAAGCACCTTGTTCTTTAGCCCATTTATCAATATTATCAAAAAAACTTCTGGGTTTATCCTTAGTATCTTTTGTGACTATACATCTAACTTTTGATCCAGATTTAACCAATCTTTTAAATATTTCAAATGAAACATCCTTTCTTTCAAAAATTTCAGTTATATCATTTATAATTAGAGGGTTTCTTAAATCTGGTTTATCAGTACCATATTTTTCTAAAGCTTCTTTGTAAGGAATCTTGGGAAATTTACTAAATATCAATTTCTTATTTGAAAATTTTTTAAATGTATTAGTTAGTAGTAGTTCAACAACATTAAAAACATCATCTTGTTCTACAAAAGACATTTCTAAATCAAGTTGATAAAATTCCCCAGGACTTCTATCAGCTCTTGCATCTTCATCTCTAAAACATGGAGCGATTTGAAAATATTTATCAAATCCAGATACCATTATTAATTGTTTAAATTGTTGTGGTGCCTGAGGTAATGCATAAAATTTTCCTGGATTTAATCTACTTGGAACTAAAAAATCTCTAGCACCCTCAGGACTTGAGGATGTTAAAATTGGCGTTTGAAATTCTAAAAATCCTAATTTATTCATTTCATTTCTAATAAAAGAAATTACTTTTGATCTCAAAATAATATTTTCATGAATCTTTTTTCTTCTTAAATCTAGAAATCTATATCTTAACCTTATTTCCTCTGAGTATTCTTGATCAGAAAATACTGGCATAGGTAATTCATTACACGTACCTAAAGTCTTAAAAGTTTCTATTACAACTTCTATTTCACCTGTGTCAATTTCTTTATTAATTGTTTCTTTTGATCTATTTACAACTTTTCCATCTATCTTAATAACAGTTTCTAATTGAATTTTTTCTAAATCAGAAAAATTTGAATTTTCTTTATCAATTATGCATTGAGTAATGCCATAGTTATCTCTTAAATCTATAAATAAAAGATTTCCATGATCACGTTTTTTATTAATCCAGCCAGATAGAAAAACCTTACTTCCCACATCCTTTTTTCTCAATTCATTACAATTATGACTTCTGTATTTATTCAACTATTCTCCTAAAACGTTTTTAATTATCTTAAAATCAATCGGTTTTTTTTTTTTTAAACTCATTTCGTCGATCTTATATATAAATTCGGATATTTTACTATAAGATCTATCTATTCTTTTAATTATATAATTAATTAACTTTTTATCTAATGAAATTTGTCGATCAGATAAATTCTTTAATATTAAAGCAAACATTAGTTCATCATCCGGATTTGAAATGGTAGATAAAATAAAGTTTTTTGACCTTGATAACAAATCTTTAAGTTTAAATCTAATTTCAACTAAAGGTAATTTTGAAGTAATAATTAAGTATTTGTTTTCTTGATCTATTATATTTATTAAACTGTACAATAATTTTTCATTTATGTTTTCATCAAGATCTTCGATAATAACATTTTCATAAATCTTTATAGCATTTAAATGCTCGTTATTAAGATTTTTTGCATAAATTTTATAACCTTTATTTCTCGCTAGAAAGATATTAACTAAGTGAGATTTACCAGAAAATTTTTCTCCACTTATATTTATATATTTCTTTTCCCATCTAGGCCAATTATCTATCAAACTGAATGCAATCTTATTACTTTTTGAAACATAAAAATCTAAATCTTTAAAATTTTTTTCAAAGTTAAAGTCAATAATAAGTTGATTTAAATCTTTCATTCTAAATTCCAAATTTTATTCTTAATATCTAAATTAAATCCTGATTTTTCAACATTAGAAATAAAGTTTTTGGGAGTACCATTAAAAACTATCTGATAATAAATCTTTTTGTTATCTAGGCTTCTAACATTGAAATTAGAAACAAGGTCATAATTTTCAAGAAAAGTTTCAAAATTTTCAATTTTTTTATCATCTTTGATATCTAGCGCAATCAATAATGGTAATTTTATTGAAGTATTTATTTGATTTTCTTTTTTCCAATAATCTTCGTAAAGAATCTTTAAATCATCAATTAAATTTGGTACTTCTACAAAATTAAAATTTTTAAATAATTGGTTGTCAATAATTAACTGATCATTTAAATTAATCTTAGACAAGACTCTTATTCTATTTTCATTTTTATAAAATAATGAAATAATGTAATTATTTAAAGAATACTTTTTAATTATTGATTCAAAATTATAGTCTTCTAAAGAGTTATATTTAGATTTAATCATTTTGATATCATCTATATCTTCCACTGGTAAAACATAATCTAATTGATGATTTTTATCTATTCTATCTTGCCATTGTTGAAAAAAAACATTTTCTGAAAAAAGCACAATATTTTTTTTTTCTTCATCAATTAAAATTGGAATAAATAAAACTGTTTTTTTTTGAGGTAGAGATGGAAATACATTTTGTTTCTCTAAAATTGAATAAATTCTTTTTCTATTAAATGAAACATCTAATTTAACATAATAAATATCATCAATAAATTTTTCTTCTTTTATAGAAAAACTATCTACAATAGTTTTAATATCTGATAATGAAACATTGTTTAATTTTTTTAAATCTTTAGAATTTACTATTTTTAAAATTAAATTTTTAAACCCTATTTTGAAACCACTATTTATTACATCTTTTTTTTGAAAATTTATGTCAAATTTCTTCGAGATTTCTATATTTTTTATATCGAAACTATCAGCATATAAAAAAGTTGTGGAAAAAAAAATTTTTAATAAGGTTATTGTTAATAAAAAAATATATAAGATTTGTTTATAAAATAATAATTTAAATTTCATATTTCTAAAAAATGAGCAAAAAAAATTTAACCTATAAAAAAAGTGGAGTAAATATTAGTGCAGCAGATAAATTTGTAAAATTCATAAGTACATTGAATACAAAAGATAAAGGCAAAAAAAAGTTCAATAATATAGGAGGTTTTGGTTCAATATCTGATATTCCATCAAATATAAAACAACCAAAAATTGTTGCATGTACTGATGGTGTTGGAACTAAAATTGAAATTGCAAATACGCTTAATAAATTTGACACAATTGGAATTGATCTTGTGGCCATGAGTGTAAATGATTTAATTGTTCAAGGTGCTAAGCCTCTTTTATTCTTAGATTATATATCAATCAATAAAATTGATTCGATTAAACTTAAATCAATTATTAATGGTATTGTGAAAGGATGTAAACAATCTGAATGTGAATTAGTTGGGGGTGAAACTGCAGAAATGCCCGGTACTTATGAAAAAGGAAAATTTGATATTGCAGGTTTTGCAGTTGGTGTAGTTGGTAA
The DNA here is from genome assembly GCA_902604005.1 of uncultured Pelagibacteraceae bacterium. GTDB lineage: Bacteria > Pseudomonadota > Alphaproteobacteria > Pelagibacterales > Pelagibacteraceae > Pelagibacter. The sequence goes on from CACKXH010000001.1 coordinate 20,233, forward strand.
AAACAAAATTCTAAATAAGAATAAGATTAAAACAAATAATTTAGTTTTAGCAGTTCCATCTAGTGGACTTCATTCTAATGGTTATTCATTAGTAAGATATCTTCTTAAACAAAAAAAAATTAATATTAAAAAAAATAAATTTTTAAAAAAAACACTACTAAAACCAACTAAAATTTATGTTAAAGAAGTTCTTAAGTTGATTGATAAAGATCTAATTAATGGATGTGCAAATATTACAGGAGGTGGATTAGCAGATAATATTAAAAGAGTTATTCCCAAAAGTTTGGTAGCAGAAATTAATTTAGATAAAATTAAGACATCCCAAATTTTTAAGTGGCTAAAAAAAAATTCAATATCTGATAAAGAAATGCTTAAAACTTTTAATTGTGGAGTTGGATTTTGTTTAATAATTAATCCAAAAAATTTCATAAAAGTTAAGAAATACTTCTCTAGAGAATTTAAACCTTATATAATTGGAAAAATTTCTCGTGGAAAAAATAAAGTTGAGTTAAATGGCAATATTAACTGGATCTAATAAAATAAAAACTGCAGTTTTTATTTCAGGTACTGGAAGTAATCTAAAATCTCTCATAAAGTTTTCCAATTTAAAAAAATCACCTATTACAATAAAACTTATTATTTCAGACAATCCTAAAGCAAAAGGTTTAATCTATGGAAAAATTTTTAAGATAAAAAAGAAAGTATTTAATTTTAAAAACAAAAGTGTAGCTGAAAAAAAAATTCTTTTAGAAATTAATAAAAATAAAATAAAACTCATCTGTCTTGCTGGTTTTATGAAAATTATATCTAAAAATTTTATTAAAAACTTTAAAGGTAAAATATTAAATATTCATCCTTCTCTTCTTCCAAAATACAAAGGTCTGAATACGCACAATAGAGCCATCATAAATAAAGAAAAATTCTCTGGATGTACAGTTCATTTAGTTAATTCAAGATTAGACTCGGGAAAGATTATCTTGCAAAAGAAAGTAGAAATAAAAAAAAAAGATACGTCTAAAAGACTTGCAAAAAAAATTTTAGCTGAGGAACATAAATTATATCCTAAGGCTATTTTAAAAATTTTTAATCTTTAAAGAAAAAATCTATTTCAATTTTTGCATTTTCAACACTATCTGATCCATGAACTGAATTTTTATCAATAGAAATTCCATATTTTTTTCTAATAGTTCCCTCTTTAGCATCATTAGGATTTGTTGCACCCATAAGCTCTCTATTTGCAAGAACTGCATTCTCTTTTTCAAGTGTCATCACCACTATCGGACCTGACGAAAGATAAGCGCATAGATCATTATAAAAAGGCTTTGTTTCGTGAACTTTATAAAATTTTTCAGCCTCAGATTTTTCTATTTGAATTTTTTTTTCTTTAGTAATTATAAATCCTTTATTTTTAAAAATTTCTTTAATTTCATTTTCTAAATTTCGTTCAACAGCATCTGGTTTAATAATTGATAAAGTTTGTTCTTTATTACTCATAATTATCCTCTACTAATTTATTTAGTAATCTCACACCAAATCCAGTAGCTCCACTTGAATTCAGCGCTCCTCCATATTTCGAAAACGCCATTCCAGCAATATCCAAATGTGCCCAGGGAGTATTTTTCAAAATAAATCTTTGAAGAAACTGTGCTGCAGTAGTAGAGCCAGCTCCTCCTACATAATTAATATTTTGCATGTCTGCATTTTTAGAATTAATCAATTTATCATAATTTTTATGCAATGGCATTCTCCAAACTTTTTCATCAACTTTTTCTCCAGCATTAAAAATCTGTTTTGACAATTTATCATTATTAGAAAATAAACCTGCATATTCTGATCCCAAAGATACGATTATAGCACCGGTTAGGGTTGCTAAATCTATTATAAATTCAGGATCAAATTTTTTTTCTGTAAAAGTAATTGCATCAGCTAATACTAATCTACCTTCGGCATCAGTATTTAATACTTCAATAGTTTTGCCACTATAAGATTTTACGATATCTCCTGGTCTTTGAGCATTACCACCTGGCATGTTTTCAACTAAACCAACAACTCCTATAGCATTAATTTTAGCTTTTCGGATTGCAAAATTTTTCATTAGTCCAACAACTACTGCTGATCCAGCCATATCATAAGTCATGTCTTCCATAAATTTGGCTGGCTTTAGTGAAATTCCACCCGTATCAAAACATACCCCTTTACCGATGAATGCCATAGGTTTTTTATTTTTATTATTTCCTTTCCACTCTATTGTTACTATATAAGACCCTCTTATACTTCCTTGACCAACGCCTAAAAGAGCATTCATTCCTAGTTTTTTTAATTTTTTTTTGTCATAAATTGTAACTTTAAGTCCAAATTTTCTTAAACTACTCAATCTCTTAGCATATTCATCTGGGTGAAGAATATTTCCAGGTTCTGAGACAAGATCTTTAGTAAAATTAGTCCCTTCAATTAAAGAGTCAAATCTTCTATTCTTATTAAAATCTTTAAAATATTTTTTTGTAGAAATATTTATTTCAAAAGTTTTAGATTTTTTTTTTGTTATGTATTTATTAAATTCATATGATTTCAGTTTTAAACCATGCAAAAACTCATTTAGAAAATACTTATTTTTAGAAGAAGAATCTTTGATATTATTTTCTAGTAATGTTGAATTTAAAATTGAATTAGAATTAATAAATTCATAAAATTCAGCACCTTTTTTTTCATTTTCAAGAGATGATTGATCATTCTTAATTTTTACCAGGATTATTTTTTGATCAGAATTGATATTAAATAATAAAATATTTTTTCCTTTAGAGTTTTGAAATTTGATGGTTTTATTGATTAAATTGGCCTGAGAACTAATTGAAAGTTTGCTTAAACCCCTAATTCTAAAATTTTCGTCTGTAAACAAAACGTAATTTCTTATATTTTTTTCCTTAAAGTTCTTTTTGAAGCTTATTTTTGTTGCCATAATTTTTTTATTCAATCTATGAGTGAAAGTGCTATATAAGCTTAATAACTATTAAATTCAATGAAAAAAATTATATTTAACAACCTATTTAAAGAAATAGTTCTTTTTTTTATGGCCTGCTCTATTACTTTAACTTTGATTGTTTGGATACTTCAGGCAGTAAACTTTTTGGATATAGTATCTGAAGATGGTCATAGTCTAGGTACGTATTTCATGTATTCATTCATGAATTTACCCAAAATATTTAATAAACTTTTACTTCTCTCATTTTTCTTATCTTTGTTTTATATTTTAACTGTCTATGAAGACAGAAATCAAACTCTAATATTTTGGATAAATGGGATCAGTAAATCTCAATTTTTAAATAGCTTAATATATCTGTCTTTTTTATTTTTAATATTTTCTTTTCTACTCTCTTTTTTCATAGTTCCTTTTACTCAAGACAAAGCGAGATCATTTATTAGAAGTTCAAGTTTAGAATTTTTTCCCTCTCTAATAAAACCAAAAAAATTTATTGACACAGTTGAAAATCTCACAATTTTTCTTGATGAAAAGAATGAAGATAGTCTTAAAAATATTATTATTAAAGATTCTGATAGTAATAGTTCTCAGTTAATTATTGCAAAAAAAGGATTTATTTCCAGTAATGCAAACAACAAATATCTTAACCTTAAAGAAGGAATTATTATTAATTATGGAAATGAAAATTTAACATCTTTTAATTTTGAAAAGACAAGATTGAATCTAAATAACTACAATACCAAAACAACTGTAACTCCAAAAATTCAAGAGACAAAAAGTCAAACAATTGTTCAATGTATTAAATTACTATATTTTGATGAAAACATAATTAAAAGAATTGAAAATTTAAAATGTGAAAAAAATATATTAAAAAATTTAAAACAAGAAATATATAAAAGAGTTTTTTTGCCACTTTATATTCCTTTGATTTGTATAATTGCTTGTTTCCTTATTCTTAAGTCGAGTTCAAATACTGGTTACAAAACCCTTAAATACAAAGTTTTTTTATTTGGAATTTGTTTTGTTGTATTCTCGCAAATTTCGATCAATATGGTTAGCTTAAGTAATTTTTTTAGTATCGCAACTATTTTAATCCCTTTAGTATTGTCTATGTTAATTTACTTTTTTTTTATAATTAAGATGAAAGGTGAAAGTTAAAATGTTTTTTAAAGTTTACCAGAAATATCTTATAAAAGAATTTTTAGTCACATCTATTAAAATAACTTTTATTTTTTTTATTCTTGGTTTTATAATGGGTATTTTAGAAGAGTTAAATTTTTTTTCTGAATATGATGTAAATTATTATTTTCCAATCTACTTAGTGCTTTTAAATGTGCCTTCACTTTTATACGAAATATTTCCTTTTATTTTTTTACTCACATCACAATTTTTCTTTATCAAATTATTAGAAAAAGGAGAGTTAAACACTTTTAAAAATAATGGACTTTCAAATTTTAAAATTCTGAAATTAACAACTTTGGTTTCTTTTCTGCTTGGATTATTTATTATTATTATATTTTATAATTTTTCCGCAATTTTAAAATTTAAATATTTGGATATTAAAAAAGATTATACTAAAGATAATAAATATTTAGCAACAGTTACAGAAAATGGCTTATGGATTAAAGATGAAATTAATGATGAAATTAATTTTATAAATGCAAAAAATTTTACTTTTAACACTTTAAATGAAATTGATATTATTCAATTGAATAATAAATTTGAATTTGTCAAAAATATTAGATCTAAAAGCGCTCAAATAGAAAATAACTCTTGGATTTTATATGACTCAAAAATTATTTATAAATCAAATGAAGTTGTTGAAAAAGACAAACTAGATTTTAAATCAAATTTTAATTATAAAGAAATAAACAATTTATTTTCTAATTTATCGTCTTTGACTATTTGGAATTTATTTGAATTGAAGAAAAATTATAATTCAATAAATTATTCAACCACTGAAATTGATTACCATCTCCAAAAAGTTGTGGCTTATCCAATTTTAATTACAATAATTACGCTTATGGCCTCTATTTTAATGTTAAATATTAATTATAAAAAACCTAGAGTTTTCTTAATTATAATTGGAATATTACTATCAGTTACAATTTATTATATTAATTTTTTCTTTGGAACTTTAGGTAAAAATGAAAAAATACCCCTATTAGTTTCTATCTGGACACCAATAATAATCTTAACAATATTCTCTATAATGGGAATGATTAGAATTAATGAAAAATAATTTCAAAACATTAATTTTGATTTTTATTATCAACGTATTTCAATCAAACTTATTTGCTTCAGAAGAATTTTTTTTTGAAAGTAAATCAATTGAATTAGAAAAAACAAAAAATATATTGTTAGCAAAAGATGGTGTGACAGTTACCACAAATGATGGATTACTAATTAATGCTAAAGAATCTATTTATGATAGAAATTTTAAAATATTAGATTTAATCGATAATGTAAAAATTATAGATCAGATACAAAAAATACAAATTGAAAGTCAAAAAATTACTTATGAGAAAAAATTAGAAAAAATTTTTTCTGATAACCTCACTAAAATTGAGATAAACAACTCTCACCTAATCAATGGAAAAAATATTACTTTTTTAAGGAATGATTTAATAATTTTCTCTGATGAAATTACTACAATAAAAGATCAAAATGGCAATACATTGGAAGTGAATGGATTTAATTATTCTTTAAAAAATAAATTATTAAAAACTGAAAAACTAAGATTTTTAGACAATCAATCAAATGAATATAAATCTAATAACTCATTCATTGATTTAAATAATAACGAAATTGCAGCAAAAGATATTCAAATTTATTTTGCTGAAGGAGAAATGGGAAAAGATGCAAGACTAAAAGGTAGCTCAATGATTAGTAAAGATGATATTACCACTATTAATAATGGAATTTTTACTACTTGTAAAATTAGAGATGATTGCCCACCTTGGACTTTTCAATCAAAAGAAATAAAACACGATAAAAAATCAAAAACAATTAATTATAAAAATTCTTGGTTAAAATTATATGACAAACCTGTTTTTTATTTTCCAAAATTTTTTCACCCAGATCCAACTGTAAAAAGACAATCTGGTTTTCTTATACCATCATTGATAAATTCATCAGTAAATGGTAGTTCAATTCAAATTCCTTACTTTAAGGTAATTTCTGAAAATAAAGATTTCACTGTTACTCCAAGATTTTTTTTTAATAGTGATGTATTATTGCAAGGTGAATATAGACAAGTTGAAAAGAACACTAAACATTCTTCTGATTTTAGTTTAAAAAAATTAGATAATAATTCAAAATCACATTTTTTTACTAATACCAGCCATAATTTTGAAAGTAGTTTTTTTGATTATTCAAACCTAGAAATTAATCTTGAGAAGACAACTAATGATACTTATCTAAAAAGTGATAGTATTATTTCTGAAACAAGAAAAACAGATAATCCAAGTTTACTAAACTCATTTATAAAATATAATTCTAACAACGAAACTTTAAAGTTATCTTTAGATATTCAGGCATATGAAGATTTATCTATGGAAAAAAAATCAGATAAATTCCAATATGTTTTTCCAAATTTTTCACTTTCAAAAATTATTGATACAAATCTTGATGGCAGCTTAAACTATAAACTTTCAGGCTCAAATCAACAGCGTAATACTAATGAAACAAAAAAATCATTTACAAATGATTTAAACTACAAGTCAAAATCTTATATTTCTAAATATGGTTTTATTTCTACCTATGATGTCCTTTTGAAAAATACAACTAATGGAGGAAAAAATACCTCAAATGATAAAACTGAAACAGAAAATTATTCATCTATAATTATGACATCAACCCTACCTTTAAAAAAAGAAAATACAAATTTTATAAATAGTTTAATTCCAAAAATGTCTTTTAGGTATAACCCCTCAAGTAACAAGGAAATGAGTGATCTAGATAGGAAAATAGATATAACTAATATTTTTTCAAATAATAGATTAGGTCTTAGCAAGTCTTTTGAAGGTGGACAATCAATAACCCTTGGGTTTGATTATAAATTGCAAGATAAAGAGAATAAAGATCTTTTGGATTTCAGCTTAGGTCAAATTTTTAGAGATAGAAATAATAAAAGATTACCAATTAAATCTAAAATGCAGAACAAATCCTCAGATATTGTTGGTAAATTTGATTTTTATGCAAGTGATAACTTTAAATTGAAATATGATTTTTCAGCAGATAACAATTTGAAAACATTGAATTACAATAAAGTTGAAGGAGAATTTAAAGTCAATAATTTTATTACTTCTTTTGATTTCCTAGAAGAAAACAATGAAATTGGTTCTGATAGTTATTTAACAAATGATTTAAAATTAAATCTTAATAATAATAATTCTTTAGCATTTTCTACTAGAAGAAATAGAAAAATAAACCTTACTGAATTTTATAATTTAATTTATGAATATAAAAATGACTGTCTAGTTGCAGCAATAGAATATAACAAAAATTACTATCAGGATAGAGAGCTCCAACCAGGTGAAGAAATATTTTTTAAATTAACCATAACTCCCTTTTCATCAATAAGTTCACCTAATCTCAAAAAATGAAAAAAATTTTATATATAGTTTTAATAATAATATTAAATTCAAAATCGATTGCGGTTGGAAATGAATTAAAAATAATATTTAAAGTCAACGATACAATAATAACAAATTATGATATAGACAAAGAAGCAAACTATCTTAAATCATTGAATAAGAATATAAAAACGTTTGATCAAAAAAAGATTATTGAAACAGCTCAAAATTCGTTAATTAGAGAAAAAATAAAAAAAGATGAAATTGATAAATTATATGATGTTGATTATGAAAAAGCCGTGAATTCAAAAGAATTAGATTTGGTGGTTAAAAATTTTGGAATGAGTCTAGGTTTTAACACTAATGAAGAGTTTGAGAATTATCTCTTAAATAATAGAATAGATATATTTGATCTTAAAATAAAATTCGTAATTGAACAAACTTGGAATAAATTAATAGTAGATAAATTTCTGAACTTAATAAAAGTAGATGAAAAAGAAATTGAAAAAAAAGTTGACTTTTTTATGAATAACAATTCTGAACAACTAAGTTTTAATTTATCTGAGATTATTTTTTTAGAAAAAAAAAAAGAAGATAATGAAAAAAAATATCAAGAAATTCTAGATTCTATAAATAATATTGGATTTAAAGATACTGCGATAATACACAGCATAGCAGATAGTTCTAAGTTTGGAGGTGAAATAGGATGGATAAATCAAAATCAAATTTCTAATGAAATCTTTAAGTTCGTTGAAAATTTAGATGAAGGAAACTTTACAAAACCAATTAATACTGCAGCCGGTATTCTTTTATTAAAATTAAATAAAAAAAAATTAGTTTCATCAAGTATAGATAGGCAAAAAGAAATAGATAAACTCATAATAGCTGAAAAAAATAGAAAGCTTAATGAATATTCAATAATTCATTTTAAACAATTAGAAAATAAATCTTATGTCAAAAAATTTTAAACCAATCTTAGTAGTTGCAGGTGATCCTAAAAGTATTTTTTTAGAAATATATTTCAAATCATTAAGATTAAAAAAAATTTCAAATCCTCTTATTTTAATTATAAATGAAAAAATTCTTATTGATCAAATGAAAATCCTTAATCAAAAATTTCGATTAAATGAATTAAAAAATACCAAAACTGATTTTAAAAAATTAAATAATAAAATGATTAATTTTATTAATGTTCCTTTAAATTCAAAAAATAACAATGATTATATAAAGAGATGTTTTGAATTAGCTGTAAGACTTTTGAAGAAAAATAAAAAACTACAACTTCTAAATGGACCAATTAATAAAAAAAGATTTTTTAAAGGAAAATACCCAGGTGTAACTGAATATCTTGGTTCTAAAACTAAAAAAATTAAAGATGTTGTAATGCTTATTTTTAATAGAAAGCTATCAGTCAGTCCAATTACAACTCACGTTCCATTAAAAGAAGTGCATTTATTCATTTCAAAAAAAAAAATTATTAATCATGTGAAGTTAATTAATGAATTCTATAAAAAAAAATTTAAAATAAAACCTAAAATTGCTCTGACAGGGTTAAATCCTCACTGTGAAAGTAATTTTAAATCGAGTGAAGAAAAAAAAATAATAATTCCTGCGATGAAATATCTAATAAAACAAAAATATAATGTTTTTGGTCCATTTCCAGCAGACACAATCTTTCTTAAAAATAATTTAGTTAAATTTGATGTCATTGTTGGGATGTATCATGATCAGGTTTTAGGTCCCATGAAATCAATATTTGAATTTAATGCCATTAACATAACTCTAGGTTTGCCTTTTAATAGAGTTTCACCTGATCATGGTCCTAATGAAAGAATGTTTGGCCAAAATAAATCTAATCCAAACAGTTTAATAAAAGCCTTAAAATTTTTAGATAATTAAGTGCAAGTAAAACCAAAAAAAAGTCTTGGTCAAAATTTTCTTATAGATAATAATATAATAGAAAAAATTTCCACAATCACAGAAATAACAAATAAAGAAATTTTAGAAGTCGGTCCTGGAACAGGAAATTTAACTTCTTTTTTGTTAAAAAAAAAACCTAAAAAATTTTATGCCATAGAAAAAGATAAAAATTTATACTCTTTACTAGTGTCTAAATTTAAAAATAAAATTGAAATTAAAAATCTTGATGTGCTCAAAACTGATTTAAATAAAATTTCTAAGAAAAAATTAATTGTTTTTGGTAATCTTCCCTACAATATTTCTACAGAAATAATTTGTAATTGGATAACAAGTTATAAAAAAGAAGCCTGGTTTGATGAGTTAATTTTAATGTTTCAGAAAGAAGTTGCTGAAAGAATTATTGCTGAGGAAAATACATCAAATTATGGCAGGTTGTCAATTTTATGTAAATGGAGATTAAATATAAAAAAAGTTTTTGATATAAGTCCAAATTGTTTTTTTCCTAGACCAAAAATTGAAAGTTCAGTTTTACATTTTACATTAAAAAAAGATTATGAATTATTAAAAAATCCAAAAGATTTAGAATTTTTAACTCGTATTTTTTTTAACCAAAGAAGAAAAATGATAAAAAATCCGATGAGGCAATTATTTAATAATTATCCTCAAATTTCTCAAAAATTGAATTTAGATTTAAATATGAGACCTCAAAACTTATCTCTTAATCAGTATTTTAAATTAGTTAAAGAATATGAAAAATTAAGAAGTTAGTTTTTCTACATGAGATCTAATAAAATTTTTATCATATGACTTAGGAGTATTATTAATTTCATTATCAATTAAATTTTTAATTTTTTGATAACATTTTTCCAGATCATCATTAATTATTACATAGTCATAGTTTATCCAATGAAGGACGTCTCTACTAAATTCTTTCATTCTTTCGTCTACAATTAATTTATCTTTCATATCTCTGTTTGAAAGTCTTTCAAATAATATTTCTTTACTTGGAGGTAAAATAAAAAATGTTATTAGTTTAAAATCTAGTTTTTTATTTTTGATTTGATCTGCTCCTTGCCAGTCAATATCAAAAATAACATTCTCACCATTTTTTAATCTTTTTATAACTGGTGATTTGGTCGTTCCATATAAATTGTTAAAAACTTTTGCATACTCTAAGAATTCGTCGTTTTTTATTAATTCATTAAATTCTGTCTCATCAACAAAATAATAATCTTTATTTTTGGTTTCTTTTTCTCTAGGTTTTCTTGTGGTGTGTGAGATTGAAATATTAAAATTATTTCTTTCAGATAAAAGTTTTACCAGAGTAGTTTTGCCAGCCCCGGATGGGGATGATAAAATTACCATTATCCCATCTTTTTTTAAGAACATTAAATAAAATTAATTTCTTTTTCCTTCTATAAACTTAACAGCATCTCCAACTGTCAAGATTTTCTCTGCTTCACTGTCAGAGATTTCAGAACCAAACTCTTCTTCAAATGCCATTACTAATTCTACTGTATCTAAACTATCAGCTCCTAAATCATCTATAAAACTAGACTCTTCTGTCACTTTAGCTTCATCAATACCTAAATGATCAGCTACTATTTTTTTTACTTTACTTGAAATATCGTCAGACATATTAATCCTTTTTGTTATAATTCGTTAATAGTTGAAATTGGTTTTTTGTCAACCTAAATACATTCCTCCATTAACATGTAAAGTCTCTCCCGTAATGTAGTCAGAAATTGGTGAAGCTAAAAAAACGACTGCATTTGCAATATCTTCTGGCTTTCCTAGTCTACTAGCAGGAATTTTTTCAATAATAGATTCTTTAAACTTTTCATCAATTTTATCTGTCATTGCAGTACTTATAAATCCTGGAGAAATACAATTAATGTTTATATTTTTTTTAGCATATTCTATAGCTAAGCTTTTAGACATAGCAACTATACCCGCTTTTGATGCAGTATAGTTTGCTTGACCCACATTTCCAGTGTGCCCTACCACAGATGTAATATTAATTATTTTTCCTGATTTATTTTTTAACATTTTTTTAATAGCAAATTTGCTCATCAAAAAAGTTGAGGTTAAATTTATATCGATTACTTTTGACCATTCTTCCATGCTCATTCTAATAGTTAAATTATCTTTTGTTATTCCTGCATTGTTAACAATACAATCTAAACTTCCACCTAATAGGTCAGTAGCTTCATTGATAAAACCCTCGATTTTATCATGTTTAGATATATCAAATTGTAGTATCTTAATCTTATCAAATTGACTCTTCAGACTATTTAATTTTTCAATTTTTGTTCCAGTGGCAAGTATATTGGCATCAACTTTACAAAGCTTTTCAACAATAGAATTTCCTATTCCACCAGATGCACCAGTCACAATAATATTTTTATTTTTTAAATTTATCATTAGATATTTATGTTCTTTATATCTTCTTCGGTATTAATTGAAATAAATTTTACATCTTTCTTAATTCTTTTTATTAAGCCAGATAAGACTTTACCTGGACCTATTTCAATAAATTGACCTACTCCGCTTGCAATCATATTTAAAACACTTTCTCTCCATCTCACCCTATTCTCAATTTGTTTAATCAATAAATCTTTTATCTCTTCAGGGCTAGTGGTTTCTTTAGCAGTAACATTTGATATTAGATTATTTAAACCATTAGAAATATTCAAATTTTTTATTTTGTCTTTCATACTCACTGTTGCTTTATGCATTAAATTGCAATGAAAAGGTGCGCTGACTGGCAGTTTTATATTCTTAATATTTTTAGATTTTAACAATTCACCTAATATATTTAAATCTTCGACTTTTCCACTTATAACAATTTGACCCTCTGAATTATCATTGGCTATTTGAGCATTTAATTTAGAGTTATTTTCTTGAAGCAAATTTTCAATATTTTCAGTTGAAGAACCTAATACAGCTAACATTCCTCCAAGTCCTTTGGGAACTGCATTTTGCATTGCAGCACCTCTCTGTTTAAGAATCTTAATTGTATCTGAAAAATTTAAATACTCAGCACAAGCTAAAGCTGAATATTCACCTAAAGAATGACCAGCAAAAAATTTACCTTTATTTAAGTTTATTCCAAATTCTTTTTTGATAACATTAAATATTGAGTAACTAATTAAAAATATAGCAGGTTGAGTATTTTCAGTTAAATCTAAATCTGATTTAGGTCCATTTAAAACAAGATTAGAAAGATTAAAATTTAATGATTCATCAGCCTCTTTAAAGTAATTTTTAACTAAATCATACTTTTGATAAAATTCTTTTCCCATTCCAATTGCTTGAGAACCTTGTCCTGGAAATACAACTGAAAACATTTAAAATCTTTATTTTATTGGTTATTTTACTATTGTAATTAAATTATTATAATAGTATATCCTCACTTTTTATTAAAGAACATATATGAATTTATACGAACACACTATAATAGCTAGACAAGACACATCTCCTAGTGAAATTAAGCAGCTAACAGAAAAATATTCAAAATTAGTTGAAAAAAATGAAGGTGAAATAGTAAAAACGGAAAATTGGGGAATTATAAATTTATCTCATTTGATAAAAAAAAATAAAAAAGGCAGCTATATACATTTTAAAATTAAAGGTAATGGTAAAATGATCAACGAACTTGAGAAAAATGAGTCTTTAGATAAAAAATTACTCAGATATTTAACAATTAAAGTTAAAAAGTTTGACCTAGATACAAATTATTTTGGTGTAAAAGAAAGTAACGATAAAAAAGAACAAAAGGAATCTTAATGCCTAAGAGACAAAGTGGAAATAAAAAAAATAAACAAAGCAATTTTGCTAAATTAAGTATCTTTCAGCCTAATAAGTATAAATTCAAAAAAGCCTGCCCTCTTTCAATTAAAGGAGCTCCAAAAGTTGATTATAAAAACATCAAGCTTTTGAAAAAATATGTATCTGAAAATGGCAAGATATTACCTTCAAGAATCACAAATATAAGTTTAAAAAAACAAAGAGAATTATCCTTGTCTATTAAAAGAGCAAGAAACTTAGCACTGCTATAAATGAAAGTAGTTTTATTAGAAAATATTAAAAGAATTGGATCTATAGGCGAAGTAATAGATGTAAAAAGAGGTTTTGCTAGGAATTTTTTGATTGCAAACAATAAAGCTCTTTATGCTTCAAAAGAAAATATAAAAGAGGTAGAAAAAATTAAAACAGAATTATCTAAGAAAGATAATGAAAAGAAAATTGAAGCTAAATCAATCTTTGAAAAAATAAATAAAAAAGAATTTAGCGTTAAAAAATTAAGCACTGAAAATAAGGAACTTTATGGATCAGTGAAGCCAACAGAAATTTCTAAATTAATAAATAACTTAAGCAAAATAGATATTAAACCCTCAATGATACAACCTGTCAAAGAAATTAAATCATTAGGAAAATTTAAAATAAAAATTTCTTTACACTCTGAAGTTGATGCTGAAATATTTTTAAATGTAGAAACTGCAGAAACAATTCAATAATTATACAATTTTTTCCCCAACACATTTAATTTGTTCTTAGATTTACAATTTCATTATATATTTTTTTAAATGGAGAATAATCTAAGTATTGTAAAAAATAATTTTAAAGAACTTCCAAACAATATTGAAGCTGAACAATCTGTAATAGGTTCAATTCTAGTTACTAATGAAATTTTTGATGAAATTAATATTATAATTTCAAGTATTAATTTTTATGACCCCATGCACCAAAAAATATTTAATGCAATTGAAAATCTAATCTATAAAGGAATGCTAGCTAACCCTATCACTTTAAAAAATTATTTTCAGAATGAAAAAGATGATTTAAATATTCCAGAATATTTAGTCAAAATAACAAAATTTTCGACATCTACTAGACAAGCCACAGAGTATTCAAAAATTATATACGATATGTTTGTTAGAAGAGAATTAATTAAAATTTCAGAAAAAACAATTGATACTGCTAAACTTAATGATCTAAATACCAATGGTCAAAACATTATAGAAAATTCTGAAAGATTATTATTTGATTTAGCTGAGAAAGGTTCTTTTAATTCTTCATTAATTAAGTTTGATGAAGCCATGAAGCAAACTATAGAAATGGCATCTGCAGCGTATAAAAATGAAGAGGGAATTGTTGGTGTTCCTACAGGACTTCGCGATTTAGACGACAGACTTGGTGGTCTCCATCAATCTGATTTAATTATTATAGCAGGTCGTCCATCTATGGGTAAAACTGCTCTTGCAACTAATATTGCATTTAATGCAGCGCAAAAATTACAAGAAAATGGAAAAAAAATCCTCTATTGCTTTTTTTTCTTTAGAGATGTCTTCTGAACAATTATCTACTAGAATTTTAGCTGAACAATCAAGAATTAAATCTAATGATATAAGACGGGGAAGAATTTCTGATGAACAGTTTGATAAATTTATTGAAACATCAAAAAATATATCAGAGTTACCTTTGTATATTGACGAAACACCAGCAATAAGTATTGCTGCAATGAGTAATAGAGCGAGACGTATCAAAAGATTATTTGGTCTAGATATGATTGTTGTTGATTATATACAATTAATGAGAGGAACTTTTAACAACAAAGATGGCAGAGTACAGGAAATTTCTGAAATAACACAAGGTTTAAAAGCAATGGCTAAAGAACTTTCGGTCCCCGTAGTAGCTCTTTCACAGCTATCTAGAGCAGTAGAACAGAGAGATGATAAAAAACCCCAACTCTCTGACTTAAGGGAATCTGGATCTATAGAACAAGATGCTGATGTTGTAATGTTTGTATACAGAGAAGCTTATTATCTAGAAAGAAAAGAACCTAGACCCGCCACAGTGGAACATGCAGAGTGGCAAGCTAAAATGAACGAAGTTTCAAATTTAGCTGAGATAATTATTGGTAAACAGCGACACGGGCCTACTGGAAATATTATGCTTGAATTTGAAGCTATGTTTACTAAATTTAAAGATACTCAAACAAGCTAAATTCCCTTATAAATTAGCTTAATGCTCGCTGAATTTTATCAAAATACAATACTCAAAAACCCTAAATCAGTTTTTGCACTTCTATTAATTATCTTATTGAGCTTTGGTTTTTACTCAAAAGATTTTAGATTAGATGCTTCTTCAGAAACTTTGCTAATTGAGGGCGATCCAGATCTTAAATATCTTCAAGAAATATCTAAAAGATATGGTTCGAAAGAATTCCTCATTTTAACTTATACCCCAAATGAAGGTATGGTTTCAGACACTTCTATAAATAATCTATTAAGTCTTAAATATAAAATTCAAAGTTTGGATTGGGTCCACAGTGTGATAACACTTTTAGACATTCCTTTATTAGACAGTTCTGATGAGCCGCTTGAAGAAAGGCTTCAAAGTTTTAAAACATTAAAAGATGAAAATATTGATAGACTTAGAGGATTTAAAGAGATTTTAAATAGTCCTGTATTTAGAAATTTTGTAATTAGTGAAGATGGAAAAACTAGTGGAATTATTGTTAATATTAAAAAGAATAATGAATTAGAAGATAGTGCAAACAAATCAAATCAAGAAATTGAAATATATAAAGATTTGATTAAAAAACAAAATCATCAAAATATTCTTGAGATAAGGGATGTTATCAAGAGTTATGAAAATATTGGAAAAATACACTTAGGTGGAATACCTATGATAGCAGATGATATGATGTCATTTATTAAAAGTGATATTATTGTTTTTGGTATAGGAGTTTTTCTATTTATTGTCGCTACTTTATGGTTTGTTTTTCGTAAACTCATTTGGATCATAGTGCCTATAAGTAGTTGTTTTTTTTCAGTTATAATCATGATGGGTATACTTGGTTTACTGGGATGGAAGGTAACAGTCATTTCCTCGAACTTTATTGCTCTAATGTTAATATTAACAATGGCAATGAATATTCACATAAGTACTAGATTTTTACAGCTCAAAAAAAATCATCCTAATAAAAATATTTTAGAATTAGTCACTCTAACTACTGAAAAGATGTTTTGGCCAATATTATACACTGCACTAACAACTATTATAGCATTTCTATCTTTAATTTTTAGTGAAATAAAACCTATTATTGATTTTGGATGGATGATGACCTTAGGATTAATAACCTCGTTTGTCATAACTTTTACACTTCTTCCATGTCTTATTAATTTTGTGCCAAAAGAAAATATTACATTAAAAAAAAATGAGGATTCTTTAATTACCAATTTTTTTTCAAAAATATCTCAAAATAATCATAAAACAATTTTTTTAATAACAGGAGTAATTATTATATTTAGTTTAATTGGGATTACCCGATTAGAAGTTGAAAATAGCTTTATAAATTATTTTAGTAAAAAAACTGAAATTTATAAAGGTATGAAACTTATAGATGAGAAATTGGGTGGAACAACTCCTTTAGAGGTTATTTTAAAATTTCCAGAAAGAGAAAAGTCTAAAAGCGATGATGATA
Organism: uncultured Pelagibacteraceae bacterium; assembly: GCA_902604005.1. Lineage (GTDB taxonomy): Bacteria > Pseudomonadota > Alphaproteobacteria > Pelagibacterales > Pelagibacteraceae > Pelagibacter. Next base: position 37,199 of record CACKXH010000001.1, read on the forward strand.
ATGATGATGAATTTGAAGATTGGGATAATGAAGATGAGCAAAATGATGAAAAATATTGGTTTACAAAAGATAAAATTGACAGAATTGCAGCAGTACATAATTACCTTGATAGTTTGCCTCAAGTAGGAAAGGTATTATCTTTCTCCTCAATTATTGATGTAGCTACATCACTAAACAACAATAAACCTTTAGGCACTTTAGAAATGGGAGTTTTATATTCTAAAATCCCTGGAAGTATTAAAAAAGAGATAATCGACCCATATATTTCTATTAAAGATAACGAGGCACGAATTAATCTTAGAATAATTGACTCTCAAAAAGATTTAAGAAGAAATGATTTAATCAATAAAATAAATTATGATCTAAAAAATAAGATTGGAATGAATGATAATGAGTTTAAATTGGCTGGTGTTTTAATTTTATTTAATAATTTACTTCAAAGTCTTTTTAAATCTCAAATTTTAACTTTAGGGTTGGTAATGATAGGAATATTTTCAATGTTTTTAATACTATTTAAAAATATAAAATTATCTTTAATTGGTGTTGTGCCAAATTTTATAGCTGCTTTTTTCATATTAGGAATTATAGGTTTGCTTGGAATTCCTTTAGACATGATGACAATTACAATAGCAGCGATAACAATCGGTATTGCTGTAGATAACAGCATTCATTATATATATAGATTTAAAGAAGAATTTAGAAATCTAAATGATTACAACGAAACACTAAAATTATGTCATTCAACAGTTGGAAAAGCAATTCTAAATACTTCTATTACAATTGTTTTTGGTTTTTCAATATTAGTTTTATCTAAATTTATTCCCACAATCTATTTTGGAATTTTTACCGGATTAGCCATGTTGTTGGCAATGATATCAGTATTAACCTTGCTTCCTTCTTTAATACTTTTAATAAAACCTTTCGGTAGATAATTAAATGCCTAATGAGTTAAAAGATTTTTTTGAAGCAATCTCAATTATTGACTTACTCTATTTTATTATAACAATTCTCTCAGTAATTAAATGTTATAAAAAAGGTTTTGTTTTAAGTTTATTGTCTATGGCTAAATGGTTGTTAGCTTATGTAATAACTTTGATAATCTTTCCTAAAGTAAAACCTTACGTGGAAGATTTCATTGATAGTGAATATGTATTAAATATTGGACTTGGTGTTACAATTTTTACCGTTGTTATATTTTTAGTATTAATGATTAACAAAGGAATCAGTAAAGCTATAAAATATACTGGCATTGGAAGTTTAGACACAATATTTGGATTCTTTTTTGGATTTATTAGGGCTTATATTATCTCTATATGCGTCTTTTCAGGAGCACATATAGTGTATAATTATGATAGATGGCCAATAAATTTAGACAAATCATACACCTTTCCATATTTAGAAAAAGGTAGTAATTATTTATTAAAAGAATTTCCTGATGAAAAAACATATCAAGACTCTAAAGAAAAAATTGAAGATCTTTAATCCTAAATTAAAAGAGGAATGTGGTGTATTTGGTATAAGTAATGCAAAAGATGCTTCGGCATTAACTGCTCTCGGGCTTCATGCTCTTCAGCATCGAGGACAGGAAGGTTGTGGAATAGTTACATTTAATGGAAAACAATATTTTTCAGAAAAAAGATTTGGTTTAGTTGGTGATAATTTTAATAAAGAAAAAATACTTAATAAACTTCAGGGTGATTATGCAATTGGTCACAATAGATACAGCACTACTGGTGAAAATACTTTAAGAAATATCCAGCCATTTTTTGCAGATACAAATGCAGGAGGTATTGGTGTAGCTCATAATGGAAACCTTACTAATTCAATCTCCTTAAGAAAAAAGTTAGTTGAAGAAGGTGCAATTTTTTATACCACTTCTGATACTGAAACAATTGTTCAATTAATTGCAAAATCTAAAAGAATTAAAACGATTGATAAAATTGTTGATGCTATATTCCAAATTCAAGGTGGTTATGCTTTAGTAATGCTCACGCAAACTTCCTTGATTGGTGTAAGAGACCCTTTTGGTATCAGGCCTCTAGTAATAGGTAAATTAAAAAATAGTTATGTCTTAGCTTCAGAAACATGTGCATTAGACATAATTGGAGCAAAATTTATTAGAGAAGTTGAAAATGGAGAAATAGTTTTAATTGAAAATGATGAATTAAAAAGTATTAAACCTTTTCCTCCAAAAAAAGTAAGGCCATGTGTATTTGAATATATATATTTTGCTAGACCAGATAGTATCCTGGACAATAAAACTGCTTATGAACATCGAAAAAATCTTGGAGCAGAACTTGCAAAAGAAAATGATGTAGAAGCTGATATAATTGTACCTGTACCAGACTCAGGTAATGCTGCAGCTCTCGGTTTTGCACAATACCTTGGAAAAAATTTTGAATTAGGTCTAATCCGTAATCATTATGTTGGAAGAACTTTCATTGAGCCTAGTCAAAAAATAAGGAGTCTGGGAGTTAAATTAAAATTAAATGCTAATCAATCAACTATAAAGAATAAACGAATTGTTTTAATTGATGACTCACTGGTAAGAGGAACCACGTCTCATAAAATAGTTAAAATGTTATATGATGCTGGTGCTAAAGAAGTGCATGTAAAGATTGCTTGTCCAGAAATTAAATATCCAGATTTTTATGGAGTTGACACACCTACAAAGAAAGAATTACTTGCAGCAAATAAAACTAATGACGAAATTTGTGAATATATTGGAGCAAAATCTTTAAGATTTTTATCTTTAAATGGAATGTATAGAGCAATCGGTTTTGATAAAAGAAATGAAAATTACCCTCAATTAACAGACCATTATTTTACTGGAGATTATCCAGTCAAACCTATTGATGAACTTGGAGATAGTAAGATAACTCAATTATCTTTACTAAATACTGCCTCAAATAATTAAATGAAAACAGTAAACTTCACTAAAATGAAAGATGGAACTAAAGAAGAATATCTTCTTTTAGATAAATATGAACAAAACTATATTAATGGAACAGCAGATAGAATTTTAAATTTTATGAAAGGTTTAACTAAAACATTAGAAGGTTATAAAATAACTAGACTTGAGCATTCATTGCAGACAGCAACAAGAGCTTTTAAAGATAAAGCAGAAGAAGAAATGATAGTTGCAGCTTTGCTACATGATATCGGTGATGAATTAGCCCCTTTAAATCATTCTGAGTATGCTGCAGCAGTACTTAAACCATATGTAAGTGAAAAAACGCACTGGATTGTAGAAAAACATGGAGAATTCCAAATGTATTATTATGCTCACCATTTAGGAAAAAATAAAAATCAAAGAGATAAATACAAAAATCACAAATATTTTAAAGATGCATTAGAATTCTGTGAAAAATGGGATCAAGCTTCATTTGATCCGAATTATAAAAGTATGACTTTAGAACAATTTGCCCCAATGGTAAAAAAAATTTTTTCTAGAAAACCATATTCTATTATTTAAATTTATTTATAAGGTATTAACTAATATTTAATGATCAGCTCAAAAGAACAAATTATTGAATTTTTTAAATCAGGAATCAAAGAAGAAAAAAATTTTAAAATTGGAATTGAGCATGAAAAGTTTCTATTTAATAAAAAAAACAATAAGAGGATTGATTATTCTGAAATAAAAAAGATGTTTGCTGAGCTGTTAGAATTTGGTTGGAACCCAATAACAGAAAAAGGAAATATTATTGGATTAAATAATGGAGACAAAAATATATCACTTGAGCCAGGAAACCAAATTGAATTATCAGGTGCTAAACTTAATAATATTCATGAGGCTTGTGCTGAATCCCAAGATTATTTATTTGAACTAAAGCAAGTTACAAACAAACTGGATATTAACATTGTAAGTGCTGGATTTGATCCAATTTCAAAACTTAATGAAATTCCAAATAATCCAAAAAAACGTTATGAATTGATGACAAAAGATATGCCTTTAGGAGGAGAATTAAGTTTAGATATGATGTATAGAACTTGCGGAACACAACTGAATATTGATTATGACTCTGAGAAAGATTTTATTAAAAAATTTAAGGTTGCAAATTCAATTGTTCCTATTGTGATTGCTTTATTTGCAAATTCCTCCATAGTTGAAAAAAAAAATAGTAATTATTTATCTTACAGATCAAAAGTTTGGCAAAATACTTCAAGAGGAGGTTTACCAAAATTATTTTTTGAGGATTTAAACTTTGAAAAGTATGCAGATTTTATTATTAATTTTCCTATTTTATTTATTCAAAATAAAGAAAATTATATATCTGGACGAAGGTACACCTTTAAAGATTTTATGAATGGAAAGATTGGTGAAATTGGAAACCGACTACCAAATGAAAGTGATTTATCTACACATCTTAGTACTATCTTTACTGAAAATAGATTAAAAAAATATATAGAACTTAGATCAATGGATACATGTGGCTGGGATTGTCTTTGTGCAGGCCCTGCTTTTAACATTGGACTACTATATGGCAATCTTGGAGAAGTTTATGAATTAATATCTGAATGGGACAAAGATAAAATAATTAATGCATATCTAGAAGCTCCTCAAAAAGGGTTTAATACTCAATTAATGGGTAAAGATCTTCTTTACTGGGCATCAATTTTATTAAACTTATCGCAAAAAGGATTAGAGAATAGAGACATACTTAATAAAAGTGGAAAAAATGAGACTTTATTTTTAAATCATTTACAAAAAGTAATTGATAATAGAACTACAAATGCAGATCATATGATTAATAAATTTTCTAAAAATGAAGATTTAAGTGAATTATATGACAAATAATATTGTTGCTGTACAAGGAAACCATCCTTCTACTTTAAATCCAAAAACTGATACTAGTATTTTTTTGGCCAACGAAATTCAGAATAAAAAATATAAGATATTTTATTATGATCCTAAAGATTTATCAGTAATTAATTCTAAAATTATTGCTAAAGGTTTTTTTGTAAAGTTTGATTATAATAAAAAAAAATTTTTTAAAATATTAAAAAAACAAAAACTAGAACTTGTAAAATGTAAATTTATTCTAATAAGACAAGATCCCCCTTTTAATCTCGAATATATTTCTACAACCTATATTCTTGATAAAATCAAAAAAAAGGTAAAAATTATTAATAATCCAACATCGATTAGAAATATTTCTGAGAAACTTTATTCAATCAACTATCAAAAATTCATGCCTAATTCTATTTTTACACAAAATATAGCTGAAATTAAAAAATTTTTTAAAATACATAAAAAAATAATTATAAAACCTATTCATAGCTATAGTGGTAATGACATCCTTTTATTAAGTAAATTTAATCTCATAATAATTAAAAAATTTATAAAAAAACATAATCATATTATGTGTCAAAAATACTTGCCAAAAATTAGCCAAGGAGATAAACGAGTTTTTTTAATTAATGGTAAAGTTGTTGGTGCAATATCAAGAATACCCAAAAAAGGATCTTTTTTAAGCAATTTGAGCAAAGGAGCAAAAGCCAAAAATACCAAGTTAACTAAAATTGAAAAAAAAATATCAGAATTAATTGCTAAAAATTTAAAAAGAGAAAATATTTTTTTTGCTGGGATTGATTTTATTGATCAAAAACTTAATGGAGATATTAACGTTACCTCCCCTACTGGTTTAAAAACATTATATGATCTTTCAAAAATTAATCTTGCTAAAACTTTTTGGAAAGAATTAAAAGCGTGAATAATCTGACAGACCAACAAAAAGGCTCACTACTTGCATTTATAGCAGTAATGTTTATTACACCAGACTCTTTATTTATAAGACTGTCGAATGTTGATACATGGGGATTGGTTTTTTATAGAGGTATAATTCCTTTTTTCACTGTCTTTTTAGTAATGTTGTTAATTTATAAATTAAATTTTTTTAAGATTCTTTTTTCTAGTGGTTATCATGGACTTATTTACATAGGAACATTTAGTATTACAAATATTACTTTTGTAGTTTCAATTCAAAATACCAATGTAGCAAATACTTTAGTAATGATAGCTACTGCTCCAATGTTGTCAGCAATTTTAGGAGCAATTTTTCTAAAAGAACCTCCTGATAGAAAAACTTGGATATCTATAATCATTACCTTTATAGCAATAATCTATATTTTTTTTGACTCTATAAAAATAGGAAACTTCTATGGAGATATTTTGGGATTTATTACTGCTATAGGTTTAGCTGTGGGTGCTGTTACTATACGTTCGGCAAAATCTAAAAATTTAGTTCCTGCTGCAGTTGTAGGTAAACTATTAGTTGCTACTTTTGCATTATTTTTTATAGAAAGTTTCTTTCTTGAAAACCAAGACTTAATTATTATTCCTTTAATGTGTATTTTGTGTGTAGCTATACCATTTGTTTTGGTAACTATTGCTCCAAGGTTTATTCCTGCAGCTGAGGTAAATCTATTTTTTTTACTAGAGACAATTATAGGACCTATCTGGGTTTGGCTGATAATTAAAGAGCAACCAAGTTTAGAAACACTTCAAGGTGGTATAATTATTATTATCACTATCGCAATCCACTCTTTTTTGAAGCTCAAAAAAAATTAAAACAAGATCTAAAATAACTTGATTTGGCCACAAATCAGAAATAGATGTCACTTTCTATGAACAAAGTATTAAAAAATTCTTGGGCATTATTTTTAGGAATGGGATTCATAATGATGGCTTATGGCTTTCAGGGTTCTCTCCTTGGTGTAAGAGCGGTTCAAGAAGAATTTAGTTTGACTGCCACAGGATTTATGATGTCTGGATATTTTGTAGGATACTTCATAGGTGCAGCAACTATTCCAAATATAATCTCTAGAGTTGGTCACATTAGAGTTTTTGCTGCTTTTGCTTCATTGGCCTCTTTAGTTATCTTGGTACATTCTATTTTGATAAACCCATTTATTTGGTTTTTGTTAAGAGTATTAACAGGAATTAGCATGGTATGTATTTATACTGTAGCTGAAAGTTGGTTAAATGATAGATCCACTAACAAAAATAGAGGAAGTGTATTGTCTATATATATGGTCATATTATATGGCTCTATGGGTACTGGTATGTTTCTATTAAATTTTAGTAGTCCAGAAAATTTTCAACCATTTATTTTAGTTTCTGTAATTACATCAGCAGCTCTAATTCCTATTTTATTAACTAAAAAAAAACCACCTACATTTAAAAAAATTAAAGCAATGTCGCTCAAAGAACTTTATGAAGCTTCTCCATTTGGTATTGTAAGTTCTTTTTTTTATGGGACAATTCAGTCAGCTTTATTTACCCTACTAGCAGTATATGCAACATCAATGAACTTCACAATATTTGAAATATCAGTTGTTACATTCCTTTTGGCTGTTTCTGGAGCTGTTTCTCAATTTCCTATTGGAAAAATTTCAGACATGTATGATAGAAGAAAAGTTATAGTTTTTTCTACATTTGGAGCATCAATATTTGCTTTGCTTGCAATCTTAGTTTCAAGACAAATGTATTTACCTGAGGGACTCGCAACAAGTAAAACTTGGTTTTATATTTTTCTTATTCTTTTTTCTTTTTGTAGTCTTCCAATGTTTTCTCAAATTTTAGCTCATACTAATGACTATATCCCAAAAGAAAAATTTGTTGCTGCAGGTGCTGGTCTTCAATTTGTTTTTGGATTAGGTGCAATTAGTGGTCCCTTTTTATGCTCAGTATTTATGGATATTGTTGGATCGAATGGTTTTTTTATTTTTTTATTCTTCTTTCATGGAATTATTGGAATTTTTGGAATTTACAGAATGAGAATTAGAAAAACAGTTGACAATCCAGACTCACAATTTGTTGCAATGCCTCAAACTATTACTCCTGCTGGCATTGAGCTTAACCCCACAACTGAACCTATCGAAGAACCAATAAAAGAGGAAAATAAAGTAATTTAATTTCAAAAAAAGCATAAAATCGCTTACAAGTTGAAACTCAAAATAGTCAGTTGATCTAAAAGAATAATTAAAAAAGTTCTTGAGTAAAATTTAAATCTTTGTTGAAATTAAAAAAATATAAAATGACTAAAAAAACAAAATTAAAAAATAAAAGAAATAATAAACCCAAAAAAATTGGTCTTCTTTTTAATAAAGTATTTGAACAATATAAAAAAAATCAAAAAATAAACGAAAAGAAAGAAATCAAATTAAAAGAAGAAAACATTAAAAAAGAATTAATCAAAATCAAGTTAAAAGAAAAAGAACAAAAAACTAAAGAAGAAGATTTAAAAAAGATAGAGGATCAAATTAAGAAAAAAGATGATGATTTAAGAAAAAAAGATCTTAGATTAATTCAGAAAGATGATGATTTAAGATTTAAAGAAAAGGATCAAAAAATTAAAGAAAAAGAAATTCTAAATAAAGAACAAAATCTAAAACTAAAAGATGAACAACTAAAAACTAAAGAATTATCTTTGAAAGATAAAGAGGAAAATATAAGAAAAATTGAAAAAGATCAGAAAAAAAAGGCTGAAGAACTTAAATTTAATTCAGATGCTCAAGAACGAAAAGAAATAGATCTTAAGGTAAGAGAAGAAGAACAAAAGAAAAAAGATCTTAAAGAATCTAGGAAAAAACAAAGAGAACTTAAATTAAAGGAAGAAGAGGAAAATCGTCAAAAAGATCTTGAAGCTCAGAGAATAAAAGAATGGGAAGATAAGTTTGATGAGGAACAAAGAATCAAATTAAAAGAAGAAATCCAAAAAGAAGAGAGATTAAAAAGAAGAGAACAGCTGAGAAAAGCAATAGAAGAAGAAAAAGATAGGGCTCTACAAGATGAACTATTTAAAAGATTAGATGATTTCGAAGTAAACGAAACTAAAAAAAATTAGACGATTATTTATCACCTAAAAAAAATTATAAATCTAATAATTAAGAGATGAAATGAATTCTTAGGTTGTATGAATAAAGAAAACACAAGGAAACTTTGGAAAATTATTCAAGAGACTGGCGATTACTTAGATGGTCAACTACCAGACCATCCAAATCATCCTAACGGAAGAAATCCTTATGCTCACATTGCATTATGTATAAAAAAAAATTTTAATAACAGCTATAAAGATATTGCAGATGAAAAATTTAATGAGGTCTTGAAATATATTGAATTTTTAAAAGATAATCCTAGTTAAATTATTTTTTAGCAAATACTTTATTTAATCCACTCTGAAATATCAAAGAGTATCCTTTATCTTTAAAAAATTTAATTTTATCCTCTTTAATAAAATAACTTTCTTCATTGATTTGGAAAATAATCTTTTAAATCTCCATCCCTAAAAACATCTGCAGTACAACAATGAAGACCTCCCCCAAAAGCATAAGCATCTCTCAACTCGACAGGTATTACTTCCATTCCAATTTTATCTAGTTGTTCTGCTTGGTATTTTTCACTTTTTTCAACACAAACCGTTTTAGGATCTAAAACTAAAACATTCATTGAAAGCCAAACAGAAGAATAACAAAGAGGAGGTGGTTCGTTATGAGCTGGTTGTGCAGCATCAATTATTTCCCATCCATTTTTTTCAAATAATTCTCTTTGTTTTTTTGGAAGTCTTCTTTGCGGATTATTTATAATTAAGCCTTCTTTAATAGGTGTAAAAGTTGCATCAATATGAATTGGATATGGGTCTCCTGGAAAGTTAACAGCGTGAATTCTATGATCTTTATAATGTCTTTTTAACCAATCTATTCCTTTTAAATTCGTGGTAAAACCATGTTGAACTACTAGGTCTTTACCAAATCTTAAAACATCTGCAGCATCAAATAATGGTTCTTCTTCTGTAGTAACAAAAAATTTTTCTTCAGTCCATTTAAGTCTTTTCTGAATTCCTATCTTGTCTGATAAATAATCTTTTCGATAATCAGCATCTGTTAGTCTTGGTTTTGGTGCAGATTCATGACGCATATTAGAATCTTGATTATAATATTCTTTTAAAAGGGGCCTATAACAAAGATACTCAAACCATCTACATCTATAACTCATTGTTGCTTCTAATATTTCATTTCCAACTGTAAGAAGTACATCTCTAGGTGGCATACAGCCAAACATTGTTTCTGCCTTCCAGTCGGGCGTTGATGTTAATTGATTAAAATCTAATGGCGTAGGTCTATCCACTATAATTCCTCGTTTTTTTAAAATATTTGAAAAATCATCCAACAATTGATTAGCTTTATCTATTGTATCTTTAGTTCTAGGACCAAACTTACCTCGCATATCTGAGTCTTCTGGCACTTTAGCATCCAAAGCTGGTTCTGGTGCAGGTATGCAAGTACCATCGGCTCTTCCAACAATTACGTGTTTAAGTGGATCCCACTCATTCCAGCTATTTACGATAGTTTTATTTTTTGTCATTTTGATATTAAATAATATTATGGTCTGGTCCGAAAGGAAATTTAGTTATATTTTCTGCCCCATTTTTACTAATCACTAAAATATCATGTTCACGATATCCACCAGATCCTGATTTTCCTTCAGGTATTAAAATCATAGGTTCCATTGAAACAACCATATTCTCCTTTAAGATTGTATTATTATCTTCTCTTAGTTCTAAACCGCTCTCCCTTCCATAAAAATGTGAAAGAACTCCAAATGAATGGCCATAACCAAAAGTTCTGTATTGTAAATAACCTAGTTCAGCAAAAAGCTCGTTTAACTCATTACAAACATCTGAGCACTTAACTCCAGGTTTAATGAGTTCAAGTCCTCTTTTGTGTACTTTAACATTTGCTTCCCAGGCTTTTAAAGATGCATCATCAACTGAATCTAAAAAAAGAGTTCTTTCTAAAGCCGTATAATATCCTGATATCATTGGAAAAGTATTTAGTGATAAAATATCACCTTTGATTAATCTACGATTTGTTTTTGGATTATGAGCACCATCAGTATTTATTCCAGATTGAAACCAAACCCAAGTATCCATATATTCTGCATCAGGATAGGTCTTTGCTATCTCTATTTCCATCTTATCTCTTCCAGTAATAGCTATTTCAATTTCTGTGGCACCCTCTTTTATGTTTTTAATAATTTCGTATCCACCAATATCAGCAATCCTTGCACCATTTCTAATAATTTCTATTTCTTCATGAGATTTTATCATTCTAAGTTTCATTAATTCTTTTGATATATCGCTAAAAAAAGAGAAAGTAAAAATAGAGCCAATTTTTTCCCTCATATCTAAAGTAATATGATCATTTTCTATTCCTATATTTTTAGGAGGATCATTTCTTCCAATTATAGAGACTATTGCTTTTAAAAAGTTGTCCTTTTTCCAATCTGTATAAATAACGTTATCACAATGAGATCTACGCCAAGGCTGAGAGGCATCTATATTTGCAGAAATAGTTGAAATTTTATTTTCTGTAATAATACACCCATAAGGTCTCCCAAAGGAACAATAAATAAAGCCAGTATAATATGCTATATTATGCATTGAAGTTAAAATAATCATATCAATATTCTTATCAGACATTACTTCTCTAATTTTAGTAAGTCTTTTTTGATATTCTTTTTCAGAAAAAGGAAGTTTAGATTTTTTTCCATTTTTCAATTTAAAAAAATCTGGTCTTTCCATAAGCTTAGAAATTTAATTTAATGCAATAAATCTTCTATTAGTCCTCATTATGAGACTATAATAAGTGATTGATAAAAATAGAAAAAATCCTCCAATTATAGTATTTGTGCTTGGAATTTCATTAATACCAAATAATGGCAACCAAACCCAAAAAATACCACCTATGACCTCAGTTAATGATAATAAGGTAAGTTCAGCTGCTGGAATAGCTTTTGAACCAATAGAGTAAAGAATTAAACCAAAGCAAACTATGGTTCCATGTAAAGAAAAAAGTGTTCCGTTATAACTTGTTGAGAAAAAAACTAAATCCTTAGTTAAAATGAAAATAGTTGCTACCATAAAACAAAAAAATCCTGAAAATGCTACTGTTGTGAACTTTGGTGTTTCTTTTCTCCATCGTAAAGTAACTGAAAAAACTGAAAAACCTATAGAAGATGCTAAGCCAAATATAAAACCAATAAGAGATGCTTTATTGGTATTTCCAAATGCCATTATTACAATTCCAATAGTTGCCATAATTATTGCTATCCAAACATTTAAGGAAATTTTTTCCCTTAAAAACAAAAAACCTAATAACGCAGTAAAAAAAGGCATAGCAGCTAAACATAATAAAGTAATTGCAGCGCTAGTATTTGTAATTGAGTATATAAAAGTAATCATAGCTATTCCTAAACCTGTACCTCCAATTAATCCGGATATTCCTATCTTAAAATAATTTCTATAAAATTTTTTTCCTTCTTCAAAGAAAAGATAAAGATTTAAAACAATAAAAATTGTTAAACCTCTTCCAAAAATGTATTGCCAAGGGACCAATTCTGGTTGATCCATATATCTAACAACTAAAGGGCCAAAAGACCAAAGGAGTCCAGCAAATAGAACTACTGGAACTGCTATTTTTTCATTTTTTAACTCAATCATTTCTAATATTTAATTCTAAATAGTTTGAACTACAACAAAAATGACGTCAGTTAAAATAATATTTTATTTGGATGATTTGGAAAAAAACAATCAACTATGTCTCCCTTTTTAAAATTTGATTTCCCTGAGGGTAATAAAGTCCAGATATTTGATTTAATAAATGATTGAATTCTAAAAGACTCTTGTCCTTTAAGGACTTCAACCTCTACTTTGCCATTTTGGGTTGTATAAATTTTACTTTTAACAAAACGAGTAAAATTATTTTTTTTTGTAAATTTATTTTTTAAAATAGCTTTAAGAGGTTTTTCCTCTTCTATCCCCAGTAAATCCTGTAAATAAGGATAAACAAAGAATCTAAAACAAGCTGCTGAAGAAATAGGATTCCCTGGAAGACCAAAAATTGCTTTTTGTTTTCCTCTAAATTTTGCAAACAAAATTGGTTTTCCTGGTCTAATAGCAATACCTTTAAAAAAACTAGAGAGTTTAAATTTTTTAACAACAGACGGAACATAATCAAACTTTCCAGCTGATACTGCCCCAGAAGTAATAATGATATCAATTTTTGAATTCAACATTTTTTTTATTTTTTTCTCAAAAGTCAATTCGTCTTTATCTCTTAAAATTCCACCATTAGTAAAATCAAATAAAAAATTTTTATTTAAAGATTGAATATAATAACTATTAGAATTTCTAATTTTCCAATCGGGAATTTTTTCCTGATTTGTTATTTCATTACCCGTTGAAAAAAATAATATTTTAGGTATTTTTTTTACCTTAATATTTTTTATTCCTAACGTTTTTAAAGCCATAATATGATTAGATTTTAAAATTGTCCCTTTTTTAATTAATAAATCTTTTTTTTTAAAATCTGAACCTTTAAATCTTATATGTTGAAATTTTTTAATTTTTCTATCTAGAAAAATATATGAAGATTTTTTTTTATTTGGATAAAAAACTATTTGTTCAATAGGTATTATTGTATCAAAACCTTTTGGAATTATTCCTCCAGTCATAATCTCAACAGTTTGAAATTTTTTACGTTTTAAATTAAATGGTTTATCCCCCGCAGCAACTGAACCTAAAATTTTAAATAGTTTATTTTTTTTTTTAGTTAAATTTTTTGTATCTTTTGAATTTATAGCAAATCCATCAAAAGCAGCATTATCGGCTGCAGGATTATTTACTTCGCTATAAATATTTGATGCTGAAACTCTATTTAAACAATTAATACTTTTTATGGTTTCATTTCTAATTAATATTTTTGACCTTTTTAACCTATGTTTTGATTGTTTATAACTAATCATCTTTCATCATATTTCTAGCTTTATCCAAATCTTCTTTTGTATTTATATTAAAAAAAGGATCATTATTTTTATACTTAATATTAATTATATTTACACCTACAGAATTTGCCCAAAGTTCTACTTTTCGTTCACCTTTAAGCAAATCAGTTTCCAACTGATCAATCAATTCTAAAGACCATAGTCCAAAAATATTATGTCTTGTCTTGTTACTTTTAATAAAAAATAATCTATTTTTCTTAATTTGAACGCTTTCATAAAAACTTTTTAATTCTTTTTTTGTGAAAAAAGGAGTGTCTGAAGGAAAAGAAGATATCCACTTATATTTTTTGTTATTTTTTTTAACCCATTTCATTGCTGATAAAATTCCTCCTAATGGCCCAAGTCCTTCCTTAAAATCTTTTATCATTGAAATTTTTTTGGATACTTCAAATTTAATAGGCTTATTTGCCACTATTAATATTTCATTAAATTCATCTATGATTTCAGAAAGAACATGATCTATCAATATTTTCCCATTTAATTTAACTTGAGACTTATCTTGTCCAAATCTTTGGGACTTTCCTCCTGCTAGTACAACTCCTAAAATCTTGTTATGATCCATTAAACAAAATATAAAACATTAAAATTTGATTTAAAAGATAATATGGATTTAAAAATTTTAGAAATTGCATCAAATACAGAGAACAATAAAGTTCTTAATAAACATACTCATAAATCAAAAAATAAAAATCCTCTTTGTGGTGACGAAATGGAAATAAGTCTTTTAGTTGAAAATAATAAAGTAATAGATATGGGTTATCAGTGTAAATCGTGTATTTATTGTCAAGCTTCTGTAAGCCTTCTTTCACAAAATATCAAAAATAAAAGCTTAAATGAAATAAACGATTTTATAAAAACTTGTGAACAAATATTTGAAAACACAAAGATAACTTTAGGAAATAGATGGATAAGTTTTAAAGAATTATTTAATAAAAAAAATTTATCTAGAAAGGAATGTTTACTACTTCCATTAAGAACCGTTTCAAAAGCTTTAGATGATTAAATTTAATAAAGAAATTTTTAAGAAAGCATTAATTGCTGGTTTTTTTTCAGCTTTAACAATTGGAGTTTTAACTACTTTAACTTATAAAAGTGCTTTTGGACTATTTTTAGCGGGTTCTTTTGGATCATCAATGGTTTTATTATTTGGTTTTCCCGAAAGTCCATTTGCGCAACCTAAAAATGTTTTTTTTGGACACTTAGTTACTGCTTTAGTAGGAGTTATTTTTGTAAATTTAATTCCTTTACCAATTTATATCAGTATTGCATTAGCAGTAGGAGTTGGAATTTTTTTAATGATATTTTTAGATGTTGTACATCCACCTGCTGGTGGAAATCCAATAATGGTGATTATTGGAAGTGTATCATTTGATTATTTATTATTACCTATTATTTCTGGTTGTTTAATAATTATTTCTTTAGCAATTTTAATAAACAAGTTTATCTTAAAAAAAAATTACCCTTTAAAATAAAATGATGAATTCTAAATATAAAATTACAAAACTAAAAAAAAATGAATTTCAAAATGTTGAAGATTTAATTTCAATAGAAGAACCATTGGAAATTTCTCTAAAATATAAAGAAAAAGAAAATTGGATAACAAAAAGTTTATCTATAACAATGAGAACTCCAGGACATGATGAAGATTTAGTAAGAGGTTTTTTATTTAATGAACAAATTATTCAAAGTATAAATGATATTGAAACTATAAAAAGTTTTGGTGAAAAGGTGGGTCAATATGATATTCAAAACAAAATAATTGTTACAATCAATAATTCAAAAAATATTAATATTTCAAAAATTAAAAGGGATTTTTTGACAAATTCTTCATGTGGAGTATGTGGTAAATCTTCTTTAGATTCCTTGGAAATTTTAAAAAAAGACAAAACTCCAAAATTAAATCCTAAATTAACAAAAGATATAATTATTAAATCGCCAACTTTACTTAGAAAAAATCAGTCTGAATTTGCAAAAACAGGTGGAATTCATGCTAGTGGTTTATTTTCTTCAAATGGCAAATTAATATCTTTGAGGGAAGATGTTGGAAGACACAACGCTTTAGATAAAATGATAGGCGATTCTTTATTAAATAATTTACTTAAACCAAAAGAACAATTTATTACTTGTTCAGGCCGATTAAACTTTGAATTAGTTCAAAAAGTATTGATAACAAATATTGGCTTAATGATAGGTGTGGGTGCGCCAACTAGCCTAGCAATTGATTTAGCGAATAGATTTGACATGACCTTAGTTGGTTTCGTAAAAGAGGACAGTTTTAATATTTATACAAATAACCAAAAAGTTATTTTAAACTAATAAAGGATTTTGCGGTGTCCAAAAACATAAGTAACTTATCTGGAAGAATTGGCCTTAAGGACAATTTATTTAAAAAAATGTCTGAAAATGTACTCAATGACTCACCGAAAGATATAAAAGAAATCGCAAAAGAATATAACTTAGGTGTTTCAACTATTCATGGTGCTGAAAGTTTTTATGAGTTTTTAAGACCTTCTCATAGAGAAAAAAAAGCTTTCGTTTGTAATGGTAGTGCATGTATGTGCGCTGGAACTCAAGAAAAATTAAAGGATAAATTAAAAGAAAAATTAGGTGATGACAAAGTTGGAGAAATGTTTTGTTTAGGTCACTGTTATGAAAACTATGCTTTTCATTACGATGGTGAAAATTATGCTGGTAAAGATATTGAAAAAATTGATCAAATTTTAAAAGGTGAAGATATAAATCAAGAAAAATTTTTCTCTAAAAGTTATGCTACTACCAGTTTCTTAATGGATGAAAAACTTTCTTCTACAGATCAATTTAAAGATCAATTAAACAAATTTCTAAAAATAGACAAAAAAGAGATTGTAAAAACATTACTAGATTCAAATTTAACCGGAAGAGGAGGAGCTGGTTTTCCTACGGGAATGAAATGGGACTTTTGTAGTAAAGCAAAAGGAGACAAAAAATATGTAATCTGCAATGCAGATGAAGGAGATTCTGGTGCTTTCTCTGATAGATATTTATTAGAGGATCAACCTCTTAAAGTTATTTTTGGAATGCTGATATGTGGTTTTGTTATAGGAAGTAATGAAGGAGTTTTATATATTAGAGGTGAATATCCTAAATCTATTGAAGCTATTAATGGAAGTATCAATGAACTCAAAAAATTAGGACTTTTGGGTGAAAATATTTTAGGTACAGACTTTTCATTTGATTTAGGAATTTGTATTGGACAAGGCGCATATATCTGTGGAGAAGAAACAGCACTAATTGCATCTATTGAAGGAAGAAGAGCTGAAGTGGATGTAAGACCACCCTTTCCAGTTACAGAAGGACTTTATAAAAAACCAACTGTAGTAAACAATGTTGAAACTTTAGCAGCAGCTTCGGGGATTTTAATTAATGGAGCAGATAAATTTTCTGCTATTGGAAACAAAAAATCTGCTGGAACAAAATTAGTTTGTTTAGATAGTTTTTTCAAAAACCCAGGTGTATATGAAATTGACATGGGTACATCAATGAAAAAAGTATTTAATGAAATTGGTGGAGGCTACAAACAAGAAATCAAAGCATTTCAAATTGGTGGTCCTTTAGGTGGTGTTGTTCCTTTAGCTGAAATTGATAACCTAAAGTTAGACTTTCAAGAATTTACTACAAAAGGGTTTATGTTAGGACATGCTAGTGTTGTAAGTATTCCAAAAAATTTTCCAATGACTGAATATATTCATCACTTATTTGAATTTTCTGCTGAAGAGTCATGCGGTAAATGTTTTCCTGGAAGACTTGGTTCTTATCGAGGAAAAGAAATGTTTGATCAGGTAAAGAAAAAAACTGCCAAAATTCCACTCAAACTACTTAATGAGTTATTAATAACTATGAAAAAAGGCTGTTTATGTGCTCTTTGTGGTGCAATACCAACTCCAATTATGAACATCTTAAAGTATTTTGGTGATGAAATGAAAAGTGATATGGTTAAAGATAATTAATGAGTTCAGAAAAAAGAAAAATTGCTTATATAGATGGAAAACCATATGAAATTGGTACCAATCACACATCTATTTTAAAGTTTGTTAAAAGTTATATTGGAGAAAAAAAAGTTCCAACACTTTGCGATGATCCAAATCTTGCTCCATATGGTGCATGTAGAGTTTGTTCTGTTGAAGTGGCATTAGAAAAAGATGGACCAACAAAAGTAGTTGCTTCATGTCATACTCCTGTAGCAGAAAATCAACATATCTTTACGTCAAATGAAAACCTACAAAATTTAAGAAAAAATATTGTTGAATTAGTTCTTACTGATCATCCAATGGAATGTAATACTTGTGAAGTAAACAATAACTGTGAACTTCAAACTGTTGCAAATGATTTAGGTATCTCCAATCATAGATATAATAGTCCAAAACAACATAAAGGAATTCCAAGAGATACCTCTCATGACTACATGAGAATGAATTTAGATAATTGTATCAATTGTGGGCGATGTGTAAGAGCTTGTGATGAAATTCAAGGTTCGTTTGTTCTTACAATGTCTGGAAGAGGATTTGAGTCTAGAATTACTACGGATAATGATATGATGTTTGGAGACTCTTCATGTGTATCTTGTGGGGCTTGTGCACATACTTGTCCTACTGATGCAATTTCTGACGTTTTCCAATCAAAATCAACTGCTGTAGATAAAAAAGTTAGAACAACATGCTCATATTGTGGTGTTGGATGTAATTTAGAAGCATCAATTAAAAATGATAAAGTTGTAGCAATCGATACTCCAAAACAGACTGAAGTTAATGCAGGACACACTTGTATAAAAGGTAGGTATGCATTTGGTTTTTATGATCATCCAGACAGATTAAAAACTCCATTAATTAAAAAAAATGGAAGATTTGAAGAAGCAAGTTGGGATGAAGCATACGATTTTATCAAAAAGGAAATGCAAAGAATTGTTAAAGATCATGGTCCTGATGCATTTGCTGGCATTTCATCTGCAAGATGTACTAATGAGGAAAATTATGTGTTTCAAAAAATGATAAGAGCAGCTGTAGGAACTAATAGTGTTGATTGTTGTGCAAGAATTTGTCATTCACCAACTGCCTGGGGAATGCAACAAACTTTTGGTACTGGAGCAGCTACAAACTCTACTGAAGATATTTATCATGCTGATCTTTTTTTAGTTATTGGAGCAAATCCAACAAATGCTCACCCGGTTACTGGAGCAAAAATAAAACAACAAGTGATGAAAGGTAAAAAACTAATTGTTTTAGATCCAATAACAACTGAGTTAGCAAAGTTAGCTGACTATCATATAAAATTAAGACCAGGAACAAATGTTGCAATACTGAACATGATGCTGCATTTTATTATTAAATCAAAATTATATAATGCTGATTTTATCAGAGATCGAACAGAAGGATTTGATAATTTTTTAAAAGAAATTGAAAGACAAGATGTTGATCATTTAGCAAAAGTTGCAGGTGTTGATAAACAATTAGTTAAAGAAGCTGCAATTGCTTATGCAACTGCAAAAAATTCAATGGAATTTCATGGATTAGGAGTAACAGAACATGAACAAGGTTCAAAAACAGTAATGTTAATTGCTGACCTTGCAATGATAACTGGAAATATAGGAAGAAAAGGTGTTGGTGTAAATCCTTTAAGGGGTCAGAATAATGTTCAGGGTGCAGCTGATATGGGATGCCAACCACATCAAGGTGCAGGTTATTTTGAAGTTTCAGACAAAAAAAATCAAAAATTTTACTCTGAAAAATATGGTGTAACTCATCCAACAAAAGCTGGACTAAAAATTCCACAAATGTTTGATGCTGCAATTAAAAAAGATATTAAAGGAATATGGATTATTGGAGAGGATATTGTTCAAACTGATCCTAACAGTGCTCATGTTGTTGATGCAATGAACTCTCTAGAACTATTAGTTGTACAAGAAATATTTATGAGTGAAACAGCAAAACTTGCTACTGTTGTTTTGCCTGGAACTACATTCTTAGAAAAAGACGGAACATTTACTAATACTGAAAGAAGAGTGCAAAGAGTTAACAGGGCTGTTCCTCCACTACCAGGAACAAAACCTGATGGAGTTATAGTAACTGATATGATGCAGAAACTTGGATTTAATCAACCAGACTATGATGCTGATCAAGTGCTTGCAGAAATTGCTGATATAGTTCCTTTTTTCAAAGGTATAACTAGAGAAAGATTAGGAAAATTTGGATTACAATGGCCTGTAAAAGAGGATGGAACAGATACTCAAATTTTACATACAGAGGAATTTAAATTAGGAAGAGGTCGTCTAAAAAGCTTTGATTGGAAAGAATCTACTGAAATTACAAATAACCAAAAAGACTATCCATTAATATTAACTACTAGCCGTGTTTTACAACATTACAATGCTGCCACAATGACTAGAAGAACTAATAATATAAATATTGTTGATGAAGATGTATTGTTAGTTCATCCTAAAGATGCAGCTGATAGAGATTTAAATACTGGGGATATTGGACGTTTGTATTCAGGTAGAGGCGAAGTTGCTCTTAAAGTAGAGATAACAGATAAAGTTAAAGAAGGTATTGTTTTTACAACGTTCCATTTTCCTGAACACATGGTGAATATGGTTACTGGACATGGAAAAGATGAAGAAACAATGTGTGCAGAGTATAAAGTTTCTTCAGTACAAGTTCAAAAAATTTCAAATCAATTTAAAACTGAAGTTAAACCTAAAGAAAATCAAGCAGAAGTTAGTTAGATCTAATGACCATAGGATGGTGCTTTGATAATACTTATTCTAGATTACCAGAAGCATTTAAAGAAAATATAAATCCTATTCCAGTAAAAAAACCTGAATTAATAATATTAAATAATGATCTTGCAGAAAAACTAAATCTAAATTTTTCAAATTTAAATGATAAAGAAATCTCTGAATTATTTGCAGGAAATTCACTTCCACCAAAAAGTAATAGTATTGCTCAAGCTTATGCAGGTCATCAATTTGGACATTTCACAATGTTAGGTGATGGAAGAGCCGTTCTAATAGGTGAACATTTATCAAAAAAAAAAGAAAGATATGATATTCAATTTAAAGGTTCTGGAAAAACTGCTTTTTCAAGAAATGGTGATGGTAGAGCTGCACTAGGACCAATGTTGAGAGAATATATTATTAGTGAAGCAATGCATAATCTAGCTATACCTACAACAAGAAGTTTAGCTGTTGTTAAAACTGGAGAGGATGTAATCAGAGAAACTTCTTTACCTGGTGCAGTTTTAACTAGAATAGCTTCAAGTCATATAAGAGTTGGAACTTTTCAATATATTGCTGCTAGACAAAGAAAGGATGAGCTTGAAACGTTATTAGATTATGTAATTCACAGACATTATCCAAGTATAAAAAATTCTAAAAATAGACCATTAGAACTATTAAATATTGTTTTAGAAAAACAAATAAACCTAGTAGTAAATTGGATGAGAGTTGGTTTTATTCATGGCGTGATGAATACAGATAATATGAGTATCTCCGGAGAAACAATTGATTATGGACCTTGTGCTTTTATGAATACTTATGATCCAAAAACTGTTTTTAGTTCTATAGATAAAATGGGAAGATATGCTTATTGCAATCAACCTATTATTACAAAATGGAATCTTTCTAGATTTGCAGAATGTTTAATTCCGTTAATTGACAAAAATCAAGAAAAAGCAATTCAATTAGCAACTGAAATAATAAATTCTTTTGAAAAAAAATATGAAGAAAAATGGCTCAATATGATGAGAGATAAACTAGGCTTATTTGGTACTGATGAAAAAGATAAATTCTTAATTCTAGATTTGCTTACATGGATGCATCAAAAAAAGGTCGATTACACCAATACTTTTTGTCAATTAATGAATGAAAAATTTAAAGAAGATAAAAATTATGAAGATCAGGATTTCCTAAATTGGAAAAAAAGATGGAATGAAAGATTAAAAACCAACAATAATACTCCTGAAAAATATATAAAATTGATGAAAACTGTAAATCCTCTTGTTGTTCCAAGAAATCACAAAGTAGAGGAAGCTCTTGAAGCAGCAGAAAAAGGAAATTTAAAACCAGTCAATCTATTATTAGAGATTTTAAAAAAACCTTATACCAAACAAAAAAATATTTTTGATTACCAAGTTCCATCACCTTTCAACGAAGAATATCAAACTTTTTGCGGAACTTAAGATAATAGATGAAAACAAAACATAAAATTTTAATAGCAAAATTTTTATCAAAATTATTAAAACTTTTTATATCTAAAAATCAAATTGTTATAAGAAATGAAATTAAGTGGAATTTAGATTTAGATGAAGGGATAGATTTATCAGTTTATTTGTTTGGCACTTCAGAGAGAAAAATATCAAATATAAAAACATTATTATCAAAAAAAAATGGCTCTCTAACAATTATAGATATTGGTGCCAATATTGGGTCTGTAAGTTTGCTTTTAGCTAAAATCCTAAAAAATTCAAAAGTTTTTGCGATAGAACCAACCAATTATGCTTACAATAAACTTTCAGAAAATTTAAAATTAAACAAAGAATTGGAAAATAGAGTCTTTTTAAGACAACTATTTATATCAAATAACAAAAAGCCTAAAGAAGTCTGGTCAAGTTGGAACTTTGATAAATCAAATAATAAACATCAAAAACATTTAGGGACACTTAAGGAAATCAAGCAGAATGCATACATTAAATTAGATGAATTTATAAAAGATGAAAATTTAAAAAATGTTGATTTTATAAAATTAGATGTTGATGGTTATGAATTGGATGCTTTAAGTAGTGGTGAAGATTTTTTAATAAAAAATAAACCGATAATATTTATTGAAATAGCTCCATATTTGTACCCAGAATTTGGATATAGTTGTTTAGAATTAATTAAATTTATACAAAAACTAAATTACAATTTTTTGGATGAAAATTTAGATGAGATTCCAAATATTTTTGATCAAATAGAAAAAATTAAAGATGGAGGTAGTAAAAATTTTTTTTTAATTTAAAGAACGTAAGGTTCCGGTCTAGCTTTTTTGCCCAACACTCTTTCAACAGCCATATTCGAAATATCTATTGATTGATAGGCACCAGTAGTAATTAATTCTGTTAACGCTCTTCCAATTCCTGGAGCTTGCATAAGACCTCTGCCAGTAAAACCTGTTGCCAAATAAACATTTTCAAATTTTGGATGCTTTCCAACTACAGCATTATTATCAAGTCTGTTACAATCATAATAACCAGCCCATCCTCCTGTGAGTTTAAGTTCTTCCATTGCAGGAATTCTGTGAGCCAATGCAGGCCATACAAGTTGTTCAAAATCATCCCATGCAGGTTCAAGATCCTTAGCATCAAAAATAGATTTCGGTGATCCCGCTAAGTATTCTTTACCTTCTGGTCTCCAGTATACTCCTGTCGTCAAATCTCCTGTTAATGGCATTTCAGGTATATGCTTTGGACACTTTACTCTAAATACCGTGTGTTTTTGTGGTTCAACTGGAATATCCTCTAAAAGCTCTTTAGTCCAACAACCTGCGGCAGAAATAATTGTTTTAGCTTTTATTTCTGAAAGTGTTTTAACTTCTCCTTTTATAAATTCAGCTCCTAGTTCCATTGCTTTACTTTTGAGTGCGCCATGAAACATAAATGGATCTATCCATCCTTCACTTTGATTATCTGTAAAAGTAGCTGTTTCAATACCTTCACTATTAATGTATGGAAAATATTTAATCAATTCTGTTCCCTTTATATTTTTTGTTCCTGCATCACATGCTTTATGATTTTCTAAAGCTTTATATTGTTCTTCTGCATGCTCAGGTCCAAACATTAATAAATATCCATTAGTCACCATACTTGCAGTTGGTTTAGGATTTTTTTCAGTTTTAAGCAACTCTGGTATTTGAAAAATAAATTCCCTTGCAAATTTACCAAGTAATATATTTTCTGTTTGAAAAAATTGTCGCCTAAAACCACCCAACGACAATGGAAAAGAGGCTGTTTTATATGTTGGGTCTCTTTCGATTACTTTTACTTTTCTACCTTCTTTGGACAAAAAATAAGCTGTAGCAGTACCTATTATTCCTCCACCAATTATAACTACATCATCCATATTTAATTCAATATCAGTAAGCTTAGATTTAGAAATAGTGCATAGGTAGTCCAAAGTAAATAGGGAATCATAAGATAATAGCTCACTAAATTGACACGTTTAAATCTTTGAATAATTATAATTATCAAAAAAATTAATACCAAAAGGACCATGAGCGCAAATAAAATTTGGTGTAAACCAAAGAAAACGATACTCCAAGTTGTATTAAACACTATATGGATAAAATAAATAAAAATTGTATTCACATCTCTATTTTTACTGTGCCAAAAAAGCCAAATAGCTACCGTCATCATTAAATATAATGTTGTCCAAACAGGAGCAAAAACCCAGTCTGGTGGGTTATAGTTTGACTTTAATAGTTGAGAATACCAAGGTTCTTTAAAAGTAACTGTCACAATTCCTCCAATAAATGAGGCAGAATACGTAATTACAAAAAAAAGAACAAATGATAGAAATTTATTTTTTAACATATAAGTATTATACATCACTATAGTATGAATAAAAAAACTATTTGGATAACAGGTGGAAGCACAGGTATAGGCAAAGCTGTAGCAATTAAGTTTGCTAATAAAGGCTGGAATGTTGCAATTTCTGCAAGAAGAAAAAATCTTCTTAAAGAGATTTCAGATAACAATGAAAATATTTATGAATTCCCCCTTGATGTTACTGATAAGTCAAAATGTAAAGAGGTTTTTCAGGAAATTGAAAGTAAATTTAAGAATATTGATATTTGTTTTTTTTCAACTGGAACTTGGAATCCAAAAAAAGAAAAGGACATTGATGTTGAGCAAATAGAGGATGTTTTTAAAGTAAATTTTTTTGGAACTTTAAATAGTATTAAGGCAGTAGAAGAATATTTCAAAAATAAAAAAAATGGTATTATTACAATAGTTTCCTCTATAGCTGGATACAGAGGCCTACCTAATTCTACTGGGTATGGGCCTTCGAAATCAGCTCTAAATAATTTAGCAGAGAGTTTATATTTTGATTTTAAAAGATCAAATGTACGAGTTTGCTTAGTAAGCCCAGGATTTATCAAAACACCTATGACGGATAAAAATGATTTTAAAATGCCTTTTTTGAAAAGTACTGAATATGCTGCTGAAAAAATTTATGATGGTTTAATAAATAAAAATGTTTTTGAAATTCATTTTCCAAAATCTTTAACTTTAATACTTAAATTATTTAGTTTTTTACCTAGTAAAATTTATTTTGGTTTATTGGGAAAAATGACTAAATACCAAAAGAAAAATTAATCTTTAACAAATACAACTGTTAATTCAGCCACTTTAAAACCAAACTTAGTCATTGTAGCTCTATTAATAGCTACACGATCATCTTGTTTAAAAATCCAATCATCAAATGTAATTTTGATTTCTTTACCTTTAACAGGTACCAGTAAAACATATTCGAATTTAAAAGCTGGACCATAAGAATAACCTTTGGCTTTACCAACAACATCCCCTGCTGTCCCCTCATAATTATTGTCATCAATTTTAGTTATTTGCCATTGTCTAGTTTGAATTTCTCCATCATCCCAGTCAAATTTTTCATCAAGTATTAATTTTTTTCCATCCCATTTTCCATTTAAAATAGCCGAAAATTGTCTTGTAACTTTGCCAGATCTATTTTGAAGAACACCCCAAGCTTTTACGTTTCCTGATAAATACTCTTCAATAATCAATCTTGGTTTTTTATCTTTAAAATCTTCTGGTTTCATAGAACTATTTAATGAACAACTTGTAATTAAGAATAATGAAATTATCAATAAAATTGATTTAAACTGTTTAATGTCACGCATATTCATTTTTTTATTTATTTTGAATTGAAAATTGTATTAAATCAATATTCTTAGATTTAAAACCAGCTTCGCAATAACACAAGTAAAACTCCCACATTCTTTTAAAAGTCAAGTCAAAACCTTGGTTTTTGATTAAGTCCCATTTTTTATTAAATTCGTCTCTCCATATGGACAAAGTATTTGAATAATGATCAGCATAAGATTCGTAAGACTTTATAGTTAAACCATTATCAGAAACATATTTATTAATACTATTCTTATTTGGAAGGAAGCCACCCGGAAAAATATATTTTTGAATAAAATCTTCTTTATTTTTATATCTATCAAATAAAGCATCATCAATTGTAATAGCTTGAATGGCAGCTTTGCCATTTTTTGATAAATTATTTTTTATAGTTTTAAAATAACTCTCTAAATAATTTTGACCCACAGCTTCAATCATTTCTATTGATGCTATTGAATTATATTTATTCTTTAAATCTCTATAGTCTTTAATCTCAATATTAACTTTTTCATTTAAACCACAATTGTGAATTCTTTGTTTAGCATACTCAAATTGTTTTTTTGAAATTGTAATGCAATCAAGTTTTACATCATATTTTTTTCCAAGATATTCTGCAAAACCTCCCCATCCACATCCTATTTCTAAAACTTTATCACCACTGCTAGGTTTGATTAAATCTATTAGTTTTTGATATTTATTATTTTGTGCATCTGATAAATTTTTATTATCATTGTCAAAAATAGCACTTGAATAAGTCAATGTCTTATCAAGCCATAGAGAGAAAAATTCATTTCCTAGATCATAATGTCTAGCTATATTTTCTTTACTTCTATTTTTTGTGTTCTTAATAAAAATATTTTTTAAAAAATTAATAAATGGAAAATCTAGTAAACCTGAAAATTTATGAATTTGATTTATGTTTCTAGCTGTAACTTCTATTAAATCTGATAAATTATTAGTCTCAAATTCATTTTTCATATAAGACTCTGCGAACCCAACACTTCCTCCTTTTATAAGATTAAAAGTGAAATTCTTTTTTCTTATTTTAAGATTTGCTTTTAATTGGTCATTCGGATTACCAAATTTAAAAAACTTACCATCATGATTAGTTATTTCTAAGTATCCATATTTTATATTATTTAAAGAACTAAAAACAATTTTGTCTGAAATTTCAAATAAATTCATTAATTTTCAAAAGTAATATTATTTCTAATTTTGATTTTTTTCTTTATGAATTTAATTCCTTTCATCCACAATTTAAACGCTTCAAAATGTATCGCTGAGATAATTTTAAATGTCATAAGTGGGTGTTTTAAGTAAGATTTAATGAGTTCTTTTGAATTAAAATCTGCTCTTATACCATCTTGAGATGCATATAATATTTTTTCATTTGTTTGATATTGATCAATAACTATCGAAATTTTTTCTCCAGGTTTAAGAAGTCTAAAAAAATAATTACAATTCATTTCTATAAATGGAGAAACATGGAATTTCTTTGTGCAATTATGTTGATAGAGATTTTTTTCATAATCAACTTTAAAAATGTAAGTGTGTTGTTCCCCAAATGTATTTTTAACTTCATATAAAATACATATTAATTTTTCATTATTGTCATAGATATAAAAAACACTAAGTGGATTAAATACATATCCAAAAATTCTTGGATAACAGAGAAGTTTTATCTTAATATTCTTTGAATTAATCTTATTTTTATCTAAATTTTTTTTCACCCATTCGATCAGTGATGAGCCATCTCTATTACCGTGATCTTTTTCATAAAAACTTACTACATTAAATTTGTTATATGAAAATAAATTTATTGATTTATCCAATTGATCCAATTCGGACAAATCAATCAAGAGTGAAAAAACACTATATTTAAAAAAGTGAATTTTAGGTTTGAATCTTTTGTGAATTACAGTTCCATTATAAATTGAGCTAGTCATTTAAGTTTTTTAACATTTCAATAGATGATTTTATTCCATCTTCATGAAATCCATAACCAAAATAACTTCCACAGAAAAGTATATTTCTTTTATTTTGTAAATTTATAAGCTTACTTTGGAAATCTAATGCAGCTTGATCAAAATAAGGGTGGGTAAATTTTACTTTTTTTAATATTTTTGATTTATCAATTTCAAAATATGGATTTAAGGTAAGAAATATATTTTGTTCACACTTTAAGTTTTGTAATAAATTTAACCAATAAGTTATTGAATTTTTTTCAACATCATCTTTACTCATTAAAGAATTCCAAGAACACCAGGCTTTTCTATTTTTGGGCATAACTTTTTCATCTGTATGAATATAAGCAAAATTTTCTTTATAACTAAAATTTGATAAAATTTTTTTTTCATCCTCAGATGGGTTATCAATAATTGAAAGAGCCTCATCTGCGTGATTTGCTAATACAACTTTATCATAATTAAAAAATTCACTTTCACCACCATAATACAAATCTACACCAGAGCTTTTACTAATAATTTTTTTAACAGCATAATTTTTAAAATATTCACCATTTAGTTTTGAGATAATTTTTTGAACATAAGTCCTACTTCTATTTGTAACAGTATACCATTGAGGTCTATTACTTAATTTAAATAAACCGTGATTTTGAAAAAATTTTAAAAAAAATTTTAATGGCATTGTATTAGACTCGAATGGAGGCATTGACCAAATTGCTGAAACCATGGGTATTAAATGATAATTTATGAACTCTTTTGATAATTTATTTTTAACTAAGTATTCACCTAAAGTTGTTCTTTCATCAAAATTTTTTATATCATCACATTTTTTGTAAAAATTTATAATATCAAAAAACATTCTCAAAAATTTCAAATCAAATAAATTTGATCTATTTGAAAAAATACCATTTAAACCTTTTCCACAATATTCAAAATTTGTATTTTCTACTGAAACCGAAAAAGACATGTCACTTTTTTCTATATCTATTTTATTTTCTTTAAAAAAATTAATTAAATTAGGATATGTTTTAAAATTAAAAACAATAAAACCGATATCTACAGCAATTTTTTTTGTATCTAAATTTAGATCAATAGTATGAGAATGCCCTCCAAAATGATCTTCTTTTTCAAACAAGTCTACATGGTGTTTTTTTGATAAATAATAAGCAGCACTTAAACCTGAAATTCCTGACCCAACTACAGCAATTTTCATTAATTTTTATGCTGCATCTTCTTTAAATTCATCCATACTTGGACATGTGCAAAAAATATTCTTATCCCCATATACATTATCTACTCTTGCAACAGGAGGCCAGAATTTATTAGCTCTTAAAAATTTAGCAGGGTAAGCCGCCTCTTCTCGAGAATATTTATGTGTCCAATCATCAGAAGCTAATTCAGTATCTGTGTGAGGAGCATTCTTTATTGGATTGTCAACTTTATCAAACTTGCCAGATTTTATTTGATCTATTTCTTGTTTTATTTTTATCAAAGTATCACAAAATCTATCAAGTTCAGGCAAACTCTCACTTTCTGTAGGTTCAATCATCATAGTTCCAGCTACAGGCCATGACATTGTTGGTGCATGAAATCCAAAATCAATTAATCTTTTTGCTATATCTTCTTCAGTTACACCTGTTTCTGATTTAATAGTTCTAATATCAATAATACATTCATGAGCAACATTTCCTTTTGATCCTTTATATAAAATTGGAAAATGATCTTTTAGTCTATGAGCAATATAATTTGCGTTAAGTATTGCAACTTGAGAAGCAAGCTTTAATCCCTCTGATCCCATCATTTTAATGTACATCCAAGAGATCGATAGAATACTTGAGCTACCCCAAGGGGCTGCTGAAACTGCTCCAATTCCAGTTGTTGGTCCACAATCTTCAATAACTGGATGATTAGGAAGATAAACTTGTAAATGTCTTTTACATGCAATAGGTCCCATTCCAGGCCCTCCTCCACCATGTGGAATACAGAATGTTTTGTGTAAGTTTATATGACAAACATCTGGACCAAAATTTCCGGGCTTAGCAATTCCAACTAATGCATTTAAATTAGCTCCATCCATGTAGACCTGACCACCATGTTTATGAACTAATTCACAAATATCAGTTATTTTTTCCTCAAATACTCCGTGGGTAGATGGGTAAGTTACCATTAATGCCGCAAGATTTTCAGAATGTTGATCCGCTTTTTTCTTTAAATCTTCAAAGTCAACATTTCCCTCTTTATCACAATTAACAACTACCACCTTCATCCCAACCATTTGTGCACTTGCTGGATTAGTACCGTGTGCTGAGCTTGGAATTAAACATATATTACGATTACCCTCGCCTCTATTTAAATGATACTTTCGAATAACCATTAAACCTGCATATTCTCCTTGAGCACCTGCGTTAGGTTGTAGGGAAACACCTGAAAAACCAGTTATAGAACGTAACCAATTTTTTAGATCAGTAAATAGATCTCTAAACCCTTCCATTTGTTCAATTGGAACAAACGGATGAGGTTCTGCAAATTCTTTCCAAGAAATTGGGATCATTTCAGCAGCAGCATTTAACTTCATTGTACATGAGCCAAGTGCAATCATTGTTCTATTCAATGCTATATCTTTATCTTCTAATCTTTTTAAATATCTAAGCATTTCAGTCTCAGAGTGATATAAGTTGAAAACTGGATGTTTTAAATATTTTGAAGTTCTTAATAAGTTTTTTGGAAGATTGGGTAAACTTACTGATGGATCTTCTTTTTTGATTGATTCTGCTGCATTAAAAATTTTTAATAGTTGATTTACTCTATATACATTTTTTCTTTCGTCAAATGAGACGGCAAGCATTTCAGAATTTACTTTTCGTATATTTACTCTTTGGTCCAGAGCATTTTTATAAATTTGATCAGTCTTTTCTTTGGTAATAATTGTAACAGTATCAAAAAAATAATTCGAATAAAGTTCATATCCAGACTGTTTTATTTTATCGGCAAAACTTTTTGCCAATTGAGACACTCTTTCAGAAATATTTTTAATTCCGTCTGGACCATGATAAATAGCATATGCTGCAGAAACAATTGCTAATAAAGCTTGAGCAGTACAAATATTACTCGTCGCCTTATCTCTTCTGATGTGTTGCTCTCTAGTTTGTAAGGATAATCTATATGCTTTGTTACCATGTCTATCAACTGATACACCGACAATTCTTCCAGGCATTGATCTTTTGTAATCATCTTTTGTTGCAAAAAAAGCTGCGTGTGGACCTCCGTATCCCATTGGAATACCAAATCGTTGAGAGCTTCCAACTGCTATATCGGCACCGAGCTCTCTTGGTGTTTTTAGTTTTGCTAATGCCAACAGATCACAAGCCAATATAGCCTTTCCATTCTTTTTATGAATTTTACTAATTGCTTCACTTGGGTCCTTAATATCTCCTAAAGTTCCAGGATATTGTAAAATTCCACAAACTAAATCTTCCTTTAACTGGTCTAAAACTTCATCTTCTTTACCAACTAAAACTTTTAATCCCATCGGTTCAGCTCTTGTTTGAATTACATTTATTGTTTGTGGAAGACAATCTTCAGAAACAAAAACTAAATTACTATCTTTTTTATTTAATCTGTGACTTAAACCCATAGCCTCTGCAGCTGCTGTACCTTCATCTAATAAAGAGGCATTAGCAATATCCATTCCTGTGAAGTCAACGATCATTTGTTGAAAGTTCAATAACATCTCAAGTCTTCCTTGAGCTACCTCAGGCTGATAAGGTGTATATGAAGTATACCAACCTGGATTTTCTAGAATATTCCTTAAGATTACATAGGGTGTATATGTTCCATAATAACCCATACCAATAAAATTTGAGTAAACTTCATTTTTTTTAGACATTACTCTTAATTTTCTTAAAGCCTCGTACTCTGAGTTTGACTCACCAATATTAAGTTCACCTTTAAATTTTATTTTTTCTGGAACAGTATTGCTAATTAAGTCATCTAATGATTTATAATTTAATTCTTGTAACATTTTTGATTGGTCTTCCTTAGAGGGTCCAATGTGTCTTTTTAAAAAATCTTTTTCTGAATTTGGTAACATTATGCTGAAGTCTCCTTTGCAAATTTATCGTAATCGTCTTTATTCATTAAAGTATCCATTTCTGATGGATCTTTTATTTTTAGTTTAAAAAACCATGCTGAATCCTCTGGATCCTGATTAATCTTTGATGGATCATCTACTATGGCTTGATTTGTTTCAACTACCTCACCGCTCACAGGAGTGTATACATCGCTAGCAGCTTTCGTCGACTCAACAACACCAGCAGTTCCATCTTTTTCTACATTAGAACCCTTTTCTGGAAGTTCTGCAAAAACTATATCACCTAACATCTCTGTTGCATGTTTTGTAATTCCAATTGTTGCTACATCTCCCTCTAATTTAATCCACTCATGTTCTTTAGAATATTTTACTTCGCTCATTTTACTGCCCCTTTCACATAACTTTTTTTATAAAATGGTAATCCACAAATATTTGCTGGATGTTTTTTTCCTCTTACTTCTAAGAAAACTTTTGTATCTTTTTTTGAAAATTCATTTTCTATATAACCCATTGCTACAGGTCCATTTACGCTTGGTCCAAATGTACCACTTGTAATTTCTCCAATATGAACATTTAGTTGATTAAATATCTTTGTTTTTTCTCTAGCAATTATTCTTCCCTCAGGTTTAATTCCAACCCTAATTTTACTAACACCATTATTTAATTGTTTAATGATTATATCAGAGCCTATAAAATCTCCCTTGGATATTCTTTCTTTTGAAATTGCCCATTTTAAATTTGCTTCAACTGGAGTTTTATCTTTATCAAGATCATGACCATATAAACACAAACCAGCTTCCAATCTCAAAGTATCCCTTGCTCCTAAACCTATTAATTTGGATCCTTTGTTGATCAATTCTCTGGTTAATTTATCTACAAAATCATTCGGGATCGATATCTCAAAGCCATCTTCACCTGTATATCCAGATCGAGTAATATAAATTTTGTGATCTTGAAATGAAAACCAGTTTCCTGTCATAAAATTTAGATCTGTTACTCCATCAATAACATCATTTAGGATTTGTGAAGATTTAGGACCCTGAATTGCAATTAAAGATCTATTTTCATCCAAAAACATTTGGTACTTTTCCTCAAGTAATTCCTTTAAAATTTTGAAGTCATTATCTTTACATGCTGCATTGAGAATTATTAAAAAACCTTCATTTGTTTTTGTTATAATTAAATCATCTTGTATCCCAGCATCTTTATCCATTAAGAAGCTATATTTTGAATGATTTAATTTTAAATTTTTCAAATCTAAAGGGAAAATTTTTTCTAAATCTTTGATTAGGTCTTCACCGCCATAAATAAATAATTGACCCATATGAGAAACGTCAAAAATACCAGAATGATTTCTTGTGAATTTATGTTCTTCTACTATACCTTCAGAATATTGAATGGGCATTTGATAACCTGCAAATTCAACAAACTTTGCACTGTTTTCTTGATGTAATTGGTACAGCGATGTTTTTTTTATATTCATATTAACTCTTTGTACCCATCTGTATATTTGCCTGAGAGTTTTACTCCTTCGGCGAGAATTAAATCTCTTTCCAGAGTTAATATGCTACGGTCCTTTTTACCTGAGAGATTCCTGGGTGGTTGCTCCTTCGGTGCTACGATATTCTGTAGTCTCTCCCGTAATCAGATAATCTTACATGTATGTGAAAAAGTCAATCAGAAACAATTTTTTTTCGCTTATTTAAAAGTGAATAAAACTGAAGTAATACTGCAAAAAGTATAATTGCACCTCCTATTAATCCAAACATTGAAGGTCTTTCACTTACAAATAGAAATGCCCATATCGGTCCTAAAACAGATTCGGATAACATTATTATTCCTACCCTTGCAGATGGAGTTGTTCTTGCACCAATTGTTATAAATATAAAACCAAAACCAACTTGAAAAAAACCAGCTAGAAAACCTAAAAAAATATCATGAGGAGATATCATTATTTTAGTTGAGAGCAAAAATCCAAAAAAACATGAACATACTCCAGCTACAAATTGAGCTGGGACCATGTCTACGGTTGGATATTTTCTTATTATTATAATTAAAATTGCAAAAACTATTGGCATTGAAAATGCTGCCAGGTTTCCAGATAACTCACCTGGTGTGAGTGAATTTCCAACCATCAATAAAACACCTATCATTGCTAGAATAATTGAAGTTAGAGTTGTAATGTTTATTTTTTCTTTTAAAAAAAAATACCCAAATACTGCAAGAAATAGTATTTGAAGTGAAATGATAAAATTAGTATTTGCAACTGTCGTATTATACATTGCAAAAACATAACCACAGAAACCAACAGATAATATTATTCCACCAAAAAATCCTGGTAAACCTGAAACGTAGAATGATTTCAAAGTTTTTCCTTTATAGCTAATAATTAAGAAAGCTAAAACAGTAAGAGAAAAAAATAAAGACCTCCAAAATAAAATTTGCCATAAAGTTGCACCCTCAAATGATTTAACAAGTAAACCACCAAAACTTAAACTTAATGCTCCTAAAAAGATTAATAATGGGCCAGGTAAGTTTCTAATGAAAGTCATTATATTTGTGAAATTAGGTTTTGAGTCTCTAAGTCATATAGTTTAAATAAAGTTTCTGCACTAGATAATTCGACTTCTTGGAATTTAATTTTTGAACCAGGCGTAAGTTGAACCAATTTGTCATAATCAGCACTGATAACAACTCCTATTTTAGGATAACCTCCAATAGTCCCATGATCAGAAAGCATAATAATTGGATTTCCATCTGCAGGTACCTGAATTACTCCTTTTATTAAACCTTCAGATTTTATGTTGGTATCAACAATATTTTCAATTTTTGGTCCATCTAATCTCATTCCCATACGATCTGATAATTTTGATACAACAAATTCCTTATCAAAAAAAATATTTTTTCCCTTATCCGAAAAATAATTAAAATTTGTTCCTTTAATAACTCTTATTTTTTCTATTTTTGTGTTTATATAATTTAGCTTTTTATCATTTAAGTTTTTATTAATTTTAGAAATATATATTTTTTGTGCATCTTTCATTCTTTTTCCATTATTAGCACCTATATTTGCTTTCGTATTAATAGAGCAACTAGACCATTGATATTCTAAATTAAATTTCCCACTAATGGCTAAATATCCGTAAACAGATTTATTAGTTGTCATAATATCTATTTCATCACCATTTTCTAATGTGAAAGATTGATAACAATTTCCCTCAATATCATTATTATTTTTTTTGATTACAAATTTTACATCCCCAGTAATTGCACATTTAATATTGTCACCAAAATACTTCAACAATGGACCTTGATAAGCAAATTCAATTACTGGAGAATTAGTTTTATTCCCGACAAGCTTGTTAGAAATTTGAAAGTTTCTATTATCCATTGCCCCACTAAATGGAATACCAATATGATAAAGATTACTTCTACCTTGGTCTTGAAATGTTGTGTTAATTCCAGCTCTTTTAATCTCAAAATAATTTTTATTCATTGTAATCATTGTATTGGTCTTTTGTAATTTGCTCAAAAGTAACTACATCACCTGGATTAATTAAATTTGGATTATTCTCCTTAGCGCTATCAAAAATGACACTTGGTGTATTCCCGATAATATTCCATCCACCTGGACTTTCAAATGTATAAATATTTGCAAATTGTTCTGTAAGTCCAACTGAACCTTTTGGCACTTTTACTCTAGGTGTCTCCAAACGTTTTGCTCGTAATGCAATTTCTAGATCTCCCAAAAAAGGCATCCCTGCTATAAAACCAGTCATATAACAAAAAAATTCTTTATTAAAAAATTTTTCATAAATTTTATCTCGACTTATTTTTAATTTCTCCTCTAGTCTTTTTATGTCGAGTGAAAATTTTTCATCACAACAAACTGGGATCCTAATTTTGTTACTCTCTAAATTATCATCATTAACAACATTTAAATTTTCGATTAATTTTTTAATAGTTAAAAAATTTTTTTTACGTAAATCAAATGAAATAATTAATTTATTATAAGATGGAGTTAAATTATTTATGCCGTCAATATTTTCTTTTTGAATACTTTTAAAATAACGTATTACTTTATTGTTTACATCTTTATTTACCTCAGTTCCAAAATCACAATATAAAGCTGCGTCACCAAGATTTGATATATTTTTTATCATGCCATGTTATACTTACAAATTATGAGTATGGAAATTAATATAAATTGTGATTTAGGTGAAAAATCAAAACATCACTCAAATAAATATGATCAAGATTTGTTAGAAATCGTCAATTCAGCGAATGTAGCTTGTGGTTACCATGCTGGAGATGAAGAAACTATGTGTCAAGTAGTTAAAATTTCAAAAAAAAATGGAGTAAGTATTGGTGCACATCCCTCTTTTAAAGACCCAGAAAATTTTGGTAGAGAAAGAATGAATCTTTCTGAAAGTGAAATAAAAAAACTAATAATTGATCAATACGAAATTTTACAAAAAATAGCTTTAACCTATGGGGAAATAGTATCTCATATAAAACCTCATGGAGCATTAAATAATATGGCATGCGAAGATATTGAATTAGCTACAGTATTAGCCAAAACCATTAAGGATATTAATAAAGATATAATATATCTTGTGCCTACCGGATCAAAAATGCAAGAGGCAGCAAAAAAATTAAATATGAAATTTGCTTGTGAAATATTTGCTGATAGAAATTATGAGGATGATGGAAATCTTGTATCAAGAAAAAAATCTCATGCGTTAATAACAGACCCTGAACAAGCAAAAAAACACGTATTAAGAATGGTTCAAACTCAGTCGATTAATTGTCACAGCGGTAAGCAAATACCTTGTGAAATTGATTCTGTCTGTATACATGGTGATAATTTGAGTTCATTAGCTACAGCTAAATCAATTAAAAAAAATTTAATTGAAAATGGTTTAGAACTTAAAACGTTAAATAAAATGAAAAAATTTACTTAATATGAAAAAAATAATTTTATCTTTGTCTATATTGATTTTAATTACCGGAAATGTATTTTCAGCAGGTTCTAGCAGTAGTGATGATAATGCTAAAACTAAATCAAATTATGAAAAGGCTGTAACCCACATAACCGCAGCAAAAAAATATGAGAAAAAAGGGAAATTAGAAAAAGCAAATAAAAGATATGCAAAAGCACAAGAGCTATTGATTAAATCAAACGATAAAAAACCTAACAATGCAGACACCCTAAATTATTTAGGGTTTACAACTAGAAAACTTGGTGATTTCGAAAATGGAGAAAAATATTATCTTCAGGGTTTGGCTATTGATCCAAATCATAAAGGTATTAACGAATATCTTGGTGAATTATATGTAGCAACAAAAAGGCATAACCTTGCTGTTGAAAGATTAGAAGTTTTAAAAGGTTGTAATTGTGAAGAGTATGAACAATTAAAAGCAGTAATTGCAGGAGAACCTTCTAAATATTAATTTAAATTTTTTACCATTTGTTCTGGCATCCACAAAGCAATTTCAGGAAATATAACTACAAGTATTACTGCTAAAACCATTAATAAAAATAATGGAAAAGCACTTCTAGCAATATAGCCCATATCTTTATTTGCCATTCCTTGAAGTACAAATAAATTAAATCCAACAGGAGGAGTAATTTGTGCCATTTCAACGACAATCACTAAAAAAATACCAAACCAAATCATATCAAAACCAGCTTGTCTTATCATTGGCTCAATTATTGCCATTGTTAGTACAACGGCAGATATACCATCAAGAAACATTCCTAAAATAATATAAAAAATCATTAAAACCAAAATTAAGACATAAGGAGAAAGCTCCATGCCCTGTATCCATATTGCTAAATTTCTTGGTAATCCTGTAAAACCCATTGCTAAAGATAAAAAAGTAGAACCAGCTAAAATAAATGCAATCATGCATGAGGTTTTAGTTGCACCTAATAATGATGATTTAAATGTTTCTAAAGTTAAACTTTTTTGGAAGTAAGATAAAATTAAAGCGCCTACGACACCTAATGAAGCTGCTTCAGTTGCAGTTGCTACTCCGGTATATATAGACCCTATAACTGCAGAAATAAGTAATATTACTGGTAAAAGTTGTTTTGATCTCTTTATTTTTTCTAAAAAAGAATATTCCTCAAGAATTTTTGGCATTTCTTTCTTATTAATCAAAGACCAAATAATAACATATGACATAAATATTAGTGCAATCATTATCCCTGGAATAATTCCTGCAATAAATAATTTTGCTATGGACTCTTGGACAGCCACACCGTAAATAATTAAAATAATTGATGGAGGTATTAGTAATCCCAAGGTACCTGAGCCAGCTAAACTACCTAATAAAATTTTTTCAGGGTAATTTCTTTTTCTTAATTCAGGGATAGACATCTTTCCAACTGTAGCTACAGTTGCTGCTGATGATCCTGATATTGCAGCAAATAAAGCACATCCAACAACATTTACATGAATTAAACCTCCTGGAAGCTTTTGCATCCAAGGAGATAGACCTTTAAATAAGTTTTCTGAGAGTTTAGTTCTAAAAAGAATTTCACCCATCCAAACAAATAAGGGTAATGCAGTCAATGTCCATGATGATGCAGTTCCCCATATTGTAGTAGCCATCGCATCACCTACTGGTCTGGAAGTAAATAACATCATGCCAATTGCTGATACCCCTATCATACTCAATGCAACCCAGATACCAGAGCCTAAAAAAAATAATAAAACACTTATAAAAAAAATTGTTAAAAATATCTCAGCCATTTATATTTTTTTTTTTATATTTAAAATAAATTGATGAAACACACATATAAAAAATATTGTTGAACCTATTGCTACACTTGTTTGGGGTATCCATATTAATATTTCATCTGCACCCTCACTTCTTTCTTGAAATTTGTAAGATATAATTAACATTTTTATAAAGTAGAATGCCAAATACCCAGAAAAAAAACTTGCAATAATTAAGCACCATAATTCCATTAGCCATTTCTTAACTCCTGAAATTTTCTCTAAAAAGAGTGTTATCCTAATATGGCCACCTTCAACAAAAGTATAAGCTAATGCAAAAAATGAAGCTGAGGCCATACAATACCCTGAATATTCTGCTAAACCTCTAATATAAAAACCAAATATTCTTGATGAGATTCCTATGATGATGAAGACAGCAACTAATATTAAAAAAGTTGCTGCTATATATCCAGAAATTTTATAAATTTTATTTAAAGTTTTATCTAAAGACTTAAACATAATAATTTAAGGCCACTTAAATTTTTAAAGTGGCCTTAAGATATATCTAATTTATTTACTTGTATGCTGATAATACAGCTGCTCCTCTTGATCCAGCTTTTTGAGACCATTCTTTAGCCATAGTCTCTCCGACTTTTTCAAAATGAGATTGTAAAGATGAATTAACTTTTCCAACTATCATTCCAGCATCTGCTAAAGCTTTTTTATCTCCAACATTACCTTGTTTTGATAACTGCCATCCTTTCCTCTCAGCTAAAGCTGCTTGTTTCATAACTAAATCTTGAGTTGCTTTATCTAGTTTATTCCAAGCATCTTTGTTGACTATAATCATATTTTTTGGAAACCACGCAGCTATATCATAAAAGTATTTCACTCCATTCTCCCAAATCTTAGAATTTTTTCCTGTTGTTGGAGAAGTAATCATACTTTCAACGGCACCTGTTGAAAAAGCTTGACTTATTTCAGCAGCTTCAATTTTAGTTGGAGCCATTCCAGTCAACTCAGCAATTCTGATAGTTGCAGAATTATATGCTCTAAATTTTAAACCTTTTAAATCATTTACAGAGTTAATTTCTTTTTTACTATACAAGCCTTGTGCTGGCCATGGAACAGCGTATAAAAAAACAAGACCCTTTGCGTCTAAACCTTTTATAATTTCAGCTTTAGATGCTTTATATAATTTCATAGCATCCGAATAAGATGTAGCTAAGAATGGTTGAGAATCTACTTCAAGTAATGGATCTTCCTTACCTAAAGCTGACATAAATCTTTCACCTATCTGTGCTTGGCCAGTT
This sequence comes from uncultured Pelagibacteraceae bacterium, assembly GCA_902604005.1. Classification (GTDB taxonomy): domain Bacteria; phylum Pseudomonadota; class Alphaproteobacteria; order Pelagibacterales; family Pelagibacteraceae; genus Pelagibacter. Next base: position 77,074 of record CACKXH010000001.1, read on the forward strand.
CGAACAGCTCTAAAAATTTCACCACCCTTAAATAGCGAACCACCAGGGTGAGTAACAATTGTTAACTTACCACCACTTTTTTCAGTTACATTATTCGCAAATTCTGTTGCATTTGCAGAATGAAAATTACCCGCTCCATAAGCAAGAGCCATGTCCCATTTTTCTGCAATGGCGATGTTAATTGACAAAATTAATGAAACTAAAACACTCATTAAATATTTCATGAACTTCATTTATCCTCCATTTTTTTTTATTGTATTTCATAATGTATTAAATAATTTATCAATAAAAAAATCATACTACTTTTAATTGAATTATTTTAAATATCGAATACTATGCTACTACTTTGTTACAAGAACTAATTATATTAGCTCAAATTATTTTTATTACCATTATCTTAACAGCAGATAATGCAATAATCATTGGTGTCATTTCAGCTAATTTTATTCCAAAAAATAAAAAACAAATAATTTATTGGGGTGTTGCTGGTGCTTTAATTTTTAAAATTATATTTGCACTTTTTGCTACTTATTTATTCAAATTCTACTTTATAAAAATATTAGGTGGTCTACTTTTAATTTGGATAGTAAATGATTTAAGAAAAGACCTCTTCGAAATTAAAAAAATAAAATCACCAACTAAAAAATCAAAAGAGCCATCTTTTATTCAAAGTGTTTATAAAGTTTTGTTTGCAGATATAATGATTAGTTTTGATAATGTAATTGGAGTGGTTGGTGCAGCTAAAGGTAATTTTGGTTTTATGATCTTTGGACTTGTGCTTTCTGTTGTGCTAACAGGAGCTTTGGCGACTTATCTTGCAAGCTATATTCAAAAACATTTATGGATAGCTTATATTGGCCTAGTTTTTATCTTATTGGTAGCGTTACAACTTGTAATTGGAGGATTAGTCGACCTTGATATCCTGTCTATTAATGAAGAATTTAGAAAATATTTTTAATAAGAGTATTTTTTAGATGGATATTTTTTATATTTTACTTCCATGGAAAACTTTTTTAATCCCAAATTAATATATCTTTTAATGTTAATAAATTTTTTAACAAATTTAATCTTTGTATTATTTAAACCAATTAAATCATCAGTAACTAAAACTTGGCCATCACAATGAACAGAAGATCCTATTCCAATCGTAGGTATTTTTAAAATTTGAGTAATTTGTTTAGCAGTAGAAGCTCTGACACACTCTATTACTATCGCAAATACTCCATTATTTTGAAGTAATAAAGCATCATTAATTAATCTTTTTTTTTCTGAAAGAGTTTTTCCCTTGGATTTAAATTTACCTTTTGCTGTTTGAGGTAATAATCCTAAATGGCCCATTACAGGAATTTTATTTTTAATTAAATGTTTTACTTGTTTTATAATATTTTTTCCTCCTTCTAATTTAACCGCATCACATTTGGTTTCTTTCATTATTTTTTTTGCATTTTTCAAAGCTAAACTTTTAGTAGTGTAAGTTTTATAAGGCATGTCCACTACCATTAAACTTTTTTTAATACCAAGCTTTACACTTCTCGAATGATCTATCATGTGTGATAGAGTAACTTTTCTTGTTGTATCATAGTTGTAAAGAACAGATCCCAATGAGTCACCAACTAAAGTAATATCAGCAAACTTATCAATTTCTTCTGCAAAGCTTTTTGAATACGCAGTAAGACATAAAATTTTAGATTTATTTTTTTTTGATTTAATTCTTTTTATTTTTTGCATAGTAAATTTTACATTCTTTATAAAAAATTTCAAAACGAATGTGTCAAATGAATACCACGACAATATTTCGAAAATCTCGATGTAGGATAATTTATAAACTGGTCTATGTAATCATTTGAATGTAAATTCTTCGTCTTAATTTCCAAAACTGTCTCTTTATCATTATATTTAATCTGAGACTTAAAACGAGAATTTTTATAATTAATTTTTGTATCAAAAGTTAATCTAAAATTTTTAAATTTATAATATTCTCTTTTATAATTTACTATAATTGAAGTGAAAATTTTTCCATAAAAAGGATCGTGTAAATAAGAATTATTTTTTCTAAAGTTCTCTTTTAATTCAATACTTTTTTTAAATCTTCCCTCAATAGATGAAATTTTTGTTTCTAAATTTTTGATAGATTTATCATCATACCACCTTAAACGAATTTTTTTTCTTGGCACTATGCCTTCTTCTGAGTCTGAAAACATTTTAAGTTCTTTGGTATCAAAATACTCACTATTTATCTCTCTATCAGGATATAATTTTTTCATTCCTCTAGAAATTAGATCTGATTTTAATTTGATAGAGTCTCCATATGAAAGCCTATATTTTCTCTCATTTCTAAAAGTCATAATTATTTCTTACTTAATTTTTTTAATTATTTTTGACATTTTATCTATATCATTTTTTTTTGAATAATTCTCACATTGTATATTTTTTACTTCAATTAAACTTCCAGAAAATTCTTGTTTCTTATTGTATGCAGATAAACAAAATTCTGTATTCTTAATATTTATATTATCAATGTTTGTTATTGAGCTATCTTTTGAGGCTACACCTATTTTTGAATTATTAATTAAAACTTCTTTTAAATTTAGAGTTGATTTCTCCCCAACTGAAATTGCTTTGTCTCCACAGTAGGAAAGATTAGAATTTATTATTTTGTATTCTCCACCACTTAAATCTACACAGTCATTGATAGCACTTTCCACCTTTAAATCATTTATTTCTATGTTTGAAAAATCAATATCTACAGCATCGGAGTATGCAGATTGAATAGTTATATGTTTTATTTTTCCAAAAGAATTTACAATATTTAAGCTATCCTCACATTGACCCTCTTTAAGAACAATATCTACATTATTTAGATTTGTATCAAAAAAATTTACACATCCAGTCATACCAAAAAAATTAATCCGTTGTTTTAATTTATTTTTCATTTCATTTTTTTTTCCTTTAAAAAGAATTTTCCAATTACTTAAATCAATATTTGAGAATAAAATCCAATCATTAGGTAAACTTTGAGATATTTCCATTCTCATATCTTTTTTAAAAATTTCTAATCTTAAATTTTGTGAATATGTGATCTGACCTTTATCAAAATTAATCTTTTTGAGTTCTGACAATTCAGGATTTAAATATTCCGAAACTTTAATTTTTGGTAAAAACACTATTCTTTCGTCAGCGAATTCATTATTTGATAATATTTCCCCTAAATCTTCAGTTGATAATTTTACATTTTTTATGTCTTTACTAAAGATAGGCCTAATCTGTGCTTCATATAATTCGTTATTGTATTTTATATTTTCAATAAAAGATTGATTTAACTTATTTTTTTTATGATTTTGAAAATAAAAATCCTTATTATTCTTTGTTAATAAACTATTTTTTTTATATTTTGGCTGTTCAATGGCTGTTTTCTCAATCTTTTTCAGATTATTAATTACCTGTATTAGGCTGTTGTTAAAAAAAGTATCACTATTTCCAACAATACGGCTATTAAACTTTTTTCTTAAATCATTTTGAAACTTACTATTATTTAGTTTTTTTAAATAATTTTCTATTTGTTTAATTTGAGATTTTGAATATATATCTTTTTCATATTCTCCAATTGGTTTATCTAATCTAAGCATTCCATCATAATATATTGGCTCAAAACTTTGCGAAAAAACGTTATAATAAAACTTTCTATTATGTAAATGCAAAGCATGACGTCCATTCATAGCTTCAATTAATAAATGATAATTAGTAAATTTTTCATTTTTACGTAAATTTGGATATATAACTGTCTTAGTCTTCAAATAGAACTCAATATGATCAAGATATGATTCTTGTAATTTTTGAAATGCATAAAGTGTTATTAGTTGATGATTTGTTCCTTTTGTAAACCAATTTTCATTTATCATTTTAGATAATGAAACATCGGCTAGTTCAAATACATCATAATCTTTATAGCCCCATATTAAACTTTCATCTCCCTCAAATATTGGTCCTTCCCGCTTATAATTTCTTTCTAATAACTCTTTTTCAGCTTTTTCTTGAAATAACATTAAATTAGTTATTCCATTAACTTTTGTAAAAACCTGAAAAGTTTCTGGAGTGATAAATCCTAATTCCTTTATTATTAAACTTCCTAAAATCTCATTATTATTATGTCTTGTTTCAGGTATTAAAAGTTTAAATTTTACAGCATTAACAATATTTCCTGTGGTTAAACTGACATCAAGTGAGCGAAAAGGCTTACCTTCTTTAATATCAATATGATCTGGCCAATCTCCACTTTGTCTTACTCTGCCTTCAAAATTACATTCCCCGAAATCATAAATTACATTAATTTTTGCAAAGAATCTTTTTTTATGTTTCGGTAAAATAAATCCCCTCTCTAATACTGATGAGTAGGCTTGAAGAAAATTTCTCACATATCTTTGTGATTTGGGTGTCTTTATGTCTATTAATTTTATATTTTTAGGATTATTTATCTCATCTAAATACTCACTCGTATTAAAATTACATTTTGCAAATGTTATTGGACTTTGAAAAAATATTAATAAAAAAAAAATTAATCTTAATAACATCTCATTGATTTAATCTTAATTGATAATTAATTAAATCATTTTCTTTTTTTATTAGATTCAATAAATTTTGAAGTTCATCAAAATTTGAATGACTTAATTCATAAGTAATTTTATCTTGCTCTTTTATTTTAGAAGATAAAAATTTACTTTGATCTAATAAACTTATATCATTTTTTGAGTTAATTTCTAAAACTGATAAAGGGTTTCCTTCAGAAAAAGAAACTATAAAAAAATTTTTATTTAATAATTTGTAAATTTTTGAAACAATATATAATGAGACAACAGCTAACAATAAAGCCACTAAAAAATACAAAAGCCATCTTAGGTGAACTGAGGCCGCTATCCCACTAGTAATACATGCAAAGTAAACTGTTAATTCTAATGGTGACCTTACTGGATTTCTAAATCTTACAATTGATAAAGCTCCAACCATACCTAATGATAAAGCTATATCTCCAGATATAACTTTGGTCACAAAAAAAGTTATTACTGGTAAAAATACTATTGTAACTGTATGAGAAAAAGTTATTGCCCAACGTTGTTTTGTTAAATCAAGTACTATTCTTATTACAATACTAAACAGTATTAGAAAAATTACAGATATAATTGGTTCAATTAAATCTTCCATAGGAATTTATACTATTTATTTTAATTAAAATAAATTTATTTATTCGAGTTCTATTGTGCTAGGGGGTTTTGAAGTAACATCATAAACTACTCTATTAATTCCTCTGATACTATTAACAATTTTATTTGATATCATTTGAGTAAAGGATTTTTTAAATTCATAAAAATCTGCAGTCATTCCATCTTCAGAAGTGATTGCTCTAAGCAAACAAATATATTCGTAAGTTCTATTATCTCCCATCACTCCAACAGTCTTTACAGGTAATAATGCAGCATAAGCTTGCCAAATTTTGTGGTAAAGTCTGTTATCTTTTAATGCCTGAATAAAATAATAATCAGCTTCTTTTAAAATATTAATCTTTTCTCTTGTAATAACGCCTGGCATTCTAATGGCTAAACCTGGCCCAGGAAAAGGATGTCTTGAAACAATTTCTTTACTTAAGTTTAATTCTAAACCTAATTTTCGAACTTCATCTTTAAATAAAAACCTTAGTGGCTCAACCAACTTCAGTTTCATTTTTTTTGGTAAACCACCAACATTGTGATGAGATTTAATTTTTGAAGTTTGACTGCCTGTTACTGATTTACTTTCAATTAGATCGGGATAAAGTGTTCCTTGAGCTAAAAACTTAACATCTTTAATTTTTTTAGCGTATCTTTCAAAAATTTTAATGAACAAATTTCCTATGATTTTTCTTTTTTTTTCTGGGTCAGAGACATAAGTGAGTTTTTTTATAAATTCTTTTTCAGCATTAACATAAATTAAATTCATCTTTAATTTTTTTTTAAATGTTTCTATAACTTGTTTTTCTTCATTTTTTCTGAGAAGACCTGTATTAACAAATATACAATATAATTTTTTTCCAATTGCTTTATTTAATAATTGAGCAACTACGCTACTATCAACGCCTCCAGAAAGAGCACAGATAACTTTATTTTTTCCAACCTCATTTTTAATATCTTTTATTAATTTCATCTTTTGATCTTTTGAAGACCAGTTTCTTCTAATCTTACAGATTAAAAAAATAAAATTACTAATAAGTTTTCTTCCATTTTCTGTATGAGTAACTTCAGGATGAAATTGAACTCCATAAAATTTTTTAAACTTGTTTTCAATGATTGCAAACTTTGAATTTTGACTTGATGCGATCACACTAAAATTTTTAGGTAATTTATAAACTTGATCAGCATGACTCATCCAAACTTTATTAATCTTTTTTTTATTGAAAAAATTTTTAGTTAGAGGACTCTCTTTTTTTTTAAATATATTCGCTAAACCAAACTCTCGATGTTTTGATTGCTTTACTCTACCACCATTTAACTTTGAAAGAATCTGGTGACCAAAACAAATTCCTAATACTGGCACTCCAGTCTCAATTATTTTTTTATCAAAAGAATATTTTTTTATTTCATAAACATTTAAAGGGCCTCCTGATAAAATTATCCCTTTAATAGAGTTTCCAATTTTTTTGTTGTTAATTTTTTTGTGACTGACTATCTCTGAAAATACTCCTAATTCTCTAATTCTTCTTGCAATTAGCTGTGTAAATTGAGAACCAAAATCAATAATTAAGATTTTATTTAAACTTAAATCAAGACTCATTATTTTTTGGTTCTATGTTCGCAAGAGTCTCTAAAATATCTTTATTTTCATCACATAATTTTTTACAAATTTGTGTAAAAGTTTTTGATAATTCTTTAACTTTTAAATAATTTGATTTTTTTAAAGCTATTTTCATTGACATTAGTATTGCCTCTTCATTTTCTGGCTCTATAAGTAAAGTTGATTCTAAATTTTTTTCCTCTTTTTCTTGCTCTTCTTCAATGTTGTAAATTTTTGCTAAATATAAATAAGATTTTGAATTTTTTGGATTAAATACAATACTTCTTTCAAACATAAATCTCGCTTCTTCATATTTTTTATTTTCATAATATCCAACTCCTTTTTTAAAAAAATTTTCATTACTATATGAAATATTAAAAATATTACTTATTAGATAAAAAATGAATGTAAGTTTTAGTATTTTATACATTAGTATTTATTTTCATTTTTAACTATATCAACATTATGAACCATACTTTCATAAAATCCAGCTTTTGTAATTTTAACAAATTGTGGCTTATCTCTAAGATATTTAATTTGTTTAGATCCAAGATAACCCATAGAAGATCTTAAACCGCCAATTAATTTATATATTATATTGCTAACTTTACCTTTATATTTTGCAAAACCTTCCACTCCTTCTGGGACATATTTTGAAATATCTTTTTGTTTTGATTGAAAGTATCTATCAGCTGAACCTTTGTTCATAGCACCAACTGAACCCATTCCCCTAAAACTTTTAAATAATTTACCATTTCTTTTAATTAACTTACCAGGTGTCTCATCAGTTCCCGCAAAAAGTGAGCCTATCATTACTGCATCAGCACCAGCTGCAAAAGCTTTTGCAAGATCTCCAGAATATTTTATACCTCCATCAGATATGATTTTAATCCTTTTATTTTTAATTCCATTCCTTACATTTAAAATTGCACTTAACTGAGGAACACCAATCCCTGCTACTAGTCTAGTTGTGCAAATTGAGCCTGGACCTATTCCAACTTTAATTATGTCCACCCCCAACCTAATTAAAAACTTTGCGGCTTCAGGTGTCGCAATATTTCCAGCACACAAGGCAGTTTTTTTACTTTTATTTTTTTTGATAAACCTGATTATTTCTGAAACTTTTTTTGTGTGACCGTGTGCAGTATCTACAACAATCATATTTATATTTTCTTTTAAAATTGATTCAGCTCTTTTAAATTCGTTTAGTCCAGCTCCTACTGCTGCACCTACCAATAACTTTTGGTTTTTAACTTTTTTAATTTCCAAAATTTGTTTTTTGATGTCAAGATTTCGATGAATAATTCCTAATCCACCAGCTTTAGCTATAGCTATTGCCATTCTGCCCTCTGTTACAGTATCCATGGCTGAGGATAGAAGAGGAATCTTTAATTTCAAAGTTTCAGTTAATTTTATACTAGTATCTACTTCGGAGGGCAGTACTTCCGAATATTTCGGGGTTAGTGTAACATCATCAAAGGTAAGTGCTTCTTTTATAGGAACCATAATCATTTATATATGATTCCTTTTAAATTTAAAGGGACTATCTAAGGTTTTTACAAATTATAAAACTTTCTTTGGAATCTTTTCGACTAGATTTAGGTTTAAAAACCTTAACTTCTTTAAAAATTTTTTTTCCAAGTGCGACAATTTCATTAAATGAACCACCCATAAATATTTTTGAAATAAAAAAACCTTTTTTTGATATTACATCTTTTGAAAAAATCATAGCTTCTTTACATAATTCTCCAGTTTGAATTGAGTCAATATTCTTAATTCCAGTCGTATTTATTGCCATGTCTGACATAACAACATCAGATCGATTTTTAACAAAACTTTTAATAAAATCTTTAATTTTAGTATCTGTAAAGTCTCCCTTGATTTGAATAGTATTTTCAATACTTTCCATCTCTTTTAAGTCGATTGAAATAATCTTTCCACTTTTGACAATTTTAGCGGCATATTGTGACCAACTTCCTGGTGCAGCACCAATGTCTATTACACACATGCCACCTTTAAAAATTTTAAATTTTTCATCTATTTCAATTAATTTATAAGCAGATCTAGCTCTATAACCATCTACCTTGGATTGACGCACATATACATCTCTTCTTTGTTTGTTAACCCAATTTTTTGAAATTTTATTTTTTTTCAATTAATTATTATATCTCAGGCTTTTAATTATCTTTTTATTATCTAAAGTTTGAATTTGAATCTCTACACTTTTATCAGTTCTCATATCTTTACCGTCTTTCCAAATTCCTCCTGCAAGATGCATTATGCCTAATGTATGATTAGGTAAATAAGGTTCTACAAAAGTTTGTTGTTGTTCATCATATTTTGGAAGTAAATTACTAGCAATCCAATTACAGTTTAAAGGTAAAAATTCTGTTTCTAAGTCGTCTATATATACAGACATATTAATAGCTAAACCTTCTGATCCAAAAATATTTCCTGCTTTTAAAGTTGTGGATAAATTATTTTGCCATGAATTCCATCCTTTAGAATTTTTTTCTAATGAAAAAACCCCAATATTTATATGAGGTGCAAAGGCTAATTTTCTTGCCTTATCGTATCCAATATTAGATTTGACTGCATGTTTAAAATTTTGAGATTTAATAATTGCTAATTTTCCAAATATCCAGTTTACTTTTGATGTTATCTTATATCCTGGACCAATTGATTGAGTAATACCAAGTTTACCATTTTCACAAGCTTTGAAATATAATTTCACACAGTTCCAATCATTTACCCAAGCATCACAATCTATCCATAAATATTTTTCATAGTTAGGAAAATACTTTGGTAAAAATGCTCTAGAAACTTGGCTTTTTAACCATTCTTTATCTTTAACTTTGTAGCCGGGTACTTCAATATCCCATTCTGCAGATTTAATTTCATCTACTTTATTAGATAATCTTTCTTTTTGTTCTTTAGTTAATCCTGCATCTAAAATACAGATTGCAACGTTCTTACTTTCTTCAAATCTTTTTACAGAATTAATTAACTCCTCTAATAATGGAAAGTAATTAGCATCAGCTAATGAAACAATTACATTTTTTTTCATTTATAATATATCTTCTAGTTCTTCATCTTTGTCTAAAGGAATATTTTTATCTTTCTTAATTTTTTTATAATGAAAATAACTTATAGGTATCAAGCAAAGATAAACAAAAGAGCTTATAGCTAAAACCTTAAATGTATAAACTAGTAATGCTCCAAAAAACAAAACTATTCCGAACAATAAAAATTTTGTCATAGATCTCGGTATAACTATTTTTTTAAATGAATATGTAGGAATCGTACTTATCAATAAGATTGAAACCACAATAAAAAATACTGGTACTAATAAGTCATAATTAATTTTAAAAACAAACTCACCTAATCCACTAAAACTAAAAATTAATGGCATTAAAACAATTATTCCTCCTGCAGGTGATGGCATCCCCTCAAAAAAATTATCTTTCCATGAGGGTTCTTCTTCAGAATTGATATTAAATCTTGCAAGTCTTAAAGCGACACAAACCACATATATTAAACAAACAAACCATCCTAATTTATCTAAATATTGTAAATTCCAAAAATACATTATAAATGCAGGAGCAACTCCAAAACTTATAACATCTCCTAGGGAGTCTAGTTCTTTTCCAATTTTAGAAGTTCCTTTAATTAATCTAGCTATACGTCCATCCAATGCATCCATTAAGCCAGCAAATAATATTGCAATAACTGCAATTGCAAATTTTCCATCTATAGCAAATTTAATTGAGGTTAAACCTATACAAACACCTATTAAAGTAATAGCATTAGGTAAAATCATTCTTGCTTTTTTTTCTGAAACAATTTTAAAATTATTTTTTTTTGGTTCCATTTTATTTTTTTGCTAATAATGTTTCCCCAGAAATAGCTTTTTGGCCAATTTTTACTAAAGGCTCGTAATTTTCATAATATACGTCCACTCGACTTCCAAATCTTATCATTCCAATTCTATCGCCTTGATTAAGTTCTTGATCTTTATTTGATTCACAAATAATTCTTCGCGCTATAAGCCCAGCAATTTGAACAACAATTATATCATTATTGAAAGAATCTTTTATTTTAAAATAATTTCTTTCGTTATCTTCACTAGCTTTATCAAGAGATGCATTAAAAAATTTACCTGGTTTGTATAAAATTTCTTCTATTTTCCCATCACAAGGAATTCTATTCACATGGCAATCAAATACATTCATAAAAATACTGATTTTTTTAAATCTTTTATTTTCAAGATCAAATTCTTTTGGACCTTCTACGTCTTCCACTTTGATAACTTCACCATCTGCGGGACTTACTAGATATTCATTATTTTTTATAATCACTCTCTCTGGGTCTCTAAAAAAATAATAAACCCAAATTGTAAAAACTAAACCTATTAGTCCTAAAAAATCACTAAAACTATAAAATATTATAGTGATTATGGCAGCTATAACTAAAAACTTATATCCCTCTGCGTGAATCTTTGGAAATATCTTACTAAACATATTCTTCTATTTGATAATTTTTCATTAATATGTATATAAAATCGCGAAATTCAATTAATAAGATAAAATATAAGTGAGTAAAATTACCGTAAAAAACCCAATTGTAGAGTTAGATGGGGATGAAATGACTAGAATAATCTGGGAATTCATCAAAAAAAAACTGATACTTCCATATCTTGATTTAGGAATTGAATATTATGATTTAGGAATGAAAAGTAGAGATGATACTAGTGATCAAATCACAATTGATTCAGCTAATGCAATAAAAAAAGTTGGAGTAGGAATAAAATGCGCAACTATTACTCCTGATGAGGCACGTGTAGAAGAATTCAATCTTAAAAAAATGTGGAGATCTCCAAATGGTACCATAAGAAATATAATCGGAGGAACTGTTTTTAGAGAACCAATAATTTGTTCAAACATTCCAAAATTAGTTCCTTCATGGTCAGATCCTGTAGTAATTGGTCGTCACGCATTTGGAGACCAATATCGAGCAACAGATTTTAAAGTTCCTGGTAAAGGAAAAATGGAAATTAAATGGACTTCAGAAGATGGAAAAGATGAAATTAAATATGAAGTTTTTAATTTCACTGGTCCAGGTATTGCACTTTCAATGTATAATTTAGATAAATCAATTGAAGACTTCGCTAGATCTTGTTTTAGTTATGGCTTAATTAAAAAATGGCCAGTTTATCTATCTACTAAAAATACAATTCTTAAAAAATATGATGGTAGATTTAAAGATATTTTTGAAGAAGTTTTTAATAATGAGTTTAAGAAAAAATTTGATGAATCTAAAATTACATATGAGCACAGACTAATTGATGACATGGTAGCTTGTGCAATGAAATGGAGTGGAAAATATATTTGGGCTTGTAAAAATTATGATGGTGATGTCCAGTCAGATACTATGGCTCAAGGTTATGGATCATTAGGTTTAATGACTAGTACTTTGTTAACTCCGGATGGAAAAGTAATGGAAGCAGAAGCGGCTCATGGAACTGTTACAAGACACTTCAGAATGCACCAACAAGGTAAAGAAACATCTACTAATCCTATCGCTTCAATTTTCGCATGGACAAGAGGATTAGCTCATAGGGGAAAATTAGATAGTAATGATGAACTTATTAAATTTTCAAATACAATTGAAAAGGTTTGTATTGAGAGTGTTGAAAATGGATCTATGACCAAAGATCTTGCAATATTGATTGGTCCATCGAGCAAATATTTAACAACTAATCAATTTTTAGACGTAATAGATCAAAATCTTAAAAAGAAATTAAATTAAAGACTTAACTTTTTCAAAAGCTTCATTAATTTTAGTTTGATCTTGTCCACCGGCTTGTGCAAAGTCTTTTCTTCCACCACCACCTTGGCCACCTATTATTTTTGAGCTTAATTTTACAAACTTTACAGCATCATACCTTTCAGTTAGTTTAACTGTGATACCGACAGCAACTCCAACTTTGTCATCCTTGCTGGCAAAAACTACAACTATTCCCTCTCCTAAATCTTTTTTACCATTGTCTACAAGTTTTCTTAATTCTTTAGGTGGAAGACCATCAACATTTTGAAATCTTATTTTAATACCATTTATTTCTTCATCTCTGATTTTATTTTTTGCTTTGTCATTAAGAATTGAATTAACTGATAAAGTATCTAATTGTTTTGTTAAATTTTTTATCAATAATTTTTGATCTGGCTCATCAATATTTGGTTTGCCCCCAAAACTGATTATCTGTTTTGTAAGATCCTTAATTAACTCATCATTTTTTTCTGAAGATAAATTTGATAATTTTTCTTTATTTTTTAAATAATCTTCTAATTGATTATCCCTCAAAGCTTCTATTCTTCTTACACCTGCTGCTATTGACGATTGGCTTATGATCTTAAATTTACCAATATCACCAGTATTTTTGACATGTGTTCCACCACAAAGTTCAGTTGAAAAATATTTTCCATTATCGCTACCCATAGAAAGTACTCTAACTTCATCACCATATTTTTCTCCAAAAAGGGCTAATGCTCCATTTTCTACAGCTTCATCTGGTGTCATCAGTCTAGTTTTTACATCTGATCTCTTTGAAACCATTGAGTTAACAAATGCTTCTATTTTATCTATTTCCTCATCTGAGATTGGTTTCATATGACTAAAATCAAATCTTAATCTGCTAGGTTCAACTAAAGACCCTTTTTGAGTAACATGAGTACCTAAAACTCTTCTTAGTGACTCATGTAACAAATGAGTAGCAGAGTGATATGCTCTTGTGTGATTCCTTCTCTCTTCATTTATTTTCATTTCTATATTTTCATTTAACTTGATCGAACCACTAATAACTTTTCCATAATGAACAAATAGATCTCCTAATTTTTTTTGAACATCAGTAACGTCAAATTTAAACTCTCCAGAAATAATCTCACCAGTATCTCCAACTTGACCCCCTGACTCTCCATAAAAAGGTGTTTGGTTCGTTATAATCATTCCTTCATCATTTAGTTTTAATTCTTTAACCTCTTTATTATCCTTTAATAAAGATAAGATCACTCCCTCAGCTTGATTTGTCTCATAGCCTAAAAATTCAGTAGCCCCTAATTTATCTTTGACACCAAACCATATATCTTCAACTGCAGCATCTCCAGATCCTTTCCAATTTTTCTTTGCCAGTTCTCTACTCTCTTTCATTAGAGATTGAAACCTTTCAATGTCAATTGATAGGGATTTATTTCTTAAAATATCTTCTGTAAGATCTAATGGAAATCCATAGGTGTCATATAATTTAAATGCAACATTACCTGACAGTACTTTGTCAATTTTTGATATTTCATCATTCAATATTTTAATTCCTCTATCTAATAATACTAAAAATTTCTCTTCTTCCATTTTTAAGGTTTCTTTAATTAATGACTCTGCCCTTTTTAATTCTGGATAATTTCCAGACATTTCGTTCTTTAAAGTTTCGAATAAATTAAAAAAAACTGGCTCCTTCGATCCAAGCAAATGTGAGTGTCTCATACCTCTTCTCATAATTCTTCTCAAAACATATCCTCTACCTTCATTAGATGGCAAAACTCCTTCAGCAATTAAAAATGAACTTGCTCTTAAATGATCTGCAATAACTCTAAAACTTGAAAGATTTTTTTGGTCCGGTTTTTTCTTAACAATATCTGAAGTCGATTGAATTAATTTTTTAAAATGATCTGTTTCATAATTATCATGTGTTCCCTGAAGTAATGCTGCTATTCTTTCTAAGCCCATACCTGTATCTACAGAGGGTTTTGGAAGATCTATTCTTTTATCTTTGGTTACTTGTTCATATTGCATAAAAACAAGATTCCAAATTTCAATAAATCTATCTCCATCTCCATCTTTGCTTCCAGGTAAACCGCCTTTTAAATGATCCCCATGATCATAAAAAATTTCTGAACAAGGACCACAAGGACCAGTTTCTCCCATTGACCAAAAATTATCAGATGTTGCAATTCTTATAATTCGATTATCATTCAAACCAGCTATTTTCTTCCAAAAATTGAATGCTTCATCATCTTCATGAAATACTGTTACATAAAGTCTATTTTTATCGATACCAAAATCTTTAGTAATCAAATCCCAAGCATAATGGATCGCTTTTTCTTTAAAGTAATCACCAAAAGAAAAATTTCCCAGCATTTCAAAAAATGTATGATGTCTAGGAGTATAACCAACATTTTCTAAATCATTATGTTTTCCCCCTGCTCTTACACATTTTTGTGAAGTAGTTGCTCTTTGATAATCTCTCTTTTCCAAACCAGTGAATACATTCTTAAACTGAACCATTCCTGAATTAGCAAACATTAATGTCGGGTCATTGTTTGGAACTAGATTGCTTGACTCAACAATCTCATGATCATTCTTTTCAAAATATTTTAAGAATGTTTCTCTTATTTGATTTAACGATTTTTGAGCCATATTTTTAAAATACAGCTTTTTTGTTCTATGTCTAGGTAGTGGTAAGGGGGGGGTAAAGGCGCTTAAAATAAGCGCCTTTATAATTTAAAGATGACCTTTAATTCTAGTTCTTTTTAGGAGGAGTAGCTTCTTTATCTGCTTCTTCTTTTTCAGCTACTTTCTTCTCTTTTTCAATTTTTTCAGGACTTAATGGATTTCCTTCAATTTTTTTAGAAATCACACCAGCTTTTTCCCTAATTGCCATTTCAATCTCTGCAGCAACTTGTGGGTTTTGAGCTAAATAGACTTTAGCATTTTCTCTACCTTGTCCTATTTTTTCACCTTTATAAGCATACCATGCGCCTGATTTTTCAATAATATCGGCTTTAGCTCCTAGGTCTACTAACTCACCCATTTTGCTAATTCCTTTTCCATACATTAAATCGAACTCAACAACTTTGAATGGCGGTGCAACTTTATTCTTAACTACTTTCACTCTTGTAGAGTTACCAATAATTTCATCTTTATCTTTGATGGCACCAATTCTTCTAATGTCCATTCTTACAGATGAGTAAAATTTGAGTGCGTTTCCACCTGATGTTGTTTCAGGACTTCCAAACATTACTCCGATTTTCATTCTAATTTGGTTAATGAAAATCATCATTGTATTTGTATTTGATATTGAACCAGTTAATTTTCTTAAAGCCTGACTCATTAATCTTGATTGAAGACCAACATGATGATCTCCCATCTCTCCTTCAATTTCAGCTTTTGGAGTTAAAGCTGCAACAGAGTCAATTACGATTACTGAAATAGAGCCTGATTTTACTAGCGTATCAGCTATTTCTAAGGCTTGCTCACCTGCATCTGGTTGAGAAATTAATAGTTCTTCAGTATTTACTCCTAATTTTTTTGCATAAACTGGATCTAAAGCATGTTCGGCATCAACAAATGCACAAATTCCACCAGCCTTTTGAGCTTCAGCAACAACTTGTAATGCTAATGTTGTTTTTCCAGAACTCTCTGGTCCGTAAACTTCTACAATTCTTCCTTTTGGCAAACCACCTATTCCTAAAGCCAAATCTAAACTTAAAGAACCTGTTGATATCGACTCGATATCCATAGCTCTTTTTTCACCTAGCTTCATAACTGAACCTTTTCCAAAATTGTCAGTTATTTGGCTGATCGCAGCATCTAATGCTTTGTTTTTTTCTTTATTTTCCAATTCTTGATCTTTTGTAGATTTAACTACTTTTAAGTTATTTTTTGTCATTTTTTGCCTCTTTTCTTGCTTTTTTTAACACTCGAATCATAAAATAAATGTACACATTTTGTTCTCATTAGCAAGATAAATTATTTTTAGTCAAAAAAGCTAATGATTATCTAATTTTTAGATAATCGCTGTTAAGTAGTCCAATGGATTTTAAAAGATTAAACTGCGAAAGAATGTAGTTTCTTTCAGAATCAGCAAGAGAAATTTGAGCATTTAATAATAAAGAATTAGACTGAATAACCTCCAATGTGGTTCTATCAGATCCACTATTATATTCAGCTACTATTCCTTCGTTTGCTATTTCAGCTGCATTAACTTGTGCTCGGACTGAATTCAGCAAACTTTTATTTGATTGATAATTAGACCAAGCGCTGGCTACTTCGGTTTGGTTTTTTGTAGTCATATTATCAAGTAGTAAATTTTTTTGTAATTCTAAACTTTTATTTTTATTTAGATTTGCATAATTTTTTCCACCAGAGAAAAAAGGCCATGTTATTGTTGCTTTAAGAGTATCTTTTTCTCTTTCATCAATAGTTGAACTCAAATCATCAGATTTAGACCTGTCAAATGATAAGGTTGCTGTAGGAGCTAAATCGGACATAGCACTTTTTGTATCTTTTTTTGATTGTTTGTATTCTAATTGTGCAATGATCAAATCTGGGCTATTTTTTTTAGATATTTCGATAGCAGAATTTAATTCTTCAGGTAGCTTTGGTTTGATTATTGATGATTTGTCTAATAATTCTGGATCATTTAATTTACCAATAACATTTTCATAATTTAGTTTACTAGTTAAAAAATCATTTTCAGCCTGTATTAATTTTGCCTGAGCTCCTGCTAATGAAGACTCAGATTGAGCAACATCGGATAAAGATATGTTTCCTCTCTCAAGTCTAATTCTATCAGTTTCAACTTGTCGATCTAATAAATTAACATTTGATTTATTAATTTTAAGTTTTTCATTAGCAGAAATTAAACCTGTATAAGCTTGAATAGATTTATACATGATTTCTTGTTCTTTTTTCAAAAGTTTTACTTTTGCTAAGTCTATTCCTATCTTGCTTTTTGAAAACTCTGCACCTCTACCAAAATCAATTAATGTTTGTGTTACTGTTACCGTTTGAACAGTTGGATCTACTTCAGTAATTGTTGCATTTGCTCCTGTTCGGTCAGTTAATTTATCAGTACTTTCCTCACTTTTACTTCCACTTAATGTAACTGTCGGAAGATAAGAGCTTTTAGAAATATTATGTTCTTGTTCAGAAATATTTAAAATTTCTCTTTCAGCATTTAATTCTGGATTAGTATTGTAAGCTCTATTTAAAGCTTCATTGAAAGTTTCAGCAAAAACAGATCCTATTAAAAAAACTACTATAAACAAAATTTTTAAAAATATTTTCATCTCTTTTTATATACAGCAGATTTAATTTGATGGTTACTACTTAAATTAAATATTACTGACGCATATTTAGGCATATATCTAAACATGTTTTGGGTTATTCTTTGATAAGTTTGCATAAAATTTAATACATCTTCTCTGCTCATTATTTTCGATTTCACTTTACTTTTAACCCAAAGTTTCCTCTCTTGTTTTAATCTCCATTTTTGTAACAAACTAAAATTTTTTGCTTTTAAATAAATTAAGCAATTCAGTTGTGAATATAGGTTTTTGTATTTTGTTTTCAATTGATGGTTAACATATTTTCTCCAAATTTGTTTTTGGTCTTTTACTTTTTCCAATGAATTAATTGTTTTTTTTAAGGTGATACTTTTCTCTGATTTTGCACCAACACACCAGCCCTCAAAAATGATTACATCTGGTTTCTTTTTTAAATCATACCATTTTTTTTTGTTATACCTGTCATCGATAGCTTTATTAAATGTTGGTAATTTTAATCTTTTGAATTTCTTACTTTTTGACTTTCTAAAGAAATTCATCATCATATTAATGTCATGTGTTCCGGGCACACCTCTAGTTAAAAGCATAGGATGTACTCTTTTTGATAAATTTATTCGCTCTTTTCTTGTTTTATAGAAGTCATCTATCGAAATTCTAAAAACATTTAATTTAAAATATTTAGTTAAAATAATTCTAATTAAAGAGCTAATTGTAGTTTTACCAGTTCCTTGCCCTCCTGCTAATCCTACAAAATATGGTCTTTTTTTATCGGCTTTTTTACTGATCCAAAAACATAAAGGGATTAAAAAAGATTTAATCATTTTTTCTTTATTTTTAAATTTATCAGCTTTTGTCTCTTGAGACTTAATAAACTTCAAACAATCTTTTTTTACCTTACCAAAGCATAAGTTGAATTGTTGCATGAAAATTATTTTTTATCTAATGGATGATTTTGACCATCATTTACAGGAACTTCATTCAATTTAAAAGTATCTATTTCGTCTATACAGCCTACATTAAATCCTGTCATAGCTGGATTGATCCTAGGATTATGATGAGTATAAATTCCACAATCAGAGCAAAAATAATGTTTGGCAACTTTTGAATGAAATTGATAAAGTTTTAATTTATCTTCGCCTTTGACAATTTTAAAATCCTCATTTTTTACCATAGACATAATTGCTCCTTTTCTTTTACAAATAGAACAATTACATTTTATTACTTTAGCTAAATCTCCATCTAAGTTTATTTCTGCTTCTATAGCTCCACAATGACATACAAGTTTTTTCATTTTATAAATTTATCCTATACATTACTTCATTTCTTTTTAACATTGGTAAAGTAAATGGTGAATTATAAGATGCTCTTATTGGAGGACTTATAATTGCAATATTATCTTGTTTAAGTCGATTTTCTAATATGTTTTTATTTTTTAAAAAGTTTTTATCTGAAGATCTTCCTGAGTATTTAATTACAGCATAATATCCACCCTCTATATTTAAAATTTTTATATCTGAATTAGAAGGTTTTGGCGCGTTATCTTTATTAAATTTTAAAGGTAAGTAAAATTGCATCGTCATACTTCCATTTTTAATCTCTTGAGTAACAGGGACCGTCATCTTAATTTCTTGACTTTCTTCATTGTTGCCTGAAATATAATTAAATAATTTTCTAAAACCATTACCTTCTATAGAGTTTGTTTCAATAACTAACCGATCAGAGTATTTTCTGATTTCATATTCTTTATTTTCTTTTACTACTTCGTAATTTGCTTCCTCGTATGCCATAGTTTGAGAACTTAAAGTTAATATTGAAATTAAAACTAATAAAATTTTTTTCATTTGGTATTTAATTAAACTATCCTTGGTTGAAGTTATCCACAAGCATACTAAATATAGTTTTGATGTTCATGTTTTGATTCACTTTTGATTCAATTACGGACTCAAAATACAACCTCTTGCGTGCATTATATAAATGGGCTATAAATTAGAACAAAACAAGAACATGAAACTAACTATTCCCTATTATCTGCATAAAGCTGGCGCTGGTTTTCCATCACCTGCCACTGATTATATCGAAGAAGATATCGATCTGAACATGCATTTAATCAAAAACGTTCCAGCTACTTTTATTATCAGAGTTCAGGGTAAATCCATGGTCGATGTTGGGATTAATGATGGAGATTTATTGGTTGTTGATAAAAGTTTAAAACCAAAAAATTTTTCAACAGTTATTGCAAATGTTCATGATGAACTTGTCGTTAAAACTTTAGTTCAAGAAAGAGATAAAAAATTTCTATCCTCTGGGTCTAAAGATTTTTCTAATAGAATTTTAATTAATGAAGAAGAAGATGTTTTTATTTGGGGAGTTGTGACTTATGTCATCCATTCAACGTACTAGAAAATTAGCTCTAGTTGACTGTAATTCTTTCTATGTTTCTTGTGAAAGACTATTCAATCCTAGAATAAGAAGAAAACCTGTTGTTGTTCTATCTAATAATGATGGCTGTATCATCTCTAGATCTAATGAAGCAAAAGCATTGGGAATTAAAATGGGAGAACCTTATTTTAAAGCAAAAGATATTATTGTTAAAAATAAAGTTGAAGTTTTTTCGTCAAATTATTCGTTATATGGAGATTTATCTAGAAGAGTAATGAGAACTCTTAAAAGATTTAATACTGAAATAGAGGTTTATTCAATTGATGAAGCATTTATAGATTTATCAAATTTCCCAGACTCAGAAGTTGAAAAAGTTGGAAAAGAAATTAGACAAACAGTTTTACAATGGACTGGTATTCCAACTAGTATTGGTATCGCTAAAACTAAAACTTTAAGTAAAGTTGCAAATCATATCGCAAAGAAAAAAAAATCAGGAGTAACAAGTTTAATTGGTATTGAGAATTTAGATCCAATTTTAGAAAAAGTAGAAATCAATGATGTATGGGGTGTGGGTAGACAACTCACAAAGTTTTATCAGAAAAATGGAATTTATAATGCAAAGCAACTTAAGAACAAATCTAATACTTGGATAAAAAAATGTTCTAATGTTTTAAGTTCAAGAACTGCAATGGAGCTCAGAGGTATTCCTTGTATTAATTTAGAAACTACTCAAACAAAAAGAAAAAGTTGTGTAGTTTCTAGATCATTTGGCAAAAGAATTGAAGGTTTTCAAGAATTAAAAGAAGCAGTTGCCAACTATTGTTTAAATGCATCTGAAAAAATTAGATCAGAATCTTTAGTTGCGAAGGCAATAACAGTATTTGTTAGGACTAGTCCTTTTCAAAAAGACTATGGTTATTATTCAAATGCAAAGACAGTTGATTTTCCAATTGCAACAAACAATAGTATCGAGACTGTTAAAACTGCAGTTTCAATTTTAGAAAGTATTTTTAAAAATGGGTGTCGTTATCAAAAAGCAGGGGTGATACTTACAGGACTACGTAATGATGATGAAAGAAAAAATCTATTTTCATCTGAAAAAGATGAAAAGATAAAAAGTTTGATGCGGTCAATTGATAATGCTAATTATAGATATGGAAGATCAACTTTAAGTCTTGCAAGTGCAGGAGTTCATAAAAAATGGAATATGAGAAGACAATATTCTTCTAAAATAGATACTGCTGATTTTTATTGTTTACCAACTATTAGAGCTTAAATTATTTTACTTGGTCAATATTATTTATATTTTCTAAAGATTTTTCAAATTCTTCCATATTTTCTCTCAAAGCTAAATTTGAAATCGAATAGACAGCTATCAATAAAAGTATTAATGGTATTGAAGTTATGACTGATGCGTTAGTTTTAATTAATAAAATATATAAAATGATAAATAATGCAGACCGGATTAAAAATGTTTTTCTAAAAACACTAATAATAGATAGTGAATGCTTAATAAGATTATAAAAACTCATTTTAGAAGGTCCGAAATATCTACTTCCCCTAATAGAAGGTATAGAAATCAAGTCATTTTCAACCTTTGTTAAGGCACCTGAAAAACTGTTCCAAGTAGCTTTTTCATTAATCATTTTTTCAACAGTTTTTTTTGGTAAACAAGTAAAGTTCCCAAATTTAATAGTATTGCCTGTAAAGGTAAAAGTAATCAATTTATGCATCTTATAGCATATCTGAAACAAAAAGCTCTCTGATCTCTTTATTCTTTCTCCAACTATGGTCTTTTCATTGTTGTCTTTAATATAATTTAAAAATTCTTTAATTTCTTCAGGTCTATCCTCCCCGTCACCATCCATGGGAATAACATAATCAAAATCCTCTTTTTCATAAATATATTTAAGCCCGGTTGCTATACATCTTGCATGGCCCTGATTTTTCTTCATATTTAAAATCTTAATTGAGTGAATATTTTCTAAATTTTTATCTTCATTTAGACGATCATGATTAGATGCATCATTTACTATAATAACAGAAATCTGAAAATCTGAGTTAATAGACAAATAGTTAATTTCTTCTAAAAGTTTTGCAACTGATTGCCAATCATTATACACTGGGATCAAAATCTTAATTATCATTATCTAGTACCTTCCCAAACAAACATCATCTACGCAAATAAATTGTGAAGAATTATTTAATATTGTGTTGCTTGTAAATCCTTCCCATTTGGGTCTAGATTTAAGATGATAAGAAAGATTTCCAGCCTTCCATTCATCTCCAGTTACAAACTCAATTTCTTTATCAAAGTTTTCATTCCATGTAATTTGAACCTTTGCTGCAATTTCTTTTCCGGGATAATCGGTTCTTTTATTTGTTTGTGAAATTGAAATATATGTATACAAAACTGGCGATAAAAAAAAGAGAAATAAAAATCCATATAAAAACGAATTTATCTTTTTAATATTAATTTGAGATTGAAAAAGATAAACAAACAAAACTCCAAAAAATAAATAAAAAGGTGTCATCCACATTGTTCTTATTTTTGATCCAATAATAACAGATGTCATAAATATTAAAAATAGAGGCAAAATATTTATAAATATTAAAAATAACAATTTTTTATCTTTAAATTTCATTTTAAACTTTATTTTTTTAACTAATAAAAAAACTAAAAAGAAAAATGGAATTAGTATTCCAATTTGTTTAAATAAAAAAATAAATGGATATTTTATATGTTCAATAATTCCAGAACCTTCTAAACCAGTTCTTTGTAAACCATACAAGATTGTGATAAAATCATTATTATAAAGCCATATAAAATGTGGAACCAACAAAACAATAAATACCTCAAGGGTTATTAAATATTTAAAATCAAATTTTTTAGTTTTTTTGATAAAAATTAAATAAACAAATAACAAATCAATAGCTAGCAATATGTAAATGAACAAATATTTTGATAAAAATCCAAAGGCAGCAAATAATCCAACTAAAAAGCAGTCTAAAAATTTAATTTCTTTAGACTTAAAAATTCTCCAGGAATAATAGATAACTAGTGACCAAAAAGGAAGCTGACAAACATTTACATTAAATTCTGGAGTAGTAAAATTATAAAAATATATGGACTCAAGTAACAGCACTGAAATTAAGCTTAATTTGATATTACCTAAAATTTCATTAGCAAATTTAAATACATAGTAAAATGCAATTAAAACAAAGATTTGACTCAATAAATAATATGCCCAATCTTGAGATCCAAAAATTTGAAAAAAAACTTTTGAGAAAAAAGCACTCATAGGTGGATGCTTGTTAAAACCCCAGTCCAAATTACTTCCCCAAGCAAGAGCCTCTATTGTATCTAATGGCAAATTTTTATTTGTTAGTGATGGAACTAATGTCCAAATAATCAAATGAGATAAAGCAAAAATAAAAAAAATATTATTAATATTTCTATTTAAAACATTCATTTGCAATTATTTACAATAATTAAGCTTGCTTGACACCCCTAATTTGCTGAATATACTTCCTCGAATTCGAATTTAAAATATGCCTAAAACTAGCAAAGTAAAAAAAAAAGTTGCTAAAACCAAAGTTAAAACAGTTGCTAAAACTAAAATAAAAACTGTAAAAAAACCTAAACAAATTGATAAAGGACCAGTTAAGATCTCTAAGACTTATATTCCAAAAGATAATGAAAAGTATATGTGTGAAAAACATAAAGTTTTTTTTAGAATTAAATTACAAGAATGGAAAAAAGAGCTTGTAAGAGCAAATAACGAAGCACTTTATAATGGGAGTATGGACGATAATAGTATTTCAGCTGATATAGTTGACCAAGCAAGCTCTTATACAGATAAAAACGTTGAAATGAAAGCTATCAATAGACAAATAAAACTAATTTCAGAAATTGACAAGGCATTGCTTAGAATTAAAGATGATACTTATGGTTATTGTCTAGATACTGCTGAGCCCATTGGTATAAAAAGACTTATGGCAAGACCAGTAGCAAAATATACAATTGCTGCTCAAGAAAAACATGAAAAAAATGAAAAAGTTCACGCAGATGACTAAAAAAAGAAAAAAAAATAAATCACCACACAACCCAATTACTTATAATTTTACAAAAAAGTATATTTATTTTTATTATGCTTTTTTTTGGATACTTCTACTATTATTTGTATTTACTAGATGAATATAAAATTTGTTTTAATAATTATTATAATACTTGCTATCGAATTATCAGGTCATGGAATTATAAGCTCATTAATGAGACTTTTAAGTTCTATGAATTAATTAAAAACTTTTATTTTATTACCTACTTCAATACTTGAAGAGGATAATATTTGACATCTTAAACCACCTCTTCTTAAAAATTCTTTAATTATATTATCTTGATCCAACAATTCACATAGATGTCTGCATGGACGACATAAATCGACTCCTTCCAGCTCTACTTCACCCACAAGAAATTTTTTTCCTACAAGATCATTTAATCTAATTCCTTTGGTAATAATATTTCTTCTAAAATCTATGTACGGAATATTTAATCCATATTTTATATTATAATAATCAATATTTTCTGACTCTATAAGGGATAGTTGGCTATAAGGATCATTGAATTCCTTAAAATGTCTATCGCCTATTATCCCTTGATTAGCCAAAACCTCAATGGAATTTACTTCTCTTATTTTTTGATTATTATTATTCGTAATTCCTAATTTGTATACTTTTGACATTCACTTGATCAATTTGCATCTAAAACTGCATGTAAAAATTGCTTAGTTCTATCATTTTGAGGGTCACCAAATAATTGTTCAGGGGGTCCCTGCTCAAAAATTTTTCCTTCATTAAAAAAGTAAACTCTATCAGAAATCTCTCTAGCAAACCCCATTTGGTGAGTAACCATTATCATAGTTAAGCTATGTTCTTTATTTAAAGATCTAATAACGTTTAAAACTTCACCAACAACCTCTGGGTCTAATGCAGATGTTATTTCATCCAAAAGCATTACTTTTGGTCTCATCGCTAATGCTCTTGCAATAGCCACTCTTTGTTGTTGACCGCCTGACAATCTACTTGGGTGTTGATCTTTCTTGTCTGTTAGACCAACAAGTTCTAACAGCTCTAAAGCTCTTTCCTCTGCTTCTTCTTTTTTCATACCCAGCACTTCAACTGGAGCTTCAATACAATTTTGTAGAGCTGTCATATGTGGAAACAAATTGAATTGTTGAAACACCATACCTATTTTTGATCTTCTTTCTCTTAAATACTTTTCATTTGCCTCAACAAAATTTCCATTTGAATTCATATGAGTTAAAGGTTCTCCATCTAAATGAATTACTCCCCCATTTATTTTTTCTAAGGTCATTAAAACTCTTAATACTGTTGTTTTTCCTGAACCAGAAGGGCCTATAATTGAAACCATCTCATTTTTTTTAATTTCAAGATTAAGTTTATCTAAAACAACAAGATCACCATATTGTTTAGTTACCTCATCAAACTTAACTATAATTTCGTCTGTATTATTTTTATTCATAATTTATTTTTTTAATTTTCCCTGTGATATATTAACATCTCTTTCAAGTTTTCTTACCCACATTGCTGCAGGAATTGATAAAGTTAAAAATATTATACCTACTAAAGTATAAGGTTCTAAATATCTATAGTTATAACCACCAACTGCAGTGGCAGCATGGAATAGTTCTGCAACACCGATCGTTGATAAAAGAGGTGTATCTTTAAATATTCCAACTAAGTAATTTCCCATTCCAGGAATCGCTATTGGGAACGCCTGAGGTAGAACTATTCTTCTATAAGTGTAAATTGTAGAAAAATTTAAAGCTCTACAAGCTTCCCATTGTGTCTTTGAAACTCCCTCGAGTGCTCCACGATATACTTCTGACATATATGTTCCAAAGTGAAGACCAATAGTAATCATTCCACAAACCCACGCAGATAAAGTAATGCCAAATTGTGGTAATACGAAATAAACAAAAAATAATTGTATCAGTAATGGTGTCGATCTAATAAATTCAACTATTTCTCTATTAACCCAATTAAAAATTTTTGAAGGTGTTCTCTGTGCTAATAAGAAAAATAATCCAACAATCAAAGCAATCGCATAACCAACGCCAGCTGCCAAAATAGTATTTAATGTTGCGATTGCCATTTGAGGCAATATTTCATAGGTAAAATCCCATCTCCAACCCATTTCCATATTTAAATTTTCTCCTTTCCAACTTTTCTAGCTGCTAAAACTTCTAGCCATCTTAAAAATGGAACTAATGCAAATCTAGCCATTATGTAATAAATAAGTAATGCTGTTCCAAAACATTGTGCTGATAACCATGTTATAGAATTAATTTGTTTTGCTTCAAAAGTAAGATCAACCACAGTAACTAATGCTACTAGCGCAGTGGCTTTTAATAATTCTACAGTTAAATTTGCGGCTGGTGGTAATATTATCGGAAATATTTGTGGTATTATAATTCTCTTTATTCTTTTTGCTGGAGTAAAATTTAATGAATGAGCTGCTTCCCATTGTCCTTTGGGTACAGCAAGTATTCCAGCTCTAACAATTTCAGCACCATATGCACCAAAGTTTAAGCCAAGAGCAACAACTCCTGCAGTAAAAGCTTCTAGTGATATTCCAAAAAATGGTAAAACATAGTATGCCCAAAATAATTGTACTAAAAGAGATGTGCCTCTAAAAAATTCTATATATACGGTGGCGGTACCTTGTATTACTGGATTTTTTGAAAGCCTCATAAGGCCAAATATCATAGAAATAATCACATAAAGAATCATTGAACAAACAAGAACTTTCACTGTCGTTACTGTTCCAAGTAAAAGAGTAATTCCGTGTTCGTTTAAAAATTCAAAATAAGTCAAATAGATACCTTTAAATTTTAAAAACCAGGCAACAGTTAAGTTGCCTGGTTTAATTGTTTAAATAAATATTATTATTTAGTTGAACAAGCCCACTCAGTACTCATGTCTGGTGGAGGAAGTTGAGCTTTATCATAACCATACTCACCAGCCCTCTTCAACATTTTACCAGGATTTGCCATAACTTTAGCTAAAGCAGCATTAAATGCCTCTCTAAACTTGTCATCAGTTTTTCTGAAACCAATTCCTACAACGTTTAAAGTTTCTTTTGGCATTAATTTTGGATCAGTTACTTCAAATTTACCATTGGTTTTTTTCTCATGCTCTTTTGCACCAAAGAATGTTTGTACCGCAACATCAGCTCTTCCAGCTTTCATTGCTGCTAAAATACCAACTTCACCTTCAACTAAAAGCATTTGACTATCTGGCACACCATATTTTTTAGCTGCCTCAACAGTATTGAAACCAGTTCCTGTAACTAATTTAGCCCCAGTTTTTATAACATCAGCATAATTGTTAATATTTTTTGGATTTCCTTTTGGTACTAACATTGCATCACCAAATACACCAATTGGATCTGAAAAGTCCATGTTTGCACATCTACTTTTTAAGATATACATTCCGCCAGTAATCATATCTGCTCGGTCTGCATTTAATCCTGGAATTAATCCTGACCATTCAAAAACTTTTGTTTCATGTTCAGTGATACCCATCTCTTCTAGAACTGTTAAAGCTATCATGTTAACAAATCCTAAAGCTTCACCACCATCTCCGGCATAAGCCCACGGCACTGCTGTTCCAAAACCTAGTCTTAATTTGTGTCCATCCGCAAGTCTTTCAGTAAGAGTTTTTGCACTTACTGTAGAAATTGAAAAAAGAAGCACAAGCAAAACTGTTAATGACTTAAATATTTTACTCATATATTCTCCACATTGTTTAATTAAAAAATAATTAAATCAAAAAACATTTAAAAAGTATAGTTGAAAAATTACAATCTCAAGTTGATTATAAATTATTTTAATGAAACTTTATCACCAATATTTAATTGTCCATTATCAAGAGCAGTAAGGTAAATTCCCATATCAAAATGATTGTAAGTTTTTTTTAATGATTGAAGCAAATTTAAACTGTTATCATCAGTATTGGGTTTTAAATTGATCGCCACACATCTTGGAATATTTTTTTCTACTTTAAAAGAAATATTATTAATCTTAATTATCTTTCCAATCCAATTTCGTTCCTCCCATGCTTCAATACCCTCAACAAAAATATTGCCTCTAAATCTTTGACTATCAATTTCTTGGTTAATTTTATTTTTAAAATCTTCAATACTTCGATTGTTTATAAGAGATATCGAATGAGTTAGTACAGTTTTATTAGATATTGATGTGTCAAAAAAAGGGATCTTTTTATTTTTCATCAAAAATAAAGGTTTTTGAAGAGAGTTTTCTAATTGTAAAATTTTATTTGAGAGTATTTGATATTGATCTGACTCTTCGCTATTAATTGTTAAGATTTCATTATTATTTTGAGTTAGCGTTAATTTATTATTATCAATCATAAAGTTATACTTGTTTAATGAAGGTGAGTTTTTAAGAGTTAAAATTTTATTCCATTTACCCCTTCTCTCTTCAAGCTTTTGTTCAAATAACTGCGCTTGATTAAAATCTAAACCTTTAGAAAATGCAAAAATTCTATCTCCAACAATTCCAACATTTTTTCTAATTTCACAACTTTTTATAGTTTGAAAAGAAATGGATTTAACTGGGCAATAATTTATTGAAGAAATAGATATGCTCATATAATCTTTTAATAATATGTCTTATCTATCATCAAATCAACTCAAACAGTATGAAGATGAGGGTTTTGTCTCTCCAATAAATATTTTTTCAAAAGATAAAGCAAAAGAAATAAGAAATGAAATTGAGTTAATTGAAAATAAAATTCCTGGAGAATTAGAAAATTCTGGTAGATATAATGCTCATTTGATTTCACCTTTGTTAGATGAAGTTACTCATAATTCAAAAATTTTAGATGCAGTTCAAAGTTTGATAGGTGAAAATATTCTCGTTTGTGGAACAACTTTGTTTATCAAAAATCCTAAGGAAAAAGGATTTGTTAGCTATCATCAAGATGCTAAATATATAGGCCTAGAGCCTCACAGTTGGGGTGACTGCTTGGGTTGCTGTGACCGACTCAAATGAAGAAAATGGGTGTATGAGAATGTGGTCAGGTTCACATAAAGATAATTTAAAAGAACATAATCAAAAATTTAATGAGGGCAACTTATTAACTAGAGGTCAAACTGTTAAAAATGTACCCAAACAGGAAACTACCCCTTTAATTTTAGAGGCTGGGCAAATGTCACTACATCATCCAACTGTAGTTCACGGTTCAGAATTAAACAAAAGTAATGATAGAAGAATTGGTTTTGTTATTCAAAGCTATATTGGAACAAATGTTAAGCAAGTTTTAGGTAAAAATAGTGTTCAACTCGCAAGAGGTGTTGATGAATTTAACTATCATGAAAAAATCGGTAGACCTCAAAATTTATTAGATGCAAAAGACATTAAATTGAAAAAGCAAGAAAATGATAATCTTCAAGAAATTTTTTACAAAGGTTCAGATAAAAAAGGTAAATTTTAATTAAGGTTTTGGAATCTCTGAACCATTATTGTAAAGATCATAACCTTTAATAACGGCTTCACGACTGGCAATATCTAAATACCAACTAGAAAGACTTTTAAATTTCTTTAGTCCTATATCGTGCCATTGATGTCTAGCAATCCAAGGCCAAGTCGCAATGTCTGCTATTGAATATTTATCTCCAGCAAGATACTTGGAATTTTTTAGACGATTGTCGAGATCTTGATAAATTTTTTTTGTAATTTTGAAATATCTTTCCTCACCAAATTCACTCTTACCAGGATTGTAATGATGAAATTGATGATGTTGACCTATCATGGGTCCTATGAATCCCATTTGTGCCATTAACCATTGATTTATTTTTATTCGGTCTTGTTTATCGTAAAACTTTTCACTCTTCTCTGCCAAATAAATTAAAATTGCTCCAGACTCAAAAATACTTTCATTGTTATCATGATCTATTATTACTGGAATTTTACTAAAAGGACTTATCTTCACAAATTCGGGATCAAATTGTTCCCCATTAGATATATCTATTTTAGTTAATTTATATTTGTATCCAATTTCCTCAAGCATGATACTAATTTTTTTACCATTAGGAGTATCAGCTGAAAATAATTCAATCACCTTTTATACCGAGACGATCTTTAATTGTTTTCGACGAAGTGGTAAATTCAAATCTATATTTTTCATTCGGTCTAGCTAATTTGAAGCAGGCTCTGGCTGCTAAGGCTCCTTCATGAAAACCTGACAATATAAGTTTTAATTTTCCTGGATAAGTGCAAATATCTCCAACTGCGTAAATACCTTTCTGATTAGTCTCAAATTTTTCTGTGTCTACTTCAATAGTTTTCTTATCTAGATTAAGTCCCCAGTTTGCAATAGGCCCAAGCTGCATAATAAGCCCAAAAAAACCTAATACATAATCAGTCTTAAGACTTTTAGTTTCATTATCATCACTTTTTATATCTATACTTTCTAATTGTTTCTCACCCTTAACTGAGCTTATTTGATATTTAGTGAAAAGATTAATCTTTCCGTTTTTTGATAATTCATGAACTTTATCAACTGTGGTCTGTGCTCCTCTAAAATCATCTCTTCTGTGAACTAAGTTTATTTCAGAATTTTTTGATAATTCTACTGCCCAATCTAGGGCGCTATCACCACCACCGAAAATTGTTACGGTTTTACCTTTAAAAATATTTTTATCTTTAATTGAATAAAACAGTGACTTATTCTCAAACTTTTCACACTCTTTTACTGAAAATTTTCTTGGCTCAAAAGAGCCTACTCCACCAGCTATGATCACATTAGGTGTCGAAAAAGTTGTACCTTTGTTTGTTTTAACAATCCAATTATCATTATCTTTTTTAACTTCATCAACCCTTTCATTTAAATGAAATTTAATATTAAAAGGTTTAAGTTGATTTATTAAATTATCTGTTAGTTCTTTACCTGTACACTCTGGTATGGCAGGAATATCATAAATAGGTTTATCTGGATATAGTTCAATACATTGTCCACCAATCTTATCTAGGTTATCAACTATCTCACAATTGAGCCCTATTAATTTCAATTGATGAGCAGTAAATAATCCAGTTGGACCAGCTCCAATTATTAATGCATCTGTTTTAATCATTTATCCTTGCTTAGATGGAATATTCACTGTTAAGCCATCAAGTTCATCTGAAACAATAATTTGACAACTTAATCTACTATTTTTTTTTGGTTCAAATGCCATATCTAACATATCTTCTTCACCATCTTCTTTTTTTGGAAGTTTATCTAACCATTCTTCTTTGACATAAACATGGCAAGTTGCACAAGCCATTCCTCCTCCACAATCAGCATCTATACCTGGAATATCATTTTGAACAGCTCCCTCCATAACAGTTAAGCCATTTTGAACTTCAATATTATGACTTTGATTATCGTGAGTAATGTAATTTATTTTTGGCATATGATGTATATAAGCCCTAAAAAAAATAGGGCAAGTATGTAAAAAACATACTCGCCCTATAAATCTAATTTAAACAGTAATTATCTGCTTCTTGCACCAGCTCCAGAACTAACTGCAGCAGCCCAGATTACTAGACCGAAAGCAATTTTGTTAATGAAGTCAGCTAAGTTGTAAACAACGTTAAGTGAGTTAGCGTCTACACCACCTGTTAGGTAACCAAATACATAACCTAATGGATAGATTGCCCAACCTACTGTAACAATCATTCTCATTGCACTAAACGCAGTAACAAGAGCCTTGTTTCCACTTTTAGAAGCAGCTTTTCCAGCTTCACCTGAGAATACTTCATATAGAATGTATACCCAACCTGCCATACCGATTATAAATCCAAGTGTAGCGTTGATGTATCCAGCTTCTCCTAAGTATCCACCGATTAACATTACTAGTGAACCAATTAACAATCTCCAGAAAATTCCAGAGTTTGCTTTTCTTACAGCTACTAGAATTAAATAAAATTCTATCATCTGTAGTGGCACAGTAATTAACCAGTCAATATATCTGTATACTGTTGGTGAATCGCCAGTTGTTACCCATACATCTCTCATGTACATGTAATGGATAAAAGCAATACCAGTTACTAGACCAGCTACTGTTACTGATGTCTTCCATGCTGGATTAACAGTGCTTCTTTCCATAAAGAAAAAAGCTGTTGCAGCCAACATACCCATTGAAATTATCCAAAAAGATATTCCAACGAAGTCATCTTGAGCTAACATAGCGGTCGCAGCGTTTGCCACTGTTGTAACACCCATTAGGGCTACAACTGTAAGAGCAAACAGTTTAAGTTTTTTCATAAAAAACTCCCTCTTTAGTTAGTTTTTACTTATTAGTTTATATAAACTAGGCTTAAGCTTCCTTAAGCCAAAGTTGAGCGTTAAATACCAAATTAAAACGGTTTATTGAAGACAAAATTGACATTAATAAGCATTGATTTTATTGACTTTTTAAAATTAAATACAATTTAAAAGTTAAAAATCAAAAAAAGGGCAATATCGAATCATATTTTAAATGTCAGGCAAATTTAATAAAATCTACGATCAATCAATTAGCAATCCTGAAAAATTTTGGAGTGATGCTTCAAATGACATATTTTGGTTCAAAAAACCAACTAAAATTTTAAACAAATCAAATCCTCCTTTTTTTAAATGGTTTGAAGATGGGGTGACTAATACTTGTTACAATGCATTAGATATTCATATTGATCAAGGTAATGGAAAAAGAACTGCACTAATTTATGATAGCCCGATTACAGGTAATAAAAATAAATTTTCATACGAAGAATTAAGAGCCAAAGTTTCTAGGTTTGCCGGAGCTTTGAAGGATCAGGGGATTAATAAGGGTGATAGAGTGATCATTTATATGCCCATGATACCAGAGGCAGTTATTGCTATGCTTGCATGTGCTAGAATAGGTGCAATTCATTCAGTGGTGTTCGGGGGATTTGCCTCTAATGAACTTGCAAGTAGAATTGATGATAGTAAAGCAAAAATATTAGTTACAGCCTCTTGTGGTTTTGAACCTGGAAAAACAGTTGAATACAAACCTTTAGTCGATGAAGCCGTTAAACAAGCTAGTCATAAGATTGATAAGATGGTTTTATTTCAAAGACCTGGACATGAGGTAAAATTAAATGCTCCTAAGGAAATTAATTGGGAAGATGCTGTCTCAAGTGCAAAAGAGGTTGATTGTGTTGAAATGAATTCAAACGAGTTTGCTTATATTCTTTATACATCTGGAACGACAGGTACCCCAAAAGGAATAGTAAGAGATATTGGAGGTCACATAGTAGCTTTAAAATGGACTATGAAAAATATTTATAACATTGATGAGGGTGATATTTGGTGGTCAGCTAGTGATATAGGTTGGATTGTTGGACATTCTTATATTGTTTATGCTCCATTATTTAAAGGATGTACAACGGTATTATTTGAAGGAAAACCTGTGGGCACTCCTGACGCTGGGGCTTTTTGGAAAATCATATCAGACTATAAAGTAAAATCTTTATTTACTGCTCCAACAGCTTTTAGAGCAATTAAAAAAGAAGACCCTGAGGGTAAGTTTTTTTCTAAGTATGATCTATCTAAATTTAAAAGTCTTTTTCTTGCTGGTGAAAGAGCAGATCCAGATACTATTAAATGGGCTGAAAATTTATTAAAGGTTCCAGTAATTGATCATTGGTGGCAGACAGAAACAAGTTGGGCAATTAGTTCAAATTGCACAGGAATTGAGATGATGAAAACTAAATATGGTTCAGCTTGCAAAGCTGTTCCTGGTTATGATGTAAAAATTATAAAATCAGATCAATCATTAGCTAAACCAAACGAAATGGGAGATATAGTCGTTAAATTACCTCTGCCTCCAGGAACATTTCCAACACTTTGGAATGCTGATCAAAGATATAAAGAAAACTATATGTCGAATTATGAAGGTTACTATCAAACTTATGATGCAGGTCATATAGATGAAGATGGATATATTTGGATAATGTCAAGAACTGATGATATTATTAATGTTGCTGGTCACAGATTATCTACAGGAGCAATAGAAGAAGTTTTATCAGAACATCAATCTGTTGCCGAATGTGCGGTTCTTGGAATTGCAGATAAATTAAAAGGTCAATTGCCTATAGGATTGATTGTTTTGAAAGCTGGGGTAGACAAAGATAATGAGACTATTTCTAAAGAATGTATTAAAATGGTACGAGATAAAATCGGCCCAGTAGCTGCGTTTAAAGTTGCAATAGTGATTAAAAGGCTACCTAAAACAAGATCAGGTAAAATATTGAGGGGAACAATTAGAAAAATTGCAGATAAAGTTGAATATAAAATGCCACCAACAATTGATGATCCTTTAATACTTGAAGAAATTAAAGAGGATTTAATTAAAAATAATATTCTAAAAAGTGGTTAAAACATATCTATTTCTTATTGGTGCAATTTTTTGTGAAGTTGCTGGTACAATGTTATTACCTTCTTCACAAAACTTTACAAAAATAGTCCCAACTACACTAGTTGTTATATTTTATTTGAGTGCTTTTTATTTGCTTACTTTTGTTGTTAATA
>CACKXH010000002.1 GCA_902604005.1 uncultured Pelagibacteraceae bacterium
ATAATAGTTATAGAGTCTATTGCAAAGGATAATGTTGTAATTCTACTATTTTTAACAATTATTTTGTGTCTTTTATTAGGGATGGGATTACCAACAACTGCAAATTATGTTGTGGTTGCATCCTTGATGGCTACAGTTTTAGTTGATGTCGGAAATGCTTCAGGATTTATTTTTCCATTAATAGCTGTTCACTTGTTTGTTTTTTATTTTGGTTTAATGGCTGATGTAACACCACCGGTTGGTCTTGCATCTTATGCTGCTGCAGCAATATCTGGAGGAGATCCTTTAAGAACAGGAGTTCAAGCATTTTGGTATAGTTTAAGAACTGGGATTTTGCCAATCGTTTTCCTTTTTAACCATGAACTATTATTAATAGGAATAGAAAATATTTGGCACGCACTGACAGTAATAATTACATCTTTAGTTGGTATATTAGTATTTACCTCCGCAACTCAAGGATGGTTTATAAACAAATTAAGATGGTATGAAATAGCTATTTTTTTATTTATATCTATATCATTACTCTCTCCAGAATTTGTACTAAATAAATTTTATCCTAAATATGAGTATATTGATATTAGCAAAATCAATGAAGTAAAATTAGACTCAAAAAAAGAGGTCCGCTTTAAAGTTACAAGAATTACTGAGTATGGTGAAAGATATAAATTATTTGTTATCAATAAAGATATTTTCAATGAAGATTATACGATAGATGAATATGGTATGAACATCATAAAAGAAAATGAAAAATATATTGTCGACACACTTAAATGGAATGGAAAAGCTAAAAAAAGTGGATTTGAAACGGGAGATTATATAAGTGAGTTTAAAATAGAAAATGCCGATAGACCTTCTAAGACAACAATTTATCCACTAGCAATAATCTTATTAATTATCTTTGGTTATTTAAATTCAAGAAGAATAAATTTAGCCACCAGGACCTAAATCTGAAGGTTTGACTTTTAAAATTTTCCAAACGCCAGAGGCAGAGGTAATAATTTTGTCATTACATTTTAGTTCACAAAATAAAAAAACTAATGTTTTTGTTTTCTTAAGAATCTTTACATAGCCAATTATTTCGTCACCTATTTTTGATGCTCCTATAAATTTTAGATCTAACGAGATAGTTACACAAGGTGCATTATCTGCTGAACGATGAGCCGCTGTTCCAGCTCCAGCATCTACTAAAGCTGATAAATATCCCCCATGAGTAATACTTGCAGCATTCAAATGATTTTCATTTACAGTAGATTTAAATTCATATTCTGTATTAGAAATATTTCTAAACATAACACCACCATTGTGTTTCATAAAACCTGGCTTCAAACTAATTTGTTCAAATTCTATAGACATAATTTTTTATATTACAAAAGTTAAAATTAACAAAATTATAAAAATGATAATAAAAAAGTATATTACAGATTTTTGAAGTGAGACTTTCATTAACCATTTTAACATATTTATACCTTTATGGTGCGCCTGCTAGGAGTCGAACCCAGAACCTCCTGGTCCGTAGCCAAGCGCTCTATCCAGTTGAGCTACAGGCGCATTTTTAATTTTTATTTAATTATAGTATATTAATTTTTAGTGTATTTTAATGATAAGACAAATTTAAAATTTTATGAGTAATAAATTAAATGAAGTAGTTATAGTGGAGGCAATTAGAACGCCAATTGGTGCTTATAAAGGTTCCTTAAAAAATATAAGATCTGATCAACTTGGATCAATAGTCATAAAAGAAGTTTTAAAGAGATCTAAATTTAATAAAGATGAAATTGATGAGGTGATTATGGGTCAAGTGTTAACTGCTGGTGCTGGACAAAATCCAGCAAGACAGGCTGCTATAAATGCTGGCATACCTAATTCAAAACCAGCACATATAATTAATCAAGTATGTGGATCTGGACTTAGAGCAGTCATATCAGGTTATCAATCAATTAAATTAGGAGAGTCAAAAAATATAATTTCTGGAGGTCAAGAAAACATGTCAATAGCTCCTCATTCGATCTTTTATAGGGATGAAAAAAAAATTTTAGAAAATAAATTATTAGATACAATGATCAATGATGGATTGATAGATGCATTCTACAATTATCATATGGGTGTAACAGCAGAAAATGTTGCAAAGAAATTTAATATATCTCGAGAAGAACAAGATGAATTTGCTTTAAATTCTCAAAAAAAAACAGAAACTGCTATAACAGATAATAAATTTAAGGATGAGTTAATTGAAATAAATAAAGATGGAAAAATTTTAATTAAAGATGAACATCCAAGGTTAGATTTAAAGATATCTGATTTAAAAAAATTAAAAGCAGCTTTTAAAGAAAATGGAACAGTTACACCAGGAAACTCTTCTGGGATAAATGATGGAGCTGCAGCTCTATTATTAACCACTTTGGATGAAGCAAAAAAAAAATCTATTGAACCATTGGTTAAAATAGCGTCATGGGCATCAGTTGGAGTAGATCCATCTTTAATGGGATTAGGACCTATAGATGCTGTTCGTGAGGCAATTAGAAAGGCAAAATGGAATTTAGATGAAATTGATTTATTTGAAATAAATGAGGCCTTTGCTGCCCAAAGTATTGCTGTAATTCGTGAATTAGGAATAAATCAAAATAAAGTAAATGTAAATGGTGGAGCAATCGCTCTAGGACACCCCATTGGAGCCTCGGGAGCTAGAATACTAGTTACATTGATACATGAGATGAAAAGACAAAATAAAAATAAAGGTTGTGCAACACTTTGTATAGGTGGTGGGATGGGAATAGCCTTATGTGTTGAAAAAATTTAGGAATTTATCTTCCCAAATTTTTCTTCTAACAAAATTTTTTGTATCCAAATTTTAGCATCAATATATGTACTAACTTTTGGTTGAATTAGTGCATTTAATAACTTTTTTATCATTTTTAAAGTGTGATCTTAAAGAGTGTCAAAAAATTGAACAGAATGTGTTAAAATTTGAAAACAAGTGTGTTTTTATGGTGTATAAAATAAAAATTTAATGACTGAAAAATTATTAGTTCCAGATATAGGTGACTTTGAAAATGTAGAGGTAATTGAACTTCTAGTTAAAGAAGGTCAAGAAATTGAAAAAAATGATCCTGTAATTACCATCGAGAGTGATAAATCAAGTGTTGAAATACCATCAATATTTTCAGGCAAGATAGAGTCTATTAAAGTAAGAGTTGGCGATAAAGTATCAAAAGGAGATTTAATTCTTAACATAATCAGTTCTAAACAGTCGTCTTCAGGGTCTAAAATTATTCCAAAAGACACAGAAAATTTAATTGTGGAAGCAGAAAAAGTATTAAAAAAAGATCAAGATCGAGAACCACAAATTAAAAAAAAAGAAAAATCAGAAATAATTCAAGTTGATAATGATGGTGATCTAGATCCATTGGAGACCAAAGAATGGCTTGAGTCTCTTTCTGAAGTAATAAAAAAAGATGGTAACCAAAGAGCTCATTATTTAATAAAAGAATTAATTAATAAAGCTTATATGGAAGGTGCTAATATTCCATATACACAAAATACTCCTTATATAAATACAATTCCTGCTAATGAGGAAAAAAAATCAAATGGAGATCAAA
Organism: uncultured Pelagibacteraceae bacterium; assembly: GCA_902604005.1. GTDB lineage: Bacteria > Pseudomonadota > Alphaproteobacteria > Pelagibacterales > Pelagibacteraceae > Pelagibacter. The sequence continues at coordinate 3,597 of CACKXH010000002.1, forward strand.
ATATAGAAAGAAGAATTAGATCATTAATTAGATGGAATGCTGCAGCCATGGTTGTGAGGGCTAATAAGAAATTCCCAGAGCTAGGAGGCCACATAGGAACCTTTGCATCTGCTGCAACTTTATATGATGTAGGAATGAATCATTTCTGGAGGGCTAAAAATAATAAGTTCGGAGGAGATTTAGTATATTTTCAAGGTCACAGTGCTCCTGGTATGTATGCAAGAGCATTTCTTGAGGGAAGATTAAATGAAAAACAATTAGATAGTTTTAGGCAAGAAGTTAAACCAGGCGGCTTATCCTCTTATCCACATCCATGGTTGATGCCAAACTTTTGGCAGTTTCCAACTGTTTCGATGGGCTTAGGACCGATGTTAGCAATTTATCAAGCAAGATATATGAAGTATTTAATTAATAGAGGTTTAATAAAAGATGAAGGTCGTAAAGTTTGGGCATTTTTAGGAGACGGAGAAATGGATGAACCTGAGTCTTTAGGGGCCATAGGTTTAGCTGCAAGAGAGAAATTGGATAATTTAATTTTTGTAGTTAACTGTAATTTACAGAGATTAGATGGACCAGTGAGAGGAAATGGAAAAATCATACAGGAGTTAGAAGGGATTTTTAGAGGAGCAGGATGGAACGTAATTAAAGTAATTTGGGGGTCATATTGGGATTCATTATTAGCTAATGATAAGACGGGTCATCTTGTTAAAACTATGAATGAGACGGTAGATGGAGAATATCAAGCTATGAAAGCGAGAGATGGCGCTTATGTAAGGGAGAAATTTTTTGGCAAATATCCCGAAACAAGTGAATTAGTATCTAGTCTATCTGATAAAGATATTTGGAGATTAAATAGAGGTGGACATGATCCACACAAAGTTTTTGCAGCTTATGATAAAGCTTCAAAAAATATTGGAAGCCCAACAGTTGTAATTGCTAAAACTATAAAGGGTTATGGAATGGGCAAAAGTGGAGAAAGTGTGAATACCACCCATCAGACTAAAAAATTAGATGTTGATGATTTAATGTATTACAGAGATAGATTTGATGTTCCTTTGACAGATCAACAGGTCAAAAATATTGAATATTACAAGCCTGATCAAAATTCTCTAGAAATAAAGTATCTAAAAGAAAGAAGACTTAAGTTAGGTGGATTTATTCCTGAGAGAACCACTTATGCAAAATCAATTAAAGCTCCTCCTAAAGATATTTTTGATAATATGAAAGTTTCAACGGGCAAAAAAGAAATGTCTACTACAATGGCACTAGTCAGAATGTTAACAAATCTTTTGAGAGATAAAAATGTTGCACCTCGATTGGTACCTATTATCCCCGATGAAGCCAGAACATTTGGTATGGAAGGATTTTTTCAAAAAGTTGGAATATATGCTCATGAAGGTCAAAAATATGAACCTGAAGACTCTGCTCAATTGAGCTCATACAGAGAGGAAAAAAGTGGACAAGTTTTAGAGGAAGGAATTACAGAAGCTGGAGCAATGTCCTCTTGGATTGCAGCAGGAACTTCATATACAAACCATGATATTGAGATGATACCTATTTATCTTTTTTATTCAATGTTCGGATTTCAAAGAATTGGTGATTTTGCTTGGGCAGGAGCAGATAGTCAGTCTAGAGGATTTTTAATTGGTGCTACAGCTGGAAGAACTACTCTCGCAGGAGAAGGCTTGCAACACCAAGATGGTCATAGTCATCTTATGGCATCAACAATCCCAAACTGTATATCTTATGATCCAACTTTTCATTATGAGCTAGCAGTAATTTTTAGAGATGGATTGAGAAGAATGCATGAGAAAAAAGAGAATATTTTTTACTACATTACCACAATGAATGAAAATTATCCTCACCCAGCTATACCCAAAGATAAATATTGTGAAGAGGGAATTTTAAAAGGAATGTATAAAATAAAAGAATTTAATAAATATAAAAAAACTAAAATCCAATTCTTAGGTTCTGGCACAATTTTAAGGGAAATGATAGCTGGTGCTGAAATACTACAGAAAGAATTTCAAATAGATAGTGAAGTTTGGAGCGTAACAAGTTTTAATGAGTTAAGAAGAGATGGTTTAGAGGTAGAAAGATATAATCTTTTAAATCCAGATAAAGAACCGAAAAAGTCTTATGTAGAAAAATGTTTGGGTAAAACGGAAGGACCTATTTTGTCTGCATCTGATTATATGAGAATGAATTCAGATCAAATTAGACCATACATAAATAAAAGTTTTTATTCATTAGGTACAGATGGATTTGGACGAAGTGATACTAGAAAAAATTTAAGAAATTTTTTCGAGGTTGATAAGGAACATGTAGTGACTTATGGACTAAGTGTACTAGCTAAAGAACAATTAATAGCATCTAAATATGCTAAAGAGGCTATCAAAAAATACAATATTGATTCAAATAAACCAATGCCAACCAAGTTATAATGTCAGAAACTGAAATAAAAGTACCTAATATTGGAGATTTTAAAGATGTTGATGTGATAGAAGTTTTGGTTTCAGAGGGTCAAACACTAAAAAAAAATGACCCTTTAATTACAATAGAGAGTGATAAATCAAGTGTTGAAATACCATCGAATTTTGATGGTAAAATCAAGACTTTAAAAATAAAAGTTGGAGATAAAGTTTCAGAAGGTGATTTAATATTAGTTCTAGAAACTATAACTCAAGCACAAAAAAAGGTTAAAGAAAATCCAGTAATTGAAAAAAAGTTTGAAAAAATTCATGAAATAAAATCTGAAACTCAACAAACTTCAACCAATCAAAATAAAGTCAAAAATATATCATCGGCAAGTCCTAAAGTTCGAAAATTTGCTAGAGAACTTGGAGTAGATATTAATCAAGTTATTGGTAGTGAACGAAAAGGTAGAGTTATTGAAAGTGATGTAAAATTATTTGTAGCAACGAAATCAAATAATTTAGTAAACAATCAAAACAAAAATAATGAAAAGATAAAACAAGAATATTCTCATGCAGAATTTGGAGAAGTAGAAATAAAAGATATGCCTAGAGTTAAAAAACTATCATCCAAATATTTAATGAATTCTTGGACCAATATTCCTCATGTAACAAATCATGATGAAGCAGATATTACTGAGCTAGAGGAATTTAGAATATCTTTAACTGATATATATACTGGAGAAAAAAAAAAAATTACTCCTTTAGCTTTTATTGTTAAAGCTTTGACTGCGTCATTAAAAAAATTTCCCAACTTTAATAGCTCTATTGATGAAATAGAAGATGGAAAAATGACCATTAAAAAATATTATCACATTGGAATAGCTGTAGACACACCACACGGTTTAATGGTTCCAAAACTTAGGAATGCAGATAATAAAAATATAAATCTTATAAGTTCTGAACTTAAAAAGTTAAGTGACCAATGTAAAAATCTTAAGATTGATAAAAAAGAATTGTTTGGTGGGTCTATGACAATAACGAGTTTAGGCGGCATCGGAGGATCATTCTTTACACCAATTATAAATTATCCTGAAGTTGCAATTTTAGGAGTAGGTAGATCAGAAAAAAAACAAGTTCATATCGACGGTAAGTTTGTTACACGAATAGTTCTGCCACTGTCTTTATCATATGATCATAGGATAATAGATGGCGCAGAGGCTGCTCGTTTTAATAACGATTTAAAAGAAAATTTAGGTAAAAACTTTGCCTATAAATTAGCCGTCTAAATAAATTTATGACAAAAACAGTTTCTCTACTTAGCGCACTATTGTGCACCTTTATTTGGGGAACAACTTTTATTGCTCAAGATACTGGCATGGATGATATTGGTCCTTTTACCTTTAATGCAGTAAGGTTTTTTGTTGGCTTTATTGCAATACTCCCTTTAGTCTTTTTATTTGAAAAAAAAAAATTTAAATCTGAATTTAAAATAGACACCAAAACATTTGTTATTCTTTCTATCCTTATTGGAATATCACTTTTTTTAGGCTCTGCATTGCAACAAGTAGCATTACTTTACACAGATGTTGCAAATGCTGCATTCTTCACAATTTTTTATGTTCCTATGGTGCCAATTATAGTTTTTTTATTCAAAAAAAAAACAATTCATTGGAGTGTGTGGCCATCGGTTGTTTTATGCTTAATTGGAGGTTACTTATTAACAAATTTTTACGATGCAACAGTAAGACTTGGAGACGCATTAGTATTATTAGGTGCTTTATTTTGGAGCACACATATTATTTTTACGGGAATGATTGTTACAAAATATAATCTTCCTTTAACAATAGGTGCAATTCAAACATTAATTGTAGCAATAATTTCCTTCATGATTAGTTCTATCTATGAAGAATTTATTTTTAATAATATTTTAAAAGAAATTGACTCTATTTTATATGCTGGAATTTTATCTGGTGGTTTTGCGTTTGTCTTACAAATTTACGCTCAAAGAAGTATTGCGCCTGCACCGGCAGCAATTATTTTTTCATTAGAAGGAGTTTTCGCTACTGTAGCAGCGTGGTTTTTACTAAATCAAATATTAGATATTAATAATATATTAGGATGTTTCTTTATCTTATGTGGAGTTTTACTGTCACAACTTTTACCTTTAATGAAAAAAACTGTTTAGAAATATATTATCGAAAGCAATATAAAGGCAATAAAAATTCTATAAATTATAAAAATATTTAAAGAGAATTTATTAATATAACTAATAAAAAATTTAACTGTAATATAAGAAAATAAAAAAGATAAGATTACTGAAATTATAATGAGGTAATTTATTTCTATTGATTGATTAAATGCATCTTTAAGCCCAAGAAAACTTGCTCCTGATAGAGCTGGGATTGATAACAAAAATGAAATCTTACTTGAGTCAACTCTGTTAAATTCTAAAAACCTTGCTGCTGTCAAAGTAATACCAGCCCTGCTTACTCCAGGTATCAACGCAAGTATTTGGAATAAACCAATAAATATTATAGATTTTATATTTAAGTTAGCAGATATATTTTTATTAAATTTTTGCTGATCAGCAAAAAACAGAATTATTCCAAAAAATAATGTTGTCCATGCTATAACTTTTATATTTCTAAGAAGATAAATAAGTTCAGTTGAATGTAGTATATATCCAAAAATAATAAGTGGTATTGAGCCAATTATAATTAATTGTAAAAGTTTATTGTTGTTTTTTAAATCAAATAGATCTTTTCTAAAATAAAAAATAATTGCAAATAAAGAACCTAAGTGAAGGCTAATATCAATTAATAAGGATCCTGTTTTCAAATCATATAAATTAGAAACAAGAATTAAATGTGCAGAGGAACTTATTGGTAAAAATTCAGATATTCCTTGGATAGCTGAGAGAATTAGAATTTCTATAAATTCTTGAAACATATAAGTGTCGTAACTTAAATAATGTAGATTTTAAACAATTCGATTTAGTCATAATAGGTATGCAACAATTAAAATGTATAGGTAAATAGCTAATTATTGACAAAATTAGGTCATATATATTGACCCAAATAATTCTTTTACAAGTAAAAACAATGTATATTTTGCCTTAAATTAATAAATAAAAATGACTGATAAAATGCTCAAATTTGTTGAAATAGGTCAACAGACTCCACCTAAAAGAGATGTAGACAATAGAAAAAAAGATTTCAAGGAGATTTATGATGAGTTTATCAATCAAAAAGCACAAGAGCAGTCGAGTAGATGTTCTCAATGTGGGGTACCTTTCTGTCAGGTTCATTGTCCTTTAAGTAATAATATACCTGACTGGTTAAAATTAACAGCTGAAGGAAGATTGAGAGAGGCATATGAGTTGTCACAAAGCACCAACAATATGCCAGAAGTATGTGGAAGAATATGTCCCCAAGATAGATTATGTGAAGGTAACTGCGTTATAGAACAATCGGGCCATGGAACAGTTACCATAGGCTCTATGGAAAAATACATAACAGATAATGCTTGGGAAAAAGGCTGGGTTAAACCAATTCAGGTGAAATATGAAAAAGAACAAAGCATTGGAATAATTGGAGCTGGGCCTGCAGGTTTAGCTGCCGCTGAGGAATTAAGAAAAAATGGTTATAAAATTACCGTATACGATCGATATGATAGAGCAGGTGGATTACTAATATATGGAATTCCTAATTTTAAATTAGAAAAACATGTAGTTGAAAGAAGAACAAAACTTTTGAAAGAAGGTGGAATAGAATTTATCCAAAATTTTGAAATAGGTAAAGATGCTACATTAGATCAATTAAGAAAAAAACATGATGTAATTTTAATTGCTACAGGGGTGTATAAACCACGAGAAATTGAATTACCTGGTAATGATTTAGAAAATATTTTTCCTGCGATGGAATTTTTAACAGCTTCAAACAGAAAAGGCTTGGGTGACAAAGTAGAATTATTTGACAAAGGAACATTAAATGCTGAAGGTAAAAATGTTGTAGTTGTAGGCGGTGGAGATACTGCCATGGATTGTGTAAGAACATCAATTAGACAAAAAGCTAAATCAGTTAAATGTTTATACAGAAGAGATAAAGAAAATATGCCTGGATCAGCTAGAGAAGTTGCTAATGCAGAGGAAGAAGGAGTTGAATTTGTATGGCTATCAAGCCCCAAAGAATTTAAAGGAAAAAATAAAGTTGAAAACTTAATAATTGATAAAATTGAGTTAGGTGATCCTGATGACTCAGGCAGAAGAAGACCATTAATTAAAGAGGGATCAGAATTTGAAATTAAAGCAGACATGGTAATTAAAGCTCTTGGCTTTGACCCTGAAAACTTACCTTTATTATTTGACGCTCAAGAACTTCAGGTTACAAGGTGGGGTACAATAAAGGTAAACTTTGACACAATGGAAACCAATTTAAAAGGTGTTTTTGCTGCTGGAGATATTGTGAGAGGAGCTTCATTAGTTGTATGGGCTATCAAAGATGGTAGAGATGCAGCTTCTTCAATAAAAAATTATCTTGAAAATATAGAATCAAAAAAAAATAAAGTAGCATAATGCAAAATTATAAAAAAAATTTAGATTTACTCTCCAGAAATCATGTTTACTCAAAAGAAATGGAACATGATGCATGTGGTGTGGGATTAATTGCATCCACAGAAGGAAAAAAATCGAGATCAGTTGTAGAATATGGAATAGAAGCTTTGAAAGCTGTATGGCATCGTGGGGCAGTCGATGCAGATGGTAAAACAGGAGATGGTGCAGGAATACATCTAGAAATACCAAAAGATTTTTTTATAGAAAAGATAGAGGTAACCGGACACGATTATGATAATTCAGAGATTTGTGTTGGTATGATTTTTTTACCAAAAAATGACTATTCTTCCCAAGAAATTTGTAAAACAATTGTTGAAAGTGAGTTAACTAAAAACAATTTTAGTATTTATGGCTGGAGACAGGTTCCAGTTAATCCAAAAGTTTTGGGTCAAAAAGCCCTTCAAACTATGCCAGAAATCATACAAGTTTTATTTAAATCAAATGACCAAGATTTGCTTAATAAAGAATTAGAGAGAAGAATTTATGAAACAAGAAAGAAAATAGAAAACAAAGCTTTCAATTTATCTTTAAATAATTTTTATATTTGTTCTATTAGCTCAAAGTCAATCATTTATAAGGGTATGTTTTTAGCTGAAGCAATATCTGACTTCTTCTTAGATTTGAAAGATGAAAGATTTATATCTAGATATGCTATTTTTCATCAAAGATTTTCAACTAATACTGCTCCGAGCTGGAGTTTGGCTCAGCCGTTCAGGGCAGTTGCTCATAATGGAGAAATAAACACTTATAAAGGAAATAAAAATTGGATGAAGGTTCATGAACAAGAAATGAGTAGTCCACTTTTTGAAAATGTAGATAATTTAAAACCAGTAATTCAAAAAGGTGTATCTGACTCAGCAGCATTGGATAATGTTTTTGAATTATTGAATAAATCGGGTCAATCTGCTCCTTTAGCAAAACTAATGTTAATTCCAGACGCTTGGTCAAAAAAAAATAAAACTCTTCCAAAAAGTCATCAGCAATTATTCAACTTTTTAAATAGTACTATGGAGCCATGGGATGGACCAGCTGCAATAGCTGCCACTGATAATGAATGGGTTATAGCTGCAAATGATAGAAATGGGCTGAGACCTCTTAGATATGCTATAACAAAAGACAAATTTCTTTTTGCTGGCTCTGAAACTGGAATGATAGAATTAAATGAAAAGAAGATTTTATCTAAAGGAAGATTAGGACCTGGTGAAATTATAGGCGTAAGAATAGAGAAAGGAAAAGTTTTTTCAAATGATCAAATTAAAGATTATTTAGCAAAAGAATTTAAACACTTTAATTCTCAAATAATTGATCTTGATGAAAAATTATCTATTTCAAATGAGAAATGTAACTTTGAGGGAGAAGAACTTAGAAGAAGACAACATACTTTTGGATTTAGTCTAGAAGACTTAGAATTGATATTACATCCTATGGCGGAAGATGCAAAAGAAGCAATAGGGTCCATGGGTGACGATACACCTTTGGCAGTTCTTTCTGATAAATATAGACCTCTTTATCATTTTTTCAGACAAAATTTTAGCCAAGTAACAAATCCTCCAATTGACTCTCTACGAGAAAATAAAGTTATGAGTTTAAAAACTAGATTTGGAAATTTAGGGAATATCTTAGATTTTGATACTTTGACCAAGGAGAATATTTATGTTTTGAATAGTCCTATATTATCAAATTCTCAATTTAATAAATTTATAAATTTTTTTGGTAAAAATTCTCAAGTTATAGACTGTACTTTTTCACTTGATGAAAATTTGAAGGCGTCAATTGAAAGAATACAGAAAGAGTCTGAAATTGCAGTAAGACAAGGTGTTACGCAATTAATTTTAACAGACAAAGATCTTTCATTTAAAAAACTTCCAATACCGATGTTGTTATGTGTTGGAGCGATAAATACATTTTTAATAGAAAAAAAATTAAGAGGATATGTCTCTATCAATGTTCAGTCAGGAGAAGCTTTAGATACGCATTCATTTGCTACATTGATAGGAGTTGGTGCAACAACTGTTAACCCATACTTAGCTTTTGATAGCTTATATCAACGACATGAAAAAAAGTTATTTGGTCAATATAGTTTTGATGATTGTATTCAAAGATACATAAAATCTGTAAATGCTGGTTTATTGAAAATAATGTCTAAAATGGGTATATCAGTTTTAAGTTCTTATAGAGGAGGGTGTAATTTTGAAACTGTAGGATTGAGCAGAACTATTGTAGATGATTATTTCCCTGGCATAACTTCAAAAATTTCTGGAATAGGATTAACTGGTATAGAAAAAAAAATACGACAAATTCATAAAGAAGCATTCGAAAGTACAGATACAGTTCTGCCAATAGGAGGAATTTATAGATATAGAAAAAATGGTGAAACACATCAATATCAAGGTAGATTAATTCATTTATTGCAAAGTGCAGTGGGTTCGAATTCCTATCCAGCATATAAAAGATATGTTGAGGGTATCTACGATTTACCTCCAATTAATTTAAGAGATTTAATAAATTTTAGAAAAAAGAAACTTGGTCCGTCTATACCAATATCAGAAGTTGAGCCCGTAGAAAAAATTCTAAAAAGATTCGGTAGTGGAAGTATGTCTCATGGAGCTCTTTCAAAAGAGGCACATGAAACATTGGCAATTGGGATGAATAGAATTAAAGGGGCATCATGTAGTGGAGAAGGTGGAGAAGATGAAAACAGATTTAAAGTTATGGATAGTGGAGATAGTGCAAATTCTAGAGTTAAACAAATAGCATCAGCGAGGTTTGGTGTAACAGTAAAATATTTAAATAATTGTAATGAAATAGAGATTAAAATTGCTCAAGGAGCAAAACCAGGTGAAGGTGGGCAATTGCCAGGTTTTAAAGTGACTGATGAAATTGCAAAACTTAGACATTCAACTCCAGGAGTAACATTAATCTCTCCTCCACCACACCATGATATATATTCAATAGAAGATTTGGCTCAGCTAATTTATGATTTAAAACAAATAAATCCAAAAGCTAGAATTGGTGTTAAATTGGTTGCCTCCTCTGGTGTTGGTACTATCGCAGCAGGAGTAGCTAAAGCAAAAGCAGATATCATTTTAATTTCAGGCCATAATGGAGGAACAGGCGCAACTCCACAAACAAGTGTAAAATATGTTGGAATACCTTGGGAGATGGGCCTTACTGAAGCTAATCAAGTTCTGACATTGAATAATTTAAGGCATAAAGTTACTTTAAGAACTGATGGTGGTATTAAAACTGGTAAAGACGTTGTCATTGCAGCGATGATGGGTGCGGAAGAATACGGAGTAGCAACAACAGCTTTAGTTGCCATGGGGTGTATAATGGTAAGACAATGCCATTCTAATACTTGTCCAGTAGGTGTTTGTACTCAAGATACAAAATTGAGAGAAAGATTTACTGGTACGCCAGACAAAGTTGTAAACCTATTTACCTTTATTGCCTCAGAGGTGAGAGAAATTCTTGCTAAATTAGGCTTTAAATCTTTAAATGATATAATTGGAAGAACTGACTTACTGATGCAAGTAAATAAAGGCTCCCCTAATCTAGATGATTTAGATTTAAATCCATTATTTGTTCAAGCTGACCCTGGAAATAATAAAAGATATTGTGAGGCTCAAGAAATAAACAAGGTACCTGATACATTAGACCAGGAGATTTGGCCTGAAATTGAAAAATCTTTAGATGATTCAAAAAAAATTGATAAAGAATTTATAATTAAAAATACTAACAGAGCTGTTGGTACCAGAATTTCACATTATCTGTATAAAAAATACGATTATGAAAAATTAGATGAAAAATTTCTAACTTTAAATTTTAAGGGTTCAGCAGGACAATCTTTTGGAGCCTTTTCATCAAAAGGCTTAAAACTTAACCTCAAAGGTGATGCAAATGATTATGTTGGGAAAGGATTGTCTGGTGCTACAATCTCAATAAAACTTTTAGATGAAAGTAATTTAGTTTCAAATCAAAATACTATTATTGGAAACACAGTTCTTTATGGAGCAACATCGGGTAAACTTTTTGCTGCTGGCCAAGCTGGAGATAGATTTGCTGTAAGAAATTCAGGTGCTACAACAGTAATTGAAGGATGTGACTCTAATGGATGTGAATATATGACTGGTGGCACAGCTGTTATTTTAGGAGATGTAGGAGATAATTTTGCTGCAGGGATGACTGGAGGTATGGCATTTATTTATGATAAATCGAAAGAATTTGAAAAAAAGGTTAATCCAGAGTCAGTAATTTGGCAAAACATTGAAACAGAGTATTGGAAAAATTTTCTAAAAAATTTAATTATAGAACATTCTGAAGAGACGAACTCTTTGATATCTAAAAATATAATTGAAAATTTTGAAGATGAAATAAAAAATTTTATTCAAGTTTGTCCAAAAGAAATGATAGAAAAAATTGAAAATCCAATTACGTTAAAAGCTAAAATAGAACAAGTTAGTTAAAAATTAATTTCAACTCTTTTTTTAATAAACTTAAATATTTAGGTGAAGACAAACTATGATCACCATTATTAACGATTACTAATTTTTTTTTTGCATTTTTAAAAATTTTTAAAATTTTTTTTGAGTAAGAGACTGGAACGACTTCATCCTTCTTACCATGAACCATTATAACGGTTATTTTTGATTTTATTTTAGAATTTAAAATCTTATTTTTTCGCCCGTCTTTTATTAATTGGTAGGTTATTGGATATTCATAATTACCATGTTTTACATAGGAAATACCATTCTTGATGATTTCTAATCTTATTTTTTTTGAAAATTTTTTCCACATTAAATTTTCCAAAAATTCCGGAGCTGAACCTATGCCTAAAAAACCTTTAATTTGTTTTTCAAAAAACTTAAATTGATTTAAAGAAATCCATGCACCCATACTTGAACCAACTAAAATAATCTTATTTTTTTTAACTATCTTTTTTATTAACAAACTTGTTTCTTTTGACCATTTAGAAATATTACCTTTAGTAAATTTACCAGATGATTTGCCATGACCAGAATATTCAAGTGCAAGAAAGCCAATTTTATTTTTTTTGGCAAAATTTAAAAACATTTTTGGTTTTTTTCCTTCTAAATCAGACATAAATCCATGCAAAAAAACAATGTAAGGGCTATTTTTTTGGATATGCTTTAAATATCTAATCTTTTTTGTTTTAGTTAGTTTTAAGTAATTGTAATTAGTCATTAAAGTTTATTAGTTTTGTCTATTATTATATAATCTTATCTAATGTCGTCTAATATAAATGTTTTACAAGTAATACCAAGATTAGGCTATGGAGGAGCTGAAACTGGCTGTTACGATATTGCTCATTATTTGCCGGAAAATAATTGTAAATCCTTCATTGTAACTAGTGGAGGAGAACTTACTAAATTTATAGACAAAAAAAAAGTAAGATTAATTAAGTTGCCTGTGCATAGTAAAAATCCTTTATTAATTTTTGTAAATGCAATTATTTTAGTTGGAATAATTCTTTTTTTTAATATTTCAATAGTTCATGCGCGAAGCCGAGCCCCAGCTTGGTCATGTCTATTAGCAACAAAATTAACAAGAAGAAAATTTGTTACAACATTTCATGGCACTTATAATTTTAGTGGAAAGCTAAAAAAATTTTATAATTCAGTTATGGTAAGATCTGATTTGGTTATTGCAGGATCAAATTTTATATTTTCGCATGTCAAAGAAAATTATTCACAGTTTTTAAATCATAAAAAAAAATTCCTCGTAATTTTTAGAGGAATAAATGTAGATTATTTTGACTCATCTACAAAATTAGAAAATGAAGAAAAAAAACTACTACAAAAATGGGAAATAAATAAAGAAAAAAAAATTATCTTAATGCCAGGGCGACTTACTTCTTGGAAAGGACAAGAATTATTTATTGAAGCAATTAATCTTGTAAAAAAAGAATTAGGCTATGAGGCCTTTCATGTAGTAATTCTTGGAAGTGATCAAGGGAGGGATTTATTTAAAAAGAAATTAATACGTTTGACTGAACAATATCGATTAACCAACCAAATTAAATTTATAGATCATTGTAAAGATATGTCTTTAGCATATAAAGTCTCAGACATTATAGTTTCAGCTTCAATAGAGCCTGAAGCATTCGGAAGAGTTGCTGTCGAAGCACAGTCTATGGAAAAGCTGATTATTGCAAGTAATATTGGTGGATCTAATGAAACAATAATAAACGGAAAAACTGGTATTTTATTTGAATCAGGAGATGCAAATTCCTTAGGTAAAAAAATAATTCAAGCATTAACAATGGACGAAACATCTATTAAATTAATAGGTAAAGATGGGAGAAAAAACGTAATAAAAAAATTTAATGTTGAAAAAATGTGTTTTTCTACTTATTCAGAGTATAAAAGATTACTAAATTAAATGCCTATAATTACATTACCAGATGGAAAGAACTTAGATTTTTCTAAAAAAGTTACAGGATTAGAAGTAGCAGAAAAAATCAGCAAGTCGTTAGCTAAAGAAGCTATGATAATAAGTGTTGATGGTGAACTGAAAGATTTAAATTTTTTGATAGAAAAAAATTGTGCTGTAAAAATATTTACATCAAAAAATAATGAAGGCCTTGAAACAATTAGGCATGATACAGCTCATATTTTGGCTATGGCTGTTCAAGAATTATTTCCTAAAACTCAAGTTACAATAGGTCCAGTAATAGAAGATGGTTTTTATTATGACTTTGCAAGAAAAGAACCATTCACTGAAGAGGATTTAAAAAAAATTGAAGATAAGATGAAAGAAATAGTTGATCGTAATGAAAAAACAACAAGAGAGGTCTGGGATAGAGACAAAGCCATAAAACATTTTAGAAAGAGAGGGGAAATTTATAAAGCTGAATTGATTGAAAGTATTCCAAAAGGCGAAGAAGTGTCTATTTATTTTCATGGTGATTGGCATGATTTATGTAAAGGACCACATTTATCCTCCACTGGAAAAATTGGAAAATTTTTTAAGCTTACGAAAGTTTCAGGAGCCTACTGGCGTGGAGACTCAAATAACGAAATGCTTCAAAGAATTTATGGAACAAGTTGGGCCAGTCAAAAAGATTTGGACTCTTATTTAATAAGAATTGAAGAAGCTGAAAAAAGAGATCATAGAAAACTAGGTAAAGAAATGAACTTATTCCATTTTAGGGAAGAAAGTCCAGGATCTGTTTTTTGGCACGAGAAAGGTTGGGCATTATTTCAAAAATTAATTGATTATATGAGAATGAAACAGGACATAGCTGGTTATAAAGAGATAAATACTCCTGAAGTTTTAGACAGAAGCATGTGGGAAAAATCTGGTCATTGGGAAAAATTTGGTGCAAACATGTATACCTCAACTACACCAGACGATAAGGTTTTTGCAATTAAACCTATGAATTGTCCTGGTTGTATCGAAGTTTTTAATCAAGGTCTTAAGAGCTATAAAGATTTGCCATTAAAAATGTCTGAATTTGGAAAAGTACATCGCTACGAGCCATCAGGTGCACTTCATGGTTTGTTGAGAGTAAGAGCATTCACACAAGATGATGCTCATATATTTTGTACTGAAGATCAAATTACTAACGAATGTTTAACAGTAACAAATCTTATTTTAGAAATTTATAAAGATTTAGGTTTTGAAAATGTAATTTTAAAATATTCTGATAGACCAGATCTAAGAGTTGGAGATGATGCAGTATGGGATAAAGCGGAAACTGCTTTATTGAAGGCAGTTAAAGAAACTAAATTAGAATATAGTATTAATAAAGGTGAAGGTGCATTTTATGGACCGAAGATTGAATTTGTTTTAAGAGATGCCATAGGAAGGGATTGGCAATGTGGTACTTTGCAAGTTGATTTTAATTTACCAGGAAGATTAGGGGCTACTTATGTTGACAAAGATGGTTCAAAAAAGATCCCTGTAATGTTACATAGAGCATTATTTGGATCTTTAGAGAGATTTATTGGTATTTTAATTGAAAATTATGCAGGTAAATTTCCATTTTGGATTTCTCCTTTACAGACTGTGGTTATACCTATTTCAGAGGATTTTGAGGATTATGCAACCAAGGTATCTCAAAAGATTAAAGAAGCAGGAATAAGTTCAATGGTTGATTTAAAAAGTCAAAATTTAAATTATAAAATTAGAGATCATTCTTTAGCAAAAGTACCAATTTTATTAATTTGTGGTAAAAAAGAAGTTGACTCTAACTCTGTAACTATTAGAAGATTGGATTCTAATAAACAAGAAAATATGAAATTAAATTTATTTTTAAAAACATTCTCTGCTTTAAATAAAGCATCATCTAAATAAGTGGCAGACTTCAAACAAAATTATTTTCAAAGAAGAACAAAAGACAGAGGTCCAAGATCTAATAATAGAATTTCATCACCAGAGGTACAAGTCATAACTAGCGATGGTGAAAATCTTGGCATCATCAGTACTAATGAGGCGATATCAAAAGCAAAAAATCAAGGATTGGATCTAATAGAAATAGCACCAAATGCTAATCCACCAGTTTGTAAAATAATGGACATGGGAAAGTATAAGTATGATGCTCAGAAAAAAGCGAACTTAGCAAAAAAAAAACAAAAGATCATACTTCTCAAAGAAATTAAAATGAGACCAGTTACAGAAACACATGATTATGAATTTAAAGTTAAAAATGCTAAAAAATTTATTGCCAAGGGTGATAAAGTTAAATTCACAATAAGATTTAAAGGTCGTGAACTTCAACATTCACACTTAGGAAATGAGCTAATGAGCAAAATAAAAGAAGATATGAAAGATATTGGCAAGGTAGAATTGCACCCTAAATTTGATGGCAAACAAATGATAATGGTAATTCAGCCTTTATAGACTTATATAAATCTTGTAAATTCATAACAATGTTTGTATAACACCGCTCAATTATGCCAAAATTAAAAACTAAAAGCTCAGCAAAAAAAAGATTTAAAATTTCTGCTAAAGGCAAAGTTATATCAGCTCAAGCTGGAAAAAGACATGGTATGATAAAAAGAACGAATTCTCAAATTAGAAAATTAAGAGGCACTACAACATTATCAAAACAAGATGGAAAAATAGTGAAATCGTATATGCCTTATAGTTTAAGAGGTTAATATGGCTAGAGTCAAAAGAGGTGTAACAGGCAAAGCAAAACATAAAAAGGTTTTGAAAGCTGTTAAAGGTCAATGGGGAAGAAGAAAAAATACCATTAGAGTAGCTAAGCAAGCTATGGAAAAAGCCATGCAGTATGCTTATCGAGATCGTAGAAATAAAAAAAGAGATTTTAAATCCTTGTGGATACAAAGAATAAATGCGGGTGTAAGAGCAGAGGGTCTTACATATTCTAAGTTTATAAATGGGTTAAATAAATGCGGAATTAAAATTGATAGAAAAATTCTAGCAGAAATAGCGTACGATAGTCCAGAAGCCTTCAAAACTATTGTTCAAAAAGCACAATCTGCTCTAAATTAATCTTCCCTATTGTTTTATTTCGCTGAAGAAATAATCTGTAAAGATGTCTGATCTTAAAAAAATAAAAGATGAATTTCTGACAAAATTAAAAGGGAAATTAAATCTTTCAGAAATAAATCAAATTAAATCAGATCTATTTGGTAAAAATGGATTAGTTTCATCGCAATTTAAAAAAATCGGATCTATTGCAGAAAAGGAAAGAAAAAAATTTGCATCAGACTTAAATCTTGTCAAAGACGAACTTCAAGATTTAATTGACTCAAAAATTAATGAAATTGAAAAAGTAGAAATAAATAAAAAATTAGATAAAGAAAAAATTGATATAACATTACCCGAGAGACCTTTTGTTAGAGGCAAAATTCATCCCGTTTCCCAAACTATTGATGAAATATCTTCCATCTTTTCTGAGATCGGATTTAGTGTCGAGGAAGGTCCAGATGTAGAAAATGAATATAATAACTTCACAGCGTTAAATACTCCTGACAATCATCCAGCTAGGGATATGCACGATACTTTCTATTTAGATGAAAAAAAACAGAAATTATTACGAACTCACACTTCTCCGGTTCAAATTAGAACTATGTTGAAAGATAAACCACCTTTTAAAATTATTGCACCTGGAAGAACTTATAGATCAGATAGCGATCAAACACATGCTCCGATGTTTCATCAAGTTGAAGGTCTACATATAGATAAGAATATTAATATGGGTCACTTAAAAGGATGTTTAAATTATTTTATCAAAGAGTTTTTTGAAGTAGATAAAATAAAAATGAGATTTAGACCAAGTCATTTTCCTTTTACTGAGCCGTCCGCTGAAGTTGATATAGGATATGAAATGAAAGATGGAAAAATAAAAATAGGAGAAGGTGATCAATGGTTAGAAATTTTAGGATGTGGGATGGTTCATCCAAATGTTTTGAAGAATGTGAAAGTTGATCCAACAAAGTTTCAAGGATACGCATTTGGTATCGGAATTGATAGATTGGCAATGTTAAAATATGGGATCAGTGACCTAAGAGCATTTTTTGATTGTGATTATAGATGGTTAAATCATTTTGGATTTGATCCTTTGGATGTGCCAACTAATTACAGAGGCCTTAGTAGATGAAAATCACATTTGATTGGCTTAAAGATCATTTAAAGACTAATTTAAAAGAAAAAAATCTTTTAGATCAACTTACTAATATAGGATTGGAAGTAGAAAGTGTGGAAAGTCTCTCTGCTGACAATGAATTATTTAAAGTTGCAAAAATTATTAAAGCCGAAAAACACCCAAATGCAGATAGACTTAAAGTTTGTGATGTTAACGTTGGAGAGAAAGAATCTAAAAAGGTTGTTTGTGGAGCTGAAAATGCAAGGGATGGATTACTTACTATATATGCACCTCCAGGAGCAATTATTCCCAAAACTAAAACAAAATTAGTAACTGCTAAAATCAGAGGTGTTACATCTTATGGAATGCTTTGTTCAGAGTCAGAATTAAATTTGTCTGAAAAAAGTGATGGAATAACTGAATTATCAACTAAATATGAAAAAAGTATTGGTAAGAGCTATTTTTCAAAATCAAAATCTAATCTTATTGATTTATCAATAACACCTAATAGACCAGATTGTCTTGGCATAAGAGGAATAGCCAGGGATCTTGCAGCATCAGGTTTTGGAAAGTTATTAGAATTAAAAGAAAACAAAATTAAATCGAAAAAAAAACAAACTTTAAAAGTCAAAATTAATAAAGAAAAAAACCAAGGATGTAATGCTTTCGGAAGCTGTTTAATTACGAATGTAAAAAATACGGAAAGTCCTCAATGGCTTAAAGATAAATTGATTTCTATTGGTCAAAAACCAATTTCTGCAATAGTTGATATTACTAATTATGTTATGTTTGATATAAATCGTCCGCTACATGCATATGATGCTGATAAAATTGAAAAAGGTATAATTGTTAGAAATTCTAATTCAGGAGAAGAATTTACTGCCCTAGATAATAAAAATTATAAATTAGAAAAGGGTATGTGTGTTATAAGTGATCACAAAGGAGTTTTAGGATTAGGTGGAATTATTGGAGGTATTAGATCAGGCACAGAATTAGGAACTAAAAATATTCTGCTAGAGTCAGCTTATTTTGACCCAAGATCTATAAGAAATACCGCAAAAAAATTAAATCTTGATACTGATGCGAAGTTCAGATTTGAGAGAGGTATTGATCCATTATCTATTGAGACAGGCTTAAATAAAGCAGCATTATTGATAAAAGAAATTTGTGGTGGAGAAATCAGCAAAACAGATATTCAAAAAACTGAAACTTATAAGAGACAAATTATTAAATTTGAAACTAATTTATTTGAAAAGATATCTGGTTTTAAAATTTCCAATAAAGAATTGATTAAAATCTTAGAAAATCTTGGTTTTAAAATTAAAAAAGATAAAAAGAACTTTAAATTAGTTATTCCATCTTGGAGGCCTGATATTTTACAAGAAATAGATGTTGTTGAAGAATTAGTAAGAATAAGTGGTTATAATAATATAAAAATTATAGACCCAATTAAACAAAGATCTAAATCCACTTTAACTCAAAGTCAAAAGTTATTTCATTTTTTACAAAGATCAATTGCTTCAAAAGGGTATTTAGAGGCAATAACATGGTCATTTACAGACTCAAAATATAACAATTACTTTAAGGGAGATGAAAAAGAAGTCAGAATAGTGAATCCTATAAGTTCAGAATTAGGAGTTTTAAGAAATTCAATATTTTCAAATTTAATTATGTATATGAGTAAAAATCTTGATAGAGGTTTTAAAGACATATCAATATTTGAAATAGGTCCTATCTTTAAAAGTTCTAATCCAGGTGATCAAAGCACTGTAGTTTGTGGTTTGTCGGCTGGAAAAAAAAATAGATTATCCTGGATTGACAATGAGAGAAATGTTGATGTATTTGATATTAAAAGAGATGTGATTCAAACTTTAGTCGAGACTGGTTATAATTCAGATAAATTTTTTATAGATAGAAAAACACCTAATTATTATCATCCAGGTAAATCAGGTAGATTGTTTTTAAATAGCGGAAAAGATCAAGTGGCTGCTTATTTTGGAGAGATTCACCCTAATATTTTGAAAGTGATAGATATAAAAACAGAGTCCCTTGTAGGATTTGAAATTTTCCCAGATAACTTAAAAATACCTAAAAAAACTTTAAATGATCAAAAAACAAAATTTGTAGTTTCAGATTATCAAAAATCTGAAAGAGATTTTGCGTTTATAGTTAACAAAGACGTAAGTTCACAAGATTTGATAAATGCTATTTCAGTTGTTGATAATGAATTGATTAGCAATATTAGAGTCTTTGATGTTTATGAGGGAGAAAATATTCCTGAAAATCAAAAATCAATTGCAATTAGCGTCACGATACAATCATCTGAAAAAACACTTAATGATAATGATTTAGAAATTATTAATAAATCAATCATTGAGACAGTTGAAAATAAAACAGGTGCTAAAATTCGATCTTAAAAAAAATTAATGAGCACTATCGACAATATAAGAAATTTTGCAATCATAGCCCATATTGATCACGGTAAATCAACTATCGCTGATAGAATTATTCATATTTGTGGTGGTTTAACTGAGAGAGAAATGAAAGCACAAGTTTTAGACTCCATGGATATTGAAAGAGAGAGAGGAATAACAATTAAGGCACAAACTGTGAAGTTAAATTATAAATCTAAAAATGGAAAAAATTATGTTTTGAATATAATAGATACCCCAGGACATGTAGATTTTAGCTATGAAGTTAGTAGATCTCTTTATGCATGTGAAGGATCAATATTAATCGTAGATAGCACCCAAGGTGTAGAGGCCCAAACTCTCGCAAATGTTTATCAGGCACTAGATATTAATCATGAAATTATTCCAGTATTAAATAAAATAGACTTACCTGCATCAGACTTAGAAAAAACAAATAAACAAATTGAAGATGTAATTGGTATTGATACAGAAAACTCAGTTCCTTGCTCTGGAAAAACTGGTGAGGGTGTTGAAAATATTTTGGAACAAATAATTGATCGACTCCCTGGGCCGGAAGGAAATCCCAAAGGAGATTTAAAATGTTTACTTGTCGATAGTTGGTATGATACCTATTTAGGTGTAGTCATTTTGGTCAGAGTTATAGATGGAAAAATAACAAAAAATATGAAGATCAAAATGCTATCGACAAATCAAGATTATATAGTTGAAAAGGTTGGAGTTTTTACACCTAAAGCGAAAGATATAAATGAATTAAGAACTGGTGAAATTGGATTTATTACTACTGGTATTAAGGTTTTATCAGAAACAAAAGTGGGTGATACAATTTGTGACTCATCGAGGCCTAAGCAAGAACCCTTGCCTGGTTTTAAACCAAGCAAACCAGTCGTTTTTTGTGGATTGTTTCCAGTTGACAGTTCAGAGTATCAAAAATTAAAAGATGGATTAGCTAAATTGCAATTAAACGATGCTAGTTTTTCATTTGAGGCAGAGTCATCATCTGCTTTAGGCTTGGGTTTTAGATGTGGATTCTTAGGATTACTGCATTTAGAAATAATCACAGAAAGATTAGAAAGAGAATTTGATGTTAATTTGCTTACAACAACACCTGGGGTTGTTTATAAACTAAATTTGAATAATGGAGATATAATTGATTTACAAAATCCATCAAGTCTACCTGACCCAACATTAATAAAATTTATTGAGGAACCATGGATTAAGGCAACAATAATAACTCCAGATCAGTACCTTGGATCAATAATTAAATTGTGTCAGGATAAAAGAGGAATACAGATTAATTTAAGTTACTCCGGAAACAGAGCTGTTTTAAGTTATGAATTACCTTTGAATGAGGTAGTTTTCGATTTTAATGATAGAATAAAGTCAATGACCAGTGGTTATGCAAGTTTTGATTACGAAATAATTGGACATAGAGAGGGCGAACTTGTTAAATTAGGGATATTGGTTAACTCGGAACCAGTTGATGCTTTGGCTATGATGATACATAAAGATTTTGCTCAAAGAACAGGAAGAGAAGTCTGCGAAAAACTAAAAGATTTAATACCGAGACATAATTTTATGATACCAGTGCAAGCAGCTATAGGAGGCAAAATTATAGCTAGAGAAACTATCAAAGGTTTTAAAAAAGATGTATTAACAAAAATTCATGGTGGAGGTGCAACTGACAGAAAAAGAAAACTTTTAGAAAAGCAAAAAAAAGGAAAAGCAAGATCCAAACAATTTGGAAGAGTAGAAATACCTCAAGAGGCTTTTATAGGAGTTTTAAAAATTACAAAGGATTAATAGATGAAAGTTTACGACTGTTTTTCTTACTGGGATGAAGACCTATTATTAGATCTCAGATTAAATTTATTAAATGAATATGTAGACTATTTTGTTATTGTTGAGGGGAATAAAACTTGGCAAAATAATTCAAAAAAATTGCAATTTTCTTTAAACAAACATAATCAATTTAAAGATAAGATTATTTACATACCAGTTGAAGATATGCCTGGTGGCGATAACCCATATTTGAGAGAAAATTTTCAAAGAAATGCTATATCTAGAGGACTAGTAGATGCTAATAATGAAGATATTATCATCATCTCTGATTTAGATGAAATACCAAATCCTAATGCTTTCAAATACTTTAAAAAAAAAATGAAATATGCAGTTTTTAAACAAATGCACTTTTATTATAAACTTAATTTACATAGTCAAATAAATCCTTATTGGTATGGCAGTAGAGTTTGTCTAAAAAAATTTTTAAAATCACCTCAATGGTTAAGAGATCTAAAATTTAAGAAAAGACCATTTTGGAGAATTGATAAGATAAGATTAAATAATATCATTGAAAATGGAGGTTGGCATTTTTGCAATTTAAAAGAACCAGAACAATTATTGCATAAATATAAAAATTTATGTGAAACAAATGATCCATATGTATTTAAAGAAAAAATTGATGAAAAATATTTAGATTTAGATGAAATTAAAAGTAGAGTAAATAAAGGAAAGGATATTATAGGAAGGGAAGAAAGCTATAAAGCCATAGACATGGATGACAGGTTTCCAAATTTTATTATTAAAAATCGTGATAAATATAAAAAATGGATTATTGAATAAATGAAAAAATTAAAAAAAAAAATTGTTATAACAGGTGGTTCAGGAAGATTTGGAACTTATATAAAAAAATTTAAAAGTAATTATGATATTTTCTTTCCTTCCAAAAGGCAGTTGAACATTCTTAATGAGAAGAATATTAAAAATTATTTAAAAAGAGTTAAACCACAAATATTGATCCATCTAGCTGGTTTATCCAGGCCAATGAATATTCATGAGATTGATATAAAAAAAAGTATTGATCTAAATATAATTGGAACGGCCAATATAACTAAACTTTGCTCAGAAAATAAAATAAAGCTTATATATATTTCAACTAATTATGTTTATCCTGGAACAATAGGAAACTACAAAGAAAATGATCCATTAAAGCCAGTAAATAATTATGCATGGTCTAAATTAGGTGGAGAGGCATCTGTACAACTTTATAAAAATTCCTTAATTCTAAGAGTTTGCATGACAGAAAAACCATTTGTTCATAAAAAAGCTTTTGTAAATGTTAAAACAAGCTTCATTTATCATGAAGATGTTGTAAAAATTTTATTTAAATTGCTCGATAGAAAAGGAATAATTAATGTCGGTGGCAGAAGTCAAAATATATATAATTTTGCAAAAAAAGATAACAAAAATATCAAAAAAATTTACATGAGGAAAAACTCTAATATAAAAATGCCAATAGATAGCTCTTTAAATTTAACAAAATTAAAAAAGTATTTAAACAAAAATTTTTAATTAATATTTAGATGAAAAAATTAAAAATTTTTTGCGTAACAAACAAAAAGTTGGATTACTTAGAAAATTTAGATTTAAATTTAGTTGGTGTTGGAAAATCTAATTTTAATAATAAATATTTATCTTGTAAGAAGGGAAAGAATATCCAGCATAAAGAAAAAAATTACTCAGAATTAACATTTCATTACTGGTTTTGGAAAAATAAACTTAAAAAGATGGATAAAAATTTGTGGATTGGTTTTTGTCAAAAAAGAAGGTTTTGGATAAAAACTAAAAGAAAAATATCAAATTTTTCAGATCTTAAAAAAAATATTCTAAAAGAACCTCAAAAAAAATGGAAAAATTATGAGAGTATTATTTGTCAGCAAATAAAGGTTGATAATCCAAAAAAAATGAAACTGCTTAAAAGAGGATGGAAGAATGTTATTAAAGACCCATCATTGATATTTGAAAAAAAAAAACAAAATATATTATTACACTTTGATATGCACCATGGGTATGGTGTTTTATCAAGAGCAATTGATGAATTAGAAAAAAAAGACAGGGAGAGTTTTAGAAAATTTGTAACCAAAAAAAATAGTTTTAACCCACATATAATGTTCATTTCAAAAAAAAATATTATTGATAGATGGTTTAAAGATTTATTTAAATGGCTTTTTCGTTGTGAGAAAGTTTTTGGATTAAAAAATCTTAAAGGATACGATCAGCAAAGATTATATGCGTATTTAGCAGAAAGATATTTGTCATTTTGGTTCAGAAATTACACCAAATACCTAGAATGGCCTTGGAGCTTTTATGAGAAAAAAAAATGAATTTGAAAACATTTTATAGAATTTATTATCGCCATAGAGTTTTAAAGGCAACAATCTTTTTAAAGATATATTTATTTATATCTTTGATGTTTAAATATGTCTTAAATCTATTTTATTTTCCAAAAACTGTTGACTTAGACTCTTTATTATTGAAAAAAAATTTTTTAATTGAAAAAGATTTAAATTATTTATTTGAATATTTTAACTCAGATAAAGGTGAGAAATATTATGATCAATATAAACAACCTTATTTACAAAAACGAAATATAATAACTGCTCATGGCTATGCTAAATATTATGAAAAATATTTTAGTAATATAAAAAAAAGATCACTAAATATTATTGAAATTGGTTCATTTTATGGACATGCCTCAGCTGCTTTATTTTTTTATTTTGAGAATTCTTTTATTTATAGTGCAGATATAAATCCAGATATGTATATTTATAATTCAAAGAGAATAAAAAATTTTTTTTTAAACTCATCTTCGGAAATTTCAATTAAAAAAGATTTAATTAATAGAGATATAAATTTTGATATTATAATAGAGGATGCAAGCCACATGCTTAAAGATCAGATAATTTCATTATTTATGCTATTTAGAATTTTAAATCCTGGAGGATATTTTATAATTGAGGAAATCGACTTTCCGGAAAAAAGAGAAGATATGAGGATCAATCAAGATTTGCCTGATTTAAAAACAATATTAAAAAAGATAAATTTAAAACAAGATTTTAAATCTAGATATATTAACGAGGAAGAAAAAGAATATTTTTTAAAAAATTTTGAAAAAATAATTTTTCATACTGGAAATTTAAATGAATTTGTTATTATAAAAAAAAAGATTTAGACTAAGTTACAAAATTAATATTTATCAAGAACTTTCATAAAATCATTGATATTTAAGATATTCATTATTTTTTTATGCTCTGAATAAAAAAGTTGAAACTTCAATTTTTCAAAATTTTCATTATTTAGATCAAGTAAATTTTTATTTTCCCTTTTTAAAACTACTCCTATACCGTGGTCTGCATAAATAGTATAACAATCAGTATTATGCTTCGTTCTTTGCTCCACTAGAGATTTCCATACATCTCCATTCCAATCCCTCTCTGTTCTTGGAACAGCTTGTGCAGATAAGTTTTTTGGTAGACAATCATGAATAAGTATTATTCCTTTTTCATTTAAACAGCTAATTGAGTTTTTTAAATCTTTTTTAACTTGATCATAATGATGTAGTCCATCTATAAAAATACAGTCAAATTTTTCTTTATTTTGGATAAAAAAATCATCACTAGTCATTCTTCTGTTTCCACCTGAAAAAGGGTCTACACCAATCTTGTGAGAACATTTAATTTTTGAAAAAACTTCATCCTGATAAGTTCCAATCTCAAGATAGGATGAGTATTTTTTTTTATCTATAATGGACTGTATTATTTCAATTCTACTTGGTTCAGAATTAAAATTAAATGGTAAGTCTCCAGGATCTTTTTCTCCAAAAAATTTTCTGTAATATTTAAATATTTTATATAAAAATCTTGGTCTTTTAAGAATTGACATTCTTATATATAACTTCTCAAAAAGCATTAATAATTTTTATTTAATTAGCGATTTTAATTTATCGATATTTACATTTATGTCACCTACGAAGTTCGAACTTTTTTCGATATCAGTAGAATATAGTTTATAATCAAGTTTATTAATTGACGAAATTCTTTCGTATATTTTATTTGGATGATTTGCTGGTCGAATTTCTATAACTTTAGTATTTGGTTCACAAAAAGATAAATTAGCAAATCCAGCACCGTGTGCCCCCAGGATTATTTTTGAATTATTAAATAATGAAATTTGCTCAACAAAAGTTAATTCCTCTAATTTGATAATTTTAAAGCCAGATCTAGTAAGAAATTCAATAGTATCCTCGTAATTGATAATCTGACAATGTTTAAATTTTGAATTGGACCTATCAATAAATATTTTATCCACAATATTAATCTTTTTAGATTTTTGTATAAAACTTTCTCGAAGCCAATGAATGATCCATTCTGGTAATTTTTGATGTTCTTCCATTATGTAACCACGGTAATAATTTGGATGTTGAGTGGCAATTATTTCATCTGATTGAATGTGTCTAAATCTACTTGAGTCAATAATTTTGATATTTTCAAGGTTAAGTAATTCAAAAGTTAATTTTTGAAATTGAATCAATTTATTTACATAAATATTGGACAGTTCCTTCAAACTAAATTTCTCTTCATAAAGTTTGATTTTAGGCAACATATCAAATAACCAATGTGCATAATTAGTATGTCCACTAGCACCCTGAGCTAAATTTAGTGTTCTACCCTTAAAATATTTCTTAATTCTCGGTGTCCCTTTTTTAATACAAACATTAAACGAGGGGTCTTTAAGTTCACCTTTAATTTGTTGATATGAGACTTCACCACAAAGATAATTTTTATCAATAATACCCACATGCTCGACATTGTCTGTGTAGATTCTCCCTTTAGGAATTAAGTATATTTTATATTTTTTGTTATAAAAATTTAAAATATTTTTCGAATTTATTTCAAAAATTTTAAAGCTATTAATTTGATTATTATAAGTATTTATTTTTCCATAAATTTTTTTAAAAATCCAATAAAAAAAATTTTTAAAAATTATTTGAAGAATCTTTTTAAATTTTATCATTTTAACTTAAATGCCAAGATTAGATTTCCATCATTAATTAACTGAGGATAGCCTTTTTTCAATGTTCTTCCCCCACTTGCATGCACAATTATGTATTGTTCATTTTTATATAAATAAGTTGTTGGTGGTGATGAACCTACATATGGCATTTTATATTCATATAATATCTTTCCATTATCTGAATTATAAATAAATAATTTTTTATCTAGAGTTCCAGTTGCAATTAAAATTTGACCAGCAGTAGAAGTTACACCACCAAAATTTTCAGTTCCTGTTTTTTTAATACCCATCTTTTTTAGATTTTCATATTCTCCGAAAGGTACCTGCCAAATTATCTTTCCATTGTTAAGATTTAATGCCGTCAAAGTACCCCAGGGTGGTTTAGTAATTGGATAGCCCGAGTCATCTAAAGCTCTTTTAAATTTACTTTTATATATTGGTATTAATATTTTTTTATCATTTATTCTCTCTAATTCAGCTATCCAAGGAATATTATTAGATGTTACGTAGAATATTTGAGACTCAGGATTGACTGATCCACCCATCCATTCTGCTCCACCATTAAAACTGTACTGTAAATTTTTTTTCCCTATCTCATAAGTTTCATAAAATCCAAACTTATGATCTTTATAATTTTCCTTTAATTTTTCCAATTGTACAGGATCATAAGACCAAATATCATTAAAATTAAACTTATTTTTACCAAATGGTTCAGGTATTTCTAGATCAGGTTGATAAGGATGTGTTTTTTCACCAACTATTTTAGAAACCGGAGCTTTACTTAATTTATACTCGAAAATTGGTTTTCCACTAATTCTGTCTAAAATTAAGGTATTTGATCTTTTAGTTGGGGTAAGAACTATATCAATCAATTCTCCTTCTTTTTTAATAGATGTGATTATAGGGGGAGCGGGTAAATCAGAGTTCCAAATATCATGAGCTGTTTCTTGAAAATCCCAAATTATTTTTCTTTTATTCAAATCTACTGCTATTATGCTATTAGACATTCGATTTTTTCCAGGTCTTCTAGATCCATCAAAATAATAGTGAGGATTTCCAGTTGTAAAATATAAAATTCCTCTACTAATATCAGCAGATATTCCTCCCCAGGGGTTAGACCCAGAATTATTATATTTAACACCACCTACTCGGTTTTTATTTTTTTTTTGATATTTTAACTTCCATTTAATCTTTCCTGAAACTAGGTCATAAACTTCGATTGCTTTTTCCCAAGTTACAATAACTATGTTGTCTTTATAAATTACAGGTGTCATTACATTAAGTCCTGATCTGACTTTTCCATTTTTTCCAAAACTTTTTATAAATTTTCCATCTTTTGCATCTAAAGAAATTAACCTTTCTCTATTAGAAAAAATTATTCTAGGTTTCTCAATCTTATTTCCTTCCCAATAGATCAATCCTCTTTTTGCAGCAAAGCTACCTAATTTTTCAGATTTCCAAATAAGCTTTCCAGTTTTACCATCTAAAGCAACGATATATCCACCTGCAATAGGTGTATAAATTTTACCATCAAAGAAAATAGGATTAGCTTGAATATCTCCTTTTTCACCAGTCATTTCAAAAGTCCAAGCCAACTCTAAATTTTGGGAGTTTTTATTATTAATTAATTTTAATTTGGAATATCGATTTGAATGGTTATTGCCATGGCTTCTAAACCAATTATCTTTATTTGAAATAATTTCATGTGTATTTTTTGTAACATTTATAGCAGGACTAATAGTTTTAGATGAAGGAAGTTTATCTCTTGATTCTTGACTCTCTAAAGTCCAATAATCTTTATGATCTTCAATATTTTTGGTGTAAAAATTCTCTAAGAAATTATTATATTTCGTAAAGAGGTACTTAAGATATTTATTATTAAGGTTGCTGTAGTCGTAAGTGATGTTATTTTGATTTAAATAACTTGTATCAATTTTTTTTAAATCTTTCCAAATCCACAAAGAAAATACAAAAAAGATAAAAAAAATTATTTTTTTTTTCATTATTATATATATCTAAATATCATATTACTTAAATGAAAAAAATTTGTTTAAATATGTGTGACAAATCTATTTTCTTTGAATAGTATAATTTATTAATGAATTCTATAAGAAATTTGAATAAGTGTGATCAAATTACAATAATAATAGTTTTATATAAAGAGACTGCAGAAATTGTTTTCAAAACTCTTCAAACAATAAAAAATTTTAAGATAATTATAATTGATAATGGTGGAGATAAGTTTTTAAAGAAAAAAATTTGTCAAAAATTCAATATTGAAAAATATATTCTTAATCCAAAAAATAAAGGTTTTTCCGCAGGTTATAATCAAGGAATATTTATGAGTAAGACAACTTATACAATGGTTTTAAACCCAGACTGTATAATATCTGAAGATAGTGTAATTTTATTATCTGATAAACTTTCTAGATATAACGAAGCACTTATCGTTTCTCCAAGATCTTTTGATGAAGAAAAAAAGTTAACTTTTTCTAGTGGGTTGTTACCAGAAAATGGGGACAAAAATATAATATTTAATATTGATGGAGACACATGTGTAGAAAATACACTTGGATCTTGTATGTTATTTAGAACTGAAGAAGTTATAAAAAAAAACTTATTTTTTGATGAATTTTTTTTTTTATATTTCTCAGATGATGACCTTTGTAGAAGAATAAAAGAAAAAAAAGGATCTATTATTCAAGTTTATGATGCTTCTTGTATTCATTCTCATGGTAAAATGAAAGTAAAAAATATTTTTAAAAGAACTTTTTTAAGAGAATTTCATTTTACTTTTGATAGATTTTATTATTTTTTTAAGATTAACAAGCATCATGACATGGTAAATAATTTTAAAAAAAAGAAATTTAACTATATAGTAAGAATATTTTTGAAATTAATAACTTTTCAGTTTGTTGATAGTTTGAAAATTATTTCAAAATTAATTGCTTTTTCAAAATTTATTGATTTAATAAAAAAAAAGAGAGATGGCTGAGTGGTTTAAAGCGCACGCTTGGAAAGTGTGTATACGGGAAACTGTATCGAGGGTTCGAATCCCTCTCTCTCTGCCATTAATTTCCTTTATTTAGAAGCTTTATTTGACATTAGAATGAGTAAAAATTTTTTTATTAAAAAGATTTTTATTAAAAAAATGGTATAATTATCTTTTCCTAAATATAAAAAATGACAAACAAAAAACTTTATCAAGCTGACTCAATTAAAGTTCTTAAAGGTTTAGAGGCTGTAAGAAAAAGACCTGGAATGTATATTGGTGATACAGATGATGGCACAGGTCTTCATCATATGGTCTATGAAGTGGTTGATAATTCTATAGATGAAGCATTAGCTGGTTTTTGTAAATTAATAGAAGTAAAAATTAATTCAGATGGAACAATTACCGTTCATGATGATGGAAGAGGAATTCCAGTAGATTTACACAAAGGGGAAAAAAAATCTGCAGCTGAAGTTATTATGACACAACTTCATGCAGGGGGTAAATTTGATCATGACTCATATAAAGTTTCTGGTGGATTGCATGGAGTTGGTGTCTCAGTAGTAAACGCTCTTTCAGAAAAATTACAATTAGAGATTAACAGAGATGGTAAAAAATATTTTATTGAATTTAAAAATGGAGAAGCCAAAGCACCTTTAAAAGTTGTAGGAAAATCTAAACAAAATGGAACTCAAATAACCTTTCTACCATCTAAAGAAATTTTTTCTTCTATAAAATTTAGTTCAAGTATTTTGATCAAGAGAATGAGAGAATTAGCATTTC
The DNA here is from genome assembly GCA_902604005.1 of uncultured Pelagibacteraceae bacterium. GTDB lineage: Bacteria > Pseudomonadota > Alphaproteobacteria > Pelagibacterales > Pelagibacteraceae > Pelagibacter. The sequence continues at coordinate 34,261 of CACKXH010000002.1, forward strand.
TTAATAAAGGAATTAAAATTATTTTTGTTGATAATAGTCAAAAAAAAGAAAAAAAAACTGAATTTAAGTTCGATGGTGGAGTTTTAGAATTTGTAGATTTTTTAGATGAAAAAAGAGAAAAACTACTTAATAAAAGTGGTAATGATTTATTTAAAAAACCAATTTATATTGAAGGTAAAAGAAACAATATAGAGCTCGAGTGTTCTTTAAAATGGAATGCTAGTTATAGTGAAGATATTTTCCCTTATACAAATAATATTCATCAGAAAGATGGTGGAACCCATTTATTAGGTTTTAGAAGTGCTTTGACTAGAGTGATTAATAAATATGCTAATGAACACAATCTCTTAAAAAAAAATAAACTAACAATATCTGGAGATGATATTAAAGAAGGACTTACTTGTGTATTATCTACTAAAATTCCAGATCCAAAATTTTCATCTCAGACTAAAGATAAATTAGTTTCTTCAGAAGTAAGAATGATTGTGGAAACACTTATAAATGAAAAATTATCTATATGGTTTGATCAAAATCCATCTATTGCAAAAATAATTTTAGCAAAAGTTATTCAAGCGGCTATGGCAAGAGATGTTGCAAGAAAAGCTAGAGAAAGTGTTAGAAGAAAAGGAGCTCTTGAATTGAGTGGTCTTCCAGGAAAGTTAGCAGATTGTCAGATTGGAAAACAAGAAGGAACTGAATTGTTTATTGTAGAGGGAGACTCAGCTGGTGGTTCAGCAAAACAAGGAAGAAATAGATCAAACCAAGCAGTATTACCTTTAAGAGGTAAAATTCTTAACACCTATGTAGAAGACGTAGTAGGAAAAAAAAATGGCAATGGTGGTGACCAACAAACTAAAGCTTTATCAAAAATGATTTCTTCAAATGAGATTGTAACTTTAATTAATGCACTTGGACTTGATCCTAAAGCACAAGAAATTGATTTAAAAGATCTAAGATACGGAAAAATTATAATTATGACTGATGCTGATGTAGATGGTTCACATATAAGAGCTTTATTGTTAACTTTTTTTAATAACAAACCATTCAATAAATTAATTGAAAATGGCCATGTATATTTAGCTCAACCTCCGCTATTTAAAATTAATAAAGGTACAAAAGGAATCTATATAAAAGATGAAAAAGAGTTGGAAGATTATATTGTTAAAAATAATAAAGAGTTAAAAAATGTTAAAAGAAGTTCAAAAGAATTTTTGAAAAAATTGGACTTAGAAAAAGCTAAAATGAACATTCAAAGATTTAAGGGATTAGGTGAAATGAATCCGGAAGAACTTTGGAGCACAACTCTTGATCCAGAAACTCGTAATTTGTTACAAGTTAAATACTCTAAAGATCTTAAAAAAGATCAAAGCTTAATTCATACTCTAATGGGCAATGATGTTGCGTTACGAAAAGATTTTATTATCTCGAACGCTATAAATGTTCAGAATCTTGATATATAAAAATGAAGTTTTTCGAAACTTCAAAATATCATTCATTTAAAAAATCAACTTATGTTAGTTTAAGATGGATTGGAATTGCTGGACAACTAATAGCTGTTAATTTTGTTTATTTTTTTTTAAACTTTAGTTTTGATTTTATCCTAGCTAATATTGTAATTTTTTTTGGAATTTTAAGTAATTTATATTTAATTTTAATCTATAAAAAATCTCAACTATCAGACAGATCAGCATTTATTTTTTTGTTAATAGACATATTACAATTAAGTATATTACTTTTCTTAACAGGTGGAGTAGTTAATCCATTTGTGATATTTTTATTAATCCCAAGCGTTTTTTCATCGTCAAATTTGAGCTTTAAAACTAATATTTTACTTGTATTTTTTACTTTATTTTCAATTATTTTTATTACATTTTATTCTAAAGATTTGCCCGCTCCATTGAGTGATCATTTCCATGTAAGCCCGTATTATTATTACGCTATTCCAGTTTCACTAATAATTGCTTTAATTTTTTTGAACTATTTTGCTATGACATTTGGAACGCAATCACGGTTAAGAAAAGAAGCGCTTGCAAAGATGGAAGAAGTAATGGCTAAAGAACATGAACTTTTGTCTTTAGGTGGTCAAGCTGCAGCAGCAGCACATTCTTTAGGAACTCCTCTCTCAACAATTAAGATAATTATTCAAGATCTTACAAAACAATTTAAGGGTCAAAAGGAAATCGAAAAAGATATAGAACTATTATCAAGTCAAGTAGAAAGATGTAATGAAATTTTAAAACGTTTAAGCCTAAATCCTGTGGAGGAAGATAATTTTATTGATAAAGATTTAACAATGAGAGATTATTTAAATGAAATTATCTCATCTTTTAAAGATATTAGCAAAAAAAAATTTATTTTTAATTTTGATCAAGATTCAAGTAAAAAAAAAATAACTAAATCTATAGAAATAGTTTATGGTTTAAGAAATTTTATTGGCAATGCTAATAAATTTTCAAAAGAAAAAATTTATATAAACTTAAGAAGCAACAATGAATTTACAGAGGTAACAATTGAAGATGATGGAAATGGATATCCAAGAGATGTTTTATCTAAAATTGGTGAGCCGTATTTAAGATCAAACGATTCACGAGATAAAGCAAAAGAAGGCTTAGGTCTTGGTTTATTTATTGGAAAAACTCTCTTAGAAAAAAATTTTGCATCTGTAAATTGTCAAAATTCAAAAATTAGAAGTGGAGCAGAAATAATTGTAAAATGGAAAAATAAAGATTTATTTAATATCTAATGAAATTTTTTCTTAGTATCAAATAACGAGCTTAATTGTGATATCATCACATCACCAAGTTCATTGACATCAGTAATTTTGATTGCTTTGTCATAATATCTAGAAACGTCATGGCCAATTCCAATTGCTAGAATTTCTATTTCAGATTTATTTTCTATAAATTTAACCATTTTCTTAAGATGTTTTTCTAAAAAGTCTCCTGAATTTACAGAAAGAGTAGAATCATCTACAGGAGCACCATCAGAAATAACCATTAATATCTTTCTTTCTTCTTTTCTTTTCTTAATTCTGTTGTACGCCCATAATATTGCTTCTCCATCTATATTTTCTTTTAGTAATCCTTCTTTAAGCATTAAGCCTAAATTATTTTTAGCTTGTCTCCAATGAGTGTCGGCACCTTTATATATAATATGTCTTAAATCGTTTAGTCGTCCCGGAGTTTTTGGTTTTAAGTATTTATTCCATAACTCTCTGCTTTGCCCACCTTTCCAGTTTTTTGTGGTGAAACCTAAAATTTCAACTTTTACCGAGCACCTTTCCAAAGTTCTAGACAATATATCAGCACAAATTGCTGCTATAGTTATAGGTCTTCCTCTCATTGAGCCAGAATTATCTATTAATAATGTTACAACTGTATCTTTAAAATCTAAGTCTTTTTCTTTTTTAAAGGATAGAGAATTATAAGGGTCCATTATAATTCTTGGTAATTTTGAACTATCCAGTAGACCTTCCTCTAAATCAAATTCCCACGCACGATTTTGTTTAGCTAATAATTGTCTTTGAAGCTTATTTGCTAATTTAGTAATAACGTCCTGAAATCCAATTAGCTGTTGATCTAATGTTTTTCTTAATTTTACAGACTCATCGAAACTTTCTAAATTTTCTGCTTTAGTTATCTCATCAAATTGATTTGTGAATATCTTGTAATCAAGATTTAAGTTATTTAAGTCTTTTTTCTGTATTACTTGTTCATTGCTTTGTTTATCAGAGTCTGTGTCAACAAGTTGTTCATCTAGCTTATATTCATCAATATCATAATCAGAGTCTAAGCTTGCCTGAGTTTCTTGTTCTTTATTTTGATCTTTTTTATCCTCCGATTCTGATTGCTGATCATCATTTGATGGATTATTCTGACCATCTTCTTGATTCTCTTCTTTTGTTTCATCATCTTCATTTTGAAAAATATCCATTTTTTTAAGAATCTCAGAAAATTTTGATGAATAATTGTTTTGGTTTTCTAAATTGGATTTTAAATAATCTATATGTTTACCAACTGAAGTTTCAAAATCATTTTTCCAAAAATCTAACATTTTGTTAGTTAGAGAATTTAGCTCAATGTTATGGAATTTTTTTAACATATAAAGTTCGAATGCCTCTACAATACTTACATCTTCCTTTGTTTTAAGCTGATCTTTTCTTTTAAAATTTATTATTTGATTATAATTATCTTTTAGATTTTTATTAATTCCCTTAAGCATCTGAGTACCTAAAGCCTCATATCTAATTTTTTCAGCTATAGAATAAAGTGATTTACAAGAAGTATTCGAAGGTAAATTTTTTTTATAAATTTCTTCATTTGAAAACTTTTTTTTCAAAGCAGAGGAATCTGTTTCAGCTCTAGCTTTAATAAAATCACTTTTCGTATTTAAGTTATCAAACTCAAAAAATTCAAATTTTTTTGAACTTTGATTTTTTTCTATCTTTTCATTGTTTTCAATATTATCTGAAATAACTTTATAAGTTGAACTGAGTGCTTGTTTTAATTTCTCTTTTAAATTTGCACCTTTTTGGCTATTATTCATCTATATTTGAATGTTCGCTAGTGACTCTGGTAACTCTTCACCAAAACATCTTTGATAATACTCTGCTATAATATTTTTTTCAATCTCATCACATTTATTTAAAAAAGTAACCCTAAATGCATAACCAGTGTCTTTAAAAATTTCAGTATTTTCTGCCCAATGCAAGACGGTTCTAGGACTCATTACTGTAGAAATATCACCAGCAACAAAACCCTTTCTTGTTAATGATGCAACTTTAATCATATTAGCAACTTTTTCTTTCCCTTTTTGATTGTTAAGAGCTTTATTTTTTGCCAATATAATTTCCATTTCTTTATCAAGACTTAGATAGTTTAATGTTGTCACTATATTCCATCTATCCATTTGACCTTGGTTTATTTGTTGAGTCCCATGATATAATCCAGATGTATCACCTAAGCCCACAGTATTTGAGGTAGCAAATAATCTAAAAAATTTATTTTGTTTAATAACTTTATTTTTATCAAGAAGTGTAAAATTTCCCTCTGCTTCCAGAACTCTTTGAATTACAAACATCACATCTGGTCTTCCCGCATCATATTCATCAAAAACCAGTGCAACTGGGTTTTGAATAGACCACGGTAAAATACCTTCATTAAATTGAGTTACTTGTTTTCCGTCTTTAAGAACAATCGCATCTTTTCCAATTAAATCGATTCTACTAACATGACTATCTAAATTAACTCTAATACACGGCCAATTTAATCTTGCTGCTATTTGTTCTATGTGAGTTGATTTACCTGTTCCATGATACCCTTGAACCAAAACCCTTTTATTGAAAGCAAATCCAGAAATGATTGCAAGTGTTGTATCCTTGTCAAATTTGTAATTTTTATCTATGTCAGGAACATATTCACTTTTTTTTGAAAAAGCATTTACTTCCATCTCTGTGTCAAATCCAAAAGTTTGTTTTATCGAAACTTTTATATCAGGCTGTAAGTTTAAATCAGGTGTCAATTTTTTCTCTGTAAGTATTTTTTAACTGAGTATAAGCTAAAGTAATTAATTTTAGTTTTTCTTCATATTTTTTATTTCCAGCATTCATATCAGGGTGAAATTTTTTGACAAGGATTTTGAATTTTTCCTGTATTTTTTGCCATTTTAAACCAACAGAAACTCCCAAAATACTAAAGGCTTTTATATCTTTATGATCAAATTTAAATTGACGCATGTGATTGTAGTCACTTTTAAACTTATCTTTATCTAGTTCATCTTTTAAAGTGTTGTTCCATAAAACTTTAAAAAAATTATCTGAAGAACTAAAGCTTTGAGTGGGTTTATGCCAAATCATATCTGATTTTAAAAATTTGAGCACTTGACTATCATTCATTCCAGAAAAGTAATTCCAATTCTTGTTGAATTCTTTAACATGCTCTAGACACAGCATTCTAAACTTTTTACTGTTATCTTTTTCAATTGGTGCCTTGTATTCTCCAATTTCTTTACAATTTTTCCAGTCACAAATATATTTCATGATATATAATAAATTTAATTTATGGATATAAATGAGTTAATTGCAATTGTAAAAAAAAAAATTGAAGATCAACTTTTAATAAGTAGTATTTATATAGAGGACAAATCTTTTTTACATAAAAATCATAAAGGAAACCAAAAAGGGAAGTATCATTTAAAAATATCAATAAAGTCTGAAGAATTAAAAAAAATGAATAAAATTGAAAGTAATAAAATAATTTATAAAATTTTAAATTATGAATTAAAAAATTTTATTCATTCGTTACAAATATTAATTTATTAATTCCTTATTTAGAAATAATTTAATTTTATTAGTACTATACTGTCTATTGATTATAGGTAAGCCTATCTTCTTTAATAAAATCAAGTTTATATTCTTTGAAGTATTTTTTTTATCTATAGTCATAAAAGACACGATCTTATTTAAATCTTTTATCGAAAAATACTTTTTTAAATCATGAGGTAATTTTGAATTGATTAAATGATTATTAATAGATTTATATTCTTTATTTTTTAATATCTTATTTTGTTTACAAAATTTGATTGCAGTTTTAATTCCTAAAATTACAGCTTCTCCATGATTTAATTTTTTGGAATAACCTAAAGAAGCTTCATAAGAGTGTGCAAAAGTATGCCCAAAGTTTAAAGTTTTTCTTAAATTTTTTTCTTTTTCATCTTTTTCTACTACTCTTTTTTTTATTTTACAGCTTTCATGAATAGATTTTTCAATAAAAGGAGATTGTAAATTTAAAATTTTTTGAAAATTTTTAGTTAAAAAATTATAAAATTTTTTATTTGCAATTAATGAGTGTTTAAGTATTTCTCCATATCCACATATAATTTCTCTTTTTGGAAGTGTTTTTAAAAATTCAATATCACTAATAACAATTTTTGGCTGATAAAAACTCCCAATAAGATTTTTTCCATACTTGGAATTTATTCCTGTTTTTCCTCCTATAGAGGAGTCTACTTGAGATAAAAGTGTTGTAGGAATATTTATAAATTGAATTCCTCTTTTAAAAAGACTCGCAGCAAAGCCACCTATATCACCAGTAATTCCACCTCCAACTGTTATTAAACAATCTTGTCTAGAAAATTTTTTTTTAAGTAGTATTTCGGTAATATTATTTATAGTTTTTTGATTTTTATTGATCTCACTAGCTTTAATATAGCAAGTGTATAATTGTTTTTTCTTTAATTTATTTTTTAGTTTTGTCACAGTTTTTATTGGAACATTTTTATCTATTACCAATAAGCATTTAGCAAATGAAATAGAGTTATCTTTAAATATATTTGATATTTTCAAAAGTAAATTTTTACCAATTATTATTGGATATCTCTCTGATTTTGTATTTATAAATAATTTTTTAGTCTTCATAACTTATTTAAAACTTTATTCACTATTTCATATTTTTTTAGATTACTACAATTTATTTTATATAAAGCTTTTGAGTAAATATGATTACGATTTTTAATTAAATCTATCAATTCCTCATTTGTAGATTTTACTGCAATAGGTCTCCTCGAACTATTTCTAATTCGTTTAATAAGAGTTTTAATATCTAATTTTAACCAAATGGATACATGATTGTTTAAAATTTCAGTTCTTATTTTTTTGTTTAAAAATGCACCACCACCTAAGGCAATGATGATTTGTTTTTTTTTTAAAATTTTTAAGGTAATTTTTTCCTCAAAATCTCTAAAAAACTTCTCACCCTTTGTTTCAAAAATTTCTGAAATTGTCATTTTTAATTCTTTTTCAATCAAATAATCTATATCAAAAAATTTTATTTTAAGTTTTTTTGAAACTAAAAAGCCTATCGAAGTCTTACCAGATCCCATCATGCCTAAAAAAACAATATTTTCTTTTGATTTCATAAGTTTATTTATTGAAAAAACACAAATATGTCTTAATTTGAAATTAACAGAGATTATATGCAATTTATAAAAAAAACAAGATCGACTAGAAGCTTTATTAGTACATTAATCAAAATATCTTTAGTTACTATAATTTTAATTGGATCAGTTTTTTTTCTTAATAAAATTGATTTTCCTAAACCAATAAAAGAGATAGATAAAATTATTTCAAATGAAAATTTTAAAATTGTTAAATAAAAAAAATTTATCAATTGTATCTCTATTTTTACTATTAATCACAGAGACAATTGCTGAAGAAAATCCTGTAGATATCTGGAACATAGATAAAAAAGAAATTGAAAAAAAGAATGATGATTCTTTAGATAAAGAAAACAGTAAAAAACAAGAAATATTACAAAAAAGTATTTATAATTTGCAAAACCAAAATCAAATTGAAACAATAGAATTTAATCAAACTCTAGAATCTCAACAAATAAAAATTATTGGTCTATATGATCCTGAAGATAATGGACTAGATATTGATATGTGGTCGAATTCAGATGGTGATCAGTTAAAAAATATTTTTTCGAATATAAAGAAAATAAAACTTTCTGAAGATGCAAATGAGATAATGAATATCTCGATGTTAACAAATGCACATTATCCTAAAAAAAATTTTTCTGAAAAAGAATTTTTACAATTTAAATCAGATTGGTTAATAAAAAATTCAGATTTAGATTTAATTCAGGAATATTTAATAAAAAATCAAATTATAAATAGTCACCCAAAATTAACAAAATTTTTGGTAGATAAACATTTGTCTCAATTTAATATTGAAAAAGCATGTGAAATTTTTTCTAAAAATTCAGAACAAATAAAAGATGATTATCTTTCCAAATTTAATATTTATTGTTTGATTAAAAATGGTAAAAAAGAATATGCTCAGATGCTTTTAGACTTAAAAAAAGAATTAGGCTTTGAGGATAAATACTTTGAAAAAAAAATTGACTTTCTAATTGGTTACACACCAAAAATTGACAAGGAAATATCAGAAAAATCTATATTAGAGTTTCATTTGGCACATATAACTGATCCAGAGTTTGTTTTTGAACCAAACGAAAATACAGATAAAATTATTTGGAGGTATCTTTCTTCAGCAAATTTACTAAATTCATTCCAACAGATTGACACTTCTGAACTTGATAAAATTGCAAATATAGAAAAAGCTGTTCATAATAAAAATTATCCTGAAAAAGATTTACTTGATTTATATAAAAGATTTCAATTTAATATAAATCAACTTTTAAATGCTAAAGAGTCCTATAAATCTCTTGGCAATATTGAGTCGAGAGCTTTAATTTATCAAAAAGTTTTACTTGAGTCTGAAATGATAGAAAAATTAAAATTATTAAAAATTTTAAAAACTTCTTTTAAAAATGATAATTTAAATAATGCTTTTGATTTGGAATTAAAGAAGTTTTTGGAAGAAATAGATCCAACTGAAATACCAGATAATTTGACAAGTTTTTACTACACAAACATCACAATCGAAACAAATTTAAATAAAAAAATTAAATTTAATAACGATATAATGCATCAATCAAAATTGATTAATTATTTCAATGGTGATTATACTAAATCAAAAATTAAGAAGGATGTAGAAAGTTTTTTAAAAAAAATAAAAAAAAATAAAAAGTATTTTTTGTCTAAAAAAGATATAATTTTTTTAGAGTCTCTTAAGGCAGATGGAATTGAAATTTCTGATAAATATAATGATTTGTACGAAGTCAATGACTCTGAAATACCCTCTGATATTCAGGTAATGATTAATAATAATGAAAAAGGTACAGCATTATTACGTATTGTTGAAGTTATTGGGCAAGATAAATTAGAAAAAATTGATGACGAAACTATATATTTTATTATTGCAACCTTAAATAAATTAAATATTGATTTAATAAGAAATAAAATTTTACTTAAAGTTCTTCCTTTAAAAGTTTAAAAATTATATTAAAATATTGCTACATGACAGTTAAAAAAATACTTACTGAACCAAATGAAATTCTACGACAAATTTCAAAACCAGTTGAAAAAGTTGGTAAAGAAGAACAAAAATTGATGGATGATATGTTGGAAACTATGTATTCAGCGAATGGAATCGGTTTAGCAGCTGTACAAATAGGTGTTCCCAAAAGAATTATTGTTATGGATTTAAGTAAAGATGAAAAAATAAAAGAACCAAGATATTTTGTAAATCCCAAAATAAAAAATAAAGACTCTCTAAAATCTACCTATGAGGAAGGATGCTTATCTGTTCCTAATCAATTTGCAGAAATTGATAGACCAAAGAAGTGTGATATAGAATATTTAGATTATAATGGTAAAAAAAAATTATTAAAGGCAGAAGGTTTGTTAGCAACATGTATTCAGCATGAAATGGATCATTTAGAAGGAATACTTTTTATTGATTATCTATCAAAACTTAAAAAATCTATGATTATTAAAAAACTATCAAAAAATAAATCTAGTCGGATAGTTGTTTAATAAATGTCAAAAAAAATTATTTTCATGGGTACACCATTATTTGCTGTACCAACATTAAAGTCTTTATATCAAAATGGATATCCAATATCAGTTGTTTATACACAACCTCCGCAAAAATCTAAGCGTGGCCAAAAAATCAATAAATCACCAATTCAAGGAATTTCAGAAACATTAAACATTGATTTTAGATCTCCAATAACTTTAAAGGATAATCAGGAAGAATATAAATTTTTAAAAGAATTGAATGCTGATTTGGCGGTGGTTGTTGCATATGGTCAAATTATTCCAAAAGAGTTTTTAGAATTAACTAAAAAAGGTTTTATCAATATTCATGGATCATTATTACCTGCATTGAGAGGTGCCGCACCTATTCAAAGAGCAATTATGAATTTAGATGAAGAAATAGGAATAAGTATTATGAAAATTGTAGAAGAGCTTGATAGTGGACCTGTAAGCAATGTATATAAGTTTAAACTAGATAGAAATAGTAATGCTCAAGAAATTTCGGAAAAATTATCTTTGCTAGCAGCAGAAAAAATCTTAGATAACGTAGATAATATTTTGGAAGATAAAGCAAAATTTATCGAACAAGATCATTCAAAAGCAACATACGCAAAAAAAATAGATAAAAAAGAAGGACAGATTGATTGGAGAACAGGAGCGTCAAAAATTATTGGAAAAATAAATGGTTTATTTCCTTCTCCAGGAGCTTTTTTTAATTTTGATGGAGAAAGGTATAAAATTTTAAAGGCAGAGATTGGTAATGGTGTGGGTGAATTTGGTGAAATAGTTTCTGATAATTTGGAAGTAGCTTGTGGTAACAATCAAACTATTAAGATTCTCGAAATTCAAAGACAAGGAAAAAACCCACAAAAAATTAGTGAGTTTATGCTTGGATCTAAAATTAAAAAAGGGTCGATGATTCCAAATGTTTAGGTATCAAATATTGATTGAGTATGTTGGTACTAATTTTAGAGGTTGGCAAATTCAAAAAAAAGGTAAAACTATCCAAGGACTTCTTCAAGAAAAAATTTCGAAACTTTTGAAAGAGAAAATAATATTACTTGGATCAGGCAGAACAGATACCGGTGTACATGCGATTGAACAATCTGCACATTTCGACTGTAAAAATCAAATTACAGATTTCGAAAGATTTCTAAAATCAATCAATCATTTTTTAAATAAAGATGGTGTAACAGTCCTTAAAATAAAAAAGAGAAATAAAAATTTTCATGCAAGATTTTCAGCTAAAATGAGAATTTATAAGTACATAATTATAAATCGTCTGGGGGGACCAGTCCTAGAAAAGGATAGAGGTTGGCATATTATGAAAGAACTCGATTTAACTGTTATGAAAAAAGGTGCCAAAAAATTAGTTGGAACTAAGGATTTTTCATCTTTTAGAGCCTCTAGCTGTAGAGCAAAAAGTCCAATTAAAACAATGAAACTTGTAAAAATTAAATCATTTAAAAATAAAATAGAAATAGAATTTAGATCCCAATCTTTTTTACAACAACAAGTTCGTTCAATGGTTGGTTGTTTAAAATATCTCGGAGAAAAAAAATGGTCATTAAAAAAATTTGAAAATGTAATGAAATCAAAAAAAAGAGTTTTATGTGCTCCGCCAGCGCCTCCACAAGGACTTTTTTTATCGAGAATTATTTATTAATTTCTTTTTATTAGCCATTGAATATCTTTTATTAATTCTCCACCTTGACTCAGCCCTTACTATGTAACCACAGCAGTTTTTTGATTGGCACCTGCAAGGAAATTGTTTATAATCTTCGTCATAACCAAAACCATAATCACAAGTAAATTCTTCACCCTTTTTTATATCTTTTATGGTAGTGACCCAAACTTTAAGACCTTTTCCATTATAATCACAGTTGTTGTCGCATGAGTGATTTATCAATCCAGCAGTATTCCATGAAAAATCTCCATCCAAAGTGTATTTTTTATTTAATGTAAATAAATATATAGGTTTTTTATTATTGAATTTATCAGATTCATCTACTTTTTTATTTGTTATAATTTTTCCAATATAGTTAATAACCTTAGTTCCTGCTTTGATATCTTTTGTAGCATATAGACCATGTCCTTTATTATCAATTTTAGATTTTTTAATTTGATATAACTTCATGATGGGTTATTTATAATTTACTGGAGAATTATCAATTGAATTCTAATAATGCATCAACATGTCTCTTAGCACTATCTTGAAGCGCCTGCAAATCATAACCACCTTCAAGAATTGAAACCACTTTACCATTTGAAAATCTTTTTGAAGTTTCAAGTATTCTTTTTGTTATTTTATAATAATCATCAGTATCGAGTTTAAGTTGTGCAAGTGGATCTGCTATATGTCCATCAAATCCTGCACTAACAAGAACAAATTCAGGCTGAAATTCTTTTAATCTTTTTAAAGCAAATTCAAAAGCATTCAAATATTCTTCAGAGTTTGTACCTGCAGGTAATGGAATATTGCAAATATTATTAAATTTACCTTTTTCTTTCTCAGAGCCTGTTCCTGGATAGTAAGGATATTGATGTGTTGAAATGAATAAAATATTTTTATTATCGTAAAAAATGTCTTGTGTACCGTTACCATGATGAACATCAAAATCTACAATAGCAACTCGTTTATATTTATATTTATTGATTAAATAATTAGCACCAATTGCAACATTATTTAAAATACAGAATCCTGCTGCTTTATTTTGATTACAGTGATGACCGGGAGGACGTACACTACAAAAGGCATTTTTAAACTCTTTATTTTGTACGCCATCTATAGCTGCAATAATTGAGCCTGCTGCATCAAATGTTGCGTTTTTACTACCAGGAGAAATAATTGTATCACCATCAAGAGATGAAAAACCTTTGATTGGAAAAGAATTTTTAACTAAATCAATGTAATTGGATTCATGAGTATCTTTTATTATATCATCAGTAATAATTGAAGGTTTTTTCCACAAAATATTTTTATTATTATGTCTTTTAAAATTTTCAATAATTACAGAAACACGAGCTATTTGTTCTGGATGCCCAGGGCCAGTATCATGATTTTGATATGAATTAGAAGTAATTAAACCGGTTTTCACTTAAAGTAATTTTGTAAAATATTTTGATAAATCTTAGTTAAATTTTTTAAATCTTTTAAAGCTACCGCCTCATCAACTTTGTGCATAGTTTTTCCTACTAAACCAAATTCTAAACCTGGTGATATTTTTCTTATAAATCTTAAATCTGAAGTTCCACCTGTAGTGGATAGTTTCGGGTTAATCTTTGTGACCTTTTTGATAATATTCTGGATCATAAAAGTTGTTTTATTTGCTTTTGTTAAAAATGCTTCACCAGAAACTCTATATTCAATTTTATATTTAGATTTATTTTTTTTAGTAATTCTATTTAAAATTTTATTAAGTTTTTTTTTAATAGAAGTCGATGAATGTTTGTTATTAAATCTTATATTGAATGTAGCCTCAGCAATTGCTGGAATAACATTATCTGCTTTGTTATTTATGTTAATTTTAGTCACTTCTAAGTTAGTAGGTTGGAAATCTTTTGTACCTCTGTCAAATCTAATTTCTTTAAACTCTTTTAAAATTTTGACAATTATTGTTGAAGGATTATTTGCCCTATGAGGATATGCTACATGTCCTTGCAAACCAAATATTTTTAATTTACCAGTTAAACTACCTCTTCTGCCAATTTTAATCATTTCTCCTAATTTATTTGGATTAGTAGGTTCACCTACTAAACAGAAATTAATTTTCTCTCTTTTTTTTTTTAAATAATCTACGACTTTTTTTGTTCCATTTATTGCATCTCCTTCTTCATCACCAGTTATTAACAAACTAATAGAACCATCAAAATTTTTATTTTCACTCAAAAATTTGCTTACTGCTGAAACAAAGGAAGCAATAGAGCTTTTCATGTCATTTGCGCCCCTACCAATTAAATGACCTTTTTTTACAATTGGTCTGAAAGGATTAATCGTCCAATCTTTCATATTTCCTGGAGGTACCACATCTAAATGACCTGCATAACAAAAATTAGGTCCTTTTGTTCCTAATCTTGCATATAAATTTTTAACAGGATGAAAATTTTTTTCTTTAAATTCTAATACCCTAGTTTTGAAACCTAATTTTTTTAACTTCTTTTCTAAAAACTTCATTACGCCAGCATCAACTGGAGTTATAGATGGAAACCTGATTAGCTCTTTAGCTAACTGTAATTCATTAAAAGTTTTCATTTTAATCTCTTAAAAGGTCGTTTATAGAAGTTTTTGATCTTGTTTTTTCATCAACTTGTTTGATTATTACTGCACAATATAATGATGGTGCTGATGAATTATCTTTGTCAGGCAAAGATCCTGGAACAACTACAGAGTAAGGTGGAATTTTTCCGTAAGTAATTTTTCCAGTTTTTCTATCAACTATTTTAGTTGATTGACCTATGTACATACCCATACTTAAAACCGAACCTTCACCAACAATTACACCCTCAACTACCTCTGACATGGCTCCCAAGAAAACATTATCTTCAATTATTGTTGGCAACGCTTGTGCTGGCTCTAAAACACCACCCACACCTGATCCAGCAGAAATATGACAATTTTTTCCAATTTGACAACAGCTACCTGCTCTTGCAAATGTATCTATCATTGTTCCTTCATCAATATAGGCACCAATATTTACATAGCAGGGCATTAGAACAGCATTCTTCCCAACAAAAGATCCTTTTCTAACTGGTGAGTTAGGAACCATTCTAAAACCAGCTTTTTCATGATCATTTTTTGACCATCCAGCTGTTTTACCTTTTAGTAAATGAGCTTTGTCATACCAACTGCTATAGGGCCCATTCAAATTCTCCATTGGATAAATTCTAAAACTTAACATAATTGCTTTTTTTAAATGCTGATGTGTGACCCATTCTCCATTTATTTTTTCAGCAACTCTTGATTTACCATTGTCTAAATCATTTATTACTTGATTTATAGTGTCTTTAAGTTTTTGTTCAGAATTTTGATTTACTTGATCTTTATTTTCCCAAGCTTCATTAATAATATTTTCTAAATTACTCATAATTTTTTTGATTTAATTGTCTTTTAATACATTAATTTTTTGAAGAAAAGAAGGCAAGTTATTAATCTTATAATCAATGTAAGGCTTGTCAGCATCTTTTTTTGCGAAAGTTTCATCATTTTCAAGCCAACAAGTTTTCATTCCTAAATTTTTAGCTTGTTCTAGGTTGTGAGCTATGTCCTCTATTAAAATAGATTGTTTTGGATCTAATTTGAATTTTTCAATTAATCTTTTATAAGGTTCAAGATGAGGTTTTGGTACAAAATTACCATCTGTTATATCAAAAGCTCCATCAAATAGACCATCGATACCTAATTGATTCGTCACATTTTTAATATGAGCATGTGAGCCATTAGAAAATATGTATTTCTTATCTTTAATTTTAATTAATTCTTCTTGTAATAGTTTATCTTCTGGCAGCCATGAAATATCAATATCATGTACAAACTCCAAAAATTCATTGGGATCTACACTTTTTTTCTTCATCAACCCTGACAAAGTAGTTCCATATTCATAAAAATATTCTTTCTGAATTTTTTTTGCTTCAAGAAGGCTGATATTAAATTTTTTTGAAATAAAAGATGACATTTTTTTATCTACTTCAGAAAAAACCTTTGTTTGACCACTATATAGAGTGTTATCAAGATCAAAAATCCAATATTTAATTTTTGTTAATTCTATCATTTTCTTATTAAAGTCCCAGAACCTTTGTCTGAAAATATTTCAAATAATATTGAATGCTTTTTTCTACCATCTATAATTCCAACTGCTGTAACACCGTTATTGACAGCATCCAAACATGTATTAATTTTTGGTATCATTCCTTCTGTTATAGTTTCATTTTTAACCATTTCTAAAATTTCCAATGAAGAAATTTCCTCTATTAGTTTTTTTTCTTTATTTAGAACACCAATAACATTTGTCATCAAAAGCAATCTTCTAGATTTTAATGCTTTTGCTATTGCTCCTGCAGCTGTATCTCCATTTATATTATAAGTTTGTTTGTTATTTCCCAACCCTAGAGGAGACACTATTGGAATTATTTTTTTTTCGACAATATTTTTTAAAATTTTAATATGTATTTTATTTGGTATTCCAACAAAACCAAGTTCCTCTGCCTCAGGAATTATTTCAATAATATTATTCTTTTTTGTATTAATAGAAATTGATTCAGATCCCATTTTTTTTAAAGATGAGACAATGTCTTCATTGAAATCAATCAAAACTGACTCAACTATACTTATAATTTTTTCATCAGTTACTCTTAATCCCCTTATAAATTTTGTTTGAATTTTAGATTTATCTAATTCTCTTTTAATTCTTGGCCCCCCTCCATGAACGACAACTATCGATAAACCTAATTTATTTAATATGCTTATATCTGTTATAAAATTATCAAATATATCTCTATCAATAAAAACATTTCCTCCATACTTAATAACAATTATTTCGTTTTTATATTTTTCAATATATTTAGATACTTCTTCTATTGGTGGCCCATCTTTGGGTAGTATTTTTTTTAAATCCATTGAACTATTTTTTGATTAAAATAAAATTAAGTTGTGGTTTTAACAGTTGTTCTTTTCATGATAAAAACTTGTTGAGCCATAGTCAAAACGTTATTTATAGTCCAGTAAATTACGAGCCCACTAGGAAATGGTGCAAGTATCACAGTCAAGAAAAGAGGAAAAAACATGAATATTTTTGCTTGCATAGCATCAGTTGGTGCTGGATTCAACTTTTGCTGTACCCACATTGAAACTCCCATTGCAACAGGCCATGCCCCTATTACTAAGAAAGAAGGAACATCGTAAGGGAGTAAACCAAAAAGATTAAATAAGCTCGTGGGATCGCGTTCACTTAAATCATGAATCCATCCATAGAATGGCATTTGTCTCATTTCAATTGTAACAAATAAAACTTTATACAAAGCAAAAAAAACAGGAATTTGAACCAATATAGGAAGACACCCAGACATTGGATTTACTTTTTCCTTTTTGTAAAGAGCCATCATTTCTTGCTGCAATTTCATTTTATCATTTTTATGAAGCTCCTTAAGTCTTACCATTTCAGGTTGAAGAGCTTTCATCTTTGCCATGCTTCTAAATGAAAAATTAGCAAGAGGAAAAAAAGCTAATCGGATACAAATTGTAATGGCAATAATTGCTAAGCCATAATTTCCTAATAATTTAAAAAAGTAATCTATACCAAAGAAAAGGGGTTTTGTAATAAAGTATAAAAAACCCCAATCAATCACTAAATCGAATTTATCAATATTTAAAGATTTAGCATAACCATCAATAATATCGACTCTCTTTGCAGCTACAATAATTTGTAATTTTTCCTCAACTTTACTTTTACCTTTCAACTCCAAAGGTTCAGTAGCTATGAAATTTGCTCTAAACTTTTTTTTGTAATCAAAGGTTGTTTTAAATTCTTTTTCTCTTGGTGGAATTAGTGAAGTGATCCAATACTTATCACCAATACCTAACCACCCTTTTTGAGAAGTTCTTGAAAACTTTTTTTCTTGAATATCATCATAATCTTCTTCAATTAATTCATCATCTAATGTGGCTATTAAACCTTCATGTAAAATATAAAAATTTGAAATTTCAGGAATTTTATTTCTTATAATTTGACCATAAGAATAAAAATCATAATTATTATTAGTAGAGTTAATTACACTTTGTTTAATAGTGAATAAATATTTATCATCTAAAGATATTTCTTTTTCAAATACAATACCTTGATTATTAGCCCACGATAATTTTATTGGAGATTGATCAGTCAGTTTATCGTTACCAATAATCGACCATATAGAATCTGAATTAGGAATATCAATATTTTTGTTAGATGTTACGAAACCACTTTCTATCAAGTATCCATTTTTTACATTTCTTGGACTTAAAAGTTTAACTTTTTCATTACTTTCGAGAGTAGTATTATAATTCTTAAATGTTAAGTCATCTATAGCTGCACCTTTTAAGGATATTGAGCCAATAATACTTTGATTTTCAAATTGAATTCTTTGACTTTGTTTTAAAGCATCTTCTCTTGAAATTTCAATCAAAGTTTCTTTTTGATCTAAACTTGGAGTATCATTATTTTGCTCTATTTTATTTTTTTCAGCTAAATTTTTTTTTGTAGTTGATTGTTCTGGTAAAAAGAATAATGAATATAGAACAATTACCGCTGACGATAAGGCGATTGCTGCTATAATATTTTTAGTTTCCATTATTTTTTGACTTTCGAATCTTTATTTACTGGATCAAAACCTTCTCCACCGCCTAAAATTTTAATTGGATGACAAGATAAAATTCTTTTCAAGCTAAGATAAATACCTTTAATAAAACCAAATTCTTTTAACGCTTCAATACTATACTCAGAACAAGTTGGTAAATATCGGCAAGAATTACCAAGTAATGGGCTAATAAAAAATTTATATCCTTTAATTAGTTTTATTAAAATAATAGTGAAGACATTCATTATTTAATTTTCCTAAATTCTTGAAATAGAGTTTCTTTTATATTTTTAAATTCATTATTTAACATAGTTGGCTTAGCAATAACAAGGAAAGAAAAATTTAAATTAATTGAAACTTTTTTTACCGCATCATTCATTATATTTCTAAGCCTTCTTTTTATCTTATTTCTCTTAACTGCATTACCCAATTTTTTCTTTGTGACAAAGCTTATATTTAATTGTTTATTATTCTTGTTATCTAAGTGACCAAAAAAAATAGTAACATATCTGTTGGAAACTTTTTTCTTTTTTAACAATTTTTTAAATTCTTCGTTTTTTGAAAGAGCAACTATTTTGCTTCTCATTAATTTAACCAGATACAGTTAATGACTTTCTTCCTCTTGCTCTTCTCCTAGCTAAAAGCTTCTTTCCACCCTTAGTTTTCATTTTAGACCTAAAACCATGTTTTCTAGCTCTTTTAATTTTAGAAGGCTGATATGTTCTTTTCATAATTGCGGTTAAATTTTTATTAAATTTCGCTCTTTATAGTAATTAAATATATAAATAGCAAATAGAAGATTTTATAAATACGATAACTAATAATGGAAAAAGCTAAAAAATATAAATTATTCATAGGTTTAACCTATTTAATTTTGCTATCTGTATTTTTATTTTTGTTTTTTTCAAAATTTAGTCTTCAAGAAATTACATCTTATGACTTTATAAAAAAAAATAGATCATATTTCTTTGATCTTAAAAACTCTAATTTATTTTTTGTTTTCTTAATTTTTTTAATTTCAACAATATTGTGGGTATTCCCATTTTTGGGATTTGGATCACCTATAGCTCTTATAGGTGGTTTTATTTTCGGTAAATGGATAGGAACTATTGCAGTTGTTTTAGGCTTAAGTATAGGTGCAACTTTTTTATATATCTTTGGTAATTATTTTTTAAAAGATTTTGTTAGGGAAAAATTTTTAGATAAGTATAAAAAACTTGAGATTAAATTTAAGGACTCAGAGTTTATATATTTATTAGTATATCGATTTATAGGGGGTATCCCTTGGCAACTCAGTTGTCTTTTGCCTACAATCTTTAATGTTAAAATAAGGAACTTTTTCTTTGCAACTTTGATTGGTATAATTCCTCAAATTTTTTTAGCAGTTTCTATAGGAAGTGGGTTAGAAAAAGTTATAGATCAAAATTCAGAAATTCCTAAAATCACTGATATAATTTTTTCTCCAGATGTATATATTCCAATTTTAGCTTTTTTAACTTTAATCTTAATAACAATATTTCTTAGAAAATTATTTTATAAAAGTTAATGGTGCTCCCACCCTGTACTGACCAGGGAACTAGTCCTTACCAAGGACTTGTTATGCCATTTAACTACAGGAGCAAATATTAAAAATTGTATTTTATGAATAATAAAGCATTTTTTACAAATTATTGCCTTAATTTTTTGTCCAATATGATTTATATCTAACCAGGGAAATTTTATGGGCATTCATTACGATTACAAATCTACAAAAAGTGCAAAGCTGATGGAAAAGCAAGCTAAAAGAGAAAGAAAACTTGCTGAAAAAAAAGCTAAACGAGAAGCTAAAGAAGGCCATAAAAAAGAAGAGTCTAAGGCAAAGACTTTAGACGCTTCTAAACCAATTACATTAGATTTTCTTACCAACCCTAATAAAGAATGAATTCAAAAGATAAAAACGAACGTTTAAGTTTAGCTTTAAAAAAAAATTTAAAAAAAAGAAAAATTTTTCAAAAAAAAACAAAAAAGAAAACTAAATAATGTCAGTCCTTTCAGATAAATGGATTAGAAAAATGTCTAAAGAACAAGATATGATTTCTCCTTTTGAAGATAAACAGATTAGAGGTCACAGTATTTCATATGGATTATCTTCTTTTGGTTATGATGCTAGAGTTTCTAATGAATTTAAGATATTCACTAATGTAAATTCTGAAATAGTTGATCCCAAAAATTTTAAACCGACAAATTTTGTTACTAAAAATGTTTCAGAGTGCATCATACCACCTAACTCATTTGTGTTAGCTCGAACTGTTGAAAGATTTAAAATTCCTAATGATGTTCTGGTTATTTGCCTTGGTAAATCAACATATGCAAGATGTGGAATTATTGTAAATGTAACACCTTTAGAGCCAGGTTGGGAAGGACATGTAACACTGGAATTTTCTAATACCACACCTTTGCCAGCAAAAATTTATGCAAATGAGGGTGTTGCACAATTCATTTTTTTAAAAGGAAATGAGAAACCAGAGGTAACTTATGCTGATAGAGATGGAAAGTATATGGGACAAACTGGAGTAACTTTACCCAAAGTTTAACTATGCAAAAATTAGAAGTCTTAGGAGCAAATAAGCTCAAAGGACAAATAAATATATCAGGTTCAAAAAATGCTTCCTTGCCTATTTTAGCTGCAACTTTGCTATCTCATAAAAAAGTTTATTTAAACAATCTTCCAAATGTAAAAGATATTGAGACAATGATTAATTTACTACAATCATTAGGATCAAAGATAAAGTTTAATAAAAAAAAACTTATAATTGATAATTCCAAACAAAATAAAAAATTTGCTTCATATAATTTGGTTAAAACTATGCGAGCTGGAATAATTGTTTTGGGACCTTTACTTGCGAAGTTTGGTAATGCAAAAGTTTCTCTTCCTGGTGGTTGTGCGATAGGTTCAAGACCAGTAGATATTCATTTAAAAGCACTTTCAAAACTTGGTGTTAAATATAAAATTATGCAAGGTTATGTTCACGCAACAGCACCAAAAGGTTTAATAGGTTCTAAAATTCATTTCCCAAAAATTTCAGTAGGAGCCACTGAAAATTTAATTATTGCAGCAAGTTTAGCGAAAGGAACTACTATTTTAAATAATTGTGCAATTGAGCCTGAAATTAAAGATTTAGTTAATTTTTTAATTTCGATTGGATGTAATATAAGCTGGGTTTCAAAACGTTCTCTTAAAATTATTGGCGTAACAGAAATCAAGGAAACAACTTATTCAGTAATGTTTGATAGAATTGAGGCTGGTACTTATCTAATAGCAGCAGCTATTACTGAAGGGAACTTAAAGATTAGAAATGTAATACCAAATATTATTAAAACAGAAATCGATATTTTAAGAAAGATAGGAGCAAAAATTAGTATTAAAAAAAATGAAATCCGTATTAAAGGGAACAAAAAAATTAAAAATATAAATATAAAAACTGCACCTTATCCAGGATTTCCAACTGATCTGCAAGCTCAGATAATGGCGCTGTTATGTAAAGCAAGTAAAAAATCTGTGATTAAAGAAGATATTTTTGAAAACAGGTTTATGCACGTTGCAGAATTAAATCGAATGGGAGCTCAAATTTCTACCATCGGTAATAAAGCATTAATAAAAGGAAATACAAAATTTGCTGCTGCTGAATTGATGGCAACAGATTTAAGGGCTTCAGTATCATTAGTTTTAGCTGCATTAAGTACAAAAGGAAAATCTGTAATTAATAGAATTTATCATTTAGACCGAGGTTATGAGAACATAGAAAAAAAACTGAAAATGGTTGGAGCAAAGATTAGAAGAGTAAGCTAATGGATAAGAAATATTTGGCACAAATAATTGCTACAGATAGTGAGGGTTTACAAATGATCTCAGCTTGCACTGCTGGTGCAAAAGTTAAAGTTGTAGATATAAAATATCTAGCAACTAATAAAGTTTTTTTAATATCAATTGAGAGAACTAAAATTGAAATAGATCAAAAAAATAAAAAAATTAATAGTATTTGTAGGTTTGATTTTGTTGATAAAGTCAAATCTAAAAATATTGATCAAAAAAATAATGAATTAACTTTAGAATTAATAGCTATAGATTATTTGAAAAATAAAGATGATTATGAAATAAATTTAATTTTTAGTAATAATTCTTACATTGCTTTGACTACTGAAACAATTGAAGTAAGACTTGAAGATCAAAATGAAATTAGAGAATAATGAAAATATTAAATAGTAAAAGTAAAAATTTTGAAAAAACTCTAGATAGTTCTTTTTTACAAAGAAAGAAAAGAGCTTATTTTAATTCAATTTCTGTTTTAAAAATAATTAAAGATGTAAAAAAAAATGGAGATAAAGCTTTACTAAAATATGAAAAAAAATTTAACAAAAATAAAATAATTATACCTAGTTCTAAGCAGATTTCTAAATTAATAAAAGTTCTTGATAAAAAAGTTAAAAATGCAATTGATCTTGCATATAAGAGGATTTATAAATTTCACTCTCTTCAAAAATTTAATGATATCTCATATACAGATAAGTTACAGAATAAATTAGAATACAAATACCTTCCAATTGAGTCTGTTGCAATTTATGTACCTGGTTCAACTGCATCATACCCTTCTACCGTTTTAATGAATGCTATTCCAGCAATTGTTGCAGGCGTCAAAAGAATTATAATGATTAATCCTGGTTTGAAAGGAAAACAAAATCCAGCTGTTTTATATGCTGCTCGTAAATGTAAAATAAAAGAAATTTATTCAATTGGTGGGCCATCAGCTATAGCAGCTGCAGCTTATGGAACAAAAAAAATTAAAAAGGTAAATAAAATTGTAGGACCTGGTAACGTTTATGTGGCTGCTGCTAAGAAAGAAGTTTTTGGTGATGTTGGAATTGAAGGAATGATAGCCGGACCATCAGAGGTAACTATTGTGTGTGATAAATTTTCAAATCCTGAATGGGTTGCGAGTGATTTAATTGCTCAAGCAGAGCATGATAATCTTGCTCAGTGTATTTTAATTTCAAAAGATAAGAAGCTAATAAAAAAAGTTAAAATTGAAATTCTTAAACAATTAAAAGAAATTCCAAGGACATCTATTGCAAAACAAAGTTTGATGAATAACGGAATTTTAATTCATATAAATTCAGATAAAAAGATAATTGATGTTGTCAACAGAATTGCACCGGAACATTTAGAGCTTAATGTTAAAAATTATAAATCTTTTGTTTCAAAAATTAGAAATTCAGGATCAATTTGTTTAGGAAAATATGCAGTCATGGCAATGACTGATTATAATATAGGTACTAACCATGTGCTGCCTACAAATGGCTCTGCTAAGTATTCTAGTGGGATTAGTGTAAATGAATTTTATAAAAGAATTTCATATATAAACTTAACAAAAAAGGGTATTGAAAGTCTTGGACCATCAGTTATAACTCTTGCAAATTATGAAGGGTTAGCAGGACATGCTCAATCTGTAAAAAAAAGAATTAGGAGAAAATAAATTTGTCAAAACAAGACTTACTGGAGTTCAAAGGCAAAGTTACAGACTTATTACCTAACGCTATGTTTAGAGTACAATTAGAAAATGGTCATGTTGTTACTGCTCATACAGCAGGTAAGTTGAGAAAGAATAGAATTAGAGTATTGCAAGGTGATAATGTTACTGTTGAGATGACGCCTTATGACCTTACAAAAGGCAGAATAATCTTTAGAGGTTAATCTTTTGCCTCGGTAGCTCAGGAGTAGAGCAGAGCCCTGAAAAGGCTTGTGTCGGAGGTGCGAATCCTTCCCGAGGCACCATCAAATATCTTGAAATTCATCAAAAAAAAATTAACTTCTATAAATAATAAACAAACATAGGACTAAGAAATAAGATGAGTACATTAAAAGGAACAGTAAAATGGTTCAATGGCAAAAAAGGATTTGGGTTCATTGAAAGAGAAGATAAGGAAAAAGATGCTTTTGTTCATGCTAGTGCAGTTAAAGCAGCTGGCATGAGATATCTTAATGAAGGAGATAAACTAGAATTTACTCTAGAAGATGGTCCAAAAGGCCCGTCAGCAGTAAATTTAAAAAAAATAGATTAGTTTAAAAAATTCTAAAAGGACGTTTTTTAACAAATTAAAAGACGTCCTTTTCTTTTATGGGTTGAATAATCTCAATTTTTGTCTAAAAGACTGATCATGATTATAAATATTACATTTAGAGTAATTTCAAACAGTTCTCACAGAATCTGTTTCCATAGCCTATAGGCTATTTATTTATAATATAATTTTAATCCACACTAAAATAATATAAAAACAAGGAATGCCTGGGTGGTGTAACGGTTAGCACGAAAGTTTGTGGAACTTTAAGTTTGAGTTCGATTCTCAGCCCGGGTACCAAAAAATGAATAAAGAAAATAAACTAGTTCCTGGATTACCTCCAGGATTTGAAGATCGTTGGGATAAAAAAATTCTTCTCAAAAAAAAGCTTTTAGAAGCTATCGAGAATAATTTTATAAATTTCGGAGCAGAAGCTCTAGAAACTCCTTCGTTCGAAATCGCAGAAAATATTGGATCTTTTTTGGCAGAAGATGAATCTAATCCTATGTCTGATGTATTCTCATTTAAGGATGGAGACAAAAATATAACTCTTCGTTATGATCTTTCGAGTCCTCTAGCAAGATTTTATGCTCAAAACAACCAGGAACTTCCATCAATCTTCAAGCGATATCAAATTCAAAATGTGTTCAGAAATGAAAAAGCTGGAAATGGTAGATATAGAGAATTTATGCAAGCAGATTTTGATATTGTTGGAAATGTTAATCCTGCACAAGCAAATGCAGAGCTTTGTAATTTAATATCAAGCACACTAGCAGATTGTGGATTAAAAAAAGATCAATTTACAATTAATGTGAGTAATAGGAAAATAGTTCAGGGTTTAATTGATGATTTAAAGATTTCTAAGGAAAAACAAACAAAAGTTATTAGAGCAATTGATAAACTCGACAAGCCTGGTTTTGGATTAAGGGGAGTTGAAGATTTACTTAAAAAAGAAAGAAAAGATCAAAGTGGAGCTATTACTAAAGGAGCTGATTTAAGCAATGAACAGGCAGCACAAATATTAAATTTTCTAAAAATAAAAGATTTAAAAAAATTAAAAGAAACTTTAAAAAATCCATTATCTCAAGAAGGAATCAAAGAATTAGAGGATGTATATCAAGTACTTGGATATGGTTCAAATTTAAATCAAATTAAAACAAATTTTACGATTGTGAGAGGGCTCTCGTATTATGATTCATTTATAGTCGAAACAAATTTAAATTTCAAAGTGACTAATAACAAAGGTAAGGAAATTGAATTAGGTAGTATTTGTTCAGGAGGATCGTACGCCAAACTTATTTCGAGGTTTAGAGGTGTGGATGTTCCTGGGACTGGAATTAGTTTTGGTGTGGACAGGTTGTTATTTGCATTAATGCAGTTAAATCAAATTCAAGTAGAAGACCAAAAACCAGTTTTAGTTTGTGTCATGGATGAAAAATACTTAAAGAATTATTATGAAATTGTTGATCAATTAAGAGAAAATAATATAAATGCAGAAGTTTTTTTAAATACTAAAAAAAATCTTGGTAAACAACTCGATTTAGCAAACAAGCGTAAATTAGCAGTAGCAATTATTTGTGGGGAAAATGAGTTTAATGATAATACTGTTACAATTAAAAACCTTAAAGGTGTTAAGGGTGAAAATAACCAAACAATTCCGAAGTCAAACTTAATAAATGAAATCAAAAAAATTATCTGAAAAAATCCTAAAGTCTGTTAAAGGTAAGGGATTTAAATATATTGAATTACCCTCAGTAATTGAAACTAATCATATTGTTCAAAGATCTGGTGAAAATTTTAGAAAATTTATTTTTTCATTCATTGATCAAAATGGAAATGAGTTATGTTTACGTCCTGATTTAACCATAGTCTCATGCCTAAGATATTTAGAGAATAACTTAAAAGGTAAAGAAAAAATATTTTATAGTGGTCAAGCTTATAGGAAATCTCAAAATAGAAAAGACTCTATAATTAGAAATCAAATTGGATTTGAAATTATTGGTTCTAATGATGAAAAAAATGATGATAAAGAAATTATTAATATTACTTTAAATTCTCTAAAAAATTTAAAATATACATCGGGTACTTTAACATTAGGAAATGTTGAAATATTTAAACTTTTAATATCTAAACTAGATATTCCAACTAGATGGAAATTAAGATTAACACGACATTTTTGGAGAGAGGACTACTTTAATGATTTATTAAAAAGGTTAGAAACAAATTCTGATGTTGATCCAACAATTGTTGAAATAGATAAAAAACGTTATCTAAAAATGCTCAAAGGTGACAAGAACTCAATCGTTGCGGAAAGATCAATTGAGGAAATTTTAAAGCGTTTTGATAAAAAGATAAAAGATCCAAGACGTCCAAGTAAAGGAAGAAATGTATCAAAAATTATTAAAGAGTTTTTAAAGATTAAATGCCCGATTAGTAAAACTGCAGATGTATTAAACGAATTCTTCAAGAAATATCAAATAAACTTAGTGGTAGATCAAAGATACTTTCCAACCTCTGTAAACAAAACTTCAAAACTTAATGTAGTTTTTTCAACCTCTTTTGGAAGACAACTTGAATATTACACGGGAATGGTTTTTAAAATTGATATTAAATTAAATAATAAAGTAAAAAATATAATTAATGGTGGAAGATATGATCAATTAATATCTGACCTTGGATCTAAAAAACAAATATCAGCAGTAGGAGCTGCTTTAAATTTAAATTATTAAGATGAAAAATATAATCAACATAGGAATTCCAAGTAAAGGCAGACTAAGAAAAGATGTTTTAAATATCTTCAAAAAGAAAAAATTAAAACTAATTTCTGAACGAGGTGAGAGGGATTTAATTGGTTCTATTAAAAGTAAATCAAACATTAAAATTCTTTATTTGCATGCAAGAGAAATTATTCAAAGATTAGGAGATGGTTCTTTAGATATAGGTTTTTCAGGTTTTGATTTGCTTAAAGAAGAAGAGATTAATATTCAAAAAAAAATTAATTTAGTCAAAAAGTATGAGTTTGGAAAAGCAACTCTAGTTGTTGCTATACCAGATCCATGGATTGATGTGCAAACAGTAGCTGATTTGGAGGAAATTGCTTTTGAATTTAGGGATAAAAAGAAAAAAAAATTAAGAGTCGCAACTAAATATCCAAACTTAACTAAAGAATTTTTATTCTCAAAGGGTGTAACACAATTTCAATTAGTTGAAAGTCTGGGTGCTACCGAAGCCTATCCTTTTACAGGCTCTGCAAATTTGATTACCGATATCAGTTCCACTGGTGAGACTATAAAAAGTAATAATCTACGTATTTTAAAAGATGGTGAGATTTTAAAATCCCAAGCATGTATTTTTACTTCGAAGAAAAACTTAAAAAAAAAAGGTTTAAAAATTTTAGTTAAATTACTTTCCAAGTAACTTATCTTTAAAATAAATAAGATATAATTCTATTAAAAACCCTTATAATACAAGATACGAATCATGGACACAATTTTATTAATTATTTTAGTTTCTTTGTTAGGTACGACGATAGCTATTTTGTATTTGAATATCAGATCTAAACCCAAGTCGGATAATAAAGATTCAGAAGAAATAGCCAACTTAAAAACTGAAATAGTTACATTAAAAGATACCTTAAATAATACTATCAATACTTCGCTTGGTACTATGTCTACCTCCTTTAATATTTTATCAACTGGGGTTACAAAAGATATGACCGAAGCCTTAACAAAAGTTGATGAGAAGGTTGGTAATTTTAATCAACAGGTACGATTGCTAAATCAAAGCCAAGAGGGCATTACCAAAATTTTAGCAGGTGTTAAAAAATATGGAACCTTAGCAGAGTATTCTCTTGATGCTTTAATTAAAGATTTATTGCCTGCATCTCAATTCATGACGAATGTTAAAATGAAAGAAGATACGAGTGAAAATGTAGAATTTGTAATTAAACTTCAAGGAGATGTTTTAGTTCCAGTAGACTCTCATTTTCCTGTGGAAAAATTTAAAGCAATTACTGATGCACATGAAGCCGATGACAAAAGAGAAGTTGCTGATGCTAGAACAAAATTAGCAAATGCTTTTAAAGCTAAAGCTAAAAGTGTAATGGAAAAATATATAGTTCCACCTAAATCAACAGATTTTGCAATAGTATATGCACCAACAGAAAGCCTTTATAAAGAATTGACTGAATATCAAGATCCAAGCACTAAAGAACTATTAACTCAAGAATTAATGAAAAAATATAAAATAGTAATTTGTGGCCCTAATACTCTCTCAGCCTATTTACAATCCTTACATATGGGTTTTCAATCACTGAAAGTTCAAAAAGGAGCTACAGAAATATATAATCATCTTAAAACTATCACCACAAGATTTGGAAAACATTTTGATAATATAATTACACTTAGAAAAAAATTAGAAGAAGCGATGAGTGTGGTAGATAAGTTTGGTACTGATGCTAGATCAATTAGCAGAACTCTAGAAAATATAAAAGATCCCGAGCAGGTTGAGAAAGCTGTTCAATCAGAAAATGTAGAAAAATTTGTTGAAAGAAACAAGCAGCTTAAAAATTAATTTCTTTTTTCCTTTAATACCGATTATAAGAAACTTCATGCAATGGAATAGAAAATATGATTATCCTTCGTCATCAAGAGCGACAGTAGATGGAATTAGAAGATACGTATTAGGAGAGTCAAAACTACCAAGTGTTACTTCAATTTTAGACGCAACCAAATCTGAAGAAGATAAAGCAGCTTTAGCCAATTGGCGCGAAAGAACTGGTCAAAAAGAAGCTGAAGCAATTACAAAAGCTGCGAGCAGTCGAGGTTCAAAAATGCATAATTATTTAGAGTCTTTTCTTTTAGGAAGAGAAAATTTAAGTTTTTTTGAAGATGGAGAACAATATAAATCTATGGCTAAAGAAATTATTGATAAAGGTTTAAAAAATAGGTTAGAAGAAATATGGGGAGTTGAATGCACTCTTTACTATCCAGAAAAATATGCAGGAACTGCTGACTGTGTTGGAGTTTATGAAGATAAACAAACAATTATTGATTTTAAACAAAGTAATAAACCAAAAAAAGCTGAATATATAGACTCTTGGTTTTTACAAACCAGCGCATATTCTTTAGCTCACAATATTGTGTATAACACAAACATCACATCTTGTGTAATTCTTGTTTGTACAGTAGACAATCTATTTCAAGAATTTAAAATTCAAGGTCCAGAATTAATTACTTACCAAAATTTGTTCTTAGGAAGATTAAAAAAATTTAATGAACTTTCAAATTTAATTTAAAAAATGGATAAAATAATAATTTACGACACAGAAACGACTAACAGTACTATTTGGGGATCAATTATTGAGGTTGGAGCAGTTGTAGTTGATAAAAATCTTAAAGAGATTGGAAAACTAAATATTAGAGGCAGAATGCCAGAGGGAGAAGTTCCTTCTGCTAAAGCTCTTTTAGTTAATTCTACAAGTATTGATTTACTTACTAAAGGCAATTATTCACATTATGAATTTTTAGGTGCAGTTGAAAATTTCTTTGTAAAAGCTGCTCCTGCTATGTTTATGGGCTGGAGTAATTTAAATTTTGATAGAAGAATGTTTCATTTCAATTTTTTTAAGGGAAATAGGTATCCTTATTTAACTCATTCCTCACCAAATCAGGAACATGATGGCTTACATATAGCAAGAGCTGCTCAAACTATAGACTCTAAAACATTAAAAACAGAATTAACAGATGCAGGAAATGAGAGTTTGGCCTTGGAGGGTTTGGCCCGTCAGCAAGGTTTTGATACTTCAGCAGCACACACTGCCTATGTAGACGCACATAATTCCTTAAAAATTTTAAGAATTATAAAAGACAAACATAAAATAAATTGGGAAAAATTCTTAGGTACTTCAACAAAAAGTAGCGTGGAGTCTATTTTAAAAGGCGAAGGTATATATTCAATTTTTGAAAATGTTAAAGGGAGAAATATGATGTATTTAGTTTGTACATTACACCCAAATCATTGCTTTCATCCTTCTTATGCATCTTGGGGGTATTTATGGGATTTAAGAAGAGATCCAGAGCCATTTTTAAATATGTCAGTAAATGAACTTAAAGCAAATTTGAAAAAGATTAGTCCCAAAGCACTTCGAGTGATTAAAACTAATAAAGCTCCAATAGTTTTAGATAAAAAGTTTGCATTAAAAGAAAAAGCTTATTCTGACCTTGATTTAAAGACAATTAAAAAAAGGGCAGAACTAGTAAGAAGTAGCGAAAAATTTTGTCAAAATATTCAAATTATTAATAGAGAAGCAGCAGAGGAAAAAGCACAAACCAAAACGCAAGAAGATTTATTGCCAGAAGAAACTTTATATGAAAAGTTTATTCCAAACAAAGATACCTCCTTATTCAAAATATGGCACAGCTCTTCTTGGGAAGACAAATTAAGAATGTTAGATAAATTTCAAGATAAAAGATGTAGCTGGTTTGGGCAAAAAATTATCTATCAAGAAGCACCACAAATTTTACCACCAGATTTATACAAAAATATTAAAAGTGAAATTGCGAGACGAATTTTGAGTAAAAACAAAGAAAAGTGGCAAACAATTGGAATGGCTTATAATGAAATTGATATATTACGAGATCAAGCAGATAATAAAGATGATGAAGAAGAACTTAAAAAATTAGATGAAATTAATGAATTTATTATGTCTATTGAAAAAAAATATGAAATTGCCTAGTTGACTTTAGGGCACTTATTTATAGAAAGGGATTATGCTTGTAGATTTTAAAGACGAAGACTTTGATAATAAAGTTAAGAATGAAGATGTGTCAGTTATTCAATTTAGTGCTGCTTGGTGCGGACCATGTAAAGCCTTAAAGCCAGTTATGGATAAATTAGCTGAAGAGTATAAAGACAAAGCAGGATTTTATTATGCAGATATTGAAGACGGTGGGATAAATACAGGAAGTGCTGCAGGAATAAGAGGCGTGCCTACAGTTATTATTTATAAAAAAGGTGTAGAAGTAGACAGAAAAGTTGGCGGAGTCCCCGAAAGCCACATGAAAGAATTTTTAGAAAAAAATATCTAATTTAAGTTTAAAACTTCTGAACATAAATAAAGTGATCCGGTAATTATTAATAAGTCTCCTCGATTTAATTTTATAGATTTTATAGCCTTCTCAACACTTTCTGCATACTTTACATTTGGTAAGTGATTAAATTTATCTTTTAACTTTTTACCGCTAATAGCATTTGGTTGATTTGGTATATCAACAGTTGTGATTGATGAAATATTTTTTAGATATCCAATATAACTTTCATGGTCTTTATTGGCCATCATGCCAACTATTATATGTTTATTACAATCTAAACTTTGGAGGTAATCATTTAATACCCTTGCGCCATCTTCATTATGATCTCCTGATATTAAAAATAGATTATCCTTAACTAAATTTTTGAATTTTCCAGACTTTATTTCTTGAAGTCTGGCAATATTATTAATTTTTTGGATACCAACTTTAATATTTTCATCTTTAATCTTAAGATTTAACATTCTTAAAGTTACTATAGCGGTTGAAATATTTTCTAATTGATACAGACCGAGAACATTTGGTTCTGGTAATTTCAATCCACCTAATTTATCCTCATAATAAAAGTAACCATTTTCTCCATTTGTAAAAGAAAAGTCTTCATTAAAAAAAATTTTATTTGATTGATTTTTAGAAATATTTTTTTTGATATAATTCATCGTATTTTGATTTTGTTTTGCTACTATAATGTTTGAATTCAAAAGATTTGAAGTTTTTTCGAACACAATTTTCTCAATAGTTTGTTCATTTTTAGGAAGCCAATCTAAATGATCTTTGCTTATTGATGTTATGATTGTTGCTAAATTCTTCTTTAGTATGTTAGTGGCATCAAATCTAAAAAATAACCCAGACTCGACTAAGTTAATATTCTCTGGATATTGAGCAGCTTTATAAAAGTAACATGCTGTAAGAATTTCAAAAAAAGTAATTGGCTGATTATTGTTAACTTTTTCCACTTCTTCAAAAAGGTCAACTAGTTCATCATCTTTCATCTCCTGGTTATTAAATACAAACCTTTCATTTACCTTTTGTATGTGGGGGCTAGTGTAAACATTGCATTTAATATTTGCCTCTTTTAAGATGGAATAACATGCTTGAATAGTTGAATTTTTTCCATTTGTACCCACCACATTTATAGCTTTAATCTTATCTTGTGGATTTCCTAGCTTTTCACAAAGATTTAGAATTCGACCTAGGCTTAGATCAATTTCTTTAGGATGCAACTTTAGAAAGCGACTGAGTATTTTCTGTAGTTTCATTTTTTTCAGTGCTTATAGCAGAATTTTTATTTAACAATATTGATAATAAAGTTCCAATTTTTTTTGAAAGATTTTTTCTTTCAATAATTATGTCTACAAAACCAGTTTTTTTGACATATTCACTTTTTTGGAAACCTTCAGGAAGCTCTTCTTTAACTGTCCCTTGAATTACTCTTGCACCAGCAAAGGCAATTAAAGCTCCTGGTTCAGAAAGATGAATATCACCTAACATGGCATATGAAGCTGTAATACCACCAGCAGTAGGATCGGTTATACATACTAAATAAGGAAGGTTGTTTTGCTTAAGCTCATTAATTGCTAGGGTTGTTCTTGTCATTTGAGATAGTGAAATTAAACTTTCCATCATTCTCATTCCACCTCCTGCACTGACACACAAAAATGGAGTTTTATTTTCTATTGCATGTTGAATACCATATAGAAACGCTTCTCCCTCAGCAGCAGCCATCGAAGCTCCTAAAAAATTAAAATCAGAGGCAACTGCTGTAATTTTGATATTGTTAATTGATCCACTCACCACCATCATTCCACAAGTCATTCCTGTTTTTTTTCGTGCAATCTTTAATCTATCTTTATAAGATTTTGTATCTGTCCATTCTAAAGGGTCATCTTTTGGAATAGGTGTTTTAAAAATTTCATAATTATTTTTTCCAAACAAAATATCAAACCTTTGTTTGGGGCCTATACGATGATGCTTATTACAATCAGGGCATACCCACAGATTCTCTTCCAAATCCTTTTTTAAAATTGGCCCTTTGCAGCATGAGGTCCAATCACTATTGGCTATATCTTCTTTAGAAGCTCTTTTATGTATCGCAGTTTTAATTTTTTCACCTGCTTTAATTATTTTAGTAATCCAGTTCATTTAATTTTATTTTTTAAACTTTTTACTACATTAGTAACGTTTATGACAACATTTTGTCTTCTTTTTATGGAATTAGTAATTTCTTTACAAATTGCACTTCCTACGACCAATCCATCAGCTTTTCTTAGTGATTTTATTGTTTTTTCTGTGATACCGAATCCTATAACAACATTTTTGGATTTATTAAAATTTTTAATTTTTTCAAATTCTTCTAAGATTTTTTTTGATGAAACTTTTAATTTACCCCCTGTAGTAGACAACATGCTTATATAATAAATCATATCATGAGAGTCTTGTATTATTTTTTTTAATCTTTTTTTAGAAGTTGTGGGCGAAATAAGTTGAATAAAGTTTATATCATTTTTTTTGCATTTAGATGCAAAGGTTTTATTTTCTGGATAAGGTAAATCTACAACTATTAAACCGTCAACTTTTGATTTCTTACACTTTTTGATAAACCTGTTTTCATTATATTGATAGATCATGTTATAATAGCCCATTAAAATAATTGGTTTTTTTTTTTTAATTTTTTTAAATTTACTTACAATTGAAAAAACATCGTTAATTTTAATTCCATTTTTGATGGCTCGATATGAACTTGTTTGAATTTGCCCTCCATCAGCAATAGGTGTATTGTGAGGAAAACCTAACTCACAAATATCAGCATATTTTGAGATCGATTTTAAGATTTCTAATGATTTTTTTTTTGTGTTATCTCCAGCTACAGTATAGGTAAGAAGGGCAGGTCTATTTTCTTTTTTAGCTATTTTGAACGATAAATTAATTAGAGAATTTTTCATGAATATTTCCCTAATTTTTTTTTTAGAATATCCCTATCTTTTTTTGCATCTCCACATGAATTAACAATAATAATATTGTCCTTACTTAATTTTGGTGCAATTTTAATTGCTTCTGCAAATGCATGGCTTGGTTCTAGGCTTGGATTCAATTTTTCAAATTTGGTTACTATTTTGTAAGCGTTTAAAGCATCTTCATCAGTTGCATAAGTATATCTTGCTCTTTTAGTGTCTTTTAAAAAACAATGAATTGGACTCACACCTGGATAATCTAATCCAGCACTAATTGACTCAGTTTCTTTAATTTGACCTTCTTTACTTTGACAAACATAAGAGGCTGCACCATGCAAAATTCCAATTTTAGCATTTTTACTTAATGGGGCTGCGTGTAATTTTGATTTTTTTGGTCCACCGGCTTCAACTCCAATAAGTTCAATTTGTTTTTTATCATAATCTATAAATTCACTCCAAAAACCATATGCTGAACTCCCTCCACCAACACAATTAATCAACTTTATTTTTTTTGGAATCTTTTTGAATTCCTTTTTTATTTGATATTTAAGCTCTCTTGAAATTTGTGATGTACTCCATCCACAAATCTTAACAAAAATGTTTGGACCTACTGTTGATCCTACACACATGTGAGTATTATCACAATTTGAAACCCAATATCTCATACACTCACTAACAGCATCTACCAAAGTTTGACTTCCAGAATAAACAGGAACTATTTCAGCCCCATTTTTTCTAATTGCATCACAATTTGGTTTTTGTCTTTTAATATCTTTGGCACCCATAAAAATTTTACATTTAAGACCAAACTTTTTAGCAGCCATACTAAGCATTTTTCCCGCATATCCAGCACCTGTATCTCCAACTATATATTTTTTACCCATAGCCTTACAGATTAGTGCATGTACTGTAGCGTTATATATTTTGTGTGCACCTCCATTGGCTTCAGAAACTACTTTTGTCCAGATTTGAGCACCACCTAAGTGTTTAGACAAATTCTCTAATTTTTTAAATGATGTTGGAGATCCAATATAATTTTTAAAATAAAAGTCTTTTTTTTTAATAAATTTTCTACTTTTTCGTAACTTTTCAAATTCTTCAGTTAAATCTTCAATAGGTTTTTTTAAAGTTTCAGGAATAAAGCTTCCACCAAATTTATTCCCCCAAAATCCATCTTTGTTATGTTGATCAATTAATGGAATTCCTTTTTTAAGTTTCATTTTTTAAACTATTTACCTTTTCTAAAAAAATTTTTATTTTGGAAATATCTTTTAACCCAGAAGTTTCTAAACCACCAGATATATCAATAATATCTGCTATTTCTCCATAATTTTCAAGATCATCATTAATTTGAATATTACCCGCCAACATTACATCTTTATTAAACTTGATATCTTTAATGAGAGAATGTTTGAATGAAAGACTTTTTTCATATCCTTTGCTATCAAATAAATAAATGTCAGTCACATCTTTATATTGAATAGATTTTTTGACATCTTGAGAATTTTTAACAGTAAAAGCAGTTATAATTTTTTTATTATACTTATTTTTGATAGACTGAATTTCATTAGGACTACAATCGTAAAGTTGATAGTAATCAAAATTTAAATCTTTAATTTTTTCTAAGATCTCATGATCTGGCTTGACAAGAACTGCAACAAATTCACAATTTTTTTTGTTTACATTAATTAAATTTTTTAATTTATCAATTTCTACAAATCTGGGACTTTTTTTATAATTACAAATGAAACCTATAAACAAAGGTGGATTAGGATGGTTTATAATATATTCTAAAGTTTTAGGATCCGAAACCCCACAAATTTTAGAACCTTTAATCATTGAGACAAGTGATCAACTAACTTTTTAATATTATTTTTTATATTACCTTTAGTAATTGGTCTTCCAATTACTAACCAATCACTTCCATTTTTAATTGCTTGTTTAGGTGTTAAGATTCTTTTTTGATCGTTGGCTTTTGAGTTTAATCTAATTCCAGGAGTAATTATTTCTTTTTTAAATACTTTCTTAACAATAGATATTTCATGTGCACTGCAAACTAATGCATCTAATTTTGCTTTATTTGCTAATTTAGCTTGATGAAGGACTAATTTTTGAACATTTTTGTCATATCCAATTTCTTTTAATGATTTGTTATTTAATGAAGTAAGAGTAGTTACGCCAACAATTTTGGTTTTTCCTGAAATTTTTTTTACAGCCTTTAAAGCTTCTAGCCCAGAACTTATATGAATTGTTAAAAAGTTAACTTTCAAATCTTTAATTGCTTTTATAGTTGACATGCAAGTGTTTGGAATATCGTGGATTTTAAGATCTGCAAAAATAATTTTTTTCTTTAATTTAGATAAAAAATTTCTGCCGTTTTTTGAATTTAAAAATTCTAATCCAAATTTATAACCGATTTTTAATTTTGAATTTTGGGTTTCTTTAATTATTTTCTTTATATTTGAAACCTTGTTGGTGTCACAAGCAATAAATATTTTATACTTTTTCATTATTTATTTTTTTAAACAAATCCTTAGCCATTTTGAAGTGAATAGTTTTTTTTTCAGGAGTATTTACTTTTTCACC
Organism: uncultured Pelagibacteraceae bacterium; assembly: GCA_902604005.1. GTDB lineage: Bacteria > Pseudomonadota > Alphaproteobacteria > Pelagibacterales > Pelagibacteraceae > Pelagibacter. Next base: position 71,744 of record CACKXH010000002.1, read on the forward strand.
AGTTTTTGGATTTCTTGAAATTCTAGCTTTTTGAGTATTTGTAGAAAATACCCCAAAACCCCTGAGCTCAACTCTTTCACCTCTTTTAAGAGTAAATTTAATCTCATTTAAAATTATCTTAATCAATTTTTCGAAATTTTTTTTAGGAAAATTAGGGTAGTTTTTTGAGAGTTTATTTAGAATCTTTGATTTTACAATCGTCAAAGTTTATTTTCTTTAGTTAATTATTTTTTATCTTTTTTCTTTAAATCCTCTGAAAGAGATGAGAAAGGTAAATTTTTTCCAGATCCTTCTGAACCATATTTCTCTAATGCCTCTTTTTTTTCAATTTCTTCAAGCAGTTTTATACTTAAAACAACTTTTCTTTTTGCTAAATCTAATTCTGAAATAGCACAATCTATCCTTTCGCCCCCAGTAAATCTTGATGGCCTAGCATCAGCAGCATTTATTGCAATTTGTGATTTTTTAATTACAAAGTCCATCTCACAACCTTCTGGTCGTACAATTAAGCCTTTGTTATCTGTTGATATAATTTTAACCGTTATAGTTTGATTTACCTTCTTATCTTTAAACCAGTCAAACGGATCAGGTTTTGTTTGTCTTAAACCAACTCTAATTTTCTGTTCTGATGATTTAATTTCTAAAACTTTTACTTTAATTTTGTCACCTTTATTAAATTTTTCTAATTCTTCCTCTCCATTATTTAAATATGTTAAATCATTACAATGAAGAAATGCATCTATATCAAGACCTCCAATCTTAACAAATAATGAATATTCATTTTTGTTAACGATTTCTCCTTCAACTAATGAACCAACTTTATGATTTTTTTCAAATGTTTCAAAAGGATTTTCTTTTGTTAATCGATGAGAAATAGCCACTCTTCTTTTCTCTTTATCTATTTCAGTTATTACACAGTCAATTTCATCACCAACTTTAAACATTTTTTTTGCAGAAATATTTTTTTTTGTCCAGCTCAATTCACTAGAATGAAGCAAAGTAGTTAAGCCTGGTTCAAGTTCACAAAATGCTCCAAAGTCCATAATCTTCATTACTTTCGCTTTATAAGTTTTATTCAACTCATAATTTTCTATATGTTCAAATGGATCAGGAGATAATTGTTTTACTGAACAACCAACTTGTAATTTTTCTTTATCAACAGAAATTACTTTCAGATCATGTTTTTCACCAATGTTAAATACCTCATCAGGGTGATTTACTCTTGAATAAGAAATTTCTTGAAGGTGTACTAGAACATCTAATTCTCCGTTAACATGAAAAAAGCAACCAAAAGTACTGTATCCCTTAACTTCAGCATTTTTAATTATGTCACCTACTTTGTATTTTTCAATAATTTTAGCTTTATCTTCTTTTTTATAACTAGAGATAATTTCTCTTCTGGATACGCAAGCGTTACCTCTTATTTTATCTAATTTTATTAGAGCAAATTTTTGTGGTTCATTCATTAAATGACTTATGTCTTTTAAAGGTTTGTCACTTATTTGTGAACCAGGTAAAAACATTAAGGAGCCAGTTTCTATATGCTCTACTATACAGCCACCCTTACATTTGGATGTTATTTTACCCATGATTGGTTCATTTTTTTCGTATGCTTCTACTAGTTTGTCCCATCCTTTAATTTTTTGGGCTTTACTTGCAGAAACAATTACATCTCCATTTTTATCCTCAATCTTTTCTAGTAATACTGAAATTTTCTCACCAATTTTAATCTTGTCAGCAAGTCCCATAGTTTTTAGTTCATTTATATCTAACACTGGCTCACTTTTTAAGCCTTCAACAAATAAAAAAACAAATTTTTCTGTTACTTTATTTATTTTACCTTCAATAATTTTACCTTCTTCTATTTGAGTTTTAGATAATTGGCTATTAAGTAGTTTTTCAAATTCTTTTGAAATTGGACTTTTAAGATCTTTATAAATTTGCATTAATTTTTATTTTCCCGTCTATAATTTTTTTAATTTTAAAAAAACATGCTCTTTTAGATAAATTTGACGTGTTAATCAATACTGAATCTTTCGTTTTCTTTAATGGGGATATTTTCCTATTATAGTCACTTTTATCACGTTTTTTAATGTTTTTTAAGACTTCTTTAAATAATATTTTTTTATTTGATTTTTTTAGTTCTCTATATCTTCTTAAAGCACGCACCTTAATATTTGCAGTAATAAAAAATTTAAAGTCGGCATCAGGAATAATATTATAAGTTATATCTCTACCATCTAAACAAGAGCCCCTAAATTTTTTTGGAGGGTTATAGGCAAATTCTAATTGAAATCTATGTACTAGATTTCTTATTTTTTTATCTTTTGAAATTACAGAAGCCTCTGTACCAATTGAGTCTTCTATTAATTTTTTATTTTCAAGAGTTTTAATCTTTAAACTACTAATTTTTTTTTTTATTAAATTATAACTAAATTTTTTAGGATTTTGAATCTTAATATAAGCAATATATCTATATATTTTTCCAGTATCTAGATATAATAAATTATAATGTTTGGATATTGTTTTCGCTAAAGTTCCAGCCCCAGCAGCTGCTGGGGAGTCAATTGCAATTTTTAAAATTTTTTTAAATCTTTTTTTCATTTTTTTAAATCTTTAATTATATCTAAGAAATTTGGAAAAGAAGTTTGTATCGAGTCTTTGTTATGAATGTGCCAGACACTATTTCCTTCAAATGTTAAGGCCGCAATTACACTAGTCATGAAAACTCTGTGATCTTTTAAATTATCTTTGATTATAATCTTTTTATTAACTTTTATATTTGGATTTCCAAAAATTTTAATAGAATTTTTGGTAGTAATAGTTTTAATTCCTATCTTTCTAAGAATTTTGCTCCCCCATTCGAGTCTTGGACTTTCTTTTTTATTTAATTCCTCTAAATCTTTAAAATAGGAGATACCTTTTGCCCTTGCAGCAACTAAAAATATAATCAAGAATTCATCAATAGCACTACTGTTTAATTTAATAGGACAATTGATTGATTTTAATGACTTTGAACTATAAACTTGAATATCTGATATTTTTTCTCCTTTATAAATTTTTTTATTTTTTAAAATAATTTTTACTCCCATTTTTTTTAAAATAGTTATTATGCCAGTTCTTGAAGGATTAATATTTACATTTTTAATCAATATTTTAGAATTTTTAGAAAGAGCGGTAAGTACTATAAAAAAGGAACTACTACTTATATCAGATGGAATTTTATAATTTAAAGTTTTGATTTTTTTTACTTTTTTAACTTCTATTAAATCATAATTTTTTGTAGTTTTTATTTTGATAGGTAAATTTAGATGCTTACATAGAAGCTCTGAATGGTTTCGACTCTTTTTCGCTTTAATATAAGTTGTTCCATTAGCTCTCATTGCACCAAAAATCACTGAACTTTTACATTGTGCTGAGCCTTTATTTTCAAAATATTTGATTGGTTTTAAATTATTTGATCCATACAAAGTAAGTGGTAAATTTTTTTTATTTCGTAATTTAAATTTTGATCCAAATTTACTTAAAGGATCTGAAATTCTTTTAAAGTCTCTTTTTGATAAACTTTTGTCACCAATCAATTTGATTGGGTAAGGAGAGTTAATTAATAAACCAAGTATAAGTCTCCCAAGTGTACCTGAATTTTGAGCATTAATAGTTATATTTTTTTTAAATTTATATCCATTTATATTTTTTCCATAAATCTTACATAAATTTTTTTTAATGTTAGTTTTAATTCCTAATTTATTAATAGCTTTGATAGCTGCAAGAACATCCTCAGACATCAGAAGGTTTTGTGCTTGTGATACTCCATTGGCTAGAGAAGCAAACAAAACCCACCTAATACTTATACTTTTATCTCCATTAACAATAATCTTTTTCTTAAAATTTTTTATTCTTTTTTTAACAATTATAAAATTTGACATTAAATCTTAATTGAATTTAAAGCTGTCACCAAAATATGCATTTTTTGCACTAATATTATTTACAAGCTCTGCAGGTGTTCCTTTTGCTATTATTTTACAGTTAGATAAAATTATTGCACTATCAACACATGATAAAAGATCTCTTGCTTGGTGATCACAAATACAAATACTTATTTTTTTTTGATATTGTAAATTTACAATAAGCTCTTTAAGCATTTTGATTGTTAAAACATCAAGTGCTGCAAAAGGTTCATCCAATAATAAAACTTTAGGATCATTGAGAAGAGCTAAAGCTATAACTAATTTTTTTTTTTGACCACCTGATAAAAATTTTGCTTGTAAATTTGCAACCACATCAAACTCAAACCTTGAGACTATTTCATCAATTTTAATATTTCTATCTTTTGGATCTTTAATCTGTATTTCTGCAATTGCTTTAAGATTTTCAATTAATGTAAGATCATGAAAATAGCCACCATATTGAGGAACATATCCAATTTTAAATTTAGTTGCTCTCTCAGCTATAGGAAATTCTAAAACATCTGTGTTGTTTATCATTATTGATCCATAGTCTGGCTTTATTAGTCCTGTAATTAAGTTGAATATAGTAGATTTTCCAACCCCATTTGGCCCTAAGAGTCCTAAAATTTCACCGCTATTTAAATTGAAACTGATTTTATCAAGTATTGGTCTTTTCTTAAAAGAAACAGAAACTTTTTCTATCTTAAGAATTGTGTTTAGTTTTTTAAAAGATTTTATTCTAAATTTTTTTATTATAGCCATATATTAATTTAAACTTTTTACTTGTACTTTTTTTTCATCAAAATTAAAAATTTTTGAATTTTTTGTAATCATATCAATCTCTATTTTGTCTGCATTAATACTTATATTTGAATTTTTATACAATAAATTATTATATGCTGTTAGAATATTATTGTTAAAAAGTAGATCTAAATTATCAGAAGTAACCTTATGGTCTAAAAAATTGAGCTCTACATTTCTTTCAAATAATGTTTCATAAGATAGGATATTATACTTAGCTTCCAAAGAATTAATATAAATGATATTTCCATTTTTTAGAATTATCTTCGCATTTACATTTTTCATTGAAATAATCTCAGAGTCACTTTCATCTATAATTCCAGTTTCAGCTTTTATAATATATGTTCTATCTTTATTGTCACTTGATTCATAAACAATATTTTCAATTACGTTATCTTCCAAATTTTTGTCAATTTTATTATTGCTAGCTATATTTTTTAAATTTTTATCATTTTCTTTAAAATAATTAAGATAAACTATTAATGAAATAATTATTATGAAAAAAAAAAGTATTAATTGAACAATTAGTGGTTTTTTCATTTATTCAATATTTGCATCTAGTAAATGGTGTATATGAATCAATCCAATTGTTTTATTTTTTTTATTATTTTTGTGAACGCACAAAGAAGTTATCTTTTTTTCATTCATAATTCTAAGTGCTTTTACTGCCAATGTATCAATATCGATTGTAATTGGTTTTCTAGTCATTACATTTTTAACTAATTCTTTTTGAAAATCTTTATTATGTTGTCTTAGTTTTCTAACATTTCCATCCGTAATTATCCCAGTAGTAAACTTATTTCTATTTCGAGCAATTAAAACTCCTAGTTTTTTTTTGGTAATAATTTTTATAGCCTCATGCATATTTTTATTTTCATTAACAAATGGTATTTTCATACCAATAGACATTATATCCCCGACTGTTTTTAATTGTTTTCCTAAATTACCACTAGGATGTAGTCTTGAAAAATCATATTTACTAAATTTCTTTTTATTTAAAGATGCTATTGCAAGCGCATCCCCTATTGCTAGTTGTATACTTGTGCTTGAGGTTGGAACTATTCCTAAACCAGACTCTTTTACTTCTGGTAGTAAAATTTTTATATCTGATGCTTTATATAATACTGAACTTTTTTTCGAAACAATCCCTATTAATTTAATTTTATTTCTATTCGCAAACTTTATAATTGGAATAATTTCCTCTGACTTTCCTGAATTACTTATCAGTATTAAAATATCTTTTTTTGTTATACTTCCTAAATCACCATGTAAGCAGTCATTTGCTGACAAAGAAAAAGCAGGACTACCAACAGATGACATTGTTGCAGCAATTTTAGCAGCAATCAAACCACTTTTGCCAACACCACAAAGAATAATCTTTGATTGACAATTTACAATTGCATTAACTGCATAATCAAAATTTTTATCAATTGTTTTTTTTAAAGTTTTAAAAGCATCAATCTTTAAATCTATGACTTTTTTAGCTGTAATTAATGATGAGCTTTTATTCATTTTCAGTGTGCCCATATATCATCTTTAAATTGAGCTAAGTCTAATTCAACTCTTATTTTCATAAATTTTAGACAATCATTATAAAGCTGTAATCTTTTTTCTCTAATTAAGATATCCTCTAGTTTTTTATGTATTTCATGAAGATATATTACATCATTTGCACAATATTTGAGTTGAGCAGGGCTTAAATCTCCTCCAAAATCTGAACTTTGAAATTGTTTGCTAATATCTATATTTTTAAATTCTTTTATTAAAGTTTTTAACGAATGATTGTCAGAGTAAGATCTTGCAAGTTTTGAAGCAATTTTAGTATCTTTTACATTGTTTGTATTGGCCTTTAAATAATATTTAATGTGTGCGAGGTCAGCTCTTCCATAATGAAAGATTTTTATTACATCTGGATTTTCAAGAATTTTTACTAAATTAGGTGCCTTATAATTTGATCTATCTAATTGAATAATATGAGCATCTGATACACCAGTCGATATTTGAATAAGACACAAAGGATCTCTTTTTACATCTAGTCCCATAAATTCTCCATCGACAGCTATTACGTTGCTTAAGTTAAAATCATCTGGTAAATCATTTTTATGAAGTTTAATATCAATATTCATTTCTAGTAATATATATATGAAAGAAAAAAATTGTCTAATTTTTGGTGGAACTGGTCAAATAGGTCGAAATTTAATTAGAAAGTTAGCTAAAAATAATTATAGAGTGACAGTTATTACTCGAAACTCTCATCAAAAGGGAAATTTTATTAAAACCCAGGCGAATGCAGGATACATTGATGTTATTGAACTAAATCCATTTGATGAAAGTTCAATAGTCGCTCAATTTCAAAAAACTAATATTTGTATAAACTTAGTAGGTGTGTTGTTTGAAAAAGATAAAAAAAACTCATTTAAGAATATTCATTCTAATTTTCCTTTATTATTATCAAAATTATCTAAGGAATATAATTTAGATCATCTAATTCATTTATCTGCACTAGGAATTGATGATGCGATAGATTCAAATTATGCAATTAGCAAACTAGAAGGCGAAAAAAATATTTTTAGTAATTTTCCTAAATCAACCGTTTTGAGACCATCTGTTGTTTATTCTGTGGATGATAATTTTACTACTACATTTATGACTTTATTAAATAGACTACCATTTTTCCCTTTGTATTATGGTGGCAATACAAAGTTTATGCCCATCCATTGTTCAGATTTAACAGATATTATTCTCCATGTTATTAATAAAAAAGTTAATGCAAAAATTATTGAGTGTGCTGGTCCTGATACGATTTCATTTAAGGACATAATAAGAATGTTATTGGAAGCTATAAATAAAAAGAGACCACTTATTCCAGTTCCATTGTTTATGGCAAAAGCTATGGCATCATTTTTTGAATTAATGCCAAATCCATTGTTGACTAACGACCAACTTAAACTTTTAAAATATGATAATATCTTATCAAATAAATATATGAACAACGCGACCATAGGTGTCCCAAGTAGAGGCTCATTTTTAAATGAAGTTAAGAAATATTCTTATATGTGGAAAGAAGGTGGAGAGTATTCAAAGGAAAAATATAATCCTGAAAGAAAATAAACTTTAAGCTGACTTTATTTTTTTACCTATAAATCCTGGAACTTCATCTTTTTCTAATACATCTTCTTTTTTCCCTTTAGGTTGATAAGCATAAAGTAGATGTAATTTACAATATGAAAAATCTTTAAGTGATGTTCTTCCACAAAAATAAAATGATTTTTCATCAGGATGACCTATTGGCCATTTACAAGAATTTTCATCTAATTCTTCAAGTTGTTTAGGATTCTCAGGCTCAAAATCTTTTTCAATTAAAAGAGACTTGAAACGACTTTGTCTTGTTTTTTTACTATTATTAACATTTTCGCTGAATTTATTATCATTATTAGAGTTAAAGCTTGAGGATCTAGTCCTAATTTTAGCTGAAAGATTTAATCGATGTGCCTTACCTATTACTGCATTTCTACTTACACCCCCGATAATTTGAGCAATTTGACTTGCAGTATTTCCTTTTCCCCAGAGTTCTTTCAATTTATTTACTTTTTCGTCGTTCCAACTCATAAATTTCAATATATAGTACTTAAATAAATTTAAACAACTATATAATGTTATACAAAACACTAAATACAAGCAGATTATTGAACTTATTAACAAGAAAATAATTTTCAATCTAAACTTGTATCTAAGTTTTTTATTTATAAAAGTTCTTTATAAAATTTTAAATGACCAACTTATTAAAAAATTATAATAGAAAAAAAATTTCATTTTCAAGAGGATCTGGAAGTTATCTTTATGCGTCTAACGGAAAAAAATATTTAGATTTTGTACAAGGTATTGCTGTTAACTCCTTGGGACATTCTCATCCAAAATTGGTAAAAACATTAAGTGCTCAGGCTAAGAAAGTTTGGCATGTTTCCAATGCATTTACAATTCCAGAGGGAGAACAACTAGCTAAAAAATTAACCAAAAATACTTTTGCTGATTATGTAATGTTTCAAAATAGCGGGACTGAAGCAACCGAGGCAGCAATTAAGGTGGCTAGAAGATATTTTTATTCAATTGGCAAACCAAAAAAGAATAGAATTATTTGTATCAAAAATTCATTTCATGGAAGAACACTAGCTGCAATTTTTGCAAGTGGCTCTAAAAAGATGACCGAAGGCTTTGGTCCAAAAATACCTGGATTTGATCATTTTAAATTTGGAGATCACAAAAGATTAAAGAAATTAATTACTAAAAATACTGCTGCTATAATGGTTGAAACTATTATGGGTGAAGGTGGGATAAAAGTAATACCTGATTGGTGTTTAAAAGGACTTAGAAAGTTATGCAATAAAAAAAATATATTATTGATTTTGGATGAGGTTCAATGTGGAATAGGAAGAACAGGGGAATTTTTTGCTTTTGAAAAATCAAAAGTTAAACCTGATATTGTTCCTATTGCCAAAGGAATAGGTGGCGGATTTCCTCTTGGGGCAGTTTTAATGAATAAAAAAGTGGCATCAGGAATGACAGTAGGAACACATGGCTCAACTTTTGGAGGCAATCCGTTAGCAATGACTATAGGCAATAAAGTAATTGATATCATTTTTAAAAAAAAATTCCTCAATATTGTTAAAAAAAACTCAAGTTATTTTCATAATGAATTACACAAAATTAAAGATGAATTTCCAAAAATTATAAAAGAAATTAGAGGCAGAGGATATTTAATTGGTATTCAGCTTCATGGTGAACAAACCAATTTTATAAAGGGTTTAATGCAAAACAAGTTACTTACTATCAGAGCAGCTGAAAACGTAGTAAGAATTTTACCTCCACTCAATGTAAAGAAAATTGAAATAGATCAAGCTTTAAAAATTATTAAAAAAGTTTGTTCAAAATATAAATAAATGAAACATTTTATTAATCTTAAAGATATATCAGCTAAAGATTTACGAAAAATATTAGTTGATGCAAAAAAAAGAAAAAAAAATAGAAAAAAATTATCTACTTTAGAAGTTGATAAAAACTCACCACTAAAAGGCAAATTGTTAATTCAAATGTTTGAAAAATCAAGCTTAAGAACTAGATTGAGTTTCTATTTAGCTATTAAACAACTAGGAGGAGGTACTTTAACACTAAGGTCTAATGAGCTTCATTTAGGAGAAGGTGGTGAAACACTAGAAGATACTGCTAAGATTTTATCAACTTATGGAGATGGTTTTATGTTTAGAACAGATAGTGATTTTAAGATCAAGAGTCTTAAAAATTATTTATCAATTCCAATAATAAATGGTTTAAGTCCATCATCTCATCCTACACAAGTCTTATCAGATATTTTTACAGTTGAGGAAATTAAAAAAAAACCAATTTCTAAACTGAATATTACTTGGATAGGGGACTCAAATAACGTTCTTAATAGTTTAATAGTGGCATCAGTTAAATTTAATTTTAAACTAAATATTGGATGTCCAAAAAACTATGGCCCAAATAAATTTATTTTAGATTGGGTTAAAAGAAATACTAAAAAAATTAAAATATTCAATAATGCAAATAATGCAGCGGTCAATGCAGATGTCGTATTTTCTGATAAGGTGATTTCTTTAAATGATAGGGTTAATAAAAAGAAAAAACTGTCTCAATTCAAAAATTTTAGAATAACTCAAAAATTAATGAGTTACGCAAAAAAGAATTGTATATTTTTACACTGTTTGCCTAGGGGTTCAGAAGTAGAAGAAAAAGTTTTTTTTAGCAAACAATCAAAAGTTTGGCAACAGGCACTCAATAGAGTTCACGTTCAAAAAAGTATCTTATTATATTGTTTTGGAAAACTAAGGTAGCGGCAAAGGATTATCTGAATTTTGATTTAAGTATTTAATAACTGAAGCTCTATCTTTTTCTTTTCTTAAACCAGCGAAAGCCATTTTAGTTCCTTTAATCCATTTTGCTGGTTTAATTAAATAACCATTTAATTCTTCAAATGTCCATTCTTTATCATATCCAGATAGTGCTTTAGAATATTTGTAATCACTTACAACACCAACCTTTCTTCCAACTACGTTATACAAAGCAGGACCAATATTATTTTTTCCTCCTTTAACAATAGAGTGGCAAGCAGCACACTTTTTAAATACTTTTTCCCCATGAGAAATTTCTCCCAAAGCCATAAGGGCTGCAATATCTATTATCTCTTCAGACTTTTCAACTTCCGAAGCAGAACTAATTGCGACCTGTTCAACTTCAACAACATATCCAGGTGTTTTAGGTTTTTCTACATGAAAAACTATATCTGAAATCTTGCCAATTCCAATTATTAGAAGAGCAACCATTAAAATAGCAGCAATAACCTTATTAATTTCAAAAGAATCCATTTTATAAAATTTTATTTTGAACGTATAACATTATAAGTTAAAAATTGCTTATATTTTAATGTACAATATTGCCTCTGTTTATATTCTAATTCTAAAAAAAAAGAATGAAAACATTAATTTTAATTCCATCTAGATTATCTGCAACGAGATTGCCAGGAAAGCCTTTGCTTAAAATTAATGGTTTGTCCATTATTTCACATGTTTTTAAAAAAGCTGTTGAAGCAAATATCGGAGAAGTTTTTGTTGCAACAGAGGATAAAGAGATAATTGACGACGTGAATCAGAACGGAGGACAAGCAATATTAACTAGCAATAAACACAAAACTGGAACTGATAGGATCTATGAAGCAATAAATAAACTTGGGAAATCAGATATTGAATTAGTTATGAATCTTCAAGGAGATGAGCCTTTGATGAATATAGGTGACATAAGGACTCTACATAGTTTAATGATTAAAACTAAATCTGAACTAGGTACTTTAGGAGCAAAAATCAAAAATGAGAATTTTTATAAAGATCAAAATGTAGTTAAAGTAATTACGAAACAAAGCTTAGATACTTCTCAATTTTCTGAAGCTCTCAACTTTACAAGAAAATTAGAAGATATCAGTGGATGTATTTATCATCATTTAGGGATTTACTGTTATCAATTAGAAACACTTAAAAATTTTGTTTCTTTAAACCAATCAGAAAATGAAACTAAAAATAAACTAGAACAATTAAGAGCTTTAGATAACAATATAGAAATAAAGGTTTCTCTAGCTAAAGACTCTCCGACTGGAGTAGATACTCAAAAGGATTTTATGGCCATAAAAAAAATAATGGAATATAAATCCTAATGAATAAAATATATTTTCAAGGATCATTTGGAGCTTATTCACATCTTGCAGCGTTATCAATTGATCCTAAAGCAGAAATTATCCCTTGTAAAACATTTGATGAGTGTTTTTTGAAAGCCTCAAAAGATTCTAATTCAAAAATAATAATTCCTGAATCAAATAGAATTACAGGAAATATTGGTATTGAATATTTAATATTTGAGTACAGGCTGAATATCTATTCAGAATATTTTCAAAAAATAGAACATAATCTTTTGGGAATTCCTGGAACAAAAATTTCGGATTTAAAAGATGTCTATTCTCATGGTCAAGCGTTATCTCAATGTTCTAATTTTATAAGATTAAATAGTTTAACAGAGCATGTAAGAGCAGATACTGCTGGTTCAGCACAAATGATTTCTAAATTACAAGATAAAACAAAATCTGCAATTGCATCCTCATTGAGTGCAAAAACTTATAATTTAGAAATTATAAAAAAAAATATTGAAAATGAAAAGGGTAATCTTACAAGATTTCTAATAATGGGAAAACACATTTCTCAACCAGAATTTTCTAATAAAAAATATATTACATCCTTTTTATTTAAATTGAAAAGTAAACCGGCAGCTCTTTATCAATCATTAGGAGGGTTTGCAATTAATGGGGTAAATTTAACAAAATTACAAAGTTACCCAGAAAAAAATTCATTCGATTCGTTCTTTTTTTTATGTGACCTCGACGGGCACATAGAAGATCCAAAAGTACAAAAATCTTTAGAAGAATTAGGATTACATTGCCAAGATTTTCACGTGTTAGGTGTTTTTGAAGCTGATAAAGAAAGAGAAAAATAAATTATAATCTTTTCTTGTAGAATAGAATTTATTACTGCTATAATAGTTTTGGAGGCTAGAGGTGAAAGCTGCTTTAACCCGATCAGATCTTAACAGAAGCAGTCGTAGAGACAGTTTTTCAGGTTCTAGTCTCCTAAAATTATCATTATGAATAATAACAAAAAAATTTTAGCATTAAAATATAGACCTCAAACATTTAATGATCTTATAGGTCAAAAAGTAATTTCTGAGACAATAATTAATTCAATAAAAAATGATAAAGCACCTAATGCATATCTTTTTACCGGAATAAGAGGAATCGGAAAAACTACAACAGCTAGAATTGTTGCAAAAGCTCTCAATTGTAAAAAAGGAATTGATAACATTTCAGATGTAGACAATTGTGAAAATTGTCATTGTCAGGAAATAGCTAATTCAAATCATATTGATATATTAGAAATGGATGCTGCATCGAAGACGGGAGTTGATGATGTAAGAGATTTAATTGAATTTTCAAGATATGGGCCAACATCTGCAAAATATAAAATATTCATAATTGATGAAGTCCATATGCTTAGTAAGCAAGCCTTTAACGCTTTGTTAAAAACTTTAGAGGAACCACCCGAATATTTAAAATTTATCTTTGCAACAACTGAAATTAAAAAAATTCCAATTACTATTGTTTCAAGGTGCCAAAGATTTGATTTATCAAGAATTAAGTCTTCTGAGTTATTTGATTTTATAAAAAAGATCAAAGATAAAGAAAATGGCAAAGTATCTGATGAGGCATTAAAATTGATTGTAAAAATATCCGAAGGTTCAGTACGGGATGCTTTATCACTTCTTGATAGAGGAATGTTGTCTACACTTGGTAAAGTAGAGCTAGATCTAATTAACGCTCAAAGAATATTTGGATATTTTGATAAATCTCAATTAATAGATTTATTTGAGCATATTCTTGAGGGGCAAGAAGCCAAAGTTTTAGAAGTTTATAGGAAAATATACGATCAAGGAATTGAACCTAAAGTTTTTATAAACGACTTCTTAGAGATCTTATATTATTTTAAGAATATCGCCTATCTTACACTTGAAGGAACAAATTTTTCTTTAAATGATGAGGATTTTCTAAGAATAAAGAACATTGCAGACAAAATTGATAAAAAAACTTTAATATTATATTGGCAATTTACTATCAGGACTTTAGACGAGCTTAATATTGTTTCAAATCAAAATCTTTCTATAGAGATGTTTTTAATGAGATTAATATATTTAAGTGACTTAGATAATGATAAAATTTTATCTAGAATAAAAAAAGAAAAAATAAATTTTGAAAATTCTGAAAACGAGAATTTAAAAGAAAAAAAAGATTTAGAAAATGAATCTAAAACTGTAAATCAAATTAAAAATGTAATTCAAGAGTCTGAGCTAGAACCTGAAAAAAAAAAGAATTTATTTGAAAGAGGAAAAATAATAAATTCTTTAGAGGAATTATTAAAAAGATGTTTGTCTGAGAAAGAAATGAAATTAAAATATGAATTAGAGAATAATGTAAATTTAGTGAATTTTGAAAATTCAAGAATTGAAATTTCTTTTAACGACAATCTAGACAAGAACTTTGTTAAAGATTTGTCATCAAAACTTTTTGAATGGACTGATAAAAGATGGATTATTACATTTAGTAAGAAAAATGGACAAGTTTCAATAAAAGAACAGGAACAAAATAAAAAAAAAGAGGATTTATCTCAAATAGAAAATTCTAAAGTTTTTAAAGACCTTAAAAAGAAATTTCCTGATATTAAATTGATTGATGTAAAAAAAAACGAAGAGATTTGAAATGACAGATTTTTCTAAAATTTTAGATAAAGCAAAAGAAATTGAAAACAAAATGAAAGAAAGCCAAGAAAAAATTAAAAGTATAAAAGCTGAAGGATTTTCTGGATCAAATTCTGTAAAAGTTATATTAGATGGAGAAGGTGAAATGTATAAAATAGAAATATCAGATGAAATTTTAAAAGAAGAAAAAGGAATTATAGAGGATCTAATTTTAGCAGCACATAATAATGCTAAATCTCAATTGAAGATTAAGACAACCGAAGAAATTTCTAAAGCTACGGATGATTTAGGTATTCCAGGTTTTAAGTGGCCATTATAAAATATGCAAAATATCAACGAGATTGAAGATTTAATTAAATTAATCTCTAAACTTCCTGGTTTAGGACCAAAATCAGCTAAAAGAATTGTATTAAAATTAATCAATAATAGAGAAGAAATTGTTAAACCTTTGACTAAAGCTTTAGCAGAGGTATACAAAAATATTTCAAGATGTAAAATTTGTGGAACGTTAAAACCAACCTCTATCGAATGTAGCTATAATAATTGTAAAATAGTTGAAAAAAAATATGACAAAATTTGTGTAGTTGAGAATTTGTCAGATCAATGGAGCATTGAAAGCTCAAGTATTTATAAGGGATATTTTCATATTTTAGGAGGAACAATTTCAACTATAGGACAAAAAAAAGAGGATTTATTAATTAATTCTTTAGTTGAAAGGGTAAAGAAAGATAAAATTGAAGAAGTGATTCTAGCTACAAGTGCAACGGTTGAAGGGCAAACAACTGCCTACTATATTCAAGATAGTCTAAAAAATTGCGAAGTAAAAATAACAAAATTAGCTCAAGGTCTACCTGTAGGCGGAGAAATAGAGAGTTTAGATGATGGAACCTTATTTTCAGCTTTTAAAAATAGGTCTAATTTAAATTCTAATTCTGAATAGATTTTTTTTTAATTCTATTTAAGTGTAACAAAGGTTCTGTATAGCCAGAAGGCTGTTCTTTTCCTTTAAAAATTAAATCACATGCAGTATTGAAAGCTACAGATTTTTCATAATTATCACTCATTTTTATGTATTTTTTATCGTTTTCATTCTGCTTATCTACTACCTTTGCCATTTCTTTCATGATTTCTTTAACTTGAATTTTTGTTGTTATTCCATGATAAATCCAATTAGTAATGTGCTGAGATGAAATTCTTAAGGTAGCTCTATCTTCCATTAATCCGATGTTATTTATATCAGGAACTTTTGAGCAGCCAACACCTTGGTCAATCCATCTTACAACATAACCTAATAAAGTTTGTGCTGAATTAGATATTTCTTTATTAATTTCATCAACAGACCAATTAGGTCTATCAGCAATTGGAATAGTTAAAAGATCGTCAATTTTAGCTTGTTCACGTTTTTTAAGCATTTTTTGTTCATTAAATATATCTATTTGGTGATAATGTAGAGCATGCAATGAGGCAGCGGTTGGTGAAGGAACCCAAGCGCAATTTGCTCCTGCCTTTAAATGATTAATTTTTTCAGACATCATTTCTTTCATTTTATCTGGCATTGCCCACATACCCTTTCCAATTTGAGCTTTTCCCGAAAAGCCACATCTCAGCCCAATATCTACATTATTATTTTCATAAGCTAAAATCCATTTTGATGATTTCATATCTCCTTTTTTAATCATTGGCCCCGCTTCCATAGATGTATGCATTTCATCTCCTGTCCGGTCTAAAAATCCTGTATTTATAAAAAAAACTCTATTCTTAAGTGATCGAATACACTCTTTTAAGTTGGCAGATGTTCTTCTTTCCTCATCCATTATTCCAATCTTGCAAGTGTATTTTTCTAATTCAAGCAATTCTTCAACTTTAGAAAAAATTAAATCTGTAAATGCAGTTTCTTCTGGACCATGCATCTTTGGCTTAACTATGTAGATTGATCCTTTTCTTGAATTATTTTTTTTCTTTAAATCATGAAGTGCTGCAGCTGTAGTTATAAATGCATCCATAATTCCCTCAGGTACTTCACTTCCATCTTTTAGTATAATTGAAGAATTAGTCATAAGGTGACCAACATTTCTAATCAAAAGTAAACTTCTCCCGTGTAATTTTAAACCTTTTCCGTCCTTTGAAATGTAGCTTCTATCTGGGTTCAGTTTTCTTTCTAAATTTTTACCATTTTTTTCAAATTGAATCTTTAAATCCCCTTTCATTAAACCGAGCCAATTTCTATAACAAATAGTTTTATCTTCAGCATCAACTGCAGCAACACTATCTTCGTTATCACAAATAGTTGAAATAGCTGATTCTGAAATTACATCACTTATTCCCGCAATATCATGAGCTGCGCTAAATGCTTTTGGATTAATTATTATTTCAAAATGTAAATTATTATTTTTTATAATAATTGCTGTAGGATCATTGGTATCACCTCTATGACCTATAAATTTATCTCTATCTTTTAACTTGTACTCATAATCACCTTTAGAAATGAGCAACTCTTTGTTTACTACTTTCAAATTAGTAATATTCTTCCAACTCGTGCCATCAATTGGAATAAATTTATCAAAGAATTCTCTTACATATTTAATTACCTCTTGACCTCGATTTGGATCATATCTTTCGCTACCACCTTCTTCAGACTCTATTATATCTGTTCCATACAAACTATCATATAAGCTCACCCATCTCGCGTTAGCAGCATTTAATGTATATCTTGCATTCATTATAGGGACAACTAGTTGTGGGCCAGCAATTTGAGATATTTCTTCATCAACATTGTTAGTTTCAATTTTGAAATCTGGTCCTTCATCTTTTAAATAACCTATCTCTTTTAAAAATTTTTTATATTTTTCAATATTGTTATCTTTTCCTTTGTTATCAATATGCCATTTATCAATTTTTTTTTGTAAATTTTCTCTAATCTCAATTAGCTCTTTATTTTTTGGTGAAAGATCATGGACTGCTTTATCAAAACCTGACCAAAATTTTTCAGGTGAAATCATCGTACCCTTTAATAATTCGTTATTAACAAACGACAGCAGGCTCTCAGAAACTTTAAGATTATTTACTTTTTGGTATTTTGTTGACATGAAGCCATATTTAAACTCCAATAAAACTCTAAGTCAAATAATTAATAGAAGCATTGACATTTTATTGTCTTTTTTCATACTTATGTATTAACTATAAAAATGAAAAATTATCTAAATTTTGAAACGGATATTAAAAAATTAGAAAATGAAATTGAAAAGTTAAAAGATCCTTATAATCAAAGTGGTCTTTCTGAAGTAGATACTAACAAAATTTCTAATACCCAAAAAGAATTAGACGAAAAGTTAAAAAATATTTATTCTAACCTAGACCCTTGGCAAACAACAATGGTAGCAAGGCATGAAGAAAGACCCAAGTCTAAATTTTTTATAAATAATTTATTTGATGATTTTATTTCTCTTTCAGGCGATAGATTCTATGGAGAAGATAAAGCTGTTATAACAGGATTAGCAAAATTTAAGAATAAATCAGTATTAGTTATTGGCCAAGAAAAAGGAGATGATTTAGAAAGTAGAGTAGAGAGAAATTTTGGAATGATGAGACCCGAGGGGTATAGAAAAACTATAAGACTAATGAACTTAGCAAATAGATTTGGTCTGCCTATAATTTCTTTTATTGATACCCCAGGAGCATATCCTGGTGTAGGAGCAGAGGAAAGAGGTCAGGCTGAGGCTATAGCAAAATCCATAGAATGTTGTATGAAGCTGACAGTTCCAACTATAGCCATCATCATTGGAGAAGGTGGATCTGGTGGAGCTATAGCTCTTGCATCATCTAATAAAGTTTTAATGCTAGAAAATTCTATATATTCTGTAATATCACCTGAAGGATGTGCAACAATTTTATGGAGAGATCCAAAAAAGATGCTTGATGCTGCAAAAGCCATGAAACTTTCAGCTAAAGACTTACTTGAACTAAATATAATAGACGAAATAATTCCAGAGCCAGTTGGTGGAGCTCATAGAGACAAAAAAATTATTTTAGAAAATTTAAAAGACTCAATTGATAATAATCTTCAATTTTTTGAAGGAATGATTCCAAATGATATAAAAGATCATAGAAAAAATAAGTTTCTAAAAATTGGGAGAAATAAAGGTTTCATTAAAAATCCTGAAAACTTGAGTGATTTGGATAACAAACATGATAAATTAAATTTACTTTTAAAATCAAAGAAAACTATTTATCTTTTAGTTACTATCGGGTTATTAACTTTAACAGCTAT
The DNA here is from genome assembly GCA_902604005.1 of uncultured Pelagibacteraceae bacterium. Classification (GTDB taxonomy): domain Bacteria; phylum Pseudomonadota; class Alphaproteobacteria; order Pelagibacterales; family Pelagibacteraceae; genus Pelagibacter. The sequence continues at coordinate 90,638 of CACKXH010000002.1, forward strand.
CTTTTACTTCCTATAAAGCACCGCAACAGTTTTTAAATTTTTTGCCTGTAGCTTCACACCTGTCATTTCTTGAAATTTTTTCATTTTTTTTAAGTAAGATAAGACACTTTGGATTATCTGATAACTTTGGTCTTGAATCTTTTTCAACTGGTTTTTCAACAATTTTTAAATTCATTAATAAAGTTATAAAGTCTAATTTTAGCTTATTAAGCAAACTTTCAAATAAATCAAAAGCCTCCTTTTTATATTCGATGAGAGGATCTCTTTGTCCATAGGATCTTAATCCAATTACTTGTCTTAATTGTTCTAAGTATTGGATATGAGATTTCCAATTTAGATCTATTGATTGTAAAAAAATTCTTTTTTCTATTTCTTTAGCTTGATCTTCACCTAAAAACTTAATTCTTTCATCACGAGTGTAATTAAATTTCTCTATTATAGATTTTTTTAATTCTTGTTCATTTAAAGAAATCAAATTTTTAATTTCAGTTTCATCTAGATTTTTTGTAAAGATTTTTTTTAATTTATTTTCAAATTCCTTACTTTTTGGATTTGACATTTTTTGACTTTTTAATTGAATTATGTCATCTATTATTTCATTTAAAAATTCATTAGAATAATCAAACACTTTTTCACTTTTCATGGCATTTTTTCTTTGAGAAAATACTACGTGTCTTTGATCATTTAAGACATTGTCAAACTTAATTAATGTTTTTCTTATGTCAAAATTTCTCGACTCAACTTTCTCTTGGGCCCTTTCAAGGGCTTTATTTATCCAAGGATGATCAATACTTTCTCCATCTTTCAGTCCTAATTTTTCTAAAATATTATTCATTGATTCTGATCCAAATATTCTCATTAAATCATCCTCCAAGCTCACAAAAAATATTGAATAACCTTCATCCCCTTGACGACCTGCCCTACCTCTTGCCTGATTATCAACCCTTCTTGACTCCATACGTTCAGTTCCGATAACAAAAAGACCACCTAATTTTTTAATTTTATTCTTTTCATTTTCTAAATATTTGTCATCTTTAGATCCCTTTTTACCGCCTAATTGTATATCTACACCTCGACCAGATATACTTGTAGTTATAATTACTGAATTTTCTTTACCCGCATTCGCTATGATTTCTGCTTCATCTGCATGATTTTTTGCATTTAGAACAACATGTTTTATTTTTTCTTTATTAAGTAGTTCTGAATAAATTTCAGATTTATTTATACTTGAGGTAAAAACTAATAGAGGCTGTCCTTTTGAATGACACTCTATAATCTTTTTTATTATAGCATTATTTTTTTCTTTTTCAGTTCTGTAAATTTGGTCATTTAAATCATTTCTTACCATTGGTTTATTTGTTGGTATTACAATTACTGAAAGATTGTAGATTTCAAAAAATTCTTGTGCTTCGGTAGCAGCAGTTCCGGTACAACCTGATATTTTTGAATAAAGTTTAAAATAGTTTTGATAAGTAATTGAAGCTAAGGTGTGATTTTCTGCTTGTACATCAATTTTTTCTTTAGCTTCCAAAGCCTGATGCAGTCCGTCACCAAATCTTCTTCCCTCTAAAATTCTTCCTGTTAATTCATCAATTATTTTTAAAGTATTTTCTTTAACAATGTAATCTTTACCTTTTTCAAATAAATGATTTGCCCTTAATGCTTGATTTACATGATGCACTAAAGATAAATTTTCAGGATCATAAAAATTATTATTCTTTAAAATTCCAGCATTAGAAAAAATTTTTTCAACACTATTGATACCTTCATTTGTTAAAAAAACATTTTTGTCTTTTTCATCGATTTCATAATCTTCTTTTTTCAAAAGTCGCACTAGCTTATCTATCGCAAGATATTGCGAAGTCTTGTCTTCAGCTGCGCCAGATATTACTAATGGAGTACGAGCCTCATCTATTAAACATGAGTCAATTTCATCAACAATCGCAAAGTAATGCAATCTTTGAACCATTTCTTCTTCAGAGAATTTCATATTGTCTCTTAGATAGTCAAAGCCGAGCTCACTATTTGTTGCATAAGTTATATCACAGTTATAATTCTTTTTTCTTTCAAAGTCGTCCTGATCGTTATTAATATATCCAGATGTTAATCCTAAAAAATTATAAATTTGACCCATTTCGATTGAATCTCTTTTAGCTAGATAGTCATTAACAGTTACTATGTGTACACCTTTTTCTTTTAATGAATTTAAATATGCTGCTAAGGTAATAGTTAGAGTCTTACCTTCTCCAGTTCTCATCTCAGCAATTTTTCCTTCATGAAGGACTATTCCACCAATAATTTGGACATCAAAGTGTCTTTCTCCTCTAGTTCTTTTTGAAGCTTCTCTTACTAGAGCAAATGCCTCAGGCATTAGATTCTCAATTTTTTCACCTTTTTTAAGTCTATCTTTAAATTCAATTGTTTTATTAGGGAATTCTTTATCCTCAAATTTAGAAAAAATCTGTTCAAAAGAGTTAACTTTTTCTACTATCTTTTTAATTCTATCCAGCTCTTTTTGATTGTTAGATTTAAAGAATTTTGAAACAAATTGTATTGGATTTAGCATTATATTTTGATTTATTATTTAATATTTAGGACTAATATAACTATAAAATTTATAATTTAAATACAATGGGAATGAATTTTAAAAATCTCCTATCTTCTAAAAAAAAAGACAACAAGATGGGCGATTATCAAGACCTAGACCATGTTGATGGTGTAGCGATTTCATCAATATCTGCTAACTTGTATGACGCTCCAAGAGATGATTTGGTAATGTTTTATTTTAGAGATGGAGCAAATCATGCCTCAGTTTATACTCAATCTAAGATTAGATCAGAGAATATTAAGTGGAATTTACAACAAAAAAGTAAAAAGATTTATTCCTTAATTGTAAATACAAGAAATGCAAATGCATTTACAGGTTTAAAGGGTTTTTTAAGTCTTCAAAAATTAGCTGAACTCGTATCAATTAAATTGATTGAGAAGCAAAAAGAGGATGATAATAATCCTGATAAGATTAGTCCAAAACAAATAATTTTTGGATGTACTGGAACAATAGGTGAGCCATTTCCTTTTGAAAAAATAAAAACTCATATTCCAGAATTAATTCAAAATATTAAATATACCCAAAATAAATATATCTGGACTAAAGCTGCATTAGGAATAATGACCACTGATACTAAGCCTAAATTAGCAATGGAAGAATGTAAAATTGGCAATACCAACGTGAAGATATATGGAATTGCTAAGGGATCAGGAATGATTCATCCTAATATGGCTACTCTCCTTGCTTATATTTTTACAGATGCAGATTTACCCAACGATTTGCTCAATAAATTATTAAAAAAAAATGTAACTAATACTTTTAATGCGATCAGTTGCGATGGAGACTCAAGCACAAATGATATGCTTTCAATTTTTTCTACAGGGAAAGCAAATAATCCTAAAATTCTAAATATAACTGATAGTAAGTTAATTGATTTTGATCAAGCATTAAATAATGTAATGTTAAATCTAGCAAAAAGAGTTGTAGCAGATGGAGAAGGATCATCTAAATTTGTCACAATAAAAGTGAAAAATTGTAATACAGAAAAAAGCGCAAAAGAAATAGGTGTCTCAATTGCAAATTCATCATTAGTAAAAACTGCAATAGCTGGTGAAGATCCTAATTGGGGAAGAATTATTATGGCGATAGGCAAAGCTGGAGTTGATATAAATTTAAAAAAATTGTCTATTAAATTTGGAGATTTAAAAATAGTTAGCAATGGAAAACTATTTGAAAAGTATGAGGAAGAAACAGTAAAAGAGTATATGAAAAGTCCTTCAATAGAGATTGAAGTTGATATTTCAACAGGAAC
>CACKXH010000003.1 GCA_902604005.1 uncultured Pelagibacteraceae bacterium
GATATAGTTTAACTTTTACCTGATGAAGTTCCTGCTGAAACAATAAACTTAGAAGCTTCTTCAAAACTCATATTTAAATGAATAACGTCATCAATTGGGAACATTAATAGAAAACCACTTGTGGGATTTGGAGTAGTAGGAATAAAAACATTAATTAATTTTTGTTTAGTTTTATCAGCCATTTCGGTTTTATTTTCTTTAGTGGCGAAACCAACTGCCCAAACACCTTTTCTAGGATATTCAACAAGTACTACACTTTTTTTATCATTTTCTTTGTTAGAAAAAGTTTCGGTCATTTGTAAAATTGCTGAATAAATTGTTCTTAAAAAAGGAATTCTTTTAAATAAATCATCAATTAATTTTAAAATTCTTTTTCCTAAAAAAGACAATGATAAACCACCTACGAATGTTATAAAAATTATTGAAATTAAAATCTCAATTCCAGGTATTGCGTAAGGAAGATAACTATTAGGGTTTATATTTTCTGGAATAATATTAGATGATATGGAAATAATAAATTTAGTTAGATATAATGTAAAACCAATTGGTATTAAAACAACCACTCCAGTAATGAAATAGTTTCTTAAAATAAGAGTTAAAGATTTTTTTTTTTTATTTTTCATTATCTGTCACTTAAAACTTGAGTAAATTACGAAAGAAATTGCTACTATGAATAAGATTAATAATATTTTATTATTTAGATTCATTGAAAAATATAATATCAATGTTAGATCAAAATGAATAGAAGAAAATTTTTATCATATGTGGGTTGTGGATGTTGTGGTTTCATTTTAAATTCATGTTCTACAGCACCTATAACTGAAAGAAGACAATTAAAGATTATTCCAGAATCCAAACTTAATGCCCAGGCAGCTCAAATCTACCAACAAGTTAAAGAAAAAGAAAAATTAATAACCGATTCTAAATTAGATGAAATCAGAGATATTGGTAAAAAAATGGAAAATTCAATTGCAGAATATTTTTACCAAGCAAAATTAAATGACCCTACTGCAAATTTTGATTGGGAATATATTTTAATAGATAATAAGAATGTTAGGAATGCATGGTGTATGCCTGGAGGTAAAATTGCTGTTTACTCTGGCATTTTAGATGTCACAAAAAATACTAATGGATTGGCTGCTGTTATGGGTCACGAGATTGCTCATGCTGTTGCCAAACATTCGGTTGAGAGAGCTAGCAGAGGAGCTGTTCTTAATGTCAGCACTCAAGTTATAGATATTTTATCAGGAGGAAAACTATCTACTGTAAATAGAACAACTGGAATGAATACTGTTGGTTTGCTGTCCCAACTTGGCCTTATGAATCCTTTTAATAGAAAACAAGAAACGGAAGCCGATTATCTTGGAATGATTTTTTCATCATTATCCGGTTATGACATAAGAGAAACTTCAAAAATTTGGGAAAGAATGAAAGAATTTAATAAAGGTAAAGAACCACCAGAGTTTATGAGCACACACCCATCATCAGATAATAGAATTAAAAAAATTAACGATTGGACAAACCAGATAATTATTGATTATCCACCAATTAACGCATCATAAACATTAATGGTGAGCCGTGTTGGACTCGAACCAACGACCCATTCCTTAAAAGGGAATTGCTCTACCAACTGAGCTAACGGCCCATTTTTGTATTGAATGACAACGTATATATAGAATTATTCAAATATTTCAAATAGGAATTTCTGAGACAAATAGTTTCTTATTTACAACTTATTAATGTATTTATTATGAAAATCATCAAATGTTCCATTTTTAATATTTTTTCTAATTGAAGACATTAATTCTTGATAAAAATTAATATTATGTAGAGTTAAAAGCATAGATCCAAGAATTTCATTTGTATTAAAAAGATGATTTAAATAATTTTTTGAATACTTATTTAAACTTAGATTTTTACAATTTTCATCTAAGGGTCTATCATCATTTTGATATTTATTATTTTTAATATTTACTCTTCCGTTCCAAGTGAAAGCAAGACCAGTTCTTCCTGATCTAGTAGGTAACACACAATCGAACATATCTATTCCCCTCTTTACAGCACCCAGGATGTCAGCAGGAGTGCCTACACCCATTAGATAGTGAGGTTTATTTACTGGGAGCTCATCCTTGATATCATCCAAAACGCTAAACATTTCTTCCTGGGTTTCCCCAACTGCTAATCCTCCAATAGCAAATCCATCAAAATCTATGTCCATAAGTTTATTCAAAGATTCAATTCTAAGGTCTTTAAATAAACCACCTTGTATAATACCAAAAAGACCTTTATGAGGATTATTTCCAAAAGCCTTTTTTGATCTTTCTGCCCAATACAAAGACAAATTCATTGATTCTTTAATTAAATCATAATCATTAGTTTTTTTGGGACATTCATCCATGATCATTACAATATCTGAATTTAATTTAAGTTGAATTCTTATACTTTCTTCTGGACTAAGATAAAATTTTTTACCATCAATATGAGAATTAAATATTGCTCCTTTTTCTCTATCGATTTTATTTAATTTAGAAAGAGACATAACTTGAAAACCACCAGAATCTGTTAGTATTGGCAAATCACAATTCATAAATTGATGCAAGCCACCTACTCTTTGTATTCTATTAACACCAGGGCGTATCATTAAGTGATAAGTATTTCCTAAAATTATTTCAGTACCAGTTTTTTTAATATCATCAATTGTACATGCTTTAACAGTCGCTTGAGTTCCAACTGGCATAAATGCTGGAGTTTGAATATTGCCTCTATGAGTTTCAATAGATCCAAGTCTAGCGTATTTATCTTTATTTAATATTTTAAAGGCAAAATTTTTTAATGCCATTAATTTTTACAAAGATTTAAAACTGATTATCTTATCAGGATCTGAAACGGCTCCATTATTGTTTTCATCTCCACGCTTAATCTTGTCTATTATTTCCATACCCTCTATAACTTTACCAAAAACTGTATACTGTTTATCTAAAAAAGGAGCAGGCTTAAAACAAATAAAAAATTGGCTATTTGCACTATCAGGATCTGAGGATCTTGCCATCGACAAAGTTCCTCTGTCATGTGGAAGACTGTTAAATTCCTGCTTTAAGTCAGGTAAATCTGAACCACCCATACCAGCTCTACTTAAATTAAAATCATCAGATGATGAATTGCCAAACTTTACATCACCAGTTTGAGCCATAAAACCGTCAATCACTCTATGAAAAACAACATTATCATATTTACCTGAATCAGCTAATTCCTTAATTCTTTTGACATGATTTGGTGCTACATCATCAAATAATTCAATTTTTACATCTCCATCTTTTAATTTTAAAATCATTACATTCTCCTCTGACATTGTTGGGTTGATTAATAAAAACAAAAAAAGCAATAAACTTACAAAAAAATTATTCATATTTTTTTTTTAAAGATTTAATAGTGCTTTTTGTAGTAAATTTTTTTATATCGCCTTTTAGTTTAACAATTTCTTTAACAAATTTAGAGGATATAATTTGATTTTCTACATCTGACATTAGAAATAAAGTTTCAATGTTATTATTCAATTTTCTATTCATTCCTGCTAGTTGAAATTCATATTCGAAATCTGATACAGCTCTTAATCCTCTTAAAATTATATTTGATTTATATTTCTTGCATAAATCAGTCGTTAAAGATGTAAATGAGATAATTGTAATTTTTTTTTTACTTAATTTCAAATCAGAAAATAAAGCTTTCTTTACTATTTCAATTCTTTCGAATGAATCAAAAAGATAATTTTTATTATCTACATCAGAAACAGCTACAACTATTTTATCAAATAATTTGAGCCCTTTTTTAATTACATCAATATGACCTAAAGTTATTGGATCAAACGTACCAGGATAAATTGCTACCTTATTCATTAAACTAAATTATCATCGATTTTATCAGCTGATACAACTTTTTCTTCTCCTGATAATTTAATAATTCTAACTCCTTGAGTATTTCTTCCAGCAGTTCTGATTTCTTTTACTGCAATTCTAATAACCCTACCTTTATTTGTAGAAATTAGAATTTCATCACCATCAAAAACCGGGAACGATGACGATATATTACCATTTCTTGGAGAGTTTATGATACCAATGATACCTTTTCCTCCTCGATTTGTAACTCGATAATCTGTATGAGGAGTCTTTTTACCAAAACCATTTTCTGTAATTGATAAAATAAACTTTTCTACAGCTTTTAATTCTGATTTTGCATCTTTAGATTTTCCATTTCTTAATTTATTTGTGTTATCAATGATTGATAAAGAGACAATTTGATCCCCAGGTGCTAAAACTACCCCTCTTATACCTTTGGAAGATCTACCTTTAAAAACTCTTAATTTTTTAGATTCAAATCTAATACATTTACCCAATTTAGTGCTTAGCATAATATCTTGATCATCTTTACAAATTTTAACCCCAACAATTTTATCATTTGAGTCAAGTTTCATGGCTATTTTTCCTGCAGAATTTATTGAGGAAAAATCTTCAAGACTATTTTTTCTAATTTTACCCTCTGCAGTAGCAAAAACAATTTGATAATTTTTTAACTCAGAATCATCATCAGGAAAAGGCATTATAGAGCTAATTGATTGATGATTTTTTAAAGGTAAAATATTGAATAGAGATTTTCCCTTAGAAGATGCTGAACCTTCAGGTATTTTCCAGGCTTTAATTCGATAAACCAAACCTTCTGTTGAAAAAAATAATACTGAAGTATGAGTATTAACAGATAATGTTTGAACAACTGAGTCTTCGTTTCTTGTAGTAATACCTGTTTTTCCTTTTCCTCCTCTTTTTTGAATCTTGACACTATTTAACGATCCTCTCTTTATATAGCCTTGTAGTGTAACAGTTATTAATACAGATTGTTTTTGAATAGTTTCTTCAATATCATAATTCAGAACAGCATCAATTATTTTTGTTCTTCTTGGTATTGAGTATTTTTCTTTTATATTTTTTAGTTCTTCACTTATAACTTTTTGTAGTTCTTTTTTTGAAGAAATTATTTTTTTAAATTTAGATATTAATTCTGATAATTTTTTAATTTCTACTTCTATTTCATTAATACCTAATGCTGTTAACTTTTGTAATCTAAGCTCTAAGATTGCATTCACTTGCAATTCAGTAAATGAATATGTTCCTTTAATTTTTTTTCCTTCGACTAAAGAAATAATTTTTTGAGATTTATTAATTTTCCATTTAGTTTTTAAAATTGAATTCTTGGCATCTTCTGGAGTCTTTGAACCTCTAATAATTTTTATAACCTTATCTAAATTTTCTACAGATACAGATAAACCTATTAATATATGAGCTCTTTCCTCCGCCTTTTGTAAATCAAATTTTGTTTTTTTAATAACTACATCTTCTCTAAAAGTTAAAAAATTTGTTAAAAAATCTTTTAAATTACAAGTTTCAGGTCTACCTTCAACGATTGCCAATGTATTAAAGCCAAAAGAACTTTCTATTTGAGTATTTTTATATAACTGTCGTTTTACAGTCTCGGGTTCTATTCCATTTCTCAAATCTATTGATACTCTTATACCTTCTCTATTAGACTCATCTCTTATATCTTTTATCCCCTCAATTTTTTTTTCTCTAACTAGTTGAGCTATTCTTTCATTTAAAACTGACTTATTCACTTGATAAGGTATCGATGTAATAACAAGTCTCTCTCTTCCATTTTTTAGACTCTCAATGGAAATTTCACCTCTAATTTTAAAAGACCCTCTACCTTTATTATAACCTTGTTTAATTATATCTTTACCAATTATAACACCTCCTGTTGGAAAATCTGGGCCAGGAATATGTTTCATTAATTCTTTAATTTTTATATCTTTATTATCTATTAAGGCTAAAGCTCCATCAATTACTTCACCTAGATTATGAGGTGGTATACTTGTCGCCATTCCCACTGCTATTCCTCCAGCACCATTGACTAATAAATTTGGAAATTGGGCTGGTAAAACTGATGGTTCTTTTTCAGTTTCGTCATAATTACTTTTAAAATTTACAGTATTTTTTTCAATATCATCTATTAAAAATTGGGAAACTTTAGATAATCTTGTTTCTGTGTATCTCATTGCTGCTGCAGGATCACCATCAATAGAACCAAAATTTCCTTGACCATCAACTAAAGGTAAACTCATTGAAAAATCTTGTACCATGCGTACTAAAGCATCATAAACAGATTGATCACCATGAGGATGATATTTACCTATTACATCACCAACTATTCTTGCAGATTTTCTGTATTGTTTTGACCAGTCATATCCTCCTTTGTACATAGCATACAAAATTCTTCTATGAACAGGTTTTAAACCATCTCTGATATCTGGAAGAGCTCTACTTACTATTACACTCATTGCATAAGAGAGATAAGATGAGCTCATCTCATCATGCATTGATATTAATTTAATATTTTTATCTTCAGGAACTTCAGTTTTTTGCATAAATATTAAAATGGAATTTCATCATCCATGTCATTTGATATTTGAGACATGTCCTCATTATTATTTGACGATTGAGTAGTATCCTTTGAAATTCCTCCTCCAGAATTTCCACCACCTAACATTGTCAATGAAGAGTTGTAGCCTTGAATAACAACTTCTGTTGAATATTTGTCTTGTCCAGACTGTTCATCTTTCCATTTTCTAGTTGCAATTTGTCCTTCAACATAAATTTGAGCACCTTTCTTTAAATATTGTTGAACAACGTTTACTAAACCATCATTAAATACAACTATACGGTGCCATTCAGTTTTTTCTTTTTTTTCACCAGTATTTTTGTCTTTCCAAGATTGACTTGTAGCAAGGCTTAATCTAGCTACACTTTTTCCATTAACCATTTGTTTGATTTCTGGGTCTGCGCCCAAACGACCAATTAAAAGTACTTTATTTAAACTTCCAGCCATAATATTTTAATATTTATTAATTTAATTAATTAGAACTATATCACAATTTACTCTGAATATTAATTTTATTAAGTCAAAGCAACTAAAATTATGATTAAAAAGATACTTATTAAGGGTGCTAAAGAACATAATTTGAAGAATATTTCTTTAGAAATTCCTAAAGATAAATTTGTTGTAATAACTGGTTTATCTGGGTCAGGAAAATCCTCTCTAGCTTTTGATACTGTCTACGCTGAAGGTCAAAGAAGATATGTAGAAAGCTTGTCAGCTTATGCAAGACAATTTTTGGATAAAATGAAAAAGCCGAACGTTGATTTAATTGAAGGATTAAGTCCCGCAATATCTATAGAACAAAAAAATACCTCGAAAAATCCTCGTTCTACAGTTGCTACGGTAACTGAAATTTATGATTATATGAGAGTTCTTTATGCGAGAGCTGGTATACCTTTTTCTCCATTTACTGGAAAACCTATTGAATCTCAAACAGTAAGTCAAATAGTGGACAAGATCAAACAACTTCCAAAAAAATCAACAATTTATCTTTATGCTCCTGTAGTCAGAGGTCGTAAAGGTGAATACAAAAAAGAAATATTAGCTTATAAAAAAAGAGGTTTTAGAAAAATTAAGATTGATGAAGTTTTATATGAAATTGAAAAAGTTCCAGAATTAAACAAAAAAGTAAAACATGATATCTCAATTCTAGTTGATAGAATTGTTCTTAATTCTTCCTTGGGTAATAGATTAGCAGAAAGTATTGAAACATCTATCAATTTAGCGAATGGTTTGCTCTTTGCTGAATATGAAGATGAAACATTACCAAAGAAATTTAGAAAATCAGAAAAATTAATATTTTCTACAAAATTTGCATGTCCAGAAAGTGGTTTTACTATTGAAGAAATAGAACCAAGATTATTTTCTTTCAATAGTCCATTTGGAGCTTGTGAAGAATGTGAGGGTATAGGTATAAAGCTAAATGTTGATCCAAATTTAGTTATACCTAATGAAAAAAAAAGTATTGCAGATGGAGCAATAGAACCGTGGGCTAAAACCACTACTATGTATTATGCTCAAACTTTATCATCACTTGCTAAACATTATAATTTTTCATTAGAAGATAAATGGTCAAAACTATCAAAAAAAATTAAAGATATAATTCTTTATGGTTCAGATGACGAAGAAATAAAATTCACATATGATGATGGATATGAGAAATATTCACATAAGAAAACTTTTGAAGGAGTTATTAATAATTTGGAAAGAAGATATCTCGAAACTGATAGTGATTGGAAAAGGGAAGAAATTTCACAATACCAATCTGATACAAAATGTGAAAGATGTAATGGTCATAGACTAAAAGATGAGGCGCTCTGTGTAAAAATAGATGGTTTACATATAAGTGAAGTTACTGAAAAATCAATTTTGGATGCTGCAAAATGGTTTAATAATCTTAAAAACACTCTAGATAAAAAACAAATTAAAATAGCTGAGCATATTCTAAAAGAAATCAATGAAAGATTAAATTTTTTATTAAATGTTGGCCTAGATTATCTAACTCTTTCAAGAGAATCAGGAACACTTTCTGGTGGTGAAGCTCAAAGAATCAGACTTGCTTCGCAAATAGGTTCAGGTTTAACAGGAGTTTTATACGTCTTAGATGAACCATCTATAGGCTTACATCAAAAAGACAATGTAAAACTTATTAATGCTTTAAAGAGATTAAGAGATTTAGGTAACACAGTAATAGTTGTTGAGCATGATACCGAAACAATGGAAAATGCTGATCACATAATTGATCTTGGCCCAGAAGCTGGCAATAATGGAGGCGAAATAGTTGCTCAAGGAACTTTCAATGAAATAAGTAAAAATCAAAACAGTATTACCGGAAAATATCTTTCAAATAAATTAAAAATTAACATTCCACAAAAAAGAAGATTAGCGAAAAATGGTAGATTTTTAGAAATTACAGGAGCTACTGGTAATAATTTAGACAATGTTAATTTAAAGATACCGCTGGGTAGTTTAACTTGTGTAACAGGCGTATCGGGAAGTGGTAAATCAACATTAGTTTTGCAAACTTTATATAACGCATTGAACTTAACTTTAAATAATAATAAATCTAGAAAAATTCCAAAACCATTTAAAGGATTTAAAGGCACTGAGCTAATTGATAAAATTATAGATATTGACCAATCTCCTATTGGAAGAACTCCAAGATCCAATCCTGCTACTTATACTGGTGCCTTTGGTCCAATAAGAGATTGGTTTACTAGTTTACCAGAGTCTAAAACACGAGGATATAAACCTGGTAGATTTTCATTTAATGTGAGAGGTGGAAGATGTGAAGCTTGCGAAGGTGATGGTGTTATTACATACGAAATGCATTTTCTTCCTGATGTCTATATACAATGCGATGAATGTAAAGGAACAAGATATAATAGAGAGACACTTGAAATAAAATTTAAAGATAAAAGTATTGCTGATGTTTTGAACATGACAGTTGATGAAGGATGCGATTACTTTGAAAATATATCTAATATAAAAACTAAATTATTAACTTTAAAAAAAGTAGGTTTAGGATATATAAAAATTGGCCAACAGGCCACTACCTTATCGGGTGGCGAAGCTCAAAGAATAAAATTGGCCAAAGAATTATCTAAAAGATCTACTGGAAGAACAATGTATATCCTAGATGAACCGACTACTGGATTGCATCAACATGATATAAAGAAATTACTGGAAATTCTTCATACGTTTGTTTCTCTGGGCAATACAGTCGTAGTAATTGAACATAATTTAGATGTAATTAAAACAGCTGATTATATTGTAGATATGGGTCCTGAAGGTGGCGTAAAAGGTGGAAAAATTATTGCTGAGGGGAAACCTGAAGAAATATGTAAAAATGGTCAAAGTTACACAGGAAAATTTTTAAAACCTCTTTTAAATTAAAAAAAATTATTGTTATATTTTATTAAAATTAGTATATAATTTAATAATGGGAAATATTCTTTCATCTTTATCTAAAACTATTCATACATCATTAGCCTTAGCTATTGTTTTATTTTTAGGTTTATTTTATCAAAATGATGGGTTCAGTTTTGATAGAAATTTTTGGAGTTGGATAGCAAGGTATACTCACGTTGTAGTTGGAATAATGTGGATTGGATTATTATGGTACTTTAATTTTGTTCAAATACCTAATATGTCAAAAATACCTGATGAACAAAAACCAGCTATAGGTAAAATTATAGCCCCAGCTGCTCTTTTCTACTTTAGATGGGCTGCTGCTTTTACAATATTATCAGGATTAATACTTGCTGGTCTAAATGGATATTTACATGATGCGATGACCTTAAGTATTGGGTCAGGAGTGCCAAAACATACTGCAATTGGAATTGGTATGTGGCTAGGCGTGATTATGGCATTTAATGTTTGGTTCGTTATTTGGCCAAATCAAAAGAGAGCTTTAGGTATAGTTGAGTGTGAGCCAGAACTAAAATTAAAATCAGCAAAAACAGCGATGTTATTTTCAAGAACAAATACATTATTATCATTACCTATGCTTCTCACAATGGTAATTGCTCAAAATTTATATTAATTTTTATCTTCTTCTCTAAGTATAGTTTTTTGAGAAACTTTGAGTCTAACCAGTATGGTATTAGCTATATATATTGAAGAATAAGTTCCAAAAATTACTCCAAAAATCATAGCTAAAGAAAAGCCTTTTAAAATTTCACCACCAAAGAAAAATATTGATAATAAGGCTAATAAAGTTGTTATAGAGGTAATTAAAGTTCTAGATAAAGTCTCATTTATAGAAATGTTCGTCAATTCAAAAATTTTGATATCAGAGTACTTTCTTAAATTTTCTCTTACTCTATCAAAAATCACAACTGTATCATTCATTGAATATCCTACAATTGTCAATACAGCAGCAATAATAGATAAATTAATTTCTAATCCCAATAATGAGAATAATCCCAAGGTAACTATAACATCGTGAAATAAAGCTAAAATTGCGCCTAGACTAAACTGCCATTCAAATCTAATCCAAATATAAATAAGCATTAAAGCCAACGCAACCGATATTGCTATTACACCTGATTTTAATAATTCTGCACTTACTTTGGGACCCACATTTTCAACTCTTCTAAAATCAAAATTATTTCCAAAAGATTTATCTAAGTGTGATTTAATTTCTTCAATAACATTTTTGTTATCATTATTTTCAAATTTAATTAGATAGTCAGTTTCATTACCAAAGTTTTTTACTGAAACATCACCGAGATTCATTTGATTTAAATTATCTCTTAACGAAGTGATATTAATTTTTGAATCATTTGATCTTAGTTCTATTAGAGTTCCACCTTTAAAATCTATCCCGAAATTTAAACCTTTAAAAATTAATAATATAAGAGATACAACAACCAGTGAAACTGAGAAAATATTAAATTTATTATAATATTTATTAAAAGCTATCATCTAATCAATCCTTCTTTTTCCTTATTTTTTGAGACATATAAAACAGTTAATAATCTAGCTATAAAATAAACTGAAAAAAGTGTTGTGAAAATTCCAATTCCTAGAGTTAAAGAAAAACCCTTTATTGGTCCTGACCCCATAAAAAACAAAATTATTGCAGCTAATAATGTAGTTATATTTGCATCAAGAATAGCTGTTCTTGATTTTGTATATCCGCTATCAAAAGCTATTAAATTATTTTTTTCATTTTTGAGTTCTTCTTTAATTCTTTCAAATATTAAAACATTTGCGTCTACAGCCATACCAACTGTTAGAATTATTCCTGCAATACCAGGCAAAGTTAAAGTTGCCTCAAATATAGTTAAAATACCAACTAAAAGAAATAAATTTATGATTAAAGCTATATTAGTAATAAGTCCAAATATTTTATATTTTATAAAAATAAATAAAATTACAAGTATAAATCCAATAACTAAAGCTATCATACCTGCATTAATGGAGTCTTGTCCCAAATCTGGTCCAACTGTTCTTTCTTCAATAATATTTAATGGAGCAGGTAATGCTCCTGATCTTAACAATAAAGCAAGATCAGTAGCTGATTGAAAAGTAAAACCACCACTAATTTGACCTGATCCACTTGCTATAGTATCTCTAATAACCGGAGCACTTATAATTTTACCATCCAAAACTATAGCTAATTGTTTTCCTATACCAGTAGATGTAGCTTTACCAAATCTTTTAGCACCAACTCTATCAAGGGTAAATGAAACAACAGTTTCATTGGTTTCATTATTCATTCTCGGTTGAGCATCCAGAAGATTGTCTCCACTTAAAATTATTCTTTTACTTACTATTGCTTCTTCTGAATTATCTTCATATTTTAACTTTTCTGCACCAAAGGAGTCTTCATTATCGTTAGTAACAAATCTAAAAGTTAAATTTGCTGTTTTTCCAAGTAGAGATTTAATTCTCATAGGATCATCTAGTCCAGGTAATTCAACTAAAATCCTATCATTTCCACGTTTGAGAATATTAGGTTCATTTGTTCCTATTTCATCTATTCTTCTTCTAACAATTTCTAATGCTTGATCTTGAGATGAAGTTTTAAGTTCAACAATTCCTTGTCTCGAATAATTTACAATAAAAATATTATTTTCTTCAGTAATATCTAGTTGATGAGATTTAAATCTTTGATAATAAGGATTTATATCACTTTCTTCGTCATTAAATACATCTAGTACAGTTTGTTTATATTTTTCATCTACAGAAAAAGAAAGTTTTTGGTCTGAAAGTTTAACATTGTTAATTCTAATATTTTTTTCTTTAAAAAAATTTCTAATAGTTATTGATAAATTTTGAAGTTTTTGTTCAATTACTGGAGTATTATCAATTTCTAACAAGAGATATGAACCACCTTGTAAATCAAGACCAAGATTTATCTTTTTGTCTAAAAATTTATTATTAAAATTAAAAATATTAGAGGATGTAAGTAAAATAAAAAATAAAGAAATTAAACAAACAAAAACTATTCTTATTTTTGAAAAGTATAACACTTTATTATAGCGAAATTTATTTCTTAACTTCTTGAGAACTCATTAAACTTTGAACGCCTGTACCTCTTACAACCTCAACAGTAACATTTTCAGCAATTTCTACTTCTACCTTGTCATTATCGACAACTCTAGTAATAGTTCCTGTAATACCTCCTGAGGTCACAATTTTATCTCCCTTTTTTAAACTCTCAACCATTGCCTTATGTTCTTTAACTTTTTTTTGTTGAGGTCTTATTAAGAAAAAATAAAAAATAACAAAAATTAGTATTAGTGGTATAAATTGACCTATCCCTGAACTTTCCATAAAACTCCTTAATTAAAAATGAATATTTATACTATCTATTGGATTAAAACAACTTTAATTCATTGAAATTTTTTCCAAATTATTCATATAGGGTCTAAGTATTTTTGGAATGGTTATTGAACCATCTTTTTCTTGATAATTTTCTAAAATAGCAATAAGTGTCCGACCCACTGCTAAACCACTTCCATTTAGGGTACCCACATAAAGAGTTTCATTTTTATTATTTTTATATCTTGCTTTCATTCTTATAGCTTGAAATGTAGAACATGATGAACAAGAGGAAATTTCTCTATATTTGTTTTCTGAAGGTAACCACACTTCAATATCATAAGTTTTTTCAGCGCTAAATCCCATATCACCACTACACAAAATCATTTTTCTATATGGTAATTTTAAGAGATCTAAAATACCTGTTGCGCAATTAGTCATTCTTTCAAGTTCTTCTAAACATTTGTCTTGCTCTACAATACTGACCATTTCAACTTTATAAAATTGATGTTGTCTGATCATACCTTTTGTATCTTTTCCATAACTGCCAGCTTCTTTTCTAAAACAAGGTGTTGAAGCAACAAATCTCATAGGTAAAGATTTTAGATCTATAATCTTCTCTTTAACAATATTAGTTAAAATTACTTCAGCCGTTGGTATCAAAAACTTTCTATCTGTGTTCTCTTCTAATTTTACTTCAAATTGATCATTTTCAAATTTTGGTAATTGTCCTGTTCCAAACATTGTATTTTCAGAAGCTAACAATGGTGGTGAAATTTCTTTATAACTATTCTGCAATATATGTGTATCTAACATAAAATTAGAAAGCGCTCTTTCTAACAAAGCTAATTTGTCTTTTACAAAAACAAATCTTGATCCAGTAGTTTTTGTTGCTAAATCAAAATCCAACATTTTAAGATTTTCTCCTATCTCATAATGAGATTTAGGTTTAAAATCAAACTCAGGAATTTTGCCAAATTTTTCAATTTCAACATTATCATTTTCATCCTTTCCAAAAGGAACGTCCTGATGAGGTATATTTGGAATATTAGATAAAATTTTTTCTAAATCATGTTTGACAGATTTGTGCTCTTCGGCAATTTTTTCTAATGATAGAGAAATTTCTTTTGATTTTTTAAATAAAGATTTATCTTTAGATTTGGAAATATCTTTTTTTTCTTTTTCTAAAGTTTCTTTTTTCTGAATAAATTCTCTATTTTTTATATCTAAATTTTTAAGTTTATCAAAATCTAGATCGATAGATCTTTTTTCGAGGGCTTTTTTAAAAGCATCAAAATTTTTTCTAATTTCTTTTAAATTATGCATCAGAATCTTTTAAATTTTTATTTTCTATAAATTTTACTGAAAATATTGATAATTCATATAAAATTAATAGAGGGATAGCTAAACCAATTTGTGTGATTGGATCTGGTGGAGTTAAGATTGCTGCGGTTGCAAATATAATTACAACAACATATTTTCTTCTTTTTTTTAAAAAATCAGAATCAACGACTCCCACTCTTGCCAGCAAACTTAAAACTACAGGTAACTGAAAACTTATTCCGAATGCAAAAATAAGTTTCATAACTAAAGATAAGTATTCATTTACTTTAGCTTCTAATTGAATAGGTAAGTTTGTGGATAAACCTGAACTTTCAAAAGATAAAAAAAACTTTATGGCTAACGGCATTATTAGATAATAGACTAACATCCCACCTAAAAAAAATAATATAGGTGTTAAAATCAAATAGGGTAAAATTGCAATTTTTTCATGTTTATAAAGACCAGGTGCAATAAATTTCCATATTTGCATTAAAATAAATGGGCATGTAACAAAAAAAGCAGTAAAAAAAGACACTTTTAAATATGTTAAAAATGTTTCTTGAAGAGCTGTAAAAATTAATCTTCTTTCTATTCCGTCATCTTTTACAGCTTGAGCAAATGGATCAACTAAAAAACCATATAAATGTTCAGCAAAAAAATAACAAGCTATAAAGAAAATTATCAAAAATATAAAACTATGAATTAATCTTTTTCTTAATTCTGCTAAATGACTAATGAAGCCACCTTCTTTTTCATCATGAATCATCTTTTTTATCTTCTTTTTTTTCTATACGATTATCTTCAATATCGATATTTGAAACTTCATTTTGTACATTGTTAATGTATTTTTTGGCAGTGCCGATCCATGAGCCAACCTTTTTTAACATTATAGGAAAGTCCTTTGGTCCGAGTACCACAATAGCTATTGCTACTACGATTAAAATCTCAAACCAACCAATAGTAGGCATGTGATTTATTCTTTGTTATTTGAGTCTTGATTTTCGTCGGAAATATTTTTAGGTTCTGTATCATCAGTTGAATCTGATGCCATACCCTTTTTAAAGCTTTTAATTCCTTTTGCAACATCACCCATTAAACTTGATATCTTCCCTCTACCAAATAATAACACAACGAGTATTACAACAATTGCTATTTGCCAAATTCCTATGCTCATACAAAGCTTATAACCTTTTTATCAATAATTTAAAAGTACCTTTTTTTTATTGGTTGAAGTTATGATTTATTTATTTTCTTCTGAATCTAGAGTGCTACTCAACATTTCATCGATATTTGAGTAAATGTCCTCTTTTTTATCATCTTGTTTTTCTTTATAGAATTTTCCAGTTCCAAAAATTGCATTATCAATATTAGTACTATCTATAAGTCCTGCAGCTCCTAGCTCATCTACTGTAGGTAAATCAGATAATTTTTGAAGATTAAAATGGCTTAAGAAATCGTCAGTAGTTATATATTGAATGGGTTTGCCTGGAACATTTTTTCTTCCTCCTGGCTTTACCCAATTAAGCTCCATTAATATTTCAAGTGTATTAGTTCCAAAGGCAACACCTCTTATTTCCTCAATCTCTGCTCTTGTTACTGGTTGATGATAAACTATAATTGCTAATGTTTCTATTGCTGCTCTAGATAATTTTTTTTCAACAGTTTTTTCTTGTGACATTAAGTTTGATAAGTTTGTCGAAGTTCTAAAAGACCATTTTTTTGAAATACAAACTAAATTAATACCCCTATCTGAGTACTCTGATTGTAATTTTAATAAAACTTTTTCAACATCAATTTTTTTTGAAATCTTATTTTCAATGGTTTGAATATCTAAAGGTTCAGCTGCAGCAAAAACTATTGCTTCAATTTCTTTTTCTATTTGAGATAACTTAGTAGGAAAATTTATTACATTATCTTTTTTTTTTATTTTTTTTTTAATCATTTATTTTCTCTAATGTAAATATCGTCAAAAAGTTCTTCTTGTTTCATTTTTAAACTACCTTCTTTTACAAGTTCTAATGAACCAGCAAATATACCTGCTTTACCTGTTTTTTTGTATTTTGCTGCTTTTTTAAAATTACTAGGTATTAAATCATCTAACTTTTTCCAATCCATTAATTTACCAAAAAAATCTTTTATAGTTTTTATTCCTTCTTCAGTTGTAAAAACTGGTAATTTTGGAATATTTACTCTTTGAAAATCTTTAGTCATAATTATTGAAGAATATGTTTTTAATAATTCAAATAAATTTACTTTATATTCACTATTATAAATTGGTCTAATTCCTGATTTACTTCCTCTAAATCTAATTTCTCTTCCGATTCTTTTTCTTTTAAGCATTTGTTCAGATAATAATCGAATTAACTCTAACTTTTTTAACTGCAATTTTAATCTATCAGCTACTTCTTGAACTTTGAATTCTTCTTCAGGATCTCCAGGTAGTAATAGTTTAGATTTAAGATAGGCTAACCATGTAGCCATTAATAAATATTCTGAAGCAATTTCTAAATTTAACTTTTTGTTTTTTGTAATAAAATCATGAAACTGATCAGCTAATTTTGTAATTGATATATCTTCTAAATTAACTTTTTGGGCTTTTGCTAGATCTAACAAAACATCCAATGAGCCATTATAATTTTCTACGTCCACTTTAAACAGTGCAGAATCTTTTTCTATCATGGGATAATATTAGCTTAAAATTTTGTAAAATTGTGATGTTTTTTTCAATATAAATTTATTAATAATTGGAGAGTTTTTTCCAACAATTTTCATTTCATTAAAATTTCCATTACAATGTAAGGCTATGTTGCAACCTGCTTTAAACGTTTTAATTGTATTTTCTTTAAGTGTACCTTTCAAGCTTTTCATAGATAAATCATCAGAAATTAATATGTTTTTATAACCTATTTTATTTCTAATTAGTTTGATTAATTTTTTAGAATGAGTAACGGTATTAACTTCATCAATTCTATTAAAAATAATATGACCTGTCATAGCAAAAAAAGTTTTTTTATTTTTAAAAGCAATAAAATCATTTTTTAATAAGTAACTTTCTTTTTTGTTAATTGTTGGTGTAAAATAATGACTATCTACTTTTGCTCTTCCATGACCAGGAATATGCTTAATTACAGTGCCAATTCCATTCTTATGAAAATAATGAATACAATAATCTCCTATTTTTGATACAATTTTAGGATCTTTTGAAAATGATCTATCTCCAATAATTTTAGATGATCCTTTAACTCTAAGATCTAAAACTGGTGCAGTATTTATATTTGCTCCTATCAATTTCATTAAGTATGAGGTTTTGTCTATAAATAATTTATAAAAAAATTTAAATTCTTTATAATTCTGCATATATTTAGAACCAAAAAACTCTGAAGTGAGATTGTCAAAAGAAATTATTTTTTTCAATCTATTTACTCTACCACCCTCTTGATCAATCAAAATAGGATATTTCATATCATTAAAAATTCTTCTAATTGAAAAAGTTAAATTAGATGTTTGTTTAATATTTTTAATATTTCTACTAAATAAAATTATACCCCAAGGTTTATATTTCATTATAAATTTTTTCTCTTGTAATGATAGTTTTGTCGATTTGATGCCAATAATAAATGATCTGCGATTATTCATTTGTCTCTAATAATTTCCAAAAATTAAATTTTTTCTTTTTTTTATTATTTAATTGTTCCACGTATTCAATAATATTTTTAGTATCATCTTCTAAAACAGGTAAATTTTTTGCATACGTACTGATTTTTTTGTCAATTGTATTTAAAGATCTATACGAATTCTTTTTGTTAGTATCTGAAAAATAATATCTTACTGTTAAAAACAAAAATAAACAAATAATGAATATGAATATTAAATATTTTATTTCTCTTAACATTACATTTTCTCAGGTACTGAAACACCCACAATATTCATTCCAGATTTGACTACATCTGAAATTACCTTCAAAAAAATTAATTTTTCATCAGTAATTTTTTTTTCATCATTAATAAATCTTTTTTGAGGATTATCTTTTCCTAGGTTCCAATATGAATGAAATAAAGATGCTAGCTCATATAAATACGTTGGTATTCTGTGTGGTTCTAATTTTTTACTGGCTGAGTCGATACACTTAGGCCATTCAGATATTTTCTTTAAAATACTAATTTCATCATCAGAATATTTAAAGTCTTGCTTTTTAATCTTAATTTCAGATTTTAAATCTATCCCAAGATGTCTAAAAACAGAGGCAATTCTTGCATAACTATATTGTACATAGTACAGGGGATTATCTTTAGATTTTTCAATGACATTATCAAAATCAAAATCAAGTTCAACATCACTACTTCTGTTTAGCATAATGAATCTTGTCGCGTCTTTTCCTACTTCGTTAATTAAATCATCTACGGTTATATAATCCCCTTTTCTTTTAGACATCTTAAAAGGTTTTTTATCTTTAATTAGTTTGACTAGCTGACTGACCTTACAGATCAACTTGTCTTTTGAATTTGATAACGCTTCAACTGAAGATGAAATTCTTTTAATGTATCCTGCATGGTCTGCTCCTAAAATATTAATTAAATGATCAAATTTTCTATCTAATTTATTTTTATGATAAGCGACATCACTGGCAAAATAAGTCCATGTGCCATCTGATTTTTGTAAAACTCTATCCTTATCGTCACCAAAATCTGTAGATTTAAAAAGCAACTGTTCTTTTTCTACCCATTTATTATTATCACCACCAGCTGGAGCTTGAATTTTTCCTTTATAAACAAATTTATTTTTTTCAAAAAAATCAATAACTTTTTCAACTTCTAGATTGGTAACTAATTTTTTTTCACTAACAAAATTATCATGATTAATACCCAAGCTATTAAGGTTTTTTTTAATTAATTTAAGAGCTTCTTCTATTGATAAAGCAGTTAATTGAACAGATATTTTATTAAAATCATTATAGCTTATATTATTGTTTGTATTAATTATGTTTTTAGCAAAATCAATTAGATAATCTCCAGGATATAAATCTTCATTATCATAAGGAAATGGTTCATTAAAAGTAATTTCTCTTATCCTAAAAAAAACTGATTTTGTAAAATTTACAATTTGATTACCATAATCATTAACATAATATTCTTTTGTAACTTTATGTTTATTAAATAATAATATATTAGCAATTACATCACCTAAAATTGCTCCTCTAGAATGACCTACATGTAAGGGTCCAGTAGGATTTGCAGAAACAAATTCAACTAAATAATTTTTCTTTTTTTCTTTTGTGTTAATTCCAAATGTTTTAGAATTTTTGTTAACTTCTTTAATAAAGTTTGTCCAAAAAACTGATTTAAACTTAATGTTAATAAATCCTGGCTTAACTATTGTTATATTTTCAATTAGTTCATCACTTTGTTTTATAGCTTCAGCTATTATATCTGCTACATCAGAGGGGGGTTTTTGGTTAGCTTTTGATAATACCATTGCAACATTTGTTGAAATATCACTATTAAACTTGGAAGGTGGGATTTCAGCAGTAATTCCATCTAATTTTTCAGGTAATACTAATTTATTATTTTTAGAAAGATCTAGTATAATTTTCTCAATCTTGTCTAAATATTGATCGAATATATTCATTTAAAATTATTATGAAGGTTGATTGCATATCTATCAGTCATACCTGATATAAAATCTGAAATTGCTCTATACTTGTTTTTAGATAATTGCTCTTTTGAAATAAATTTTTTAGGATTTTTTCTTATCATATTAAAAAGCTTTTTAATTATTAATCTACCTTTGTTATTTTTATTTAATACATTTTTATTATTGTACATTCTAGTTTTTAAAAAATATCTTATTTCTCCTTCAGAACTTTTAACTTTATCAGAAAAATCAACCATTAAAAAACTAGTTTTATTGATATCTTTAAATGTTTTAATTTTATTATAATTTAAATTATTTTTTGTATTATTTATTAAATCTTTAATCATATAATCTATTGAATCTCTTATAATCTGATAGGTTGCTATCTTATAATTTTGTTTATTAATTTTATTCTTGTATTTTTTGTAAATATCCCTAAAGAAATTAATTTCAACTAACTCCTCTAGTTTAAATAAGTTTGCATTTATTCCATCTTGAATATCATGATTATTATAAGCTATATCATCGGAAATAGCTGAGATTTGAGCTTCTAAATATGGATAAGTATTAAAATTGATCATATTTTTAAAATTTTTAACTCCTACCAAACTATTAACTAAATCTAAGTTATCTATTGGACCATTATGTTTTAAAAGTCCTTCTATAGTTTCGATTGAAAGATTAAGTCCATTAAATTTTAAATATTTGTTTTCTAAAAACATAATAATTCTTAAAGTTTGTAAATTATGATCAAACCCACCAAAATCATCCATACATTCATTTAATGCATCTTCTCCTGCATGACCAAAAGGAGTATGGCCTAAATCATGAGCTAAACTTAATGTTTCAGCTAAATCCTCATTGAGATTTAGATATCTAGCAATAGATCTAGCTATTTGCGCTACTTCAATTGAGTGAGTTATTCGTGTTCGATAATGATCACCCTCAGTGTTAACGAAAACTTGTGTTTTATGCTTCAATCTTCTAAATGAAGCACTATGGATAATGCGATCTCTGTCCCTTTGGAAGGGGTTCCTATATTTAGATAAAGATTCTTTGTATATTCTACCTTTGCTTTTAAATAGTCCTAACTTTGAGTATTTTTTCATCCTTTTAAATTTAATATTAAGTATTATATTAGTAATAACAGTGATCAATAATGATAAAAGAAATTAAATTTACTGATAAAGCACTAAAACAGATAAACAGTCTATTATCGAAAAGAGATAATGGCTCTTTTTTTAGAATCGCTATTAAAGGTGGAGGGTGTTCAGGCTTTCAATATGAATTTACCTTTGATCAATCAAAAACTGACGATGATTTAAATTTTAAGAATATTCTAATAGATAAGACATCAGCTGATCTTTTAAAAGGATCTGAAATTGATTATGTTTCTGAATTAATAGGTGAACAATTTAAAATAACTAATCCACAAACTAAATCTTCTTGTGGTTGTGGTGTTTCATTCTCTCTTTAATGTTGATTTCATCGTGGAATGTTAATTCAGTACGTGCACGTATTGAAAATATTAAAAGTTACATACTAAAATATAAGCCAGATATTGTAATGATGCAGGAAATTAAAACAGAAGACAAAAATTTTCCTTATGATGATTTTTCCTCTATGGATTATGAAAGTCATGTATTTGGTCAAAAAAGCTATAACGGTGTTGCAATAATCTCTAAAAGAAAATTAAAGAATATTAGAACAGACTTAATTAAAGATAAGCTGAAACAATCAAGAATAATTTCTGGAGAAGTTGAATATAAGAAAAAAGTTGTTCAATTAATTAATATCTATACTCCTAATGGAAATCCAGTTGATACTGAAAAATATGATTATAAAAAAAACTGGATGGATCAATTAATCAAACAATTAAAAACTTTATCTAAAAAAAATTCAAACATAATTCTTGCGGGTGATTTTAATGTTATTCCAGCTGCAGAAGATGTTTACAATGTTAAAAGTTTTGAGGATGATGCTTTATATAGATTAGAAATTAGAAAAAAATTCAGAGAGATGCTAAATTTAGGTTTTAGTGATGTTTATAGACATTTTAATGAAACGAAAGAAGGTTATACTTTTTGGGATTATATGAGAGGTGCTTGGCAAAAGAATAATGGAATGAGAATAGATCATTTTTTAGTTTCAAACTCTTTAATCGACCAAATAAAATCTATTAATATTAATAAAGATCCAAGAGGTAGAGAAAAACCTTCTGACCACACTCCAATTGAAATTAAATTAGCTTAACGATTTTATTTTATTAACTAATTCCTCGTTTATATTACGAGGACCTTTATCTAATCTATTTTTATGTCTTCTTTCACCTGGTAATCTTACTTCACCCATTGATTTCATTTTATCAAAGAATTCATCTGCATGTTGTTGCCAATTAGTTCCTGCAGTTTTATCAGGAGAGATAGCAAGAATAAATTCTCCTCCACTTGGTGGGCCACCGTCATTGTTATCTTTAGCAGCTGTTTCAAAACTAAAATTATCACCAACTAAAGCTCCAGCCATTAACTCTACCATCATTGCTATTGCAGAACCTTTATAGCCACCAAAAGGAAGTAATACTCCACCATCTGCTATTGCGCCTGGGTCAGTTGTCTCTTTACCATCTTTAGTTAAACCAGTTCCAAGTGGCACCTTGTGCCCTTCTCTTTTGGCAACTTGAACTTCTCCCATTGCCATTGATGCAGTTGCCATATCATAAACAACTGGAGTTTTGCCTGGTCTTGGCCAGGCAAATGATATTGGGTTAGTTCCAAATAATGGTTTGATTGCTCCAGCAGGAGCTACTGCAGGCTTGTATGATGTGCAGGCAAAGGCAACTAAACCCTCTTCTGCTAATTTTTCTGTTTCAGGCCACATCGCAGCCATGTGATGAGAATTATTTATTGAAAGAACTGCAACACCATTTTCTTTTGTTGCTTTTGCTAATTCAGGTAAACCTTTATTTAAAACAACAGGCGCTAAACAATTATTACCTTGAACTTTAATTACTGATGGAGAAATCTTTTTAACTTCTGGTTTTCCTTTGCCATTAATTTTTCCACTTTTTAATCCATTTACATATGCTGGTAATCTAAATAAACCATGAGATAGTGAGCCATCTCTTTCAGCATTTCTGATTAAGTCAGAAAGAATAGATGCTGTTTCATCATCACATCCATTAGCTAATAAGGTTTTTTTAGCTAAATCAAATATTTCATCTAATGTAAGGGAAACTGTACTCATCCCATTATTAGATATTATTTATGACTAAAGATCAATTTTTATTTAACAACCTTTAAAAGATTTTGACATGTTGCCAATTAAATCAAAATAAAGATCTTTACCTGGATTAAGAGTTGCTCCTAATGGATCTATAACCCCTGTTGCAACATTAGTATCTTTTGCTACAGCTTTTATAATATCAGGGTTAAACTGTGGCTCTGAAAATATACAGCTTACTTTATCGTGCTCAATTATTTCTCTTATTTCAGCTAATTGTTCAGCCCCAGGCATTACGTCTGTATTTACAGTGAATGCGCCAAGAATATTAATGCCAAATCTTTTTTCAAAGTATTGATATGCATCATGAAAAACGATTGATTTGAAATCTTTGTTTAATTCAGATTTTACTTTCTTAGTAAGTTTATCTAAATCTTTATGTGCTTTTTTTAAATTTGCTTTATATTTAGCTTCATTTTTTTGATCATTCTCGATCAAGTGTTCTGCCATTTCACTTAAAATTACTTTTGCATTCATTGGATCCAGCCAAATATGGGGGTCATACTCACCATGTGCGTGTCCCTCATGACCGTGATCATCGTGACCATCTTCTTTATGCTCATCGTCATGTCCGTGGTCATCGTGACCATCTTCTTTATGCTCATCGTCATGTCCGTGGTCGTCATGATCGTCTTCTTTTTTAGCATGATCATCGTGGTCATCCTCTTTATGACCATGATCGTCATGACCTTCAAAAATATTTCTTTCTCTAAATTTAAGTTTAGTTAAACCTTTGATTTCCATTAATTCAATTTTTTCAGCTTTTTTTGCAATTGATTTCAATGGTTTTTCTAAAAAACTCTCTATATCTTCACCAACCCAAAATATAATATCTGCATTTTGTATCATTTTGGCATGTGAAGGTTTTAATGCAAATCCGTGTGGTGAAGCATAACCATCTACAATTAAATCTGGTTTTCCAACGCCATCCATAAGATAACTAGCAAGTGAATGAATTGGTTTTATTGTTGCTACAACTTTAATTTCTGCATTAGCAGGTGTAAAAATTGTTAAGAATGATAAAAATGATAGTAATAATGAAAGTTTTTTTATTGTTTTCATAGTTTAATTATTAGAGTTGTTATAATATAACACTATGTAATAATATAACATATATTAGTCAAGCGATAAAATGAGTAATAGTCAAAATATATTAGTAAAATTAAAAGATGCAGGATTTTGCATAAACGACAAATGGCTCGTTAAAGGAGTATCACTTCAAGTTGAAAAAGGTAAGATTGTTACTCTTATAGGTCCTAATGGGTCGGGAAAAAGTACAACAGCTAAGATTGCTTTAGGTATTTACAAAAAAATTGATGGTGAGGTTGAAAAATACACCAATAAAATTGGATATGTTCCTCAAAAAATCTCAATTGATTGGACATTACCACTCAGAGTAAATGATTTTATGGTATTAACTGAAAATCTTAATAAAGAAATAATTGATGAAGCTTTATCATTGACAGGTGTTATTCATCTTAAAGATAAAAATTTAGGAGATTTATCTGGTGGTGAATTTCAAAGAGTATTACTTGCTAGAGCTATTTCAAAAAAACCAGATCTATTAGTACTTGATGAACCAGTACAAGGAGTAGATTTTACTGGTGAAATTGCTTTGTACGAACTAATAAAAAAAATTTCAGATGAATTAAATTGCGGTATCTTATTGATTTCACACGACTTGCATACTGTGATGAGTGCAACAGACCATGTTGTTTGTTTAAATGGTCATGTTTGTTGCTCAGGTTCCCCATTAGATGTTGCAAAAAATAATGAGTATAAAGCTTTATTTGGTGAGCAAGCTTCTCAAATATTATCAAGATATGAGCATAAACATGATCATATTCATACAGATGAAGGTGAAATTAAAAAAAACTAGATGTTTGATGATTTTTTCATAAGAGCTTTGGTTGCTGGAATAGGAGTTGCTTTTGTAACAGGACCCCTTGGTTGTTTCGTAATTTGGAGAAGATTGTCTTATTTTGGTGATACTCTTGCCCACTCTGCTCTTCTTGGAGTTACATTGGCTTTTACGATGGAATTTAATATTGCATTATCAGTATTCATAATTTCTTCTTTAATAGCTTTAACTTTAATTCAACTTCAAAAAAGAACAAACTTACCTGGTGATGCTTTACTGGGTCTTTTAGCTCATTCATCATTAGCAGTAGGACTTGTTGTTATAGGATTCTTAACATTCATTAGGTTTGATATTATGGGACTATTATTTGGTGACATACTAGCAGTTACAGTGGATGATTTATTAATTATATGGATTGGAGGAGCATTAATTCTCTTAATTCTAAAATTGATTTGGAAACCTTTATTCGCTTCAACTGTTAATTATGAATTAGCTGAAGCAGAAGGATTAAACCCGGATCGAGCAAAGGCTATATTTACAATTTTAATGGCAGCAATCATTGCAATATCAATCAAAATGGTCGGATTATTGTTAATAACTGGAATGTTAATTATACCTGCCGCAATGGCTAGAAATATTTCATCAAGTCCTCAGAAAATGGTAATATATTCAATCATTGGTGGATTATTATCTGTGATTTTAGGATTATTTTCTTCATTAGAATTTAATACTTCCTCAGGTCCATCAATAATAACTGCTGCCTTAATATTATTTATACTTTCATTATTCAAAATTAAGCAATCAATTAAATTGAAAAATTAATGAGGAATCAGTAAAATGAAAACAATGCACAAAGAACATACTCTCACAAAAAATCAGCAAATTATTTTTGATTTAATTGATAAATCTTCAGAGCCAATGAAAGCTTATGCAATACTTTTTAATGTTCAAAAAAAAGGTATTAAAGCTCCATTACAAGTTTATCGAGCATTAGATAAACTAGTTGAAATAGGAAAAATTCATAAAATTGAAAGTAGAAATGCTTTTATTGCGTGTCACAATTCAAGCTGTCAGGTAGCTAAAGCTACTGCTTTTTCTATCTGTGAGATTTGTGAGAAAGTTACAGAAATAAGTAGCGCAGGTCTTTCCAAATACTTAGCTAACTTCAAAGACAAAGATGGTATGAAATATAGTAAATACAATCTTGAGTTTTTTGGATTATGTAAAAAGTGTAGATAAGTTATTATCTAAAATCAAAATAAAACAAGCTGAAAGGAAAACGAATGTTTATCAAGAAGTACCTTAAATGGATAAGTACATTTCTAGTCTTAGTTGGTATTCTATTAACAAACCTAAATATATATCCTTTAAATATATACTTTCACGGATTAGGTGTTATTGGATGGACTATCGCTGGATTTGTTAGCAAAGATAAAGCGATACTAACTAACTTTGGATTACAAATACCATTGTTCTTAATAGGAATTTATAAGATTATTATTTAGTGAAAAATATATTATTTGTTTGTACAGGAAACTCTGCAAGAAGTATCATAGCTGAGTCTTTAGTTAATAATAGATATAATGATAAATTCAAAGCCTATAGTGCTGGTAGTAATCCTTCTGGAGAAATTAACAAAGATATAAAACATTTTTTAAATAATAAAGGTTTCAATCTTCAAAACTACTCATCCAAAAATTTTAATGTTTTTGTTAATGGAGAAATCAAAATTGATCATGTTATTACTGTATGTAATAATGCAAATAATGAAGTATGTCCTATTTGGCCTAAGGAAAATCAAATCATACACTGGGATATTGAAGATCCAGTAACAAAACTAAATAATGCTAGTGAGGATAAAAAATTTAAGATAATTACTGATACTTTTAATAATATTGATAAAAGAATTAAAAATTGGATTCTAAATGAAAAATACTAACAAAATATTTTTAGGTGAATTTATTGGAAGTAGCTTTTTAGTAATGGTTATTGTCGGGTCAGGAATAATGGCTGAAAATCTCACAAATGATAATGCTTTGAGATTAACGGCTAATACACTCGCAACTGGTGCTGGCCTATTTGTCTTAATAACTGCTTTTGCAAATATTTCAGGTGCACATTTCAATCCTTTTGTGAGTTTAGCGATGTTTTTAAGAAAAAAAATCAATGGAAAACTTCTCATCATATATATTCCTGCACAAATACTTGGTTGTTTGCTAGGTGTTATGTTGGCTAATGTTTTTTTTGAACACGATATTCTTGAGTTATCGACAAAAAATAGAGATGGTTTTCATATTTTCTTATCTGAAATAATTGCTACTTTTGGTTTAATTTTTATTATTTTTGCTACTCAAAAAGATGGCAAAATAACAATAGCTGCTAGTGTTGCAACATATATTATGGCTGGTTATTGGTTTACATCATCAACATCTTTTGCAAATCCAGCTGTTGCAATAGCTAGAACTTTTACTGATTCTTTTACAGGAATTAATTATTTGAATACGCCTACATATATTTTAGCTGAATTTTTGGGAGCCCTTATAGCTGTATATTTTATTAAGAAATTAATTAAATAAATACAACTTTATTGAGAAATAAAAAATATTTTAAAGTAGACATCAATATTTAATAGTTTATTAGTTAACGAATCAGCCCCTTAATTCTCAAATTAGTTTATTCTTTTATAGAATTTTTTTTACTCTCACATTACATAGATTTTAAGTCATGAATCGATAGGAACCGAAAACAATAATATAAAGGAGATAAAAAATGGAAATGACTTTAGTTTACACGGTTATAGGGTTTGCCCTTGCCGGTTATAGCGTAATCGCTAACGACTCAATTCAAACACTTGGTACATTTATAGCTTCAAAGAAGAAGTGGTTTAAATGGTATACACTTGCAGGATCTGCATCAGCTGTAATGATTTTTGCGTTAGCATGGGGATGGTATTCATATGATGGTGATATTTCTTATGGAAGATTAACTAGAATACCTTATCAAGAAATTCAGTGGTATCATGCAGTAGCGCCTGCAATATTGCTATTATTAACAAGAATTGGAATACCGGTATCTACTACTTTCTTAGTTCTTTCAGCATTTGCTTCAACAGTTGTGCTTGAAAAAATGCTATTAAAAAGTGTAGTTGGATATGGTTTAGCGGCAATGGTCGCTTATATTGCTTGGATAGTAGTATCAAAATTTATCAATGAAAAATTAGATGAAGTTGATGAAAAATATATTGGCTTTTGGAGAAATGCTGTTTGGGTTTCTTCAGGTTGGTTATGGTGGGTTTGGTTATCTCACGATGTAGCTAATATTGCAGTATATCTACCTAGACAGTTAGATTTAACATTACTTTTGATTGTAATGGCTTACTTCACTGCATTATTATTTTATATTTTCTACATTCAAGGTGGACCAATTCAGAAAGTTGTTTTGGAGAAGACTGGAACAAGATATGCAAGATCAGCTACAATTATTAACGTAATTTATGCTGGTGTCTTATTCTACTTTAAAGAACTTAATGATTTGCCTATGTCAACTACATGGGTTTTCGTTGGTTTGTTGTGTGGAAGAGAACTTGCAATTTCAACAATGAACAAAGATTATAAGTTTAAGTATGTTTTTCCATTAATTGGTAAAGACTTTCTTAAAATGATCTTTGGATTAAGCGTATCAGTTGGAATTGTTTTAGCAATTCACTACATAATTATTCCAAATAATTGGTTCTAAACAAATCTATATGGTCGTGTTAATCTAATTAGCACGACCATTATCTTATTTTAAGAACTTACTTTTCCTAAATAATTTACAAGAATAACGCCTATAATTATTAGAATTATACCTATAGTTCCATAAATATTAGGTAATTGATTATATTTTAAAATACCAAAGATCGTTACTGCAGTAATTGTTAATCCTCCATATGTTGCATAAGCAAAACCCACTGGGATCATCATCATAACTTTAGATAAACAAAAAATACAAAGAACTATTGAAATAATACAAAATAACGTTGGCATTAAGTTTGTAAAACCGTTTGTAGTCTTTAGCAAACCATTTGAAGCAATACCTAATATTACTGCAAAAAATAAATACAAATATCCAGAAATTTTAAATGTAATCATTATTACATGATCTTCATAATCATATAATAATCAATAAAATAAATTACTTAATTTTAGATCTAATAAATGCTGATAGATGATCTATAATAAAAATTGTTACAAATATTAGAATTATAATTGCAGAAACTCTTTCATACTCAAACATCCTGAAAGATGATTGTAGTTCATAACCTATTCCACCCGCTCCAACTATACCTAGCATTGTAGCCATTCTAACATTTCTATCTAAGATATATAAATTGTTTGCAACAAATGATGGTAAGATCTGAGGTATAACACCAAATGAAATTATTTGACTTTTAGTTGCACCAGACGATTTAAGAGCATCAATTGGTCCTTTGTTAATATGCTCGATATCTTCTGCGTAAAATTTTGCTAAGAATCCCATCGTGTGTAAACCTAATGCAAGTACCCCTGGCATTGCACCAAATCCAATTGCAATAACTAATATCATTGCAATAATAAATTCAGGTATTGCTCTAAAGAATATGACTATAGTTTTACAGATTAGGTAAACAAAATAATTAGGAGCTAAATTTCTTGCTGAAAATAATCCAAGTGGAATTGATAAAACTATGGCAATAAAAGTACCAAGAAAAGCAATTTCAATAGTCTCAAACATTGCATAAATTAATTGATTTAAATTACTAAAATCAGGTGGAAGCATTCTTGATAAGATATCTCCAAAATATTTTGAAGAATCTGTAACTAATTTAATAAAATCGATTTCTAAGTCATTTACAACAAATACTAAAACAAAAGAAAATATCCCTATAGTGGTAAGGGTTTTCCAAGACCATTGGGGTTTTAAATAAGTCGCAAGATCTTTGTCTTTATTGTCAACTTTAAGCTTAATAACGTTCCGTTCCATATTATACGTAAATTTTTTCTAAATTAGATTTGTTAATATTTTCAGATTTTTCATCAAATATAATCTTACCATCCAAAAGACCTACTAATCTATCTGAGTATTTTTTTGCTAAATCAACTTGATGAAGGTTACATAAAATAGTTGTGCCAAACTCTTTGTTAATTTTCTTTAATAGAGATAAAATCAAATTTGCTGCTTTAGGATCTAAGCTAGCAACAGGCTCATCAGCTAATAATAATAATGGTTTTTTAATTATAGCTCTTGCAATTCCAACTCTTTGTCTTTGACCACCAGATAATTCATCAGATCTATTATAAGATTTTTCAAGTAAACCTACAGTTTTTAAAGATTTTAAAGCTTCAATTTTTTGACCTTTTTTAAATAAATAAAATAAAGATAAAAATTTATTACTTGAATTTAATAGACCTGTTAAGACGTTGTTTATTGCAGATAGATTATTTACTAGATTAAATTCTTGAAAAATCATTCCAGTTTTTTTTTGAACTTCTGGAATAGTATTGTTATTTACTATTTGATTATCAAAATAAATTTCCCCTCCACTTGAGTTTTCAAGTCCATTAATAGTTCTCAATAAAGTTGTTTTACCTGAACCACTGGGCCCTAAAATACTTACAAATTCTCCTTTATTAATTTTTAAATTAACACCTTTTAATGCTGGACTTCCATTTTCAAAAGTTTTTTTAAGATCATTTATTTCAAGCATGATAGTCCTGTGTTAATTTAACTTTTATTCTTATTTAATAATTCAATTACTTCTCTTAAAACATTGTAGTCAGAGTCTTTAACTTCCATATAGTGAGACATCTTTCCACCATACCCACCTATCTGTCCGTGGTTATGAGCTTCTAAGACAGCTTTTTTAATTTTATCTCTATCTTCTTTTGGAATTATTTTTGAGTATGCCAGTGGTGGTGGAGGAACCCTATCCGACTTATGTATAATTCTTACATCTTCTTTTTTAAAAGTTCCATCTTCTAATCTTGCTTCAAAATTTCTAGAACTCATACCACAAACATCAGATTGATTATTTAATACTGCTAATAAACATGCATCATGACTACCTGCATAAAAAACCTTCTCAAAATGATCTTTATTTTTTATTGAAAGATTGATTTTACTTAATTCTACTTGTGGAATTAAATCACCACTTGTTGATCCTATAGTGTTTAAAGATAAAATTTTACCTTTAACATCTTTAAATTCTTTTAACGCACTATCTTTTTTAACAACAAAGTAAGTATAATAACCTGCATCTTTTTCACCAGGCCTCACTCCTGCAGCAAAAGCTTCTGCATTAGCAATCTCAGCAGCCTTGACATATGTTTTTCCACCATACCAAGCTATATGAGCTCTACCCGCTCTCATTGCTTCAACAGCAGCATTATAATCTGTTACTTTAATTGTATCTATATTTAGTCCAGTAAGTTTTTCAGTGATTGAGATTAAATTTGTATAGTCACTTTCATCACCCTTCTCACTAGCAGGAACAAATACCATTTTATAGGTTTTTGCCTCAGCATTTAGGTTTCCAGTAAATAAAACTAGAAAAAGTATAAATATTGTTTTTTTTAACATAATTTGTCATTTTGTTATCATTAACTTTGTTCGCTTACAAGTTAATTATTAGGATATACTGAAGGTGAAATCAACATTGGAATTGTTAACTTTTTGTGAATTTTTTGTTAAATGCGACTAATGCTTTTTTATAATCTTCGACCGTATCAATTTCTTTCCAACCACTTTCAATGATAACACAATGAACTTTTATACCTATATCAACAAGTTCCTGAATAAAGTCTGTAAGATAGGCTTTTTGAAAAACTTTAGCTCTTTGAAAAGGTTTATTCCAATATAATTTTTTTAATCGATGAAAGTGTTCCTTAAATATTTCAGTTCCACGATTAGATAATTTGATCATACCAATAAACTCACCGTGAACTTCTTCATTGCCCGTATTTATTTTACCGATTTTTTCAACCTCATTGTTTGAGTTAAATATTACATTTTCAGCTTCAGAAATAGGATGATCTTTACGACCTACATAATAACCTCTCCAATCAATATCAACTACAACTGAGATATCATGATTTGAATTTAACGTTCTTTCAACAACAGAGGAATCGAATAGTATGTCAGAATATGAAATAATGATATTTCCACTGATAACTTTTTCAGCGTAAAAAATAGAGTTCAAAATATTATTATTTTTATAATCTTTGTTTTCGAAATATTTTATTCCTTTATAATTAATCTTTTCTTTTTTATATCCTCTAATCAAGGAAATATCTTTAATTCCATTCTTTTTATAAGAGTCTAGTTGACGTTGAAGAAGAGTTTTTCCACCAAAATCTAACATACATTTTGGAAGATTTTCTGTATGTTTTTTAAGTCTGCTTCCTAAACCTGCAGCAATAACTAATGCTTTACAATTATTCTTATTTAATGAATTTTCAATTTTTTCAATTTGATCTTCATCAAGATCGTTTTCTTTAATAGATCTAATTAATGAAACAATTCTGGGATTTTTTTCAATATACTCTCCAATATCTGGTGCAACATTTCCTTTAGATATTCCTGCCAAATCATTAAGGGTATCAATATTGACTTTTAATAGACTAGAAAGTTTTTTTATTACAATTTGTTTTGGAGCAGAACGTTTCTCTTTTTCTATATCATTTAAATATGATGCAGCAATACCAATTTTAGTGGCCAATTCTCTTTGACCGAAACCATTCTTAATTCTTAATTCTCGAATTAATGATCCAAAATTTTTTTTCTTAGTCATGATAAATTTTATTTAAACTCTCCCATATATATCTTTATACCTCACTATATCTGTTTCTTTTAATATAGAACCTACTTGAGCTTCAATAATTTTAACAGGTTTCTTATATGGATTTTCTATTCTATGGATTGCTCCTAATGGTATAAAGATGGTTTCATTAGGTTTCATAGTAAAACATTTCTTATTTAAAGTAATTTTGGGTTTACCATGAGTAATTAGCCAATGTTCAGCTCTATGGTGATGTTTTTGAAGACTTAATATACCTTTAGATTTTACGTATAATTCTTTTATCAAAAATTCCTTACCATTAAACAAATTAACGTAACTACCCCAGGGTCTATAAAATACGTTTTTCTTATTAAAATATTGTCTTTTATTTTTGCCATACATTTTACAGATTTCTTTCCAAGATCCTAAATCAGACCAAGGTATATCTAATTTGATGGCGTTTATTTCTTTAGTTTTTTCTAATATTGCATAGTCAAAAGACTTAGTAGCTGATTTATTGAATGCTTGTTTGTTTAAATAATAAACGTTACTTTTATATTTTGCTTTTGTTACTGCTTTAGCACAATTTCGGTAAATATTTGGTTGATATTTCTTAAAATTATTAATTATTGAATCTTTTCTTAAATAAAACATTCCAGAATTCCAATAACCTTTTTTACTAATTATTTGTTTAGCTCTAGTTTCTTTAGGTTTTTCTACAAATCTAATTACTTTATTATTTTTTGTTAAAAAATAACCAAATTCACTAGATGGTATTGTAGGTTTAATCCCAAAAATAAAGATATTATTTTGGGTTAATTTCTTTTGGTTTTTTTTTATAGCTTTATTAAATATACCCACTTTATCAATCAAATGATCAGCGGCTAGGAACATTAAAGGTTGTTCATTAGGTATATCCTTTATTAATGCCGTACTTAATATAGCTGGTGCTGTATTTCTTTTAGCAGGCTCTAAAACTATCTTAAATTTTCTTATTTTGTGTTTCTTTAGGTGTTGTTTTACTTGTCTTAAATATTTAGCATTAGTGCTTATAATTGGTGCATCAAATATAGATGCTTTCACTCTCTCTAAAGTTTTACCCAATAAAGTCCAATTACCAAATTCTATAAACTGTTTTGCTTGATGTTTTTTGGCATTTGGCCAAAGTCTTGTTCCTGCTCCACCACATAAAATGACTGGGCGAATTTTCATTAAATTTTTGAATAATCCTTAACTTCTTTTTTCTTACCTGGATGAGTTGGTGCACCTAAGTAAGCAGGACCAACTGTTTGAGCATATTTCCAGAGTGTGCCTGATCCAAAATCAGATTTTCTAGCCTTCCATTTTCTTTTTCTTGAAGCCAATTGAGATCTTGTTAATCGAACATTTATTGTTCCCTTCTTAGCATCAATATCAATCGTGTCCCCATTACGTAAAAGAGCGATAGGTCCACCCAAAGCAGCTTCTGGTCCAACATGACCTACACAAAAACCTCTTGTTCCTCCTGAAAATCTTCCATCGGTTATAAGAGCAACCTTTTCACCTTTACCTTGACCATAAATTGCACCTGTAGTTGACAACATTTCTCTCATCCCAGGTCCTCCTACTGGACCTTCATATCTAATTACAATTACATCACCATCTTTATATTTTCTACTTTGAACAGCTTTCATGGCACTTTCTTCATTTTCAAAACACCTTGCTTTTCCAGAAAATTGTAATCTTTTTAATCCTGCAATTTTTACTATAGCACCGTCAGGAGCTAAATTACCTTTTAATCCAACGACACCTCCATCTGGTGATAAAGGTCTGTTATAAGCTCTTAAGACTTTTTGTTTTGGATTAAATTTAATTCCTTTTAAATTTTCTTTCATAGTTTTACCTGTGACAGTCATACAACCACCATGAATATAACCACCATCATAAAGAGTTTTTAAAAGCATTGGCACACCACCTGCCAACCACAAATCTTTTGCAACATATTTTCCACCTGGTTTTAAATCTGCAAGATAAGGGGTTCTTTTGAATATTTTTGCAACATCCATTAAATCAAATTTAATTCCAGCTTCATTTGCAATAGCTGGTAAGTGTAATGCTGCATTAGTTGAACCACCTGTAGCAGCAACTATTGTTGCAGCATTCTCTAATGCTTTTTTTGTGACTATATCTCTTGGTTTAATTTTTTTGGCTAGTAATTCCATTACCATTTTTCCACTTGCTTTTGCATATTTATCTCTTTCTTCATAAGGAGCTGGTGTTCCTGCTGAATAAGGTAATGCTAAACCAATAGCTTCCGATACACATGCCATAGTATTTGCTGTAAATTGTCCACCACACGCTCCTGCTGTTGGACATGCAACTAATTCTAATTTTCTTAATTCTTTTGCTGACATTTGTCCTGAAGAATGTTTTCCAACACCTTCAAAAACATCTATAACAGTTACATCCTTTCCCTTGTATCTACCTGGAAGTATTGATCCACCATAAATAAAAACACTTGGAACATTTAATCGAACCATAGACATCATTAAACCTGGTAAAGACTTATCACAACCCGCAATACCTACTAATGCATCATAGCAATGTCCTCTTACTGTTAATTCAGCACTATCTGCTATTACTTCTCTTGAGATTAATGAAGATTTCATTCCCTCATGTCCCATTGCAATGCCATCGGTAACTGTAATAGTACAAAATTCTCTTGGAGTTCCTCCAGACGTTCTAACGCCCTTTTTAACAGATTGAGCCTGTCTCATTAGCGCTATATTGCAAGGAGCGGCTTCATTCCATGTGGACACAACACCAACAAATGGTTTGGAGACATCTTTTTCAGTTTCTCCCATTGCGTAATAAAAAGATCTATGTGGAGCTCTATCTGGACCTAGAGATGTATGTCTACTTGGTAATTTTTTCTTATCAAACTTTCGCATTATAAATTTTCAATAGTTAGTGATATTTTTTTGATATCATTTTTTAAATTACTATAGTTAGTTTTTTCTTGTTGAACAATATTTTTTGGAGCTCTATCAGTAAATCCTTTATTAGATAATCGCTGAGATATCTTGTCCATTTCCTCTTGATATTTATTTTGTCTTTTAATTAAGTTTTCTTTTATTAGATTTAAATCCACATTCTCATCAAAATATATCTTAAATATATCACCAGATATAACTAATGTAGCTGACGGCTTTTCTTGGTCTTTATCATAGAAGTTATTGATACGACCAAGCTTTTTGAGAATGATTTCATTATTTATCATTAGTGTTTTATTTTTTTTAGCAATTTTATTTATTGAAATATCAATAAATGATCCTGGGCTCACATTTAATTCATTTTTAAAAGATCTAAGTTCAGAAATAACATTTATAACACTTTCTACATCTTTCATAGATTGATCTTTCTTAGCCTTTCCCGACGGCCAATTAGCGTACATTAGGAAATTCTTATCTGATTTATCAAATTTATTTTTTAACCATATTTTTTCTGTAACAAATGGAATAAATGGATGAAGAATAACAAGTATTTGTTTAAATACGTAAGCTGATACCTCTTTTACCTCTTTTTTTGACTTTTCATCATCAGAAAATAAAATAGTTTTTGAAAGCTCAATATACCAGTCACAATAAGAGTGCCATGCAAATTGATAGGCATTTTTAGCTGCTTCATCAAATCGATAATCTTTTAGATTTTTCTCAATTTTATCTTTGGTCTGAATTAGTTCTGAATAAATCCATTTATTTATGTTTAATGTAGTTTTGGGAGCTTTATTTGTTTTATTAAAATCACATTCATTAGTAATTAAAAAATTATTGGCATTCCATAGTTTATTTAAAAAATTTCTATATCCTTTAACTCTATCCTCTGAAAGTTTAACGTCTGTTCCAGGGGAAGCCATAGATAAAAGAGTAAATCTTAAAGCATCTGCACTATACTTTTCAATTAAATCTAATGGATCAATTACATTTCCTTTTGACTTAGACATCTTTTGTCCCTTTTCATCTCTGACTAACGCATGAACATAAATGTCTTTAAAAGGTTCTTTATTTAAAAATTCCATTCCAAACATCATCATTCTTGCTACCCAAAAGAAAATAATATCAAAACCTGTAACTAAAACAGTTGTAGGATAAAATTTTTTAACAAAGTCTTTTTTATCAGGCCAACCTAATGTAGCAAAAGGCCATAATCCAGATGAAAACCAAGTATCTAAAACATCAGGATCTCTGGTAATTTTAACATCTTTTTTATAAAATTTTTTAGCTTGTTTTTTTGCATCTTCTTCATTCACTGCAACAAATATTTTTTTATCAGGTCCATACCAAGCTGGTATTTGATGCCCCCACCAAAGTTGCCTAGAGATACACCAAGGCTCAATATTATTCATCCATTGAAAATAAGTCTTTGACCAATTTTCTGGGAAGAAATTTGTTTTTTTTGATTTAACTATTTGCTTAGCTTTAATAGATAATTTTTTTGCATTTACAAACCATTGCTCAGTTAAAAAAGGTTCAATAACAGAATTAGATCTGTCTCCGTAAGGTACTTTATTTTTAATATTTTCTTCTTTAACAAAAAAATCTTTTTCTTTTAATTCATTTAAAATTTTTTTACGTGCTTCAAATCTGTCTAATCCAATATAATTGTTAGGTGCATTATCGTTAATTTTACCATCTTCTGTAAATACATTTATAATATCTAACCTATTTCTTTGACCAACATCATAATCATTAAAGTCATGAGCAGGAGTAATTTTTAATGCACCTGTTCCCTGTTCTGGATCAGCATAATTATCTTTTATAATTTTTATTTTTCTACCTACTATTGGGATAGTGACAGTTTTGCCCACATAATTTTTAAACCTTTTATCTTTTGGATTAACAGCAATAGCTGTATCTCCAAGCATTGTCTCAGGTCTTGTGGTTGCAATAGTTATGAAATTAGGGGAATTGTCTATTGGATATCTAATATAGTAAATTTTTGAGTTCATTTCCCTTTGATCAACTTCTAAATCAGATATTGCTGTTTTTAAAACTGTGTCCCAGTTGACCAGTTTTTCTGCTTTATAAATCAATTTTTTTTTGTGTAATTCAACAAAAACTTTAATTACTGATTTAGATAAATTTTCATCCATAGTAAAAGCGTTTCTAGACCAATCACAAGAACAACCAAGTTTTTTAAGTTGATTAATAATGATGTCACCATATTGATTTTTCCATTCCCACACTTTTTTTATAAACTTTTCTCTTCCTAAATTATTTTTATTTAAATTTTCTTTTTCAAGTTTTTTCTCAACAAGTGCTTGAGTTGCAATTCCAGCGTGGTCTGTTCCAGGTTGCCACAAAGTTTCATAATTATTCATTCGATAATAACGAACTAAAAGATCCTGAATTGAATTATTCAAAGCATGGCCCATATGTAAACTTCCAGTTACATTGGGTGGTGGAATAACGATTGAAAATTTTTTTGAATTTTTCTTAGGTTTAAATAATTCGTTTTTTTCCCAATAAGAATAAATATTATCTTCTACTTCAGAATGTATATATTTATCACTATTCATGGGTATATGTAGTTTATAATTTAATAATTGAAATTAACAATAATCAAATTCGAACGTTATTTAATAGACTAATTACAAATATTTTATATAAAACACCTTGTAGCTATCTACTAAAACATCTGGCAACGTGGCGGAATGGTTACGCAGAGGATTGCAAATCCTTGTATCCCGGTTCGATTCCGGGCGTTGCCTCCAAAAAAAATTCTTGTTTTAGTTAAAAAAAAAAGTAAGTTGAGCTTTTTATATTCCTCGGTAGCTCAGTTGGTAGAGCAGTTGACTGTTAATCAATTGGTCGCAGGTTCGAGTCCTGCCCGAGGAGCCAAACTATCCAACTTTAGAAATTGACGAATTATTAATTTGTAAAGATTTGCTAAATTTAATTTTTTGATCCTGAGTAAGTTCAGAATAGATTTTAGCTAAAAAATTATAATTTACATTCATATGTCCCTCTTGTGATTTTTCTAGATTTACTAAATATTCTGAAAAATCCTCAAAAAAATAGTTAATAGGCACTTTTAAGTAATTAGAAAGTTGTAATAACCTAATAGAACTTACACCGTTGGTACCTTTTTCGTATTTTTGGATTTGTTGAAACGTTACGTTAATTGCTTTTGCTACTTTTGTTTGAGTTAAACC
This sequence comes from uncultured Pelagibacteraceae bacterium, assembly GCA_902604005.1. Lineage (GTDB taxonomy): Bacteria > Pseudomonadota > Alphaproteobacteria > Pelagibacterales > Pelagibacteraceae > Pelagibacter. The sequence continues at coordinate 39,337 of CACKXH010000003.1, forward strand.
TAAAGCTAATCTTCTAAGCTTGAGCTTATTGCCTAGATGCTTGTTAAAATTATCTTCCATTAAGACCCCTCTTAATTTTTTTTAAAAACTCATTCAACTAGTTTTTAATACCTACTGCAACTATATTTTTTTTTATTTTTAATAAAAAACCCTCATATACGAGAAATATGTCAAGTAATACTTAGGGTATAAATTGAGAAATATTACTTGAAATTAGTATTGACTATAGTATCTGGCTTAAGAAAAGTTTAGTCCTATCGCTCTTTGGATTTGCAAAAAATTCCTTTGTATCAGCTTTTTCTACTATCATGCCCTCATCCATAAAAATCATTTGATCTGCTACTTCTTTAGCAAAACCCATTTCGTGGGTAACAACTATCATTGTCATTCCTTGTTTAGCTAAATTTACCATAACATCTAAAACTTCTTTAATCATTTCTGGGTCTAAAGCTGATGTTGGTTCATCAAAAAGCATTATTTTTGGCTCCATACAAAGTGCACGAGCTATGGCTACCCTTTGTTGTTGACCTCCAGAAAGTTGACCTGGATATTTTTGTGCTTGATCTAATATTTGAACTCTTTCTAAATGTTTTAAAGCTAATTCCTCAGCTTCTTTTTTTGGCATTTTCTTTACCCAAATCGGAGCTAAAGTACAATTATCTAAAATAGATAAATGAGGAAATAAATTAAATTGTTGGAATACCATACCAACTTCTGCTCTTATTTGTTCTATATTTTTTGTGTCCTCTGTTAATGTTGTGCCATCAACTATTATGTCACCTTCTTGGTGTTCCTCCAATCTATTAATACATCTTATCAATGTTGACTTACCTGAACCAGAGGGGCCACAAACAACAATTTTTTGTTTTGGTTTTACTTCTAAATTTATTCCTTTTAATACTTGGAAATCTCCAAACCATTTGTTCATATTGTTTATTTGAATAATATTATCTGACATAATTTTTATCGATCTGTTTTATATTTTTCTTCTAAATTATAGCTATATTTACTCATTGCATAACAAATAATCCAGAAAATTATTGCAGCAAATACATAGCCTTCCATAGCAAAACCTAACCATTCGGGATTAGTTTTAGCTAAATTCAACATTCCTACTATTTCCAAAAGGCCAACTACAAAAATTAATGGTGTATCTTTAACTAAAGCTAAAAAAGTATTTGCTATACCGGGTATAACCAATTTTAAAGCTTGAGGTAAAATTACAAATATGTGCATTCTCCAATATCCCATTCCTAATGATTTTGCAGCTTCATATTGACCTCTAGGAAGTGCTTGTAATCCCCCTCTAATAACTTCAGCAACATAAGCTGCCTCAAATAATGAAATAGCTATTATACATCTAACCAATTTATCTATAAAAAAATCTGCAGGCAAAAACATTGGAAACATTACAGCTGACATAAATAAAACTGTAATTAATGGAACGCCTCTCCAAAATTCAATGAAACCTATAGATATATATCTAATTAAAGGAAAACCTGACCTTCTACCTAAAGCAAAAGCCATTCCAATCGGAAAACAAAAAATCAAACAGAAAAATGAAATTATAAAAGTTAAAGATAATCCACCCCAAGCTCCAGTTTCTACCCAGTTCAAACCATCTAATTTACCCAATTCAATATATTCCTCAAAAAATATGAAATATTTTAACAAAATATAAAGTGCAAAAGGAACAATCAAAAAATAATAAAACTTAAATTTGCTAGGAATAAAAAAACCAATAATTATAGACAAAATGGCTGCAATTATACCGTATGAAAAATCAAAAAAAACTGGACCACCTGAAATAAAGAAAAATATGAACAAGAACGCAATAAATGGATAAATAACTACATAATAAAGAGTTAAATATTTTTTAAATTTATCGGTAGCAAAATATCCAACTGATCCAAGTAAAGCTAAAGCTATAAATGATAAATTTATTCTCCATTGTTCTCCATTTGGGTACATTCCATACATAAATCTTCTCATCCAAACTTTGATATACGTCCAACAAGCTCCTGTGCCTGTACAAACATCTTTTGAGTCTCCAGCAAAACTAGCATCAACGAAAAACCAACTTAATATAGGTGGAATTGATTTTAAAATTATAAATATAATTAATAAGGACAGAATAGCGTTAAAGTTATTAGTATTTATATTTTTATTTAATAAATCTAATTGTTTAATTCCGCTTAACTCAATTCTTATAAAATAAAGTCCTATAAAACCTAATATTAGTGGTAATAAAAAGCTTAAAAAACCAGGCAAAAAACCAGTTATATTAAAGCTAAAAAAAGAGTTTACCAAAACATCCAATACACTAATAAAAAATAAGAAAGAACCTAGGTATAAAAAAGTATTTAAGTTAGATTTATCTGGTTTTAAAAAGTTAATTTTAGACATTATTTTTCTGTTATTGCTATTTTTTTATTATACCAATTCATCAATATTGAAATTGAAATGCTCAATGATAGATAAGTAAACATTGTTATAGATACAATTTCAATTGCCTTACCAGTTTGCATCAATGCCGTTCCAGCAAAAACCAGTACTAAATCAGGATAAGCTATAGCCGCTGCTAATGAAGAATTTTTGGTTAAATTCAAATATTGATTTGTCGTTGGTGGTATTATTATTCTAAGAGCTTGAGGCATTACAACTAACTTTAAAACTTGATTAGGAGTTAACCCAATTGAAGCTGCAGCCTCTTTTTGGCCTTTGCCAACTCCTTGAATTCCTGCTCTCACACATTCTGCTATAAAAGTTGCAGTATATAAAGACAAAGATAATGCTAAAGCAATTAATTCAGGTGGTAAACTTACACCCCCTTCATAAATAAATGATGTTGTCGCTAACTGTTTTAAAACAGGAACTTCAAATGATAATCTTACACCACCAATTAAAAAACTCAAAAGAGGTAAAATCAAAATTAATCCTATTGATATCAATAAAACTGGCGTTTGTTTACCTTGGGTTTCTTGTAATTTTTTTGCCTGAATACGAATAACAGTTATTGCAATTATTGCAGCGATTATTGAGTAAAAGAAAATATTAAAATTTTGCCATATAAAAGCTGGAACGTATAAACCTTTTATTGTTAAGAATGCAATTCCAAACATTGCATCAGCATCTTGAGGAAGCGGTAATGCTCTCAAAGCAGCAAAATACCAAAAAAATATTTGTAGTAGCAATGGGATATTTCTGAAAAATTCCACGTAAAAAGCTGCAAACTTATTTATTAAATAATTGGGAGATAATCTCGCTATACCAACTATTACTCCAAGTATCGTAGCTAAAATAATTCCAATGACTGATACAAGAATAGTATTTAATAGACCAACTAAATAAGCTCTAAAATAAGAGTGGGATCCATCATATTCAATTAAAGAAAATTGAACATCGAATGATGACTCTTGTGATAAAAAACCGTAGCCAAAATCAATACCTCTATTCTCCATATTGACTTGAGCGTTGTAAGTAAAAAAACCAAAGACAAGAACAACAGCTAAAACTGTCATTAATTGTGGACCTATATCTTTAAGTTTAAAATTCACAGTGGGGACAATATATGTGTTTATAAAAAAAAGGGCTAGAAGAATCTAGCCCTTTTTATGTAATTTATAACTTAAATTATCTTGATGGTGGAACGTATAAAATACCACCTTTAGTCCATAATTCATTTGGACCTCTGTCTGGTAAAATACCAGTGTCAGCTATATTTCTCTTATAACTTTCACCATAGTTTCCAACTTGTTTGATAATTCTTAAGTTCCACTCGTTATCTAAACCGAATGCTGCACCCATTTCACCCTCAGCACCAACAAGTCTTTTGATTTGTGGGTTGTCTGAAGTTTTCATTGAGTCTGCATTAGCTGAGGTAATACCATATTCTTCTGCTTCGATCATAGTGTTCAAAGACCATCTAACGATATCTTCCCATACTGAATCACCTTGTCTAACAACTGGTCCTAAAGGTTCTTTAGAAATAGTTTCTGGTAGAACAATATGTTCATCAGGGTTTTTCATTTTAGTTCTTTGAGCAGCTAAACCAGATTTATCAGTAGTGTAAGTATCACATCTACCAGCATCATAAGCAGCTACAACTTCATCAGCTTTTTCAAATGCAACTGGCTCATAAGAAATTCCTCTAGAATTAAAGAAGTCTCTCATGTTTAACTCAGTTGTTGTACCAATGTTTGTACAAGCTGAGATACCATTTTTGAATTGGCTAGTTGAAGTAATACCTGAACTTTTTCTTACCATGAAACCTTGTCCATCATAAAAGTTCACACCTACGAATGTAAGCCCGATATCAGCATCTCTAGAAAGAGTCCAAGTTGTGTTTCTTGATAAGATATCAATCTCACCAGAAGTTAAAGCTGTAAATCTTTCTTTAGCACTTAGTGGTGTAAACTTAACTTTGTTTGCATCACCTAGAACTGCAGCAGCTACCGCTCTACATACATCAACGTCAACACCAGTCCAATTTCCTGCAGCGTCAGCATTAGAAAATCCTGGAAGACCTTGAGATACTCCACATCTTACAAAACCCTTTTTTTGAGTGTTTTTAAGTGTTTTAGATTTTTTAGCAGCCATAGACTCTGTTGTAAAAGTGAACAACACAGCAACCATAGCAACTAAAGAAGTTAATTGTTTTAAGTATTTAAACATATTTCTTCCTATTGTTTATTTATTTGTTAACAAATAATTCAAAATAACTTTTGAATATCCATAATTTAAGCATGTAAGAAAAAACTCTTCAACAAATATTTTTTGTCAGAAATGAAATGTGTCAAATGTAGTCAAGTAAAATTTACAGGGGAAATTAAGAGAAAAAAGCTAAAAATGGCGCGCCCTGGAGGATTCGAACCTCCGACCCTCGGTTTAGAAAACCGATGCTCTATCCAGCTGAGCTAAGGGCGCAATTTTAGGTTTATAGATATACAATAATAACTTAACTTTTAAAAAGAAATTTTTTAATTAGAAGCAAAATTGTTAACAACTCAATTCTACCTATAATCATAAAGAAAATAAGAGTATATTTTGTCAAAAAATGAAGATTATTAAAATCAAATCCAGCTAAACCATAAATTGAGGAATTCACAGTGTTCATTAATGTCAAAATTGATAATTTAAATGATTTTTCAAAATGAATGCCACTTAGACTTAAAAGTGAAGTTAGTATAAAAATAGATAGAATAAATATTAAAATTGTTAAAAAATACTTATTAATTTCATTAAAATCAAAATTAATTTTAGTAAATATCAATCTATTCATAAAAATATTTTTTGGCCTACTAAAAGATAAAATTTGATTCATGGAATATTTAAATAATGAATAAACTTTAATAAATCTCAATCCAGAGCTAGTTGAGAAAAAAGAACCACCAATAATCACTAAAATTAAATAAACAAAAATTAAATTCGGTTTTTCTGTATCAAGTGAAAAACCTATATTTGATATACTTGTAGAGACAGATAATAAATTATAAGAAAAGTCAGTATTAAAAGAAAAAAAGAGAAAAAAAACAGTAATCACGATTATGAAATAAATTATCAAATGTAAATCTTCATAAAAAAAGTTGATATTTTTGTTTTTAATAAAAACCAAGTTATAACTAAAAAAAATACTAAAAAAAGACAAGAGCATTAATATAGATAAAATAATAACTTGAGTATTTTCTTTAAATATACTTGATAAATCATTTACAGGTAAAAATCCTCCTGAAGAAATAAGTGTAAAAGCTAAATTTAAAGAGTCGAATGATCTTATAGAAAAAATATTTAAAATTACAAAAATCAAAAAAGTTAAAATTGAATATAAAAGAAAAATCTTACTCGCTTGTTTAAAAATTTCTGAACTATTAAATGATATGAAATTTGTTAATGTTTTTTTGAAACTTTCATCGTAAATATCAATTAAATAAATAATAGAAAATAAAAAATAAAGACCCCCTAGCCATTGAGTAGAAGATCTCCACAAAACTAAACTTTGATCAATATGTTTTATATTTTCAAAAATAGTAAAACCAGTAGATGTGAAACCTGAAACAGCTTCAAAAAAAGAGTTTAAAAATGTTAAATTATAAATGCTGAAATAAAATGGCACAGATAGAATTAAAGGTATTAAGATATAACCTAAAAAAACAGTCAAAATCTTATTATATATATTTGTTTTAATCTTAGGAGCACTAAACTTATAAAAAAAAATCGAAATTATTAGCGATAATATAAAACTCCAATAATATGTATTTAGATTTAAATATAGATTGAGATAATAAGAATAAATTATATTAAAAAAAGATAGAATAGAAATTAATCCAAAGAAAAAACTTAAATATTTAATCTGCAAAGCAAACATATATATTTAAACTGAACTCAATCTAAAAATATTTTCAACAAATGAAATTGAGTCTTTTTTAGCAATAAAAACAACTTGGTCGTCTTTTTTGAAAATAAAGTCTGATCTAGGAATAATGACTTTCTTTTCTCTTAAAACAGCACCTATTCTAATTTCATCTGGAAGATTAGAATTTTTTAATTCTTTATTGATTAGCTCAGATGTTTCTATAACTTCTGCTTCAATAACTTCATACTCACCATTTGAAATCGTATAAGCATTTTCAATTGTTCCTTTATGAACATGTTTTAAAATACTAGAAACAGTATTCATTCTTGGATCTATTAAATCATCTATTTTTAAAGAGGATTGAAGTAAGGAATAATTTGGCTTATTAATTAAAGCCATTGTTCTTTTATCATCTATATTTTTTTTATCTTTTGCAAATTTTTCAACTAAAACACTTACCATTAAATTGTCTTCATCATCGTTTGTAAGAGCAAGTACAGTTTCTGCTTCATCCAAATTAGCTTCTAATAAAACCTCTTCCTCTAACCCGTTGCCATTTATGACAATAGTATCATTTAATTCATTAGCTAAATATTCTGCTCTATCCTTGTCTTTCTCTACTATTTTTACTCTTACAGTGTCTAATGTTTCCTCAATATTTTTAGCTAAATTATAACCAATATTACCACCACCAATAATTAAAATTTTCTTAGAAATTTTTTCTTCATGACCAAACGCTTTTAAAGTTTCTGCCATTTGAGATGAATTAATTAAAAGATAAATTTTGTCATCTTTTTTTACAGAATCAGTTTTTTTGGGAATAAAAAATTTATCATCTCTATTTATACCAATAATATTAGCTTCGAGCTTTGGATACTTTTTTGTAAGTTCGTTAAATTTTATATCTATTGACTTACAACCATCTTTTATAAGAATTTCTAATAATCTAATCTTATTATCTGCGAATGGAACACTGTCTAGTGCACCTGGTGCTTCTAATTTTCTTTGAATTGATTTGGCAATTTCAATTTCGGGAGAAATAATTACATCTATAGGTAAATTTTCTTTACTGTAAACTCTGGTAAACTTGGGATTTAAGTAATCTTGAGATCTAATTCTAGCAATTTTCTTTTGAATATTAAAAATTGAAAAAGCAATTTGACATATAAGCATGTTAATTTCATCATTTCTTGTGACTGCAATAATCATATCTGTTTCAGATGCATTAGCTTTTTCAAGGATTGATGGATATGTAGCTTTTCCTACAATCGCCTTGACATCAAGACTATCGTTAATTTTTTGAATATCTTCACTAGATTGATCTATAACCGTTATAGAATGTCCCTGTTCACTCAATAGTTTAGCTATAGTGAAACCCACTCTACCAGCGCCACAAATTATTATGTTCATTTAATTAAATTCTTTTATTCCTAAACCTTTTAATTTTCTATGAAGTGCACTTCTTTCCATACCTACAAAGTTAGCTGTTTTAGATATATTTCCATTAAATTTTTTTAATTGAATAGTTAAATACTCCTTTTCAAAATTTTCTCTAGCTTCTTTTAATGGCACAGATAGTCTATTTTCTTTAATTTTATCACTTAAACCGTCGATTTTAATTGATTCTTTAATTATATTTGAAACTTTGTCTTTATTATCAGGTTGTAATATTGCTATCCTTTCAATTAAATTTCTTAGTTCTCTAACATTTCCTTTCCAGTTATGGCTTAAGATATAACTATCATTTTCATCAATTTCTAAATTTTTAATATTATAATTTTGTGAAATTTTCGTTGAAAAATATTTTATTAAAAGTGGAATATCAGATACTCTTTCATTTAAAGATTGTATGTTTATTTCAAAAACATTGAGCCTATGATATAAATCTTCTCTAAAATTTCCAATTTCAATTTCTTCTAAAAGATTTTTGCTACTTGAACAAATTAGTCTAACATCAACATTTACTAAATTATTACCATTTAATCTTTTAAATTTTTGATCTGTAAGAACTCTTAATATTTTAGACTGAATGTCTAAAGGAATTTCAGAAACTTGATCTATAAGTAATGTGCCTTGATTTGCTTTTTCAAGAGCACCATATGAAATTGAACCATTTTCTTTTTCTTCACCAAATAACTCCAGTTCATATTTATTTGAGTCTAGCAAAGCTCCGTTCAAAATTATGAAAGGCTTATTATTTCTTTTAGAAATTTTGTGAATTTTTCTAGCTACTAATTCTTTACCTGAGCCTGAAGGTCCGTTAATAAGAACTCTGCTATCTGTTATTGAAATTTTATTTATTTGTTCTCTTATATTGCAAATATTTTTACTATTTCCAATAAGTTCGTATGAAGAAAATAATCTATTTTCATACTCTTTATTTTCAGATTTTAAATTAATATTTTCTACAGCTCGAGTTATAAAATTAAGTAATCTCGATTGGTCAAAAGGTTTTTCTACAAATTCGAAGGCTCCATGTTTAAGAGAATTAACTGCCATTTCTATATTAGCATGGCCTGTAATAATGATTACTGGAACATCTTTATTTTTAGATTTAATATGTGATAAAAGTTCAATACCATCATTATCCCCTTTGTCTAATTTTACATCCAGAATTGCTACATCTGGCATTTTTTTATCTATTTCAGTTAAAGCTTGATTGTAATTTGCAGCAACTCTTGTTTTATAACCAGCATCTATTATTAATTCATTAAGAATTTTTCTTATGTCAGCGTTATCGTCAACTATTAAGATTTCTATTGCCATCTAATCTAAAATTAATTTCTACTTTTGCACCATTTGAAATAGGTAAAAATAAAAGTTCTCCATTATGATCATTTATTATTTTATTAACTATTGATAAACCTAAACCTGTTCCATTTTTTTTTGTAGTAAAATAAGGGTTAATAATTTTTTTAATATCATTTTTAAACTGATCAAAACCTATTCCATTATCTAATAAAGTGAGTTTAATATGGTCATTATTATCTAAAATTTCAATTGAAATTTTTTTTCTTAAAATCAGCCACTTTTTCAGACTTTTGGTTAATACTTTCAATAGAATTTTTTATTAAATTAAAAAAAACTCTATTTAACTGCTCTTTATCACAGTTGAATAAAATCTTATCATGATTTTTTGTAAAATTAATTTCAATAGTTTTATCAAACGTAGAAGATAATTTAATACTTTCATTTAAAATTACTATCAGATCATTATCTTTAAATACAGGCTTAGGCATTCTTGCAAAATCAGAAAATTCATTAACTAAATTTTCAATTTGTTTAATTTGGTTATTTATAATTTTTAAATTTTCTTTAAAATTATCTTGATCATTTGAACCAAGTTGATTTGTATATTTTTCTTTAAGTCTATCAATTGTTAGCTGTAATGGAGTTAGTGGGTTTTTAATTTCATGGGCTAATTTTCGAGCTAAACTTCCCCATGCTTCATGTCTTTCATTTATGATAAGTTTTGATTGCTGATTTTTTAATCTATTAATCATAGAATTAAAATTTTTATTTAGTACCTCTAAATCTTTATCAGTTTTTATTTCGGGCACTTTTGTATCCAAATTACCTTCACCGATTGCAGTTGATGCTAAAATAAGGTTATTAATTGATCGAAAAAATCTTGATGAAAATCTAATAGCAATCGAAATTGATAAAAATAATAACATAGTAACAATAATTATATAAATAATAGCGAATGAAATTTTTATACCACTGCTTTTTTCTTCTACAGTATAATAAAAACTAATAGCTTCTTGAGATTCAGTAAGATACTTGGAAATATCTGTTCCAAGATATTTTACTATATATAAAAATCTGTTTTCAAAAGCTTGTAGTCGCATAATTGCAGCAGATTTGTTTTGTGGTGCATTTATAATCTTTAAAGGTCTATCATCATCTAATATTAAATTTATAGCTTGATCTAATGGTGGATTGTAATTGTCAGGATTTTCTAAAGATGAAAAAATTAATTTTTTATTGTCATCAATTATATGGACTTCATCAACATCGCGAATTAATCTTTGAGTATTTAAAAATCTAAAATATTGATCCTTATTATTATTTAAAAAATTAGAACTTTTGTTTACATCAAAAGCAACTAAGACAATATCTGCTTGAATTTTATTTCTAACCTCTTGGACATAGCTTTTTGCAAGATCATAGGAGTTATCTACGACAGTAGAAATTTTTTTATCAAAATATTTTTCTAAAGCAAAAGAAAATAAAAATAATGAAAATATTGAAATTAAAATAGAGGGTATTAAAGTAAATAATGAAAAATATGTAATATATTTTTTATTGGAATTTAAACCATCCTTATCTATATCATTTTTTATTGATTTTTTAATTTCATTGAAAATAAAAACAAATAATAAAAAAAGTAAAAAAATATTTAAAAGTAATAAATATTTAAGGTTGTTTTGATTTAAATTAATAAAACTTTTGTCTATAAAGGTTAAAAAAGTTAAAAAACCAATAAATAGTGTGATACTAGAGAGAATAATTATGAATATATTTTTTTTCAAAAATTCTAACATAATTTAGAATTATAACATTTAAACAAATGAACAACTATTTTGTAATATTAGCTGCTGGCAAAAGTAAGAGATTTCATAATAAAATAGCTAAACAATTCCACAATTATAAGAATAAAGAAATTATTGATCATTCAATTGACAAATCATTGGATTCAAACCTTTTTAATAAAATATTAGTTGTAACAAACAACTTAAATCGACTTAAGAAAAAAAAATATCCTAAAATAGTTAAGATAATTAGAGGTGGTAAAGAGAGATCAGACTCATCTTTAATAGCTTTGAAATATCTCAAAAAATATAAGCCAAAAAATGTATTTGTGCATGATGCTGCTAGACCTAATTTTTCGATTAAATTACTTAAAAATATAGCTAAAAATTTAAAAAACTATAAAGCTGTAGTTCCTATTATTAGATCTAAAGACTCAATTAAATATAAAACTCAAAACCAAATATTTAATCTAAATAGAGATAATTTATTATTAACGCAAACTCCTCAAGCATTTAGGTTTAAAGAACTATATGAATTTGCTAAAAATCAAAAAAATAAAATAACTGATGAAGCAACATTATTTATTAATAAAAATTATAAAATAAAATTCATAAATGGTGAGAACCAAAATAATAAAATTACATATATTAACGATATTAAAACTTCTAAAACTTATTATGGTATTGGATTTGATATCCACAAATTAATAAGAAATAAAAAACTTTTTCTTGGTGGAATTAAAATACCTTTTCACTCAGGTCTTGAGGGGCATTCAGATGGAGATGTAATTTTACATGCAATTATTGATGCTATTTTAGGCGCTATAAGAAAAAAAGATATTGGAACTTATTTTCCAAATACAAAAATATTTAAAAATATTAGGTCTCCAAAAATGTTAAAACCAATTATTAATCATCTAAGTAAATCTAATTTATCTATTAACAATTTAGATATTAATCTGATTTGTGAAAAGCCAAAAGTTTCAAAATATCGAAATAAAATAATTGCATCAATTTCAAAATTAATAGACTTAAATAAAAATCAAATTAATTTAAAAGGTAAAACAGTAGAAAAGTTAGGTTTAATAGGTAAAGAAAAAGCGATTGCTTGTGAGGTAATAATTTCAGTTACAAAATATGATTAAAACTTTAAATACATTATTTGTCACAATGTTTGGTTTAGGAAAAGTTTCAAAAATTCCTGGTACTTTAGGATCATTAGTTACAATAATTGTACTTTATATTTTCTTCCATATATTAAATTTATCTTCAAACTTAATATTGATAGGTTTGATAGTTATTTTTATTATTTCTTTTTTGGCAGTTGCAACTCATATTAAAGAAAGTGAAAACAAAGACCCAAAAGAAATAATTATAGATGAATTTATTGGTCAATCTATACCAATTTATCTTTATGAAATTTCACATGGAACAGAAAAGTTAGCTGATGAAGCTATAATTTTTTATGGTGTTTGTTTTATATTATTTAGATTTTTTGACATAGCAAAACCATTTCCAGTAAGTTTTTTTGATAAAAATTTCAAAAATAGTTTTGGTGTTATTATGGATGATGTTTGTGCTGGTTTTTATGTTGTTTTATCGTTAATTTGTTTTATGGTTTTGAGTAGTTATTTTATCTGATGAAATCTTTAATAAAAATACTAACTAAAAAAAAACTAAAAATTTCACTTGCAGAGTCTTGTACTGGAGGATTACTAGCTAGCAATATTACTTCAATTAATGGCGCATCAAAAGTATTTAATTTAGGTTTTGTTACCTATTCTAACCAAGCAAAAATTAAGATTTTAAAAGTAAATAAAAATATTATTAGAAAATATGGTGCTGTAAGCCATGAGTGCTGTTCGATAATGGTTAAAAATTTATCTAAAATATCTAAAGCTGATATAAATGTTTCAATAACTGGTATTGCGGGACCCAAAGGTGGTACTAAACAAAAACCTGTAGGTTTAGTCTATATTGGTGTTAAAAAAGGGAGTAAAACACAAATAATTAAGTGTTTATTTAAAAATAAAAAAAGATCCTCAATACAAAAAGCTACTGTTAAAAAAGCTTTAGATTTAGTTCTTAGAATTACCAAATAACTCTTCAGCTCTTTTCTGAAAAGCATCAGCTATTTTCTCTAAACCAAATTGAAAAGAAACAACCATTAAAGAGTTTAAAAATTTATTTTTAATTTCAAAATCAATATCAAAAGTAACTTCTGTAATTCCATTTTTTTTATCAACAAACATCCAATTATTAGATAAATGATTTAAAGGTCCATCTATATTTTTAACAAATATAGAATCTTTTCTCTTATTAAAGACCACATCACTTTTATAAGTATCCTTAAATACTCCTTTGCCAATTGTTAAATCTGCAATAATTTTTGTTAAATCACCCTCATTTTTATTTTCATGTATTTTCGCATCAAAACAAAATGGAACGAATTTTGGATATTTTTCGATATCTAAAACTAAATCAATTAAATCTTTTTTTTTACATTCAATTAATCGCTTAACTGAAGCTTTGGGCATTAATTATTATTTATTCTATTTTGTTGAAGCTTAGCAAAATCTTCATCTGCATGATAAGAAGATCTTGTTAAAGGAGATGAAGAAACTAATAAAAAACCTTTTGCTTTAGCAATATCTCCTAATTCTTTAAATTCTTCAGGTTTATAGTATCTATCTAATGGAAAGTGTTTTGGAGATGGTTGTAAATACTGTCCTATAGTTAAAAAATCTACATCAGCAGATTTTAAATCGTCCATTACTTGTAAAATTTCATCTCTTGTTTCACCCAAACCAACCATTATTCCTGATTTGGTAAAAACCTTTTTATTAATAATCTTTGCATTTTTTAAAAGTTCAAGAGAAGCAAAATATCTTGAACCAGGTCTTACTTTTAAATAAAGACTGGGTACAGTTTCAATATTATGATTGAAAACATCAGGATTAGCTTCAAGCACTTTTTTATAAGCATCCCCCTTTCTTAAGAAATCAGGTGTTAAAACTTCTATGGTTGTATTAGGATTAGTTTTTCTAGTTTGATTTATTACTTCATAAAAATGGTTTGAACCACCATCATCTAAATCATCTCTATCTACTGAGGTAATTACAACATGTTTTAAATCTAATTTTTTAACAGCTTGAGAAATCTTAATCGGTTCTATTTCATCAAGTTTCCCTGGTTTACCAGTTTTAACATCACAAAAAGCGCATGCTCTAGTACATGTATCCCCCATAATCATAAACGTAGCGTGTCTTTTGCTCCAACACTCAGTAATATTTGGACAATTAGCTTCCTGACAAACAGTGACTAAATTGTTTTTATTTACTATAGTTTTTGTTAAAAAAAATTCTTTACTATTTGAAAGTTTAGATCTTATCCATGCAGGTTTTTTTTTGATTGGATTAATCGGATTTTTTATTTTTTCTGGATGTCTGTGTTTAATTTTTTGTACCATTATTTTTTAATTATATAAATTGTCTCATTTTTTTTTCCTAATAAAAATCTTTCTCTAATTAAAATTTCAATATAATCAAGATCAAGATTGTCACTTAATAATGAATTCTTAAAATCCAAGTCTTTTATTTGATTTGTTAGGGCTAATTCCTTAGCCTGAATACTTGATAAAATTTGTTTTTTTTCAAAATACGAGATTAAACCTCTTTGTCCTGACAAAAGATTAAAGAAAAAATATAAAATTAGAAAAGTCGATATTATAAAAAAATAATTTTTTTTTATTTTTTTTAGCATTAATGAATCTTATTCATTCTAGCTTTTTTTCCAAGTTCTTCTTCTATACGTAATAATTGATTATATTTTGCTACTCTTTCAGACCTAGATAAAGATCCTGTCTTTATTTGATTGGAATTAGTTCCTACAGCCAAATCAGCAATAAATGTATCTTCACTATCACCAGATCTATGAGAAATAATAGTCTTAAATCCAATAATCTGGGCAAAGTTAATAACATCAAGTGTTTCAGTAACAGTTCCAATTTGATTTAACTTAATTAAAATAGCATTTGATGACATATTTAAAAAACCCTTTTTAAGTCTTTCAAGATTTGTGACGTAAAGATCATCCCCAACAATTTGGACCTTATTAATTGATTTCATTAATTTATTCCATGATATCCAGTCATTTTCAGCAAATGGATCCTCGATTGATTTAATCTTATATTTTTTAATTATTTTTTTATATTCCTGAATAGACTTTTGAACAGACACATAATTACTAGAATGAATAGAATATTTATTTTTTTTGTATAATTCATTTGCAGCTACATCTAAACAAATTGATACATCTTTACCATTAATAAAACCAGATTTTTTAATTGCAGAAACAATTAAATCTAAAGCTTTATTATTATTACTTATCATAGGTGCAAAACCACCTTCATCACCTACAGATGTTGATAAACCTTTTGACTTAATAATTTTGCTTAAATTTTTAATTACAACAAAACAAATTCTCATTGCTTCAGAAAAATTTTTTGCCCTATCGGGTCTAATCATAAATTCTTGTATTCTTAAACCATTATTAGCATGTGCTCCTCCATTAATTATATTCATTAATGGATATGGTAACTTAAAATTTTTTTTAACCGTGAAGGTTTTGTATAAAGGCTTTTTTTTTATCTTCGCTGAGAGTTTTTTTACAGCAATAGATACAGCTAAAATTGCATTAGCTCCTAATTTAGTTTTTTGTCTAGTTCCATCTAAATTGATCATCAAATAATCTATTCTTTCTTGATTATGTAAATTATGTCCCTTTAACTTTTTTGAAATTTTTGTATTAATCAAACTAATTGCACTTAGAACACTTTTGCCTAAATATCTTTTATTATTTTTATCTCTTTTTTCAAACGCTTCAAAAGTTCCAGTTGATGCTCCAGATGGACAAATTGCAGAAGCACTATTATTCTTTGTAAAAACTTCAGCTTCAATTGTTGGATTGCCTCTACTGTCAAAAACTTGACGGGCTTTTACTTTTAAAATTTTACTCACTAATTCTTAATTAAGTTATCTATATCTGAAAGTTGTTTTAATAAATCTTCTAATTTGTCTAATGGAATCATGTTTGGACCATCAGATGGTGCATTATCAGGATCTTGGTGAGTTTCAATAAATACGCCTGCCACTCCTACTGCTACAGCGGCTCTAGCAAGATGCTCTACAAATTCTCTTTGACCTCCACTTTTTTCTCCAAGACCTCCTGGCTGTTGAACTGAATGAGTGGCATCAAAAATAACTGGGTAACCGTTTTTAGCCATAATTGGTAATGATCTCATATCGGATACTAGAGTATTATACCCAAAACTCGCACCTCTTTCTGTCACCAATATATTTTTATTTCCTGAGTCTGAAATTTTTTTTGTAACATTAACCATATCCCATGGAGCTAAAAACTGTCCTTTTTTCACATTGATAATTTTGTTAGTTTTAGCAGCAGCAATTAATAAATCTGTTTGTCTACAAAGAAAAGCTGGAATTTGAAGTATATCTGCATGTTTACTAACAATTGAACATTGTTCAATATTATGAATGTCAGTTAAGATTGGTACTTTCAATTCTTTCTTAATTTTATCAAATATAGGAAGTGATATCTCTAAGCCTGCTCCTCTTTTGCCTTTAAGACTTGTTCTATTAGCTTTATCAAATGATGTTTTATAAATAAAACCAAGGTTAAATTTCTTTGTGATTTCTTGGATTTTTCCTGCCATATCCATTGCATGTTGTTCTGTTTCTAATTGGCAAGGACCTGCAATAATACAAATCTTGTTATCATTTGAGATTTCAATATTTCCACAATTAACTTTTAAACTATTCATTTATGATTTTTTGATGCCTTGATAAATGATGAGAATAATGGATGAGGAGCCAAAGGTCTAGATTTAAATTCAGGATGAAATTGAACACCAATAAACCAAGGGTGATTTTTAAGCTCAATTATTTCGGGCAATTTATTATCTGGTGACATTCCTGAAAAAATTAACCCTTTTTTTTCAAATTGATTTTTAAGATTATTATTAACTTCATATCTATGTCTATGTCTTTCTTTTATAGATCTTGATTTATAGATCCTATTTATGGCAGAATTATTTCTCAATTTAGCTTCATATAAGCCTAATCTCATTGTTCCACCTAGGTTTTTATCTGTTCCTTTAATTATTCTTCCATTTTTGTCCCATTCATTAATTAAGCCTATAACTGGATAGCATTTTTTATCTAATTCACTTGATCCAGCTTTTTTAATTTTTAATTTATTTCTTGCAAATTCAACAATAGCCATCTGCATTCCAAAACAAATACCAAGAAAAGGTATCTTATTTTCTCTAGCATATTTAATTGCTGAGATCTTACCTTCTGTGCCTCTTTTACCAAAACCACCTGGTATTAATAATCCTGAAATATTTTTAAGTCTTTTTTTAATTTCACTTTTTTTCAAATGATCAGATTCTATTCTAATTAAATTAACTTTTACTTTATTAGAAATCCCTCCATGTATTAAGGCTTCGTCCAAGGATTTATAGGCATCTTTTAAATTTACATATTTGCCAATAATTGCAATGTTTACAGATTTTTTTGTATTTAAAACTATTTTAGTTATTTTTTTCCATGGGCTTAAATTTGCTCTTTTTTTAGATTTAATTTTAAAATATTTTAAAACTTGTTTATCAAGCTTTTGATTAAAAAAACTTATGGGAGCTTCATAAATAGTTCTTACATCTACAGTTTCAATTACATTATCAATAGGAACATTACAAAATAAAGATATTTTCTTTCTTTGGTCTAGTGGAATTGATTGTTGAGATCTACAAATAATTATATCTGGCTGAATACCAATACTTCTTAACTCCTTAACAGAATGTTGAGTTGGTTTAGTTTTTATTTCATCTGATGATTTTAAAAAAGGAACAAAGGTTAAATGAATAAATAAGGTTTTTGATTTACCATGTTCGTTTGAAAATTGCCTTATGGCCTCAACAAATGGTAAACTTTCAATATCTCCAACTGTACCACCAATTTCACATATTACAAAATCTTCATTTGTAATATCTTTTTTAATAAATTCTTTTATACGATTTGTTATATGAGGAATAACCTGAACTGTCTTACCAAGATATCCTCCTTTTCTTTCCCTTTTAATTACATCGCTATAAATACGACCAGTCGTGATATTATCTGATTGTTTACATGACAAATTTGTAAATCTTTCATAATGGCCTAAATCTAAATCAGTTTCAGCACCATCATCAGTTACAAAAACCTCTCCATGTTGAAATGGACTCATTGTTCCAGGATCGACATTTAAATAAGGGTCCATTTTTCTTAATCTGACTTTATACCCTTGAGATTTTAATAAATACGCTAGCGAAGCTGAAGAGAGACCTTTGCCTAAAGATGAAACCACGCCGCCCGTGACAAAAATATATCGCGCCATGGAAGTATCTTATAGCGAAAAAAAAAGTAATTGAAAAGTATTAATTGTTATTTTCTGGAATTGCCGGTGTGTCCTCTGTTTTTTCATCAACTGTATCTAAAACTGAGGAGGTAGGAGCCAAATCACCTCTAGAAACTATTGTTAAAGCTAAGCTACATACAATGAAAAGGGTAGCTACTATAGCTGTAGCTTTTGTCATAAAATTTCCAGCTGTTCTTGAAAACATGAAATTCTCTTGAGAAACACCGATTCCAAGAGCACCACCCTCTGATTTTTGCATTAAAACTAGTAAAACGAGAATGATAGCAAATATGATGTTTAAGACTAATAATATATTTTCCATGATGGTTAATTATATGTTTTTTTAATTATATCAATAAATTTTTTTGGATCTTGAGATGCGCCGCCTATTAAAAAACCATCAATATTATTAATAGATTTCAACTCACTAATATTTTTAGAATTTACAGAACCTCCATAAAGAATTTTTGAATTTCTATTTTTTTTTTTTATAAAATTAATTATTTCAGATAATTCGTTTGATTTTGGAATTAAACCAGTACCTATAGACCAAACAGGCTCATATGCTATTATAATCTTTTTCTTGTCTCTAATCTTACTAAGTCCTAATTGTATTTGTTTAGTCAAAATTTTTTTAGTAATTTTTTTTCTCTTTTCATTTAATGTTTCACCAATACAAAAAATTATACTTAGATTTGACTTTAAAGCTGTCTTAATCTTTAGATTTATAATTTTGTTTGTCTCGCCTGCAGCCCTATTTTCTGAGTGGCCAATTATTACATATTTAGCGCCAACGCTTTTTAACATCGAAGGATTTATTGAGCCAGTAAAAGCACCATAAGATTCTTGCTCATGACAATTTTGTGCTCCGACTTCTATAGAAGTCAATTTTAATTTTTTTGTCATTGGACGAATTAGAGTACTAGGAGGACAATAAATTATCTTAGCAAATCTATTTTTTTTAAAGGTTTTAAAAAATTTAATCACCTTATGTAGTGAATTTAGTGAATTTAAACCCCCAAACATTTTCCAATTAGCAATAAAATACATATATTTATTTGTCATCTACTAAAATTTAATCTATAGGTTTGCTTTTTATAGTTCAATAAATTTATAGAGTAATGATAAGTAGTTTTAGAAATTTTGCCAAAACTAAATTTGCAGGGTTATTGGTATTTATCATGATTATCCCATTTGTTTTTTGGGGTATGGGGAGTATGTTTAGTAGCGGTAATACTAACAACATAGCAAAAATTAATAAAACAAATATTTCTACTCAAGAATTTATAGATTACCTTAATAACTCTGGTATTCAACAAAAAGCAATTAAAGAAAATTTAAATAATAATATTATTGAAGAATTATTATCAGGTTTAATTTCTACAACTTTACTTGAATTAGAAGTAAAAGATTACGATCTAATAATCTCTGAAAATACATTATTAAAAATTATAAAAAATAATAAGAATTTTTTTGATGAAAATGGAAAATTCCAAAGAATTAAATATGAAAAATTTTTACTTGAAAACAATCAATCAGCTCCAGCATTTGAATTAAGATTAAGAGGTCGTGAATTACAAAAAAATTTATTTGACTATATAGGTGCAGGTACAGTTACTCCTAATTTTTTAATTAAAAAATTGTATGAAGAGGAAAATAAGAAACTTGAAATTGAATTTATTAATTTACAAAATTTTTACAAAAAAAAAGAGTCAATTACTAAAAATGATTTAGAGAGTTTTTTGGAAGAAAATAAAGACCAACTTAAAATGGAATATCTAGATTTTAGCTATTCAATTATAAATCCAATGAATTTAATAGGTATTGATGAGTTTAATCAATCATTTTTTGATAAAATAGATCAAATAGAAATTGATATATCAAATGATATTAAATTTGAGACTATTATTACTAATTTAGATATCGAGTCAAAAGGTGTAAGTAATTTTAAAATTTCGTCAGACAGTAGTGAAATTGAAAAAAAAATCTTTGAATTAAGAAATAATGAATTTGATTTATTTGAGATCGACAACAACTATATTCTTTATAATATAAAAAATATTCAAGAAAGAGAGCCAGATTTAAATGACATTCAAACAAAACAAGAAATTATTGAACTAGTAAATCAAAAAAATAAATTTGATTATAATAGAAAGTTATTGGATAAAATTAGAAATAAAGAATTCAATAACAGTGATTTTTTAAAAATGGGCGATAATAAAATTCAAAATGTGCAATTAAATTCTATTAAAGATAATAAAAAATTTGAAATTAATGCTGTTGAAGTTTTATATTCTTTACCACTAAATTCTTTTACATTAATTAATGACGATAAGAATAATATTTATCTTGCAAAAGTTAAAAATTTTAAAAAAAACGTTCTCGATAAAGAAAAATTAGATGAATATAAGAAGAAACAAAATTCTAATATTAAAAATAATATGTTAAAGTCGTATGATTTATTTTTAAATAATAAATACAATGTAATTTTAAATCAAAAAACAATCGAACGAGTTAAAAATTTCTTTCAATGATAATTAATCGAAGCTTCAAAGAATTTAAGTTTCGACACAGAAGCAAAAAAAATCAAATAATTTATACTTCCAAAAAAATCAAAAATGATGATGAAGTAATAAATTTAATAAATAATTTTCTAACTGAAAAAAATAGTTTTATTTTTGAATCTGTGGAAAAAGGAAAAATTAAAGGTAGGTATACTATCTTTGGTAAAAACCCCGATAAAATTTGGGAATTTAACAATAATAGCTCCTATTTAATTAAAAATAGTAGAAAAATAAAATTAAAAGATAAGCCTCAAAAATTAATTGAAAATATTATAGAAGAATTCAAATTCAAAATTCCTTCAAATTTACCTCCTATATCATCTTTAATTTCTGGATATTTTTCTTACGATTCAATTAGATATATAGAAAATATTCCAAATAATTGTAAAGATGATATCAAAGTTCCTGATGTAAGACTATTGAGGCCAAGAACTTTGATAATTCACGACAATTTGAAAAAAAAAATTTTTTATATAATTAATATTTTTAAGGATGAAAGGATAAAGAGTTATGAAAAAAAATATTTAGAAATTAAATCAAATTTATATACACTTTTAAATGAATCTTTAGAAAAAAATTATAAATCAAAAATATCTAATAAATTAGATAGGATAACTATAAAATCTAATACACCTAAATCCAAATTTTTATCGATGGTTAAAAAAGCAAAAGAATACATTAAAATTGGTGACATTTTTCAAGTTGTTTTAAGTCAAAGATTTGAAGCAAAATTAATAAAAGAACCGTTAGAAATTTACAAAAAGTTAAGAGTCACCAACCCGTCGCCTTTTATGTTTTTTTTTAATTTTGAAGATTTTCAAATTATAGGAGCTAGTCCTGAAATCTTAGTAAGATTAAGAGATAATAAAATTACAGTAAGACCTATTGCTGGAACTAGACCTAGAGGAAAAACTGTAACTCAAGATAAATTTTATGAAAAAGATTTACTTAAAGATAAAAAAGAACTTTCGGAGCATTTAATGTTACTTGATTTAGGTAGAAATGATGCTGGTAAAGTATCAAAAATAAACACTATTAAAGTTACTGAAAGTTTTTCTATAGAAAGATATTCACATGTAATGCATATAGTTTCTAATGTTGTTGGAGAATATAATAAAAAATTTTCAAAATTTAAATCGTTACTAGCTGGTTTTCCTGCTGGAACTGTTTCTGGTGCACCAAAGATTAGAGCAATGGAGATTATTGATGAATTAGAAAACACAAAAAGAAAAGTTTACGCTGGTGGGATTGGATATTTCTCTGCTAATGGAGAGTTTGATACTTGTATAGCTCTCAGAACAGCAGTTGCAAAAAATAATAAGTTTTATGTTCAAGCTGGAGCAGGAATTGTAGCTGATAGTGTTCCGATAAAAGAATACGAAGAAACAGTTAATAAAGCTAAAGCATTAATAAATGCGTTAAAAAAATGAAAATAATATTAATAGATAATTACGATAGTTTCACTTTCAACTTATTTCATTACTTATCATCTTTAAAAATTGATGTTGATGTAATCAGAAATGATAAAATTACATCTAATGAAATTATAAAAAAAAAATACAATAGAATTGTAATTTCACCTGGACCAGGGAACCCTAATCAATCTGGTAATTGTTTAAAAATAGTCAAATCTCTACATAAAAAAATACCTATATTGGGCGTTTGTTTGGGTCATCAAATAATAGGTCAAGTTTTTGGTTCTAAAATAATCCAAGCAAAGAAATTAATGCACGGCAAAACAAGTAAAATTTTTTCTAAAAAGACTGGAATTTTAAAAGGTTTGCCTAAAAACTTTGAGGCAACAAGGTATCACAGTTTGATAATTGATAAAAAAACACTATCAAAAGACCTTGAAATCACTGCAGAAACTAAGGATGGTTTAATTATGGGTATTAAACATAAAAAATATAATGTGCATGGTGTACAATTTCATCCTGAAAGTATTAAAACTAAATTGGGATTAAAAATTTTAAAAAACTTTATAAAATTTAAAATCTAATGAAACAATACATAGATAAAATAAAAAATAAACAAAACCTTACATTTGATGAAAGTAAAGCAGCATTTGAAATATTGATGGGAGGTAAAGCCAGTGATCAAGAAATATATGATTTTTTAACACTACTATCTGCTAAAGGTGAAGCTTCTGATGAAATAGCCGGTGGTGTTTACGTTTTAAGAGATAAATCAAAGAGAGTTAATATAGATAATTGCATTGATACATGTGGTACTGGTGGAGATGGAATGAATACACTTAATATTTCAACAGCATCTGCTCTGTTATTGGCAAGTATGGGTGTCAAGGTAGCAAAACATGGAAATAAGGCAGTATCATCTAAATGTGGATCTGGTGATGTTTTGGAAGCTTTAAATATTAAAATAAATCTGGAACCTAATGAAATTGAAGATCAAATTAATAAGAATAACTTTGGTTTCATGTTTGCACCAAATTATCATAGTACAATGCGATTTGTCGGACCAACTAGAAAAAAAATTGGAAAAAGAACTATATTTAATATGATCGGACCATTAAGCAGTCCCGCTTTAGTAAAAAAACAGGTAATCGGCGTCTTTGATAAAAACCTCTTAAATATATTTGCAAATGCTTTAAATAATCTGGATATTAAGTTTGCATGGATTGTAAATAGTGAAGATGGTTTAGATGAAATTTCACCTTATGCAAAAACTAATATTATTCAATTAAAAGATAATAAAATTTCTGAAATTATTATTGATCCAAAAGAATTAAACATAAATGCAGATAAATTTGAAAACCTTGTTGGTGATGATGCTAAATTTAATTCAGAAAAAATGATTAATATTTTTAAAGGTGAAGACAATGATTTTTCTAAAGCTGTGTGTTTAAATGCAGCTGCAGGATTGATAGTCAATGAAACTCATAAAAATTTTGCCGATGCATATAATAATGCAAGAGAACATATTTTATCAAATAAAGTTATTAAACATTTAGAAAAAATTCAAAATGCCTGAAAATGTTCTTGATAAAATAATTAAAAAGAAGAGTGAAAAAATAGAAAATTTAAAAAAAACTATTTCACTAGACTCATTAAATGAATTAATAGGTAAAAACAAATTATTTACTAATTTTAAAGACAAAATTGAAAATAACATTAAAGAGAAAAAATTTTCAATTATTGCTGAAATTAAAAAAGCTAGTCCTTCAGCAGGAGTAATTATTAGAGATTATAATCCCGTTGAAATAGCCAAAACATATAATTCTAATAAAGCAACTTGTTTATCAGTACTTACTGAAGAAGATTTTTTTTTAGGAAACCTTACACATATCAGCAAGATTAAACAAAAAGTTAACTTACCAATTCTTTGTAAAGACTTTTTTGTAGATAAATTTCAGATACCCCTAGCAAAAAGTTACGGAGCTGATGCAATATTAATTATATTAGCTGGAGTTAGTGAAAGTCTTGCAAATGATTTGTATGAAGAGGCATTGAGATTAAATATGTCTGTTATTATTGAGGTTCACACTGTTGAGGAGGCTAAGCAAGCTCTAAAATTTAAAAATGCTTTGATTGGGATAAATAATAGGAATCTAAAAACTTTAAAAACTGACATAAATACAACTTTTGATATTCATGATGTATTGGTTAATCACCCTGGTCCATTAATTTCTGAAAGTGGAATTAAAACAAAAGAAGAACTTTTAGATCTCTCAAACAAAACCTCTATTAAAACTTTTTTAATTGGTGAATCACTTTTGAAAGATTTAGATAATAATTCTATTTTTTCCGTTCTTTAATAAAATAATCCTCTATTTTATTAGCTTTTTTTACTATTGTGAATTGAAGAGAACTTTTATAGAACAGAATTTGTACGATATTTGTTCTTATGCTAACAAAAAAACAAAAAAACCTGCTTTTATTTATCAACAAGAAGTTGAGAAGCTCTGGTGTATCCCCTTCTTATGAGGAAATGAAACAATCACTAAACTTAAAATCTAAGTCAGGTATACATAGATTAATTAGTGCATTAGAAGAAAGAGGATTTATTAAAAGACTAGCTCATAAAGCTAGAGCGTTAGAAGTAATTAAATTGCCAGAAACAGCTTCGGCAAATGATATTTACAACAGTTTTTCTCCTAGTGTTATCAAAGGTGGTTTAGACTCAGAAAAACCTATGTCTGATGATGTAGAAGTGCCTGTTTTAGGAAAAATAGCTGCGGGAACACCTGTAGAAGCTATTCAAAATGAAGTTTCAAGAATTCCATTACCAAGTAATTTAGAAAAAAATGGTGATTATTTTGGTCTTAAAGTCCAGGGAGACTCAATGATTGAAGCTGGAATTAACGAAGGAGATACTGTTATTATCAAAAGAACTAATACAGCTGATAATGGAAAAATAGTTGTTGCATTAATTGATGAGCATGAAGCTATGCTTAAGAGAATTAGAAAAAAAGGTAAAGTTGTAGCACTTGAAAGTGCAAATAAAAACTATGAAACTAAAATTTTTGGCCCAGATAGAGTTAAAGTACAGGGCGTGTTAGTATCTTTATATAGAAACTTCTAGTAAAATAGTCTAAACATTTTTAATGAAAAAAGTAGCAACAAGATTTGCTCCATCTCCTACTGGCCCTTTACATATAGGAGGTGTGAGAACAGCTTTATTTAACTGGTTATATTCTAAAAACCAAAAAGGTAATTTTTATCTAAGAGTAGAAGATACTGATAAAGAAAGGTCAAAAGACGAATATAAAGATCAAATAGTAAAATCTCTTAAATGGATTGGTATTAACTATGATGGAGAAGAATATATACAGTCGAAAAAAATTGAAGATCACATAAAGATTGCGAATGAATTACTTAAAAATGGTCATGCGTATAAATGTTATTGTTCAAGTGAAGAAATAGAAGAGCAAAAAAAAAGAGCAAGACAAAAAAAAATTCCTTACATCTATGATAGAAAGTGGAGAGACAAAAAAGAAACTGATGCTCCAAAAGATATCAAACCAGTAATTCGATTTAAAAGTAAAATAGACGGAACATCTGTATTAAAAGATTTAGTACAAGGTGATGTTGAAATAGATAATAATACTATTGAAGATTTTATTATTTTAAGAAATGATAGCACACCAACATACAACTTATCAGCATCAGTTGATGATCATCAAATGAATATGACGCACATTATTAGAGGTGATGACCATAAAATAAATACTTTTAAACAAATACAAATTTATCAAGCCATGAAATGGGATTTGCCTTCATTTGCTCACATACCTTTGATTCACACGATTGAAGGAAAGAAATTATCAAAGAGAGATAAGGCATCTACTTTAGATGATTACTCTAAAATTGGTATCATGCCAGATGCTCTAAGAAATTATCTTCTAAGATTAGGATGGTCTTATAAAGATAAGGAAATATTCACTCTAGATGAAAGTATTAAACATTTTAATCTAGAAGGAATTGGTAAATCACCTTCAAAACTAGATATGAGTAGAATTTTATCAATGAATGAGCACTATATTAAGAATATTGACGAAAATGATTTATTTGATCAACTAACCGAATATTGCAAATCATATAAAAGTGAAATTAAATCAGATAAGAAAGATAAGATTAAAAAATCCCTAATTTTCCTGAAAAATAAAGCTAAAACCTTGGAAGATATATTTAATAATGGTCAATATATAATGGTAGATGAGGTTAATTTTAATCAAGATGATATTAAGTTAATTGATGATAAGGCGAAAAAGGTCATTTCCGATTTCAGTACTCAATTTAGCAGTGTTGATAAACTAAACAAAGAGACATTAGAGCCAATAGTAAACGAATTGATTGAATCAAACGATACTAATTTTAAAGGAGTTGGGCAGCCTTTAAGAATAGCTTTAACAGGATCAAAATTTGGACCGGGAATATATGATATAATTATTTCTCTTGGAAAAGAGGAAGTAACAAAAAGATTAACCAATAAGAAACTTAGTTAGTACTGTGGAAGCTTCATTTGAAGATGAGGTTTTTGATCTGATTTTAGTTAAAGTTTGCTCACATTCATTAATTTGCTTTTTTATCAATTCAGGATTTTTTAATAAATAAACTACTGAATTGAAAATTTCTTTAGAATTACACTCCTTCTGGATTAATTCAGGAATTATTTCTCTGTTATTAATAATATTAATGATGTTTGCAAATTTTATTTTAACCAACATTTTTACAATAAAAAAATTCAAAAAATTCATTTTATAGATAATTATAGAGGGAACTTTTGCATTACAAATTTCTAGAGAAACTGTTCCAGATTTTGAAACAGCGAAAATAGATTTATTTAATATTTGTTCTTTTATATTTTCATCAGAAATAACCTGAACATTTGATAAATTTTTATTATTTATTTTCTCCCTTATTAAATTTTTATTTTCATCAGTTGCATGAAATACAAAAAAGAAATTATCAAATTTTTTATTCATCATATTTATAAAATTAATCAAAATGGGTAAAAGTAAATTTACCTCTGATGATCTACTGCCACAAAAAAGAGAAATGATTTTTTTATCACTTGATATGATACTAGATAGATCTATTTTATTTTTTGCTTCTTGTTCTAATAATGGATGACCAACGAAAGTATTTGGAATATTTTCTTTATCGAAATATTTTTTTTCAAAATCAAATAACAATAAAATATGATCTAAAAACTTTTTAAACTTTTTCACTCTACCCTCTCTCCATACCCAAACTTGAGGAGCCACATAATGTATTGTTTTAATTTTAGGATTAATACTTTTTACTTTTTCAGCAACTCTTAAAGTAAAATCAGGGCTATCTACACTAAATAGAATATCAGGATTAAATTCTATTATCTTTTCAACTGTTTCGTTAATTTTATTTCTGATTTTAAATAAATTGAAAATGACACTTGTAAAACCTATGTAAGTTATTTCTTTAAGATCAAATATCGATTTAATTCCAAGTGAATTTAAATGAGAACCCCCAACACTTAAATATTCTATATTAGAATGATCTTGTTTAAGTTTAGTAATTACAGTTGATGCTAATTTATCTCCTGAAGGTTCACCAGTTAAAATAAATATTTTTTTCATTTTATTGTAATGAACATTCTATTTTTATTAGCAAAATTAATACATTTACTTTTATCTAAGAAAACATGTTGTTTACTTTTTACAACAACACCTTTTAATCCAGCAGTGTTAGTTTGTTTGATTGTTTTAAATCCAATCGTTGGGAGATCCACTCTCAAATCTTGTTTTTTTTTTGGATATTTAACTAAAACCCCATGATTTCTAAATTTTTTGCTTTTGCTTTTTTCAAGCATTTTTTTAGTTCCACCTTTGCCCTCTATAGAAACAACTTTTTTATTTCTAACTACAACTCCTTGGCTAAAATTATATTCTCTTAAACTATTTAAAGTTTTAATTGCTTTTTTAATATCTAATTGGTCTTGTTTGTTTGGTTTAAATTTTGAATAATTGCCTTTTTTTAATGAAAGTTCAGGATTAAATTTAAGTGAATTTTCAGTTTTGATCTTGTTTTGGCCCAATATCTTAATGATTTCTTTAAGTATAGCTGCATCTCCAAGTTTAGATGCTTTGATAATTCTAGGAATATAATAAATACCTTTAAAGTCTAATTTCAGTTTCGAAAAGTTTGGTTTATTTACCTTTCCAGCAAATAAGACTTTTTTACAATTATTTTCCTTAAGAATGTTAATGATTTTACCAAATTGACCTATAGAAACTGAATAAGATTTTCTATCTTTTTTAAATTTCTTTGATTTTGACAAATCAATTATCAAGTATTTTATTTTTCTTTTTTTGACAGTTTTAAGAATTTCCTTTGGAAAATCAGTGTCACCAAAAATTAATCCTATCATTTTACGAAAATGGTGTGCAAATAGATCTTTTTTTATCTTTTGTTATAAAATCAATTACATTCTTAACTAATGGATTTTCTTGAAAAGAACCATTCAATTTACTTATATTTTCATTGATATTCTTTGTGGCAAAAATCTCCTTATAAGCTTCACTTAAACCTAATATGTCTTTATTTTCAAACTTTGCTCTTCTTAAGCCTATTAAGTTTAATCCTTGTAATGAATTTCTATTTCCCGTTGACAATCCATAAGGTATTACGTCATGCAGTACACCTGTCATCCCACCAATCATTGCCATTTTTCCAATTCTTGTGAATTGTTGAACTGCAGAATTACCTCCTATAACAACGTCATCTTCAATGATTGCATGGCCACCTAAAGGTACATTGTTTGCAATAATTACATTATTTCCCACCTGACAATCATGAGCAATATGCGATGAAATCATAAATAAACAATTATTTCCAATAACTGTTTTACCTCCACCGCCAACTGTTCCCGGATTTATTGTAACGTATTCTCTGATTTTATTATTATCTCCAATAACTAGATTAGTTGGCTCTCCAGCATATTTTAAATCTTGTGGGTCATTAATAGAAACAAAGGGGTATATCTTATTCCCCTTACCAATTTTAACATTTCCAGAAATATTTACATGTGATTGGATAACTGTGTTTTTCCCAATCTCAACATTAGGGCCTATTACACAATAAGGACCTACTTGAACATTTTTATCTATTTTTGCTTTTGAATCTATGATTGCAGTTTTATCTATCATCTATTGTTTTTTATAAATTCTCTTAAATTTTTTGCAGGGTATCCCATAACTTTTGTATTATCAGGTATATCATTGATTACACCGCTCCCACCTCCAATTTGGACATTGTTTCCAACTTTTAAATGACCTGAAACACCAGCCTGTCCACCAATCATAACATTATCACCTAAAGTGGAGCTTCCAGCAAAACCAACTTGACCTGCAATAATACAATTGTCTCCAATCTTGTTATTGTGAGCGATATGAACTTGATTATCTAAATATGTATTTTTACCAATTATTGTATTTGATAAAGAACCTCTATCTATTGTAGAACCACATCCTATTTCACAATTTTCATTTATTATAACAATTCCAATATGAGGATATCTTATATTTTTCTCATTATTAGGAAAAAAGCCAAAACCTTTTTTACCAATAACACACCCATCTAAAATATTTACGTTATCTTTGATAATTGAATTTCTAATAATAACATTTGATCCAATTGAACAATTTGAGCCAATATTAACATTTTTTTCAATAATAGTATTATGACCAACTAAACAATTTTTTCCTATTTTAACATTTTTACCTATCAAAACATTTTTCCCATATTTAACTTTTTTCTTTAAAGAAGTTTTAGAGATATCTTTTACGGTATGATCAAAATCATCTACAATTGAATTTGGATAAAATTCTTTAGTGATCTTAGCAATAGACAATAAGACATTATCAACAATTATTTTTTTACATGATTTAGGTAAAAATTGAGAAAGACTATCTACAGTTACACAAAATGACGCTTTAGTTTTACTAGCTAATAATGAATATTTTTTTGAATGAAAAAAAGTTAAATCTTTATTAGTTGCAGTGACTAAGTCTGTAACATTATAAATTTTATCTTTTTTAAAATTTTCTTTATTTTCAATTTCTGCATTCTTAAGTAATTTTTGAACTTCGAAAGGCCCAGAATATTTATAAAAAGGATTAATCACACAATCCTAATATCAAATAATTCGTCAATTAAAGTATCAAGAAATATTACTAATTATTTTCTATCAACAATTGTGGCAGACCATTGTGCGTCAGCCATTTTTTTTCCTTCTACAAAAGCTTCTCCTTTATATTTCCACACTCTTCCATGAGATCTAATAGCTTCTATTTTTAATTCTAATCTACAATCGGGGACAACAGGATTTCTAAATCTTGCTTTTTCAACACTCATTAAAAAAACAAGTTTATTTTCATAAGTTTCTTTATCAATTCCATGTGCGGTCAATGCTGCTGCAGCCTGGCCAAATGCTTCAACAATTAAGACTCCTGGCATGACTGGTTGATCAGGAAAGTGTCCTTGTACATAAAAACCGTCCTTTTTAACATTCATTATAGCTGTAGCTGAATGCAATTTTTTAATATCAACTAACTCATCAATTAACAGCATTGGTTCTCTATGAGGTAATAAATTAATTATGTCTTTTTTGGATAAATTGTTACTTTCACTCATAATATTTAATTTTTTAAACTCTTAACTTCTTTGTTAAAAATATCAATAATTTGATCAGTAATATCTAAAGTTGATTTACCTATTACTATATTTTTTTTTTGAATTATAAGTGAAATTGAGTTTTCATTAGCATAATCAGATAAAATAGAATTTAAGCTTATCACCATTGAGTTTGTTTGTTTTAACCTTTGGTCAGTAAATTTTTTATTTATTGATCTTCTTTCATCTTTAAAATCTTCTATTTCTTTTTTAAGTTTTGTAATTTTTTCATTTAATTCTTCCTGGGATAGAATATTTTTTTGTTTTAAAATATCATTTTCTTTATTTTTCAATACTTCTTCTTTTTTTCTAAGTTTACTATCTTCTTTTTTTATTTCATTTGTAATTTTTTTATTGAGTTTTTTTCCTAGTTCAGATTGATATATAACTTTATCAATATCTATAAAAACAATTTTTTCTTCTGAAAAGATTGGACCAGTTATAATAATGAAAAATAAAATAACAGAATATATTAGTTTAAACATAACTAAAATGTTGTGCCAAGATTAAATTGAAAACTTTCTGTTTTATCAGTAGATGCTTTTGATATGTCTTGGGCTAGAGAAAAATTTAATGGTCCAATAGGTGTAAACCAATCAACAACGATACCTGTGGAAGATCTTATTTTATTAGATTCATCAATAGAGTCTGAATAATCTACTCCCCATAAATTAGCTGCATCTAAAAAATACCTTACATCAACATTTTGCAGTGTTGGAAATAACATTGGCAGGGTTGTGTCAAAATTCACTGCTGTTGCGTAATTACCTCCAATATAATCATTTCCATCTATTGGTCCTATATTTCGTGTTTTAAATCCTTTAAGTTTATTGTTAGGTATGTAAAATCTATTGGTTATTCGCACATCCTCATCGTTAAGAGACTGAACCATTCTTCCATAAAAATTAAAACTTGTAATCATTTCATTAGGTAGTTTATGCCATGTCTTAAAATCATAAGAATTTCCAAAAGCATATTCATCAGAATAAATTGGAATCGATTGACTAAAATAGCTTCTAAAACCATCGGTGGTTTGAAATTTTTGATTTCTCATATCATAATCTAATCCATATGAAAATTTACTTTCAATATAATCACCTGATTGTTTTTTTAAATTTGCACTTGCTTTAGAACTAGTTGATAAATCTTCATAATAATTTGAAATTTTAGGAGTAAAATAAACATTTTCAAATTGTTCAAAACCTGTACCAAAAGAAAATCCAGTCTTATTGGTTTTATATCCATTATCAGTAAGCTTATCTATACTTGTACTTTCTAATGAAGTAGATAAAGATTTATTTGAATAATTCCAATTAGGATTAGTTACACTAAAATTTCCTGTAATAGAGTCTTCTGTCAATCTTAATGCCGTACCTAACGTAATCCCCTTACCAAGAAAATTATTTTCGGATATAGAAAAACCAACTGTACCACCTTCTGTTCCAGCTCCAGCTCCAATTGTAATCTCACCTGTAGGTTTTTCCTCAACATTTATATTGATAATTTTTGTAGAAATATCATCACCTTCTTTAACTTCTTTACTAACATTTTTAAATAATCTAGTTGATTTTAAGTTATTTATAGATTTTGCACTTAGAAGTTCATTGTAAGGGTCACCTTCATCTATTTCTAATTGATTTCTAATTACACTTTCATGGGTAATATTATTTCCAAAAATGTTTATTCGTTGTATATAAAATTTTTCACTTTCACTTATATTAAATACTAAATCTAATTTATTTTGATCTATTTTTGTAATAGTGAAATCTGCATTAATAAAGTCATATTCTCTAGATAGAGAAACCTTATCAATTTCATCTATCACTTTTGTAATTTTATTTAATGAATATCTTTTTTTATTAAGCTTATTCATTTGTTTTTTTACTGCAGTAAAATTTTCCTCATTATAATCAATAGGCAATTTAAGCTTAGTAGAATTTATATAATAAAGTTCTCCAGCATCTATCTTGTAGGTAAGTTTAAAAGACTCATTATCAACAAATTTTACGGTCGCTGATTCAATCACAACATCATAGTATCCTTTATCTAAATAATAGTTTTGTAAAAGTCTTTTGTCACGCTCAATAGCACCTTCATTTATATATTTATTATTTGAAATAAATTTCCAAAATTTAGACTCTTCAGAAACTATTACACTTCTTAATGTTCTATCTTTAATTTTTTTATCACCAATAAATTCTAATTTAGCAATTTTAGATTTTTTACCTAAATCAATATTAAAAACTAAATCAACCGTATCATTATTATTTTCAATAATTTTTGAACTAACAGATGACATATAATATCCTAAAAAATCTAGAGATGTGCTAATTCTAGATTGATCAATCTTAACTTTTTCTATCAAAAAAGGAGCTTTATCTTTTGAAAAAAGATTTTTTAAAATAGCCTTTTGAATTCTCTGAGATTTGACACCTTCGATAATTACACTTTGAATAATCTTATTTTCTACAACACTTATTGATAGTGTATTGTCATCAATACTAAGTGAAATATCTTTAAAAAAATTGGTCTCATATAAATTTTTTATAATTTCATTTAATTCATCTTGACTATAATTTTTACCTAACTCAATTTTTCCATAGGTAATAATTGTTCCTTTAGATATTCTATTATTATTTTCAATTCTTAATTCATTAATAACTACAGCATTAGAATTAGTAATAAAAAAACAAATAAATGTAAGTAATAAAAAAAATTTTTTCATAAATTAACGGTGGGATTTTACACTTAAAGATATCGTTTTCAATCTTACATTGTTACTTAAATCAATGATTTGTCTTAGGTTTTTAGGCTTAATTAGTTTGTATTTTTTATACTCTTTGAGAGTTAGGATCTTTTTTAATATCTTGTAAATCTCAAAAAAATTTATCTTTTTTTTGAGAAAAAGCTCAACAAGAGTGTCATTAGCTGACACTAATATCGTCTCAAACAAACTATCATTTTGAGGGATTTCCTTTAGAATTTTTTTTATAGGAAATCTTTTGTCATCTATTTTTTGAAAATTTAAATTATTCATAATGTTAATATTAATTTCTGAGTTTAAATTAATAAATTTTTTTTCAGAAATTATTGAATTATATATAGGAATTTTCATCGAAGTAGGATGAATTAAAATTTCACTTGTACCATTACTAAAGTCAACAATACCATGCACATAAGATGTTGGCTGAATAATAATCTTTAGTTGAGAATATTTTAGATTGAAAATTTTTTTAGCTTCAATCAATTCATAAACTTTATTAATCAAAGTTGACGAGTCTACAGAAATTTTTTTTCCCATCTTCCAAGTGGGATGTTTAACTGCATTTTTAGGAGAAAAATTTTTTAACTTTTTATTTTTTAATTTTAAAAAAGGACCCCCTGAGGCAGTGATATAAACATTTTTAACAGTATTTTTATTATTATTTTTCAAAAGTTGTGAAATAGAAAAATGTTCTGAGTCAACAGGCACAAATATAGTATTATATTTATCTAATCTTTTCTTAATTAGATTCCAGCCACAAATAATTGATTCTTTATTTGCTATAGCAATTTTTTTAGTAGAACTAATTATTTCAAGCGTAGACTCTAAACCGTTTAATCCTGTAATAGAGCACATAGTATAATCAAGTTTAGATTTATAATTTTTATTAAATTCATAAATATTTTGATAAACTTTAAATTTCTTTTTTCTTAAAAAATTTATTCTATCATTATAAATTTTTGTATTGTGAATTATTAAATTTTTAACTTTAAATTTTTTAGCTTGTAAGTAAATTTTTTTGAAATTTTTATTGGTAGTTAAAAGATCAATTTGATAATATTTTTTATTTTCTTTAATAATATCTAAAGTAGTTTGACCAATTGAACCTGTTGAACCAATAATTGCTATTCTTTTTTTCATTTTAAATTTTAAAAATTAAATGTAATAAATATGATGTAGGAAAAGCAAAAATCATACCATCAATTCTATCAAGTAAACCTCCATGACCAGGTAAAATTTTTCCAGTATTTTTAATTTTAGATTTTCTTTTAAAATATGAGATACAAATATCTCCAAGTTGACTAACAGTTGAAATAACTATTGTAAGTAAAAAAATTTTTAAGGAAAGTTCTTTTGATGAAGTGTTAATATTTGTAATTTCTGAAATATAATCAAGATTATTAAAAAATAATGTTATAAATAATATCGCAAATATATATCCTCCTAATGCACCAGAATAAGTTTTCTTTGGACTTATTTTTGTAAGTTTTGGCCCCTTAAAAAATTTACCAAATACATATCCGCCTATGTCAGTAAAAATACATATAAATAGTATCATAATAAAGTATATGTAATCACCATACATTTCATTTCTTATGTAGTATGCACTGTAAAAAGAGAATATTAAAAATGATATACCTGGAATCTTATAATCCCCTTTCTTTGATATATAATTCCATTCATAAATTGCAATTACTAAACAAATAAATATGAAAAAATTAAAAAAATAAGTTCCTTTTATTATAAAAAAAAGTGCTAATGGAATTAAGATGATCGAACTAATTATTCTTTTTTGTAATTCATTATTCATTAAATATTACCAAAATTTCTTTTAATTTTTCTAAAATTTTTAATTATTTTATTATAATCTCTTTCATTAAAATCAGGCCACAATTTCTTTTCAAAAAAAATTTCAGCATAAGCTAACTGCCACAATAAAAAATTACTTAATCTCTTAGTATTACCTGTCCTTATTAATATATCTGGATCTGGAATATTTTTAGTTTGCAAATATTTAGAAAAGTTCTTTTCGCTTATTTTATCTTTATTTTTATGAAGATCTTTAAAAGCGTTTATTAGTTCAAATTTTGAACCATAATTTAAAGCTAAATTGATTTGTAATTTTTTATTTTTTGACGTTTTTTTTTCTGACGAATTTAAAAGTTTATTTAATTTTGATGAAAAATTTTTAACTCCAATTATTTTTAATTTTATATCTTGTTTATGAAGCTCATTAATTCTATTTTGAAGAAAGTTTTCTAACAGATTAAATAAAAAATTTATTTCTTTTTTAGGTCTCTTCCAGTTTTCTGTAGAAAAAGCATATAAAGTAAGGTGTTTAACTTTATTTTTTAAGCTTTCTTTAATAATTTTTTCAACTGTTTTTAATCCAGCTTTATGACCAGCATTACGAGATTTTTTATTTTTAAGACCCCATCTTCCATTACCATCCATGATAATGGCAACATGATTTAGAGGGTTCATATTGTCATTATTTCTTTTTCTTTTGAAGAAACCTTTTCCTCAACAGTTTGTATATGCTTGTCTGTTATATTTTGTACATTTTTTTCAAAAGATTTTTCTTCATCCTCACCAATTTCTTTTGATTTCAAAAGTTTTTTCAGTTCTTCATTGGCGTCTCTACGTATATTTCTTATAGATATTTTGCATTTTTCTCCCATAGATTTAATTAATTTTTTTAGTTCAGTTCTTCTTTCTTCATTTAATTCAGGGATTGGTAATCTGATTAGTTGACCATCAATTTGAGGATTTAATCCAAGTTCAGATTTTTTAATTGCTGCATCAACTAAAGATACATTGTTTTGATCCCAAACTTGAATATTAATCATTCTTGGCTCAGGTGTTGTAATACTTCCTATTTGGTTAATTGGCATCTGTTGACCATAGACATCAACTTTTACAAGGTCTAACATTGCGGAGTTTGCTCTTCCAGTTCTTAGTGATGATAGCTCTTTTGAAAAAGCTTCTATAGATTTATCCATTTTGAGGCTATGTGATTTTTCATCAAACATTTATTCCCCTATTTTAATTCTCTTAAACTCCTTAATTTTTAAATCAGTAATGGCAAGCTCATTTAATACATCTTGAACTTTCTTTTTTGGTTCCATAACCCACGCTTGTGTTAAAAGAGCATTTTCTTCTTTAAACTTATTCATTTTACCCAAACTAATTTTTTTAGCAATATCTTCTGGTTTGCCTAAATTTTTAAGCTCTTCAGTCACTAATTCCTGTTCTTTTTCAATAATGGTTTTATCAATCAAATTAGATTCTAATGCCAATGGATTTGATGCAGCAATATGCATAGATAATTGTTTACCAAATGTTTTGACAATATCAGAATTATTTTTTGTTTGTAAAGAAACTACCACTGCTAATTTAGCTAAATTATCCTTAACAACAGTATGTAAATATTGATAATTAATTGAAGAAGAATTTGAAATTGTTGTTGCTTTGCCAATTGTAATTTTTTCTCCAATTTTTGCTATAAGAGATACTAAATTGTCTTCTACCGTATCACCATTTTTCATTTTAGCTTTTTTTAATTCATTAACGTTTGAATCATTTTGATTATTTAGTTCACTTAATTCTTTAACAAAAATTATGAAATCATTATTTTTAGCTACAAAATCAGTTTCACAATTCACTTCAATTATTGATGTTTTTTTGTCATCTCCACTAATTGCAACAACGCCTTCTTTAGCATCTCTAGACATTTTTTTTGAGGCCTTTGAAATTCCTTTAACTCTTAAAATTTCTACTGCTTTATCTAAATCCCCATTAGACTCTTTTATAGCAGAATTACAATCTTTGAAACCAGCTCCTGTTGCTTCTCTAAGTTTTTTTACTTTTTCTATATCACTCATTTTAGTTTAGTTTTTTTTCTTTTTTTTCAGAAAATTTCTTTTCCAACTTATCCCTATCAATTTCAGCTATAGTTTTTGATTTATTAGTTTTTTCTTTTTTTTCTGAAGTTTTTTTCGTTTCCTCAGATGGTGAAGCTTTTTTTGCAGAGATTATTGTTTCTTTAATCAAATTACAATAAAGGTCTATTGATCTTCTAGCATCATCATTGCCTGGAATTGGGAAATCTATTCCATCAGGATTAGAATTGCTGTCTAAAATTGCAACGATTGGTATTCCAAGTTTAACTGACTCTTGAATAGCTAATGACTCATAATTTGTATCTATAATAAATACTAAATCTGGAATCTTTTTCATTTCTGCTATACCTCCTAAAGATCTTTGTAGTTTATCCTTTTTTACACTCATTTTTAGAAGTTCTTTTTTCGTAAAACCTCTATTTTCAGCGACTAAATCAATTTCTATTTTTTTAAGTTTTTTAATAGAATTAGATATTGTTCCCCAATTAGTTAACATACCCCCCAACCATCTATAATTTACAAAATATTGATCGGTTTCTTTAGCAAGTTCTGCAATAGCTTCAGATGCTTGTTTTTTTGTTGATACAAACAAAATCTTACCATTATTTTGAATGGTTTCATAAATTTTTTCCAAAGCAATTTTAGTAAGCTCCAATGTTTGAGTTAAATCAATGATATGAATGGCATCTCTTTTTCCAAAGATATACTTTTTCATTTTAGGGTTCCATCTTAAAGTTTTATGACCTAGATGAACACCGGCTTCTAATAATTGTTGTATTGTAACGTTAGGTATTTTCATATTTATTCCCGGTTAAGCCACCACAGTAATTTCCATTTAAGGACCGGAGGTATAAAACCAATAACTGTGTGCGTGTTAATTTATTTAAAGCTGTTTACAATATATATATAATTTGACAAGTATAAATTATCTTATGGTAGACAAAATTTGGTTATTTCTTAACAAATTTACTGATTTACGGTCTACTTTTCTAGGTTTTTCTA
This sequence comes from uncultured Pelagibacteraceae bacterium, assembly GCA_902604005.1. Taxonomy (GTDB): domain Bacteria; phylum Pseudomonadota; class Alphaproteobacteria; order Pelagibacterales; family Pelagibacteraceae; genus Pelagibacter. The sequence continues at coordinate 78,104 of CACKXH010000003.1, forward strand.
ATTCAAAAACGAGAGTGTCTTTATCCTTTTTAAGTTCTATAGATACTTTAGTGTCGCCTTTTTCATTAAGTGCTTCTGAAATTTCTTTCAATTGATTTTCAGATTTAATTTTAAAAACAATAGAATTAATAGGGCTATTAAATAAATTTTTTAAAGACGCTATCTTTTGGACATTAATTCTTTTAAATCTATTGTCATCATTTGTTACAGATTTAACTAAAGTCAAAATTAAAGAATTTCCCTCTTTCAAAATCTCACGATTAGATGTCAAAGTATCAGAGAATATGAATAATTCAAAAACACTTGTCAAATCTGTCATTTTTAAGACTGCATAAGAGTTACCTTTTGCAGTTTTTCTCTCGTGAATCTTAAGTAAAGTTGAAGCAATATTTGACTCTGTCAAATTAGAGTCATTATTAAAAGTTTGATAATCTATAATATTATAATCATTAAAAATTTCTTTAAATTGATTTAAAGGATGATCAGATATAAAAAAACCAACTGCCTCGAATTCTTTAGATAACCTTTCTTCAAACGTCCAATCTTGAATATCTAATATTAATTCATTATCTTGATTTTCATTTTCACCAAATAAATCAATTTGGTTAGCTGATTTATTTTCATAAATGTTTTTAGATTTGGTAATAAATCCTGGTATAGAATTGAACAACGATTGTCTATTTGAGTTGAGAGTATCAAAAGCCCCTGCTTTTACCAGTCCTTCTAACTGAAGTTTGTTAATATCTTTTGGATTAACACGATGTAAAAAATCACTAATTGACTTAAATTTTCCATTATTAATTCTTTCTTCAACAATATTTGATATTGCTTCATAACCAACAGCTTTAATACCGCCTAAGGCATAGTAAAATTTATCATTTTTAGTTCTAAAACTAGCAAAACACTCATTTATATTTGGTCTTACAATTTGTACATTTAACCTTTTTAATTCTTCATAAAATTCATTAAGTTTATTTTGATTAGAAATATCCATTGTCATCGAAGCAGCAATAAATTCTTTAGGATAATAAGTTTTTAAATATGCTGTTTGGTATGAAATAATAGCATAAGCAGCTGCATGGCTTTTATTAAATCCATATTCGGCAAAAGGTTCAATTTTCAAAAAAATCCCAGCAGCTACATCCTTACTAATTCCATTATTTACTGCACCAGCAATAAAGCTTTGTTTTTGTTTTTCTAACTCCGCTCTCTTTTTTTTACCCATTGCTCGTCTTAAAATATCAGCTTGACCAGCGGTAAAACCAGATAATTTTTGAGCAATTTGCATGACTTGCTCTTGATAAATGATAACACCATAGGTTGGCCTTAGTATCTCTTCTAACAATGGATGTAGATAATCAGGTTTTTGTTTACCATTTTTACAGTCATTATAAGTTGGTATATTGCTCATTGGACCTGGTCTGTACAAAGCAACCAATGCAATAATGTCTTCTATATGATTGGGTTTCATTTGAATTAATGCTTCCCTCATGCCTGCACTTTCAATTTGGAATAAGCCAACAGTTTTTCCTGAGGATAATAAATCAAAAACTTTTTGATCTTCAAAACTTATATTATCTATATTAAAGTCCTTAACTTTTTTTCTTATTAACTTTTGAGTGTTATTTATAACTGTTAAAGTTTTTAATCCTAAAAAGTCAAACTTAATTAATCCTGCATTTTCTGCTGAATACATATCAAATTGTGTAGATGGTAATAATAAATTAGCAGTAGAGTCTTTATACAATGGAACAATTTGACTTAATTTTTTATCTGCAATCACTACTCCAGCTGCATGAGTTGCAACATTTCGATTTAAACCTTCTAATTTTAAAGATAAATCAGTTAGTTTCTTAACTCTAGGATCATCATTAATTAATTTTTGAAGTCTTGCTTCTCCAGCTATACATTCGCTTAAATTTTGTGGTCTTGATGGATCGAAGGGTATCATTTTTGAAATACTATCAACAAAACCATAAGGTAAGCCCAAAACTCTACCAACATCTCTAATAACCATTCTAGCTTTTAATTTTCCAAACGTAATAATATGTGCAACACTTTCTTTGTATTTTTTAGTTAAATAATCAAAAACTAAGTCTCTTTTTTCTTCACAAAAATCGATATCAAAATCTGGCATTGAGATACGGTCAGGGTTTAGAAATCTTTCAAAAATCAAATTAAATTTAATTGGATCTACATCGGTAATAGAAAGACACCAAGCTACTAAAGAACCCGCTCCTGATCCTCTGCCAGGGCCTACCGGTATATCGTTATTTTTGGCCCATTTTATATAATCTGATACAATCAAAAAATAACTTGAATATTTCATCTCAATTATAATATCAAGTTCATGATCTAATCGATCTTTATAAAGTAAATATTTTTTATTTGATAAAAGATTTTTATTTTCAATATTAAGAACTTTAATAAGTTTTTCTTTTAAGCCTAACAAAGAGTCTTTTTTTAAAGTTTCGTCTGCATTACCTCCAGTGTCAGAACTTATATTTGGTAAGATAGGTTTGGAAAATGAGGGTTTAAAATTACAACGAAAGGGAAAGTTATAATTATTTTCTAAAGCTTCAGGTAAATCTGCAAATAATTCTGACATTTCAGAATTTTTTTTTAAATAGTGCTGATCGCTCAATCTCACTCTGTTTTTTTCATTAACGTAAGTTTTGTCTTTAATACAAATTAAAGCATCATGTGCTTCATACATATCTTTATTAATATAAAAAACTTCATTAGTTGCAATTAAAGGAATTTCTAATTCTAAAGATTTAGATAAATTAAATTTTTCAAAGCCTACTTCATCTTTATCGCCATGTCTTTGAATTTCAATATAAAATCTGTCATTAAACTTAAATTTTAATTTAGAATATAATTTTTCTATTTCAGTAAATTTACCCTTATCAAATAATTTTCCAAATAAACCATTTATATTTCCAGAAAATAGACAAACACCATTATTATCATTTAGTAATGTATCAAAATCTAGATGCGGATCAGAAAGTTTGTCATTATTAAGATATGACAATGATGATAATTCAATTATTTTTTTATAACCTTTTTCATTTAAAGCGTACAAGGGCAATAAACCCATAGTGTCTGCAAATTTAAAATTTATTTGCGTTCCTATAATTGGTTGAGTGCCAATTTTTGATAATTTTTCTGCAAATTCTAGAGCTCCACACAAATTTGAAGTATCACACAATCCTAATGATCTAATTTTATTTTCTTTTGAGAATTCTTTTAAATCATCAATTTTAATTGCTCCTTCACATATTGAATATTGTGTATGAATTTTTAAATGATTAAAATTTTGATTTAAAGTTTCAGCCATTAATGGAATTTATATTACCATTAACTATTTCCAATATGCAATCTGACTTATTTGCAAAAAATCTATTATGGGTTGCAAAAATTATTATTCGGTTAGAATTTATTTGTTTTTTTAAAATATCAAAAATCGTTTTGGCAGTTTTTAAATCTAAACTACCTGTAGGCTCATCTGCTAAAATAATTTGGGGGTCATTGATCAGTGCTCTTGCAATTGATATTCTTTGTTTTTCACCTCCAGATAGTTCAGAAGGATAATGATCAGAACGATTTGCAAGACCTACTTTTTTAATTAATATTTTTGCCTTACTCATTGATAATTCTTTTTGGTTACCTGCCGCAAGACTTGCTAGATATATATTTTCCAAAGCAGTAAAGTCTTGAAGCAAGTTATCTTGTTGATAAATAATGCCAATTTTTTTTGCTCTAAGAATATCATTTTTATTAGAGTCATTGAAATTAATTTTTTTATTTTCAATAATAATTGAGCCTGAACTTGGTCTATCAATTAATGACATTAAATTTAAAAGAGTTGATTTTCCAGATCCCGAAGGTCCCATTAAAGAATACACTTTCCCTTTTTTAAATTTGTAATTAATTCTTTTTAAAACCCTTACTTTTTTAAAATTACCAAAGGATTTATTTAAATTTAAAATTTCTATTAAATTATTCATATTTTAGTGATTTAATCGGGTCTAGTTTTGCTGCCTTTAAAGCAGGAAATATTGAAACAATAATCGTTATTAAAATCGAACTTACTGAAATTATGAATATTGAAAAAGGATTAATTTCCGATGGCATAGTGCTTAAAAAATAAATTTCTTCTGGAAATAAGCTTATATTAAAAACAGAACTTAAAAATTCTCTTAAATTTTCTACATACATTGAAAAAGTTACACCTAATATAATGCCAAAAATAGTTGCTAAAGTACCTATGGTAACTCCAGTCAAAAAAAATATTTTAACAATTGATTTGTTTAAAACACCTATAGATTTTAAAATGGCGATATCACGTGTTTTATTTTTAACTAGAATTGTTAAACCAGAAATAATATTAAATGCTGCTACAATTATTATTAAAGAAAGAATTATAAACATTACATTTCTCTCTACTTTTAAAGCAGAAAATAACGAACTATTCATATCTGACCAACTGTAAACGAACATCTCAGGAAAATTATTTTGTACAATTACTTTTTGATGTTCAATATTTTTAGGATTGTCTAAATAAATTTCTAACTTTCTATCTTTTTCATCTAAATTAAAAAATTGTTCCAAAGTTTTTAAATTGACAAAAGCTATACTATTATCAAATTCAGCCATACCGCTTTCAAATATAGATGAAATCAAAAAAGTCTTTTGTTTTGGCAAGCTGCCAATAATTGTTTCAATACCAGCTGAAGACATTAAAGTTACATTATCACCAATATCAAGATTAAGTGTAAAACTTAATTCTTTTCCTATTGAAATAGAGTTTTTGGATAATTTCTGGTTATTACCTAAGTGAAGTTTATTTTCAAAAATTTTTAATTTTGAGAAATCACTACTTTTATATCCTCTTAGTAAAATACCTTTAGAAGTATTCTTTTTGATTATTATAGCTTCTCCAGAATTACTCATAATCAAATCTTTTGAAATACTTTTAAGATTTTGATTAATTGAGTTTAATTGAATTTTATTATTGTAAGTTTCAACTGTGATATGAGGATTAAAACCAACAATTTTGTTAATTAGCTCTGTTCTAAAACCATTCATCACTGACATAACTATGATTAAAACCGCCACCCCCAAAGATATACCTATAAATGAAAAAATTGAAATGATGTTGAGGAAACCATCTTTTTTTCTGGCTTTTAAAAATCTTAATGTAACTTCTTTTTCTAACGTGGAGATCAATTTTTTGTTTTTTGTGCTTTAATTATCTTAATAATTTCTGTTAAATTTGTTTTTGTTGTTTCTTTTCCGATTTCTTTAAATTCTAATAAATCACCTTCAGTTTGTTTACCAATAATAATTTGATAAGGAGCACCTATAAGATTCATCTTTTTTAATTTTGATGAAAAGTTCTCATCTGTATCATCAATGATTGTTTCAATATCATGTTTATTTAGTTCAAAACTAATTCTATTAGCTTTTTCTAGTGCAGATGTGTCATTTTTATTAATCATTGGAATTATCGAAATATCATATGGTGCAATAGAAATTGGCCATTTCATGACTTCATTTTTTTCATCATATTTTGCCTCGATAATGGCTCCAACTAGTCTTGATACACCAATTCCATAAGAGCCCATTTTAACAAAATCTTTTTTTCCACCTGGCAGATCAACTGATGCATTCATTGACTTAGAGTATTTGTCCCCAAAATAAAAAATATGTCCCACCTCTATACCTTTGGTTTTAAGTCGATTTGTTTCTAAAACTTTTTTTTCAAATTCATCTTTATTATATTTTTCATCAGTAACTGAATAAAATTGTTCATATTTTTTTCTTAGGTTGTTAAGAGACTCTTTGTCTAAACTTGTTCCATCATTATTTAAATCAAAAATTCTTTTATCAGTAAAGATTTTACTTTCCCCAGTTTCAGCAAGTATAATAAATTCATGTGAAAGATTTCCTCCAATTGGTCCAGTATCTGCAGCCATAGGAATTGCTGTAAGATCCAATCTTTTAAAAGTTTTTAAATAAGATAAAAAGAATTTATTATAAGAAAACAGTGCCTCTTCATCTGATATATCGAAGGAATATGCATCTTTCATATAAAATTCTCTACATCTCATAATTCCAAACCTTGGTCTAATTTCATCTCTAAACTTCCATTGAATATGATATAATAATTGAGGAAGAGACTTATAAGATTTGATAGAAGATCTAAATATGTCAGTAACAAGCTCTTCATTAGTTGGCCCGTAAAGCATTTCACGATTTTGACGATCTTTAATTCTAAGCATTTCTTCACCATAATCTTCGTAACGTCCACTTTCTTTCCAAATTTCACTTGATTGGATTGTAGGCATTAAAATTTCTTGAGCTCCTATTTTATTTTGTTCCTCTCTAACTATCTGTTCAATTTTCTTCATAACTTTGAATCCTAATGGTAGCCAAGAGTAAATACCTGCTGAAGATTGTTTAATCATTCCAACTCTTAACATAAGTTGATGAGACTTTATTTTAGCTTCTGATGGGTTATTTTTAAGAATTGGAATAAATAATTTAGAAATATACATGCTAAATGATTATATTTCTTAAATTCAAATATTCAAATTTCATTAATAGGAAAATTACTATGAACAAAATCGTTGTTATTCCTGTACAATAAATGAATTTCTTCAACATTTTAGGATTTTCAGGTGAACCTGGGTCCTCACCTTCTACTTTAATCGATTTATTTCTTTCTACATCTATGGGTAAAATTGCAAAAAAAATAATCCACCATAAAATTATATAAATTATAGCTAATCCTGTAACACTCATCAAATTTTGACTAAATTGATATTAGTAAAAGGCTTTTTGCCTGTTTTTTCTTTTGTGTATTTTCTACAAGCTATCTTAAGAGCATCTATTAAATTATGTTCCTGTTGTTTGTTTCCTAATCTAAATGTTCGAGATGTTTTTTCTATCTCTTCTTCCAATCCATAAACAAATTCCTCTTTTTCGTAGATTGGTAAACCTCTAAATGTAGTTATTGGATTATTATGAATATTTCCTTTAGGTGTAATTAAAATTGTTACCTCCAAATATCCATTTGATGCTAAGTTTTTTCTGTCTTTTATAGATTGAAAGTCCTCATCAACACTAATATTTCCATCTAAATACAATCTTCCACTAGGTGCTTTATCATAAACTTCGGGTTCATTACCTGGAGATAGTTTTACAATATCACCATTTTCAACTTGTACTGGGTAAGGCACCTGCATTTCTTTTGCAAAATTTATATGTTCAATCATATGTCTATGTTCACCATGAACTGGTATTACACATTTTGGTTTTACCCATTGATACATATCTTTAAGATCTTCACGATTAGGATGGCCAGAAACATGAATAAATTCAGTTTCTTCAGATATAACTTCAATACCATCTTTAACTAATTGATTATGCAGTTTATAAAGTTTTTTTTCATTTCCAGGAATTATTTTTGATGAAAAAATAACCGAGTCTCCTTTCTCTATAAAAACATCTGGATGAGTATAGCTAGATATTCTCATCATTGCTCCCATTGGTTCTCCTTGACTACCAGTACATAAAAAAACAATTTTTTCTCGTGAAAAATTTTTTGCCTCTCTAGGATCAATAGGCTCAATTGTGTCTTTTAAGTAACCACACTGTCTAGCTGCTTTATAAATTCTATGCATAGATCTACCAACTAAAGAGATTTGTCTTCCTGTTTTTTTTGCACAATAAAAAATTGTTTCCATTCTTGCTACATTTGAAGCAAAAGAAGTAACAATAATTCTTTTTTTTAATCTACTCATTATATTTAATAAATTTTTTCTGACATCAAGTTCTGAACCAGATCTACCTGCACTAAAAACATTTGTTGAGTCACAAATCATAGCTAAAACACCTTCATTACCAATTTCTTTTAGTCTTTTAGAATTAATTTCATCCCCAATTAATGGATTTGGATCTACTTTCCAATCGCCTGTGTGTAAAATTATGCCAGCAGGTGTTTTTATTCTCAAACCATTAGGTTCTAAAATAGAATGTGTTAAAGTAATAAACTCTATATCAAAAGGTGTTAATGAAATTTCACCATTCAGTTCAACAATTTTTAAGTCATTGCTAATATCAATTCTTTTTTCTTTAAATTTTTCTCTGATTAATACTGCAGTAAAAGGAGTTGCATAAATTTTACATTTAAGCTTTGGCCACAAGTGAACAATAGCACCAATGTGGTCTTCATGAGCGTGAGTTAAAATTATTCCTAATAAGTTATCTTTTCTCTCAACAATAAAACCTGGATCAGGATATATAAGGTCGACTCCTGGAATTGTATCATCTGCAAACGTAACACCTATATCAACCATAATCCATTTATGATCCCCTGGTTGACCAAAGCCAAACAAATTCATATTCATTCCAATTTCACCAGATCCTCCAAGAGGACAAAATAATAATTCATTTTTCATTTATTTAATTAACCTAGAAATTTTTATAAGGCCCTTTATAGTGATATCTTTATTTTGTATTAATTTATTTTTAATTGAATTTTTAAATAAACTAGAAAATCCTCCAGTAATCACTAATTTAAAAGATTTACCTGTTTCCTTCTTAATTAAATTCACAATATTGTCAATTAATCCAGCATATCCCCAAAAAAAACCTGATCTTACTGCACTAATTGTATCAATACCGATAATTTTTTTGATTTTTTTAAGATTTATTTTAGGAATTAAAGTTGCTTTATCAGATAATGTATTTAATGAAATTTTTATACCAGGGGCAATTACACCTCCCTTATAAACTTTTTTAATTATTACATCAAAAGTTGTAGCAGTGCCAAAATCTAAAATAATAAAATTATCTTTATTATTAAGTAAGCTTATTGCATTTGTTAATCTATCTGAACCAACTTGTTTATAATTCACATTAATATTAATTAAAGATTTCAGTTTTAAGTTTTTAACTTCAAAACATTTTTTTTTAGTTTTTGTTGATAAAAATTTTTTTATTAAAATAAAAGATTTTGGGACAACACTACAAAATAAAATTTTTTCTATTTTTGAAAAATCTTTTACTAAATTAGTAAATTTAGAAGTTAAAATTTTGTTATTAAATTTTTTTGATGGAAAAATTATGTTTCTTATAATTTTGTCTTTTGAATTAACAAGAAAAACTTTTGTTTCTGAATTGCCTATATCGCCCAAAATGTACATAATTTATCTACTTTGCTAAATTGTAAAATCTATTTAGTTTTAATTCAAAATTTCTTTTTAGTTCATTTTCTAAAGTTTTTTTTGATATTCTCTTATTTATTAATTTATAAAGATTAATAGTTTGATAGTTCTTTATATTGGGATTTTTAATCAAATTAATTCCAATTCCTACAATTAAATATTTTTTATCAAATCTTCTTATCGTTTCCTGTAATATCCCACAAATTTTTTTTTTATCTATTAATAAATCATTAGGTTTTTTAAAGATAATTTTCTTTTTATAATATTTAGATAGTAATTTTTTGACCAACATGCAATTTATTTTTGTAAGTTGTTTTAATGAAATTTTTAATCCTTCAAATCTATAAAAAAAACTTACAAATAAATTACCTTTATATGAAATCCACTTTTTTCCGTATTGTCCTCTACCGTTATTTTGTGTTTCAGAAATAATCATTCCGTAATCAAAATTTGAGCTTTTAATTATTCTTATAGCAGTATCATTAGTACTTTTTACTTTTTTAAATCTAAAAACTTTAAATTTCATTAGATAATATTGATTCTAGAAACCACCTCAATTAATTGACTTGGAAATATGAAGTAAATTAGAATTAATAATGTAGAAGTTGTTAGAGAAAATTTTAACCACAAACTATGATCTGTGTCATATTTTTCTTTTTCTTTATCAAAGTAAATAATTTTTATTATTCTTAAATAGTAAAATGCAGCTATGACTGTTGAAAGTAAACCAACTATGGCCAAAAAATACATTGACTGTTCTAACACTGATTTAAAAATATAAAATTTAACAAAAAAACCTGCTAGTGGAGGTATGCCAGCTAAAGAAAATAGTATTATTAATAATGACAAAGATAACAAAGGATGATTTTTTGATAATCCAGATAAATCTTCTATATTTTCGTAGTACTCATTTTTTCTTCGCATCATTAACAAACATGAAAACAACCCTAGGTTCATTAATATATAAATTGTTATATATGTTATGGAACTTTGAATTCCATCGTTTGAACCAGTCGCTAAACCTGCTAAAATATACCCCACATGACCTATTGAACTGTAGGCGATAAGTCTTTTTAAATTAGTTTGCCCGATAGCAGCAATTGCTCCAAAAATCATAGAAGCTATTGAAAGAAAAATCAAAATCATTTGCCACTGATCTATTAAATTTAAGAAAGGAACATACAAAAATCTAATAAAAACAGTAAGTGCAGCAATTTTTGGAACCATTGTAAAAAATAAAGTTACAGAAGTTGGAGATCCTTCATAAACATCTGGTGCCCACATATGAAAAGGAACTGCTGAAATTTTAAATGAAAGACCTACTAATATAAAAACTATTCCAAAGGTTAATACATATTCATTTGAATTTAATTCATTTGCAATTAAATTAAAATTAGTCGATCCAGTAAATCCATAAATTAATGAGCAACCATAAAGCAATAATCCTGAGGATAAAGCGCTTAAAACAAAATATTTCAATCCAGCTTCCGAAGATTTAAGTTGATCTCTATTAAAAGAAGCTAAAACATATAAAGCTAATGACTGTAGTTCTAGTCCCATATAGAATACAATCAAATCATTAGAGCTGATCATAACCATCATGCCCAATACTGAGCTTAAAATTAAAATTGGATATTCAATTTTAAAAATTTTAAAAATTCTTAAATAATTTGATGAAATTGATAAAACTAAAAAAGCAGCAAATAGAGTCATTATTTTCATTATTGAGGACAAATAATCAATTAAAATACTGTCGTTAAATAGATATACTTCTTCAGCTTTTATAGTTTCATTAAATGTAATTACTGCTGTAATAATTAAAAAAACAAGTGAAAGATTTTGAATTAATTTTGAACTATCTTTTTTAAAAACTCCTAAAATTAATAAAAACATAATAGACAAAGAAAGGAAAATTTCGGGAAATACTAACTCTAAATTTGTCATTTCTAATTACCTATTATATTTAAGTTATTTGCTTTAATTAAATCACTAATTGAAACTTCAATAGTGTTTATTAAAGGGTCAGGATAAAATCCAAAAAACAAAGTAGGAATAGCTAAACAAGACAGAATAAATAATTCAGACTTATTCAAATCTGTCATTTGTTTTAAATCTAAATTAACAATCTTTCCAAAAACAACTCTTTTATACAACCAAAGCATATATGCTGCTCCTATTATCACCCCTAAACTTGCAATTACTGCTACTAAGAAATTATCTTTAAAAGCACCCATTAATATTAAAAACTCACCCACAAAGCCAGTTGTTCCTGGTAGTCCTAATGCTGCTAAAGTAAATAACATAAATAAAACTGAGTATTTGGGTATAATGCTGACTATGCCCCCATATGTATTTATTAATCTAGAATGCATTCTATCATATAAAACTCCCACACATAAAAAAAGTGCAGCCGATACAAGTCCATGACTTATCATTTGAAGGATACTTCCTTCAATTCCTTGTTGTTGAAGTGTAAAAATTCCTAAAGTTACGAATCCCATATGCGCAACTGAAGAATAAGCGATTAACTTTTTCATATCTTCCTGCATTAAAGCTATTAAAGAAGTAAAAATAATCGCAACAACACTTAAAAAATAAATTAAAGGAGTAAATACTTCTGAAGCGACTGGAAATAATCCGAGTGAAAATCTTATGAAACCATAGCCAGCCATTTTTAGTAATATTGCAGCTAATAATACTGATCCAGCAGTTGGAGCTTCTACGTGAGCATCTGGCAACCATGTATGGACAGGCCACATAGGTGTTTTGACTGCAAATGAACTAAAAAAGGCCAACCATAGAAGATTTTGATATTTAACATCTATTCCTAATTCATAA
>CACKXH010000004.1 GCA_902604005.1 uncultured Pelagibacteraceae bacterium
CAGAAGCTAAAAAAGAGGAAGCTCCTAAAAAAGAAAAAAAATAACCTAAAGTTTATTTATGTTTCAAGCTCAAGTATTTACTCTTTATCCAGAAGTCTTTCCCGGACCTTTAGCTAAAGGTCTTTATGGTAAAGCTTTGTCTGATAAACTATGGAACTTAAGTGTAATAAATATAAGAGACTCAGCTACTGACAAACATAAAACAGTTGATGACACACCATACGGTGGAGGAACTGGAATGTTACTTAAAGCTGATGTTTTAGCAAAGTCTCTTGATAAAAAAGTTAAAAAGGGAGAAAGAGTATTTTATCTAACACCAAAGGGTAAAAAATTTGATCAAAAACTTGCTCAAGATTTATCAAAAGAAAAATCTATATCTCTAATTTGTGGTCATTTTGAAGGTGTAGATGAAAGAGTTTTGACTACCAGAAATATCGAAGAAATAAGCATAGGGGATTATGTTTTGTCTGGAGGTGAAGCTGCTGCATTAGTAGTGCTCGACAGTATTTTAAGACTTTTGCCTGGGGTTTTAGGAAATGACAAATCTTCTGTTGATGAAACCTTTGAAAATGGTCTTTTGGAGTATCCTCAATATACAAAACCTCAAATATGGGAGGAAAAATCAGTCCCAGATGTATTATTATCTGGAGATCATAATAAAATTAAAGACTGGCGTTTATCTCAATCTGAGGCTATAACTCGCGACCGAAGACCAGATTTGTGGCAAAAATATAAGAAAAATTAATTTGTTAAATATTAAAATGAAAACTATTGAAGAAATAAATCAAAATAACGTTAAAAAAATTCTTTCAGAAAAAAAAATCCCTGATTTTTTCCCTGGAGATGTAGTTAAAGTAGGAGTTAGAATTACCGAGGGTAAAAAAGAGAGAATTCAATATTTTGAGGGTGTTTGTATTGCTAAAAAAAGAAGGGATATAAATTCATCATTTACAGTAAGAAAAATCTCTTTTGGAGAAGGAGTAGAAAGAACATTTCCATTGTATGGAACAGTAATAGACTCGATCAAGGTAATTCGTTCAGGAAAAGTTAGAAGAGCAAAGCTTTATTATTTAAGAGACAGAACTGGTAAATCAGCAAGAATTGCAGAAAAAATTAGAAAAAAAATTGGTATTGATATTGATGTTAAACCAGAGACAGTTACTGAAGAAAATTTAGCCCCAGTGACCAAGGAAAGTGAAATTGAGGTGAAAATAGATAAAGCTACAGCGTCGGAGGCTAAAAAAGAAGATGCTTCAAAAGTAGAAGTCAAAAAAGAAGAAGCCTCAAAAGCTGAAACTAAGACAGAAAAAAAACTTGAAAATATACCAGAAAAAAAATAATTTTTTTTTCAATGCCCAATACTCTTTACGATAAAATTTGGAACGATCACTTAGTAGATCAACAAGATGATGGTACTGCTTTACTATTTGTTGATAGACATTTAGTTCACGAAGTCACTAGTCCGCAAGCTTTTGAGGGACTAAGAAATTCTAAACGTAAAGTTAGACACCCTAACTTAACTCTTGCTGTCGCAGATCACAATGTGCCAACAACAGATAGGTCAAAGGGCATTTCAGACCAAGAGTCAAAAATTCAAGTCGAAACTTTAGAGGCTAACTGTAAAGAATTTGGTGTTCAACTTTTTGGAATGGATGATAAGAGACAAGGTATTGTGCATGTTACTGGTCCTGAACAGGGATTTACTCAACCTGGCACAGTTATTGTCTGTGGTGATAGTCATACTGCTACTCACGGTGCATTTGGTGCTTTAGCATTTGGGATTGGAACTTCAGAAGTAGAACATGTTTTAGCAACTCAAACATTAGTTCAAAAAAAAGCAAAGAATTTTAGAATAAATGTTAATGGCAAACTTCCATTAGGTGTTACATCCAAAGATGTAATTCTCCAAATTATTGGAAAAATTGGTACAGCAGGTGGAACAGGTTGCGTAATAGAATATGCTGGTGACTTAATAAGATCATTGAGTGTTGAGCAGAGAATGACGATTTGTAATATGACAATTGAAGGAGGTGCTAGAGCAGGATTGATAGCTCCTGATGAAAAAATATTTGAATATTTAAAAGGTAGACCAATGTCACCAAAAGGTAAAGATTGGGAAAAAGCTTTAGAATACTGGAAAAATTTAAATACTGATGAAGGTGCTAAATTTGATAAAGAAATAAATTTAAAAGCTGATGAAATTTTACCTATGATTACCTGGGGGACATCGCCTCAGGATGTAATTACAATTGATGAGAAAGTGCCAAATCCACAAAATGAAAAGGATGAAGATAAAAAAAACTCCTTAGAAAGAGCTCTTAATTACATGGGTTTAAAACCAAATATGGCAGCTAAAGATATTAAGATAGACAAAGTTTTTATTGGAAGCTGTACAAATGGTAGAATTGAGGATTTAAGAGAAGCAGCCAAAATTTTAAAAGATAAAAAGATAGCTTCCCATGTCCATGCAATGGTTGTTCCAGGTTCAGGTTTAGTGAAAGAACAAGCAGAGCAAGAAGGATTAGATAAAATTTTTGTAAATTCAGGTTTTGAATGGAGAGAACCAGGCTGTTCTATGTGTTTAGCAATGAACGCTGATAAATTAAAGCCAGAAGAGAGATGTGCTTCAACATCAAACAGAAATTTTGAAGGAAGACAAGGGAGAGGTGGCAGAACTCATTTAGTAAGTCCAGGCATGGCTGCAGCAGCAGCAATATCTGGAAACCTAGATGATGTAAGAAAGTATCAAAATTAATATGCAAAAATTTAATACATTAAAGAGTATACCAGCTCACTTACCAATAGTGAATATTGATACAGACATGATAATTCCAAAACAATTTTTAAAAACAATAAAAAGAACAGGCTTAGGTAAAAATTTATTTTTTGAGATGAGATATGATGACAAAGGAAAAGAAATTAATGATTTTGTTTTAAACCAAAACCCTTTCAATAATTCAAAAATTTTAATTGTAGGTAAGAATTTTGGATGCGGTTCTTCAAGAGAACACGCTCCCTGGGCATTATTAGATTTTGGTATTACATGTGTGATAAGTTCAAGTTTTGCAGATATTTTTCATAGCAATTGTTTTAAAAATGGAATTTTACCAATTGTTCTTGATGATAAAAAAATTAAAGAGCTATCAGAATATGCAAAAAGAAAAGAAGAAATTTTTATCGATCTTAATGAAGAAAAAATTATTTTTGGTAACAATGAGACAAAATTTAAAGTAGACTCGTTTAAGAAAAAGTGTTTATTAGAAGGATTAGACGATATAGCACTATCTCTTAAAAAATCAGATAAAATAGAAAATTTTGAAAAAAATTTAAAAGTTCAAAAACCATGGATATTTAATGATTAAAGTTAAGAAACGAAAAATATTGTTACTACCTGGAGATGGAATTGGTCCAGAGGTTATTAGTGAAGTGAGAAAAATTATTAATTGGTTTAATGATAAAAAATCCCTTGATTTTGAAATTGATGAGGATCTTGCTGGAGGTTGTTCCTATGATAAACATGGAACTCCAATTACTGATGAAGTATTTTATAAAGCTTTAGAAAGTGCAGTGGTGATGTTAGGTGCAGTTGGAGGTCCAAAATGGGATGGTGTTGAATTTTCAAAAAAACCTGAAAGAGCTCTATTAAAACTTAGAAAAGAATTAAAATTATTTGCTAATTTGAGACCAGCAATATGTTTTGAACAATTAGTTGAGGCATCAACATTAAAACCAGAAATAGTTTCTGGTTTAGATATAATGATTGTTAGAGAACTAACAGGTGGAATATATTTTGGTGAACCAAGAGGTATCAAGCCTATTGACAATGGTGAGAGAAAAGGAATTAATACTCATACTTACACTAGCAGTGAGATAATTAGAGTAGCTAGAATCGCTTTTGATTTAGCTAAAAAGAGATCAAATAAAGTTACTTCTTGTGAAAAATCAAATGTTATGGAAGCAGGTCAACTTTGGAAAGAAGAAGTTCAAACATTACATGACAAAGAATATAAAGATGTTGAATTAAGTCATATGCTTGCTGACAATTGTTCCATGCAGTTACTAAGAAACCCAAAACAATTTGATGTAATTGTTACTGACAATTTATTTGGGGACATGTTGTCAGATCAAGCTTCTATGTTAACAGGATCTTTAGGTTTATTGCCTTCAGCATCTTTAGGGGCCAAAAATAAAGATGGTGAAATGAGAGCTATGTATGAACCCATTCATGGATCTGCTCCTGATATTGCTGGCAAAGGTATAGCTAATCCTATAGCGAGTATATTGAGTTTTGCTATGGCTTTAAGATATTCATTAGACCTTGATAAAGAGGCTCAAGCTCTAGAAAAAGCAGTACAGGGTGTCTTAAACAACGGTTTAAGAACTAAAGACATTTTATCGGATGGAATGAAAGAAGTTTCTACTTCACAAATGGGTGATGCGATAATTTCAAAATTGCAATAATCTATCAATTATTCTAAACTATTTTTATGCCAAGCTATACTGCACCAGTTGAAGATATGATGTTCCTCTTTGAGAAATTAAGAGATAATAAAAATTATAATGAATTAGAAAAATATAAAGAAGTTACCTCAGATTTGGTCAAAGATATTTTAGAAGAAGCTGCAAAAATTAACCAAAATTTAATATTACCACTTGCAAAAGTAGGTGATGAAAATCCTGCAGTATTAGAAAATGGAGTAGTTAGGACACCACCAGGATACAAAGAGGCATACAAAAAATATATTCAAGATGGGTGGACCTCTTTATCTTGTGATCCAAAATATGGAGGACAAGGTATGCCAAAAACAGTAAGCGCATTTTTTGATGAAATGTTATCTTCTGCAAGCTTATCCTTCAAACTGTATAGTGAGTTGAGCATAGGTGCATATAATTGCATTAATCATCATGCATCAGATGAATTAAAAAATAAATATTTACCAAAAATTGTTGAAGGTAAATGGAGTGGAACTATGTGTTTAACAGAGCCTGTTTGTGGAACAGATTTGGGGCTTTTAAAAACCAAAGCTGAAAAACAAAATGATGGATCATATAAAATTAGTGGGCAAAAAATATTTATTACTTCAGGAGATCACGATTTAACTGAGAATATAATTCATTTAGTAATTGCCAGAGAAACTGACTCACCAGCAGGCACTAAAGGTATAAGTTTATTTTTAGTTCCTAAATTTGTAGTTAATGAAGATGGAAGTATTGGTCCAAGAAATGGTATATCAACAGGATCTATTGAAAGTAAAATGGGCATAAAAGGTTCTGCGACATGTGTATTAAATTTTGATGAAGCTACCGGTTATATGATTGGTAAAAAAGATAAAGGTCTAAATGCAATGTTTACAATGATGAATCTTGAAAGAATAGTTGTTGGTATTCAAGGTTTAGGTGTTTCAGAAATTGCTTATCAAAACTCACTTGCTTATGCAAAAGAAAGAAAACAAGGTAAGACTAATAAAACTAAATCAACTAATGGTGCTGATTTTATAATTGAACATGCAGATATAAGAAAATCATTATTAAACATGAAATCAATTATTGAGGGTGAGAGAGCTTTATGTTTTTGGTTATCACAACAAACTGAAGTTAGTTTAAATCATAAAGATGAAAAAGTACGTCAGATGGCATCTGATTTTGTTTCGTTGATGACACCAGTAGTAAAATCATTATTTACTGATTTAGGTATGGAAATAACTAGTGATGCAATGCAAATTCATGGAGGTTATGGATATACAAAAGATCAAGGGATAGAACAGTTATATAGAGATAATAGAATAACACCAATATATGAAGGTACTAATTCAGTACAAGCTGCAGACTTAGTTTTTAGAAAATTATTTAATAAAAATGGAGATATAATCAATAAATACATAGATTTAATAAGAACCGAAACTGATTTAGATAACGAAAAGATCAAGCCATTTACTAAGGAATTTACATATTACTTAAATATTTTAACTAAGTTTAGTGAATGGATTAATGAAAAAACCAAAACAGATAAAGACGATGTTAGCGCTGCTGCAAATGATTATTTAAAAACTCTTGGTTTTGTTTCAGTTGCTTATGCTTGGATAAAGGTCCTACATGTAAGTTTTAAAGATTATAATGAAAATAAAAACTTTTATGACGATAAAATCAATACTGCAAAATTTTATTTTGACAAAGTTTTACCTAGAGCCGAGCAACATTACAAATCTGCTATTTCTGGAAGCTCAAATATAATGAGTTTTAAATTTGATTAAAACAATGAGTCATTACGATACAAATTTAGATAAAAATGCTGCAAATTATGTTCCATTAACACCTTTATCTTTTTTAGAAAGAGCAAAAGATGTTTATCCAAATTATGAGGCAATAGTATATGAAGATAGAAAATATACTTGGAGCGAAGTTTACAAAAGAGCCACCAAATTTGCTAGTGCATTAGAGAAAATTGGTATTCAAAAAGGAGATACTGTTTCTTTCTTGGCTTTTAATACTCCAGAAATTTTTGAAGCTCACTATTCAGTTCCGATGACAGGTGCTGTTTTAAATACAATTAATATTAGATTAGATGCAAATACAATTTCATACATCTTAAACCATAGTGAGGCAAAAGTACTGGTAGTTGATAGACAGCTTCATGTGGAAGTTAAAAAAGCTTTAAGTAAATTAGACAAAAAAATAATAATTATCGATATTCATGATAAATTTACTGACCAATCAAAATTAGAAAAAATTGGTGATCTAGAATATGAAGATTTTCTTAATACAGGTGATGATAATTATATTTGGAAAATGCCTGAAGATGAGTGGCAGGCTATATCTTTAAGTTATACTTCAGGTACAACTGGAAATCCTAAAGGTGTTGTTTATCATCATAGAGGCTCTTATCTAATGTCTACTGGAAGTGCTGTTGCTTGGAATATGCCTAACAGATTAAATTTTTTAACTATTGTTCCAATGTTTCACTGTAATGGTTGGTGTTATCCCTGGACTGTTCCAATGTTGAATGGAAGAACTATTTGTTTACGAAACATAGATGTAAAAAAGATTTTTGAATTAATAGATAAATATGATGTTACCCATTTTGGAGGAGCGCCGATTGTATTAAATATGATAACAGGTGCTCCTGAAAGTGATCGAAAAAAATTAAAAAATAAAGTTCATGTACTTACTGCAGGTGCTCCGCCTCCAAGTATAATTTTCAAAAAAATGAAAGAACTTGGTTTTGAGGTAATGCATGTTTATGGCTTAACGGAAACCTATGGTCATGTCACGCAATGTGCTTGGAATGAAGAATGGAACGAATTTGACGAAGAAAAGAAAAATGAAATTAAAGCCAGACAAGGAGTTCGATATCCTAATCTTCAGGGAGCAGTAATTATGGATCCTGAAACTATGAAAGAAGTTCCAAAAGATGGAAAAACGATTGGCGAGATTATGCTTAAAGGAAATGTGGTCATGAAAGGTTATTTCAAAGATAAGGCTGCAACTGATAAGGCTATGGCTGGTGGATGGTTTCATTCTGGAGATTTAGCGGTAATGCATCCAGATGGATATGTAAAAATACAAGATAGATCAAAAGATATTATTATTTCTGGTGGAGAAAATATCTCATCAATAGAAATAGAAAACACTTTAAGTAAACACCCTTCAGTATCAATTGCTGCTGTAGTAGCTAAACCTGATGAAAAATGGGGAGAAGTTCCCTGTGCATTTATTGAAATGGTTAAAGATAAACCTACTACAGAGAAAGAATTAATAAGTTTTTGTAAAGAAACTTTGGCAGGTTTTAAGGTTCCTAAACAAGTTGTTTTCTGTGAATTACCAAAAACTTCTACAGGTAAAATTCAAAAATTTGAGCTTAGAAAAAAATTTTAGGTAATTAATTGAAAATAACTATACAAAATAAAAGTGTTTATGCATCTGATGCCGGGCAAGGTATAAAAAATTCTAAAGATACAATAGTATTTTTGCATGGAAGTGGTTTATCACACATTGTTTGGTCCTTAACAGAACAATTTTTTTCAAATAAAAATTTTAATGTTTTGTCAATTGATTTACCTGGACATGGAAATTCCGAAGGACCTTGTTTAGATAGTATTGAAAAAATTGCAGAATGGTTAGAAAAAGTTTTTGAAGATTTAAAATTGAAGAATATAATTCTTGTGGGGCATTCACAAGGTTGTCTAGAAGCTCTGGAATATTCATTTAAATATAAAGGTAGATTAAAAAAAATTATTTTTGTTGGAGGCTCCTATCGAATGCCAGTTAATAAAGATCTTATTGACTTAGCGTCAGATGGTGACTCTGATGCTGTTAAGTTAATGATGAAATGGGGTTATGAAGGGTCAAAAAAATTTATTGGTGGAAATCCAGTAGAAAAAATTATTCAATCACCAAGAGATATAAGTGAAATTTTAGCAGTTGATCTTATAGCATGCAATAATTATCAAAACGGTTCTGATGCTGCAAAAGCTATTAATTGCCCAGCTATGTTTATAATTGGAGAACTTGATAAGATGGCTAATTTAGAAAGTGGAAAAAAATTTGCAAATTTAGTCAAAAATTCAACTACTCATATAATTACTGGTTCAGGACATATGATTATGATTGAAAAAGCTTTTGAAATGCGAGAAAAGATTTTGGAATTTTTAAATAAATGAAAAATTATTCAATAGCAAAATCTAGAAGATTAAGGAGCACACCCTATACTTCAAGAATAGAAAAACAAGGTGTAACAGCTTATACAGTTTATAATCATATGTTATTACCAGCAGCTTTTGGATCCATTGAAGATTCATATCATCACCTAAAAAAAAATGTTCAGGTTTGGGATGTTGCTGCAGAAAGGCAAGTTGAAATTTCAGGAAAAGATTCAGCTAAACTAGTTCAATTAATGACTTGTAGAGATTTATCAAAATCTAAAATTGGTAGATGTTATTATTGTCCAATTATTGATGATAATGGAAATTTAATTAACGACCCAGTTATACTTAAATTAGCAGATGATAAGTGGTGGATTTCCATTGCAGATTCTGATGTTATTTTTTTTGCAAAAGGACTCGCAGCAGGAAACAAATTTGACGTAAAAATTTCAGAACCAAAAGTAGATATCATAGCAATACAAGGCCCTAAATCTTTTGGCTTAATGGAAAAAGTTTTTGGCAAAGCAATTACAGAATTAAAGTTTTTTGGATTTGATTATTTTGATTACAAAGGTATTAGACATTTGATTGCTAGATCGGGCTGGTCAAAACAAGGTGGTTTTGAAATTTATGTTGAAAATACTGAATCAGGTCAAGATTTATATGATTATCTTTTTAAAATAGGTAAGGAATTTAATGTAAAACCTGGCTGCCCAAATCTTATGGAACGAATTGAAAGTGGTCTGCTTTCCTACGGAAATGATTTTGATAATGACGATAACCCTTTTGAATGTGGTTTTGAAAAATATGTAAATTTAGACACAGATATAGTTTTTTTGGGTAAAGAAAAATTAAGAAAAATTAAATCTGAAGGAATCAAAAGAAAACTTATGGGAGTTCAAATTGAAACAAATGAAATTAATTTAACGGGTTCATTAAAAATTATGAATAATAAAGGCGATATAATTGGAGATCTACGATCTGCATGCTATTCTCCTCATTTTAAAAAAGTTATTGGTATTGCAATGATAAATGAGCCTTTTTGCAAAGTATCAGAGACTGGCAAGCTCGAAATTCAAGGAAAAACTTTTACTCTTAAAGTTTGCGATTTACCTTTCATCTAGTATAAAACTTACATCATGAATATTGCAATAGTTGGAGCAACAGGAAATGTTGGAAGAAAAACTTTAGAAGTTCTTGAAAAAAAAGAGCTATCTATTGATAATCTATATCTACTAGCTTCTTCAAAAAGTGCAGGCAAAAAAATTGGTTTTAAAGGCAAAGATTATGAAGTTTTTGATTTAGAAAGTTTTGATTTTGCTAAAGTAAAAATTGCTTTTTTTGCAGCAGGTGGAAAAATCTCAGAAAAATTTGCCGAAAAAGCAGCAAAGGATTGTCTAGTAATTGATAACTCAAGTTTTTATAGAATGGATCCAGATG
The DNA here is from genome assembly GCA_902604005.1 of uncultured Pelagibacteraceae bacterium. Lineage (GTDB taxonomy): Bacteria > Pseudomonadota > Alphaproteobacteria > Pelagibacterales > Pelagibacteraceae > Pelagibacter. The sequence goes on from CACKXH010000004.1 coordinate 10,080, forward strand.
TGCCTTTAATAGTTCCACAAGTTAACTCAAATCACTTAGTTAATATAAGAAAAAATATTATTGCCAATCCAAATTGTTCAACAGCACAATTAGTAATTGCCTTAAAACCTTTGCACGATTTATTCATAATTAAAAGAATAGTTGTCTCTACATATCAATCAGTATCAGGTGGTGGCAAAGCACCTATGGATGAATTAATAGAACAAACTAAGTCAGTTCTGGATGGTAAAAAAGTAAAATCCAGAAATTTTACAAAACAAATAGCTTTTAATGCCATTCCTCATATTGATATATTTTCAAATGATGGTTACACAAAAGAAGAATTAAAAATGACCAATGAAACAAAAAAAATTTTAGATGATAAAATTGATTTAACAGCAACATGTGTAAGATTACCTATTTCTGTTTCACATGCAGAGTCAGTAAACCTACAATTTGAAAAACCTTTTTCTCTTGAAAAGGTAAGGGAAGCACTTAATAATTTTGAGAGTTGTAAAGTAATTGATGATAGAGTTGACGGTGGATACTCGACTCCATTAGAGGCAGAAGGTAAAGATGAAACATTTATATCGAGAATTCGAGAAGATAAAACAATTAAAAATGGATTAAATTTATGGATTGTTTCAGATAATCTACTGAGAGGTGCAGCTTTGAATGCAGTGGAAATAGCTGAGACATTAATTAAAAATAATTTTTATGGAAAATAAACCACCATTATCTCCTCATATTCAAATTTATAAATGGCATATCTCATCACTAGTATCTATATCTCATAGAATAACAGGTATAATAAATATAATTGCAATTACATTTATTTGTTTATTAGCTTCATCACTTGTTTTTGGTGAAGATAATTATGGATATATTTATTTATTTTTAAGTTCACTAATAGGTAAATTTATTATTCTAGGACTTACATGGTCTTTTTCTTTTCAAGCTTTAAGTGAAATAAGACATTTAGTCATGGACTTAGGTTATGGATTCGAACTTAAAACAACAAAAATAACTGGGCTAATAGTTATATTTGGATCGGTAATTTTAACGGTAGTTTTTTACTTAATTGGAAAAAATTTTTTTTTATGATTAATGCAACAAAAAAATGGATTTTTCTAAAAATTAGTGGAGCAATATTAGTTCCATTAATGATATGGTTTATTCTAAATTTTATAACAATTTATGATCAAGACTATTCCGTCATTTCAAATTTTTTTATAAATCCATCATCTAGATTTTTATTTAGTTTATTTATTATCAACGCATATTTTTTTTCAGCCTTGAGTATTAGTGAGGTTTTTGAGGACTATATTAAAAATAATAAAATCAAAAATGTCGCAAATAGACTTTTATATCTATCAGCAGTGGTAATTCCATTAATTACAATTATATTATTAACTAAGTTATGAGTTCATATAAAATTATAGATCATGAATATGATGTGGTAGTCTTAGGTGCTGGTGGTTCAGGTTTAAGAGCTGCAGTTGGCTTAAGTGAGGCAGGATTAAAGACGGCATGTATTTCAAAAGTTTTCCCTACGAGAAGTCATACTTCTGCAGCACAAGGAGGTATTTCAGCTGCGCTTGGTAACATGGGTGAAGATGATTGGCGTTGGCACATGTATGATACAGTTAAAGGTGCCGATTGGTTAGGAGATCAAGATAGTATTGAATATCTTTGTAAAGAGGCGCCAAAAGCAGTAATTGAATTAGAAAAATATGGGGTTCCTTTTAGCAGAACTGAGGATGGAAAAATTTATCAAAGACCATTTGGTGGTATGACTAAGAATTATGGAAATGGAATAGTTCAAAGAACTTGTGCGGCAGCAGATAGAACTGGGCATGCAATTTTACACACTTTGTATGGGCAGGCTCTAAAACATAAAACGGAATTTTTTATAGAATATTTTGCATTAGATTTATTAATGAAAGATGGAGAGTGTAAGGGTCTAATTGCATGGAATTTGAATGATGGAACTATTCATAGATTTAGAGCACACACTGTAATTATTGCAACGGGTGGTTATGGCAAAGTTTATTATTCAGCCACTTCCGCTCATACCTGTACAGGTGATGGTAATGCCATGGTTTTAAGGGCTGGATTACCATTACAAGATATGGAATTTGTTCAGTTTCATCCAACAGGAATATATGGCCATGGTACTTTAATAACAGAGGGTGCAAGAGGTGAAGGAGGATATCTTACGAATTCTAAAGGTGAAAGATTTATGGAAAGATATGCGCCTAACGCAAAAGATTTGGCATCACGAGATGTTGTAAGCAGATCAATGTCAATTGAAATCAATGAGGGAAGAGGTGTTGGAAAAGATCAAGATCATGTACATTTAAATTTAAGCCACTTAGATAAAAAAATTATTGAAAGTAGATTACCAGGTATAACGGATGCAGCAAGACTATTTGCGAACGTAGATATTACCAAGGAACCAATTCCTGTTGTGCCAACAGTTCATTATAATATGGGGGGTATTCCTACAAATTATAAAGGAGAAGTGTTAACAGTGAATGGTTCAGAAAGAACAGTTCCCGGATTGATGGCAATTGGTGAAGCTGCTTGTGTATCAGTTCATGGAGCTAATAGACTAGGATCAAATTCATTAATTGATCTAGTTGTATTTGGTAGAGCAGCAGCTAAAAGGACTGCAGAATTAGTTAAACTCGGAACACCCCATGAAGAAATAAGTGAAATGGAAACACAAAAGTGTATTGATAGATTTGATAAAATTAGAAATGCTGACGGTGATATAGGAACAGCTGAATTAAGATTAGAAATGCAGAAAACGATGCAGTCTAAATGTGCAGTTTTTAGAACTGAAAAAACTCTAAAAGAGGGTGTTGATGAAATAAGAAAAACTTATGATGGTTTATCTAGCTTATCAGTTAAAGATAAATCGTTGATATTCAATACTGATTTAGTAGAAACTTTAGAATTTGATAACTTGATAAGGCAAGCAGTAGTTACTGTAGATTCTGCTTATAATAGAAAAGAAAGCAGAGGAGCACATGCAAGAGAAGATTATCCAAAAAGAGATGATGAAAAGTTTATGCAGCATACTCTTGCTTGGTGTGATGGAAAAGAAACGAAAATAAGCTATAGAGAAGTTCATAAGTCCACATTGACTAATGAAGTTCAGTATTTTCCACCTCAAGAAAGAGTTTATTAATGGTTCAAATCAATTTAGCTGAAGCTTCTCAAGTTAAAAAAGGTAAATATTTTAAAGATAAAACTGGTTCAAAAAATTTAAGAAAAGTTAATGTTTATAGATGGGATCCTTCAACAGAGGAAAACCCTAGAATAGATACATATGAAGTTGATATGGATAATTGTCCTTCTAAAGTTTTAGATATTCTAAATAAGATAAAGAATGAAATTGATCCAACAGTTGCCTATAGAAGATCTTGTGCACACGGTGTTTGTGGCTCATGTGCGATGAATATGGATGGAAAAAATGGTTTAGCGTGCACTACCCCTCATTCTGAAATAGATGGTGATATAGACATTTATCCATTGCCCCATTTGAAAGTAAAAAAAGATTTAATAGGTGATTTAGATGGTTTGTATAAACAGTATCAATCAATAGAACCCTGGCTGAAATCTAATTCTAAATCAGAAAAAACAGAAATTATTCAATCAAAAAAAGATAGAGAAAAATTAGATGGCGCTTACGAATGTATAATGTGCGCATGTTGTTCAACTTCATGTCCGAGTTATTGGTGGAATGGAGACAAATATTTAGGTCCAGCAGTATTATTGCAGGCTTACAGATGGATTGTAGATAGTAGAGATGAAGAGAGAGAAGCTCGACTTAAAAAAGTTGCTGATGAATTAAAACTTTATAGATGTCATACTATTTTAAACTGTACTAGTGCTTGTCCAAAGGGGCTGAATCCAGCTAAAGCCATTGCTGAGATTAAAAAAATGATAGCGATAGCTAATCGTTAAATAAAACTTTTTTCAGATTATTTGCAGAATTGAGCATAATTGGTAAAATTTTTTTTAAATCATTTATGTCTTTTCTACTTTTAGCAGTATGTGTAGATAAACAAAAACACAATTCTTTTTCGGAATTAAATATTGGGACTGATATACCTACCATCCCGTTAAACCACTCTTCATTATCAAAAGCATAACCTTGACTCTTAATTTTTTTTATCTCTTTTTTAAAATTTGAAATGTCGGTTATTGTATTTTTTGCTGTTTTGGGTGTTTTAATATTTTTAAAAATTTGAATTACTTTATCCTCAACTATAGATGATAAATATAATTTACCTGAGGCTGATGCATGCAAAGGAAGATGGTCACCTGCCTCTAAATTTAATTGCATTGGCCAATGAAATTCTATTCTATCAAAATAAACTAGCTTTGTTCCAATGGGCATAGATAAGCTTACTGTTTCTTCAATATCATTAGTTAATTTTCTTAAATATGATCGTCTTAAAGTAAAATTCGGCTCATAAGGTAAACTTTTTAATATTATGTTCCTAATTTTTGGGCCAGGTAGATATTTTTTTGAACTACTTGCTACTAAATATTTTTCCTCACACAATGTTTCTATGTGTCGGTAAATAGTCGGTAATGGAATCTTTAATTTATGAGAAATTTTTTTTGCAGTAAAATTGTTTGGATCAATAATAATTTCTTCGAGTATATTTAATATTCTTCTTGGGGAAGTTCTGCTATTAATTTCAGTCATCTAAAGCTAAATTTTTAATAAAAATTTATGATAAAACTGGAATTGTGAATTCAGGACCAGCATTGTCTTCAACCCAGGTTACAGTTGCAGTTTTAAGTTTGGTATAAAATCTCACACCTTCAGGGCCATGCATTGAGTGATCTCCAAATAAAGATCTCTTCCAACCACCAAAACTGTGATAGGCAACTGGCACAGGAATAGGTACATTTACTCCAATCATTCCAATTTTAGCATTTTCAGTAAAATGTTTTGCAATGTTTCCACTTTTTGTAAAAACAGCAGCACCATTTCCAAGTTCATGATCATTTACCAAATTTAATGCTTCTTCATAAGTTTCAGTAGTTACCATACTTAGTACAGGTCCAAATATTTCTTCTTTATAGATTTTCATATCAGGCTTAACATCATCAAAAATTGTTGGCCCTACAAAATAACCTTTTTCGTATCCTTGTTTTTTAAAACCTCTTCCATCTGCTAACAATTTTGCACCTTCTTTTTCTCCAGTGTCTATATATCCTAAAACTTTTTCAAAGTGTGCTTTGTTATTTAATGGCCCGAAGTCACTCTTTTCATCTGTATAAGGACCTACATTTAATTTGGATGTCTCTTCTAAAAGTTTTGTTTTTATTTTTTCTTTAGTTTTTTTTCCTACACAAACAGCAACAGAAATTGCCATACATCTTTCACCTGCTGATCCGAAAGCAGATCCTATTATTGCATCTGTTGTCTTGTTAACATCAGCATCTGGCATTATTACCATGTGATTTTTGGCACCACCAAGTGCTTGAACTCTTTTATTGTTTTTGGTTCCAGTATGATAAACGTACTCAGCAATAGGAGTTGAGCCAACAAAACTGATAGCTTGTACTGTTTTATTTTCTAACAATGTATCTACAGCTTCTTTGTCACCATTAACTACATTTAAAACACCAGCAGGTAATCCAGCCTCTATTGCCAATTCTGCTAATCTCATTGGACAGCTTGGATCTTTTTCTGATGGTTTTAAAACAAATGTATTTCCACAAGCTATTGAAACAGGATACATCCACATTGGTACCATTGCAGGAAAATTAAATGGTGTAATACCAGCACAAACTCCAAGAGGTTGTCTTAGAGTATGAGAGTCAACATTTGTTCCGACACTTGATGAATGGTCTCCTTTTAAAGAGTCTGTAATTCCAGTTGCATATTCAACGACTTCAATACCCCTTTGTATTGAACCTTTTGCATCAGGAATAGTTTTTCCATGTTGTTCTGAAACCATCACGGCTAGTTCTTCCATATTTTTTATAAGTAAATCTTTATACTTTGATAAAATCCTAGCTCTATTTATAGGGGTGGTTTTTGACCATTTTAAAAATGCCTTAGCAGAACTTTCAATTGCCATTTCTACAGTTGCTTTACTTGCTAATTCAACTTCAGCTATTTGTTCTCCAATAGCAGGATTAAATATTGGACCTTTTCGTGATTTTTTATCACTGTAAATTTTTCCATCAATAAAATGGTTTACTATTTTCATTTTAACCTTTTTTATAAATTAATTATAACAGGTTTTTTTTGATTGCAATACGTATTCCTTAAATGAGAAAAATATTATCAATTAAAGGTTATATGTTGTTGACTCCTAATTTTACTTAAGCTTAGATTAGAATAAATAAAAGAGGGGATAGCTTGATTAAAAGAGACAATGTCCGAGTGTGCGTGCCAAGATATATGCAAATTGGCAAAGGTAGCTTAAATCAACTTCCAGAGATTCTTAATATTATTGGCTCAATAAAATCCTTATTAATAGTTACAGATAAACAGATGGTTAAGCTTGGTTATGTAAAAAAACTTCAAGAAATACTTTCTAAAGCAGGTTTTAAATCTAATATTTTCGATGATACGATACCAGATCCTACTGATACAGTAGTTTTAAATGGTGTTGATGTTTTAGAAAAAAATAAAAACGATGCAGTAATAGGATTTGGCGGAGGAAGTCCAATTGATACAGCTAAAGCAATAGCTGTGCTTTCTCAATATAGCAAAAATATTCAAGACTATAAGCCTCCATCAACTTTTGATAAAAAAGGGCTTCCTATAATTGCCATACCAACAACTGCTGGTACAGGATCAGAAGTAACTCACCACTCAGTAATAATTGACACTAAGAGTAATAATTTTGAAAAAATTTCTTGTAGAGGAGAAGGATTTGTTCCTATCGTTTCAATTATTGATTATGAATTAACTTTATCAAAGCCAAGAAGATTAACTATAGATAGTGCAATCGATACTTTAACTCATGGAATTGAGGCTTATGTTAGTAAAAAAGCAACTTTATTTTCTGATAGAATGGCCTTGGATACTATTAGATTAGTTAAAGAAAATATTTATGCAGTTGATAAAGATCCAAAAAATCTGAAAGCTAGAGAAGGCCTTATGTTAGCAGCAACATTAGGGGGTTTGGCTTTTTCCAATGCATCTATTTGTTTAGTACATGGAATGAGTAGGCCTTTAGGAAGTAATTTTAAAGTACCTCATGGATTAAGTAATGCTATGTTATTGCCAACAATTACAGAGTTTTCAATTGATCATGCTAAAACTAGATATGCTGATTGTAGTAGAGCAGGAAAATTTGCAGCACCAGAGGATAATGATGATATAGCGTGTGAAAAATTGATTAAGGGACTTTATAAAATTAATAATGATTTTGATGTTCCATCTATGAAAAAATTTGGAATTAATGAAAAAAATTTTGAGGAAGAGTTAGAAAATATGGCGACTGATGCAGAAGTTTCAGGCGCGCCAAACCTCAATCCAAGAGTGCCTTCCGTAACTGAAATGGTTGATCTTTACGGAAAAGCATGGAGAGCGTTCTAAAATGAGTTGGGAATGTTCTTCAATTTTTAAAACAACTCAAAACAAAAGAGAGGGGAATATGAAAAAACTAATAAAAAAAATCTGTAAGTTTTTTTGCTGTTTTTGCTTTAATGATTACTTTTTCATTACAACAAGTTACTGCAGCAGAAAAAATCAGATGGAAAGTTCAGTCTACTTTTAATACTGGTTGGCCAGCACTAGGAGATCCTGTTGCTCGTTTATCAGATACATTAGATAGAGCGACTGATGGTAGAATTAAACTAAAGGTTTACGAGCCTGGAAAGATACTTCCACCATTAGAAATCTCACCTTCAATTAGTAAAGGTGACTTACCTGCTGCCTACAACTACATGGCATACGACCAAGGAAGAATACCAGCGGCTGTATTATTTGCTGCAGTGCCATTTGGAATGGAACCATGGGAATATGCTGCATGGTGGTTTGAAGGAGAAGGCGCTAAGCTAGCTAATGAAATCTACAACAAACAAAATATTCAAGTTTTGTTATGTAGTACAATTGGACCTGAAACAGCAGGTTGGTATAGAAACCCTATAACTAGCCTAGCAGATCTTAAAGGTTTAAAAATTCGTTTCTCAGGTTTAGGAGGAATGGTTTTAAATGAAATAGGAGCTTCAGCTACTTTAATGGCTGGTGGAGAAATTTTTGCAGCTCTAGAAAAAGGAACTCTAGATGCAACAGAATATTCAATGCCTGCTATTGATGAAGTTTTAGGTTTCCATAAGATCACTAAGTTCAACCTATTTCCAGGTTGGCACCAAGTATCAACTTCAACTCATTTCATGATTAATTTAGATTTATGGAAAAAAATGGGTGCAGCCGATCAAGCTTTATTCGAAATGGCTTGTACAGCAGCAGCTATGAGAGCAATTACAACTGGTGAATTTTTACAAGGTAAACAAATTCAAAGTTTCCCTGGTAAAGGTGTAACAGCAGCTAGATTGCCTGATAGTGTATTGAGAGAACTACAAAAAGTAAGTGCTAGAGTAATGAAAGAAGAGTCTGCTAAAGACGCTGACTTTGCTAAAGTATGGGCTTCTCAACAAGCATTCATGAAAGAGTACGATGTTTGGCAAAAATGGGGTTATTTACCTCGAAACTTTTAGTATTTAATACTAAAAAAGTTGATTATAATGATGAAAGCGGCCGGTTTCACCGGCTGCTTTTGTTTTTAAAGAAAAAAATTTATGTCTAAAGATTTTACAACTGTCGAAGGATCTCTTGATAAAAAGCTACAGCTTAGACACACACCTATCACAAAAAAAATTGATGATTTTGTTTTAAAGATTGGTGAAGTTTTTAATTGGCTATGGGTATTTCTGGTAATAGTCATCATCTTAAATGTAGTTTTGAGATATGTCTTTAAAAATGGAATGATTGAGTTAGAAGAATTACAATGGCATCTTTACTGTATTGGATGGTTAGTAGGTTTATCTTCAACATATATAGTTGACTCTCATGTCAGAGTAGACGTTTTAAGTGAAAAATTAAGTTATAGAAAAAAATTATGGTTTGAATTATTTGGTATTTTTATTTTATTTTTACCATTCGTAATACTTGTTCTTTATTATGCTGTTCCTTTTTTTGAATTATCATGGAGCACAAGTGAAAGATCAACATCTGCAAACGGTTTACCAGCAAGATGGTTTGTAAAAGGTTTTTTAGTAATTAGTTTCTTCTTGTTATTAATTTCTGGAGTATCAAGAATAACAAGAATAATAACTACACTTAGATTTGGATTAGAGGATAAAAAATGATTTCATTAGTTACAGAATACTTTTTAGCGATTGCCCTCTTTTTTAGTTTTATAACATTAATATTTTATGGATTTCCAGTAGCTTGGACTATGGGCGGGTTAGGTGTTCTGTTTATATTTATTTCAATGCTTTCTGATAGTTTATTTGACACTTTTTATGGTGTTGATTTTGGATTTGCTTCAATGGTTGTTTATAGACTTTATGGAGTCATGGCAAACTGGGTTTTAGTTGCATTACCAATGTTTATTTTTATGGGAATAATGATGGACAAATCTGGTATTGCAGAAGATTTAATGACCGATCTGTCAAAATTATTTGGCAAAACAAGAGGTGGTCTTGCAATCTCAATTGTATTTATTGGAGTTTTGCTAGCAGCATCAACAGGAATTATTGGAGCTGCGGTAGTATTATTAACCATACTAGGTGTGCCATTGATGTTAAAAAATAATTATAATCCTAACTTAGCTTGTGGAGTTGTTTGTGCAACTGGAACTTTGGGAATTCTCATACCTCCAAGCATTATGCTAGTAATTATGGGAGACCAAGTAAGAATATCAGTTGGTGATTTATTTATGGGTGCTGTATTTCCTGGTCTTTTACTTGGTTTGCTATATACAATTTTTATTGTTGTCTATGCTTATATGAATCCTAAAGCTGCTCCATTACCAAAGGATGCTGAACCAGTAGATTTTAAAATAGTCCTAAGAGTTTTAAAATCAATTATACCGCCAGCTTTATTAATTGTTGCTGTTTTAGGAAGTATATTTATGGGTATCGCTACCCCAACAGAAGCATCAGGAGTTGGGGCTTTAGGTGCATCTTTACTAGCAATATTTAGAGGAAGATTATCCTTTTCAGATTTAAAAATTGTAATAAGAAAAACAACTCATACTACAGCATATATTTTCGCACTTTTTGTTGGTGCAACAATGTTTGCATTAATTTTAAGAGGTTTAGGTGGGGATGAATTAATAGAGGGAGCCCTTAAAGCTTTACCATTTGGAACAAATGGAGTTGTAATTGTTGTTTTATTTGTTGCGTTTTTATTAGGTTTCTTTTTAGATTGGATAGAAATCACTTTGATTATTTTACCTTTTTTAGCTCCTGTAATGGTTGATTTAGGAGTTGATTTAGTTTGGTTTATAGTAATGTTTGCAGTAGTTCTTCAAACTTCATTTATAACACCACCTGTTGGATTTGCTTTATTTTATATGAAAGGTGTAGCTCCGCAGGGTATTTCTATAACAAATATCTATAAAGGTATAATTCCATTTGTTATTCTCCAAGTGATAGCAGTTGCGATAGTATTTAATTTTCCTGAAATAGTTACCTGGTTGCCTAAAGTAGCATACGGTCCATAATATATATTAAAAATTGTGAAAAAAAAAAAATTAATTTTGATGATTATGGTTGTAATGTCTTTCATGAATTTTGCAAAAGCCGATTTGAATGCTTCTTTAAAAAAATTTTTAAATGGCAAAGATCTTGAAGAAGGCTCTACTCAAATATATCTATTGAAAAGATGTAGTGCCGTTTATGCTTATGCATCTGGTATAGTCCTTAAATCAGATGCTGTAACTTCAAAAAATTTTATAGAGATTTCTAATAATTTATTATTTAAATCTGTAGAATTGATGGTTATTGAAGAAAATAAAAAACTTGAAGAAGCCCAAGAACAAGCTGAAAAAAACAGAAAAGAGTTATTTAATAATTATATAGTAGATGGTAAAGAAAATTGGGAAAAAAACAAATCTCACTTTAAAGGGTCTTATATATCTGAGGATATGGCTATCTGTTCTAAGTTGACTGAAGAAAACTAAAATAAAAATTTAAATTTTTATTGAATAATTTTGAGTTATGAATAAAAGATAATTTCATCCATGAAAAAAAAAATATCTTTAATTGGTGCAGGTCAGATAGGAGGAACACTTGCGCATTTAATTGGAACAAAAGAACTAGTAGACGAGATAGTTTTGTTTGATGTGGCAAGTGGAATCGCTAAAGGAAAAGCATTAGATATCGCTCAATCTTCCTCTGTAGATGGTTTTAATGTAAAATTATCTGGCACTGATAATTATAAAGATATTAAAGACTCTGATGTAATCATTATTACTGCTGGTGTTCCCAGAAAACCTGGGATGAGCAGGGATGATTTACTTGGAATAAATTTAAAGATTATTAAACAAGTTGCTGAAGGTGTAAGACAAAATGCACCAGGAGCATTTGTTATATGTATTACTAACCCACTAGACGTAATGGTTATGGCTTTCCAAAAATTTTCAGGCTTACCTGCTAATAAAGTTGTTGGAATGGCCGGAATTTTAGATAGTTCTAGATTTAAATTATTTTTATCTTTAGAATTAAATGTTCCAGTTAAAGAAATTGATGCCATGGTTATGGGAGGCCACGGGGACACAATGGTTCCTATGCCAAGATTTACAAAAGTTTCAGGTAAACCCCTGTTAGACTTAGTAAAAGAGGGAAAGATTTCTCAAGAAAGATTAGAAGAAATAAATCAAAGGACAAGAGATGGTGGTGCTGAAATTGTAAAGTATCTTGAAAAAGGTTCAGCATTTTATGCTCCTGCAGCTTCAGGAGTTCAAATGGCTGAGGCATACTTAAATGATCAAAAAAAGTTATTACCTTGTGCTATTCAATTAAATGGAGAATATGGAGTTAATAACGTCTATGCAGGTGTACCAGCAATTATAGGCAAAGGTGGTGTTGAAAAAATAGAGCAGATAGAACTAAATGAGAAAGAAAAAAAAGAATTTATGCACTCTATAGAAGCTGTAAAAGCCCTTTGGGAAGCAGCATCTAAAATAGATTCTGATCTTTCTAAATAATAATGAATATTCACGAACATCAAGCAAAACAAATTTTAAAAAAATATGGAGCACTTGTTCCGGAGGGAGTTTTTGCATTAACTGTAGATGAATTGGTTAAAAAAGCTAAATCATTAAAAACAAAAAAATATGTTTTAAAAGCACAAATCCATGCTGGCGGAAGAGGTAAGGCAGGAGGAGTAAAAATCTTAGACACGATTGAAGAATTAGGGTTAGCCGCTAAGGAGTTGTTAGGTAAAACCCTTGTAACACATCAAACTGGCCCACAAGGAAGAGAAGTTAAAAGATTATATGTTGAAGAGTCTTCAAATATAGATAAAGAATTTTATTTATCATGTTTAGTAGACAGGGCTAGTTCTAAAATTGCATTTATATCTAGTGATCAAGGTGGAATGGATATTGAAGAAGTAGCGAGCAGTTCTCCAGAAAAAATTGTTACAACAAAAGTTGAATTAAATAATGAAATTTCAGAAAATAATTGTGAAAAAATAGTTAAAGTTTTTAATTTGAACGATAACACAAAAAAGCAGGCTATTTCCTTAGTAAAATCTATTTACAAAATGTTTATTAGTACAGATGCCAACATGGTTGAAATTAATCCTTTAATTTTAACTAAAGAAGAAAAAATAGTATGTTTAGATGCTAAAGTTAATTTTGATTCAAATGCTTTATTTAGACATCCGGAAATTTTAGAATTAAGAGATTTAAATGAAGAAGAGCCAACCGAAATTGAAGCAAGTAAATTTGATCTTGCCTATATTAAATTAGAAGGAAGCATTGGCTGTATGGTTAATGGAGCTGGTCTAGCTATGGCCACTATGGACATAATTAAGCTGTATGGAAAAGAACCAGCTAATTTCTTAGATGTAGGAGGAGGAGCCTCAAAAGAAAAAGTTTCTGCTGCCTTAAAAATAATTCTTTCAGATAAAAATGTAAAAGGTATTTTGATTAATATTTTTGGTGGCATTATGAGATGTGATGTTCTTGCAAAAGGAGTTATTGATGCTGCAAAAGAAATAAATATCGAAGTTCCAATGGTAGTAAGACTTGCTGGAACAAATTTTAAAGAAGGAAAAGAAATATTAGATAATTCAGGTTTAAAATTGATTTCCGCAGAAAATTTAGATGATGCTGCAAAAAAAATTGTTAAAGCAATAAACTAACATGTCAGTACTAGTAAATAAAAAAACTAAAGTTATATGCCAGGGATTTACTGGTAAGCATGGAGAATTTCATTCTAAACAAGCAATAGAGTATGGGACAAATTTAGTGGGTGGTGTAACGCCAAAAAAAGGTGGACAAAAACATCTAGATAGACCTGTGTTTAATACAGTTGCTGAAGCAAAAGCAGAAGTTGGGGCAGATGCGACAATGATTTATGTGCCTGCTAAGTTTGCTGCTGCAGCAATTATAGAAGCAATAGAAGCTTCAGTTGAGCTCATAGTTTGTATAACTGAGGGTATACCTATACAAGATATGCTTAAGGTTAGGCAAAAGTTAAAAGGATCAAGCAGCAGATTAATAGGACCTAATTGTCCTGGAATAATCACGCCTGATGAATGTAAAATTGGGATAATGCCAGGAAGTATTCATAAGCGAGGAACTGTTGGTATTGTTTCAAGATCAGGAACTTTGACATATGAAGCAGTTGCACAGACTACAGAAAATGGCCTAGGACAATCGACTTGTATTGGCATAGGTGGAGATCCTATTAATGGGACTAACTTTATAGACTGTTTAGATTTGTTTCTTAATGATGAAGAAACAAAATCAATTTTAATGATCGGAGAAATAGGTGGCACAGCTGAGGAGGAAGCAGCAGAATATGTAAAAAATCATAAAATTAAAAAACCTATAGTAGGCTTTATTGCTGGAATTACAGCTCCTCCAGGTCGAAGAATGGGTCACGCGGGTGCTATAATTTCTGGAGGTAAAGGAGGAGCAGAGGATAAAATAAAAAAAATGGAAGATTGCGGGATAACTGTAGCTAACTCTCCTTCAAAAATTGGAAAAACTTTGTTCGATAAATTGTCTAATTGAAAAATTTTTCTCTAGGTTTATATTAATTAAAATAATGTCTTCATCTAAAAATCTTGAATTTGAAAAAACAGCTTTTTTAAGCAAATCAAATAGTGCTTTCATAGAAGAAATGTACATGAAGTTTATAAAGAATGATCCAAATTTACCAGATAGCTGGAGAGAATACTTTACAGAGATAGCTGATGAGGCTGATATAGTTATTAAAGAAATAAATGGTCCATCATGGAGTCCTAATCCTAAACAAACTTTATCTAAAGAAGAACAAATAAATTTCAAAAAAGATGGATCTTTAAGTGAATTAGAAAAAATGAATTCGAATTCTAATTCAATTAAGGCAGTAGCAATGATTAGATCTTATAGACAGCGAGGACATCTAATTGCGAAATTGGATCCATTAAATTTATTGAAATCAGATTATTTAGATGAACTACATCCAGAGTCTTACGGATTTAAAAAGGAGGATTATAAAAAAGCAATTTTTCTTGATGGAGTGATTAATAAAAAGCAGTCAAATATTAAAGAAATACTCGGATTTTTAAGAGAAAAATATTGTGGTTCATTAGGTTATGAGTATATGCACATTTCTAATCCTACTGAGAGAAAATGGTTTAGAGATAGAGTTGAAAAGACTGATGATTTTAAATTTACTCAAAATGGCAAAGAAGCAATTTTAAACAAACTTATTCAAGCTGAGGGATATGAAAAATTTCTTCATACTAAATATGTTGGTACAAAAAGATTTGGTTTAGATGGAGGGGAAAGCTTAATACCAGCTCTTGAGCAAATAATTAAGATAGGAGGTAGATCACAAGTAAAAGAAGTTAAAATTGGAATGTCACATAGAGGAAGATTAAACGTATTAGCAAATGTTCTTCAAAAATCTTATAAAAGAATATTTAATGAATTTGCTGGAGAAATAAACTCCTCTAAAGAGGACAGCACTGGAGATGTAAAATATCACTTGGGTGCTTCATCAAATAGAGAATTCGATGGTAATTCAGTGCATGTGAGCTTGACAGATAACCCTTCACATTTAGAAGCAGTGAATCCCGTCGTTCTTGGACAAACAAGGGCTAAACAATTTTTTCATAAAGATAAAGAAAGAAAAAAGGTAATTCCAATATTAATTCATGGAGATGCAGCTTTTGCTGGCCAAGGAGTAGTTGCGGAATGTTTTGCCATGTCAGGTCTTCCAGGTCATAATACTGGTGGAACAATTCATATAATAATTAATAATCAAATAGGTTTCACAACTAGTCCAAGGTTTGCAAGATCTTCTCCTTACCCTTCAGACGTTGCTAAAATGGTTGAAGCTCCAATCATTCATGTAAATGGTGATGATCCAGAGGCTGTTGTATATGCAGCTAGAATTGCAACTGACTTTAGATTAAAATTTAATAGAGACGTTGTAATAGATTTAATTTGTTACAGAAGATTTGGACATAATGAGGGAGATGAACCTTCATTTACTCAACCGCTTATGTATAAAAAAATACGCTCCCACCCATCTCCTGTAAAAGTTTATGGTGAAAAACTAGTTAATGAAGGATCAATTTCTAATGATTATTTAAATAGTTCTATCAAAAAATTTAAAGATTTGCTTAATGAACAATTTGAAAATGCAAAAGATTATAAACCAAAAATAGAATGGTTTGAGGGAACATGGTCGAGATATAAGCCAGAGAAAGGAAAAGATAAAAGAGGTGTAACAGGTTCAGATATTAAAAAATTGAGAGAAATATCCGATAAAATTAACACAGTACCAAAGGAAATTAATATTCATAAAACAATTTCAAAAATATTAGAAAATAGAAAATTAATTGTAAAAAATGGTACCGGCATTGATTGGTCGACTGCTGAAGCATTAGCTTTCGGATCTTTATTAGAAGAGGGATATCCAGTTAGATTGGTTGGACAAGACTCAGGAAGAGGTACTTTTAGTCAAAGACATTCAGTTTTGAGAAATCAATTAGATAATTCTAGATATATCCCACTTAACAATATATCAAATAAACAAAAACAGTTTGAAGTTGTAGATAGCTTCTTATCAGAATTGGCAGTTCTTGGTTTTGAATATGGTTACAGTTTGGTAGAACCAAATACCTTAACTTTGTGGGAAGCACAATTTGGTGATTTTGCTAATGGAGCCCAAGTTGTAATTGATCAATTTATAGCATCAGGTGAAAGAAAATGGTCTAGAGCATCAGGTTTAGTTATGTTACTGCCGCATGGTTATGAGGGTCAAGGTCCAGAACATTCTTCAGCTAGATTGGAAAGGTTCTTGCAGTTATGTTCAAATGATAATATGCAGATTATGAATTGCACCACCCCAGCCAATTATTTTCATGCATTAAGAAGGCAAATGCATAGAGATTTTAGAAAACCATTAGTTATAATGACGCCAAAATCTTTATTAAGACATAAACAATGTATTTCTCATATTGATGATTTTAGTAAAAAAAATTCTTTTCACAGAGTTCTATGGGATCATGCAGTCGATCCAAAAAGCAAAGGATTTATAGAATTAAAAAAACCAAAAGAGATAAATAAAGTGATCCTTTGTTCAGGAAAAATCTACTTTGATTTGTTACAAGCAAGAGAAAAATTGAAAAGAAAAGATATTATTTTTTTTAGAATTGAGCAATTATACCCTTTTCCAGCCAAAGCCCTTGTAAAAGAATTAAGACCATATGCAAAAAATTCAAAGTTTTATTGGTGTCAAGAAGAACCAAAGAATATGGGTGCATGGTTTTCAGTTAGAGACTATATCCAATGGACATTAGATAATATTAAGGCTAATAATAAACAAGTTTCTTATATAGGAAGAAGCCCCGATGCATCTCCTGCTACAGGATACGCTAAATGGCATAATTCGCAACAAAAAGAAATTATAGAGAAAGTTTTTGAATAAATAAAAAATGAGTGAAAAAATTCTAGTTCCTGTACTTGGTGAAAGTATTTCAGAAGCTACAGTTTCAAAATGGTTAAAAAATGAAGGTGATGTAGTCGAAGCTGATGAAGCAATTGTTGAATTAGAAACTGATAAGGTAAATTTAGAAGTCCCGTCACCAGTTTCAGGTATATTAACAAAGATAAATTGTAAAGATGGTTCAGTAGTTGAGGTCGGAGCTTTATTGGGCTCAGTATCTGGAAGTGGCACACAAGAGACTAAGGAAAAAGAATTAAAAAAGATTGAACCTAAATTAGAAGAAAACAATATTATAAAATTGGAAAAAGAAAAGGATGAACCAGAAATTTTTGATGAAAAACAAGAAGAAGAAATTCCATTAGTCTTAACAAAACAAGTTGAAGAAAAAAAGAAACCAAAAAATTTAAAGAAAGATCAAACTTTGTCTCCAGCTGTAAGAAAAATAGTTGAAGAAAAAAAAATTGATATTAAGTCGATAAAAGGATCAGGTAAAGATGGTAGAGTTTTAAAAGGTGATTTAATCAGTTTAATGGGAGTTAATCCACCACCATCTGAAAGAAAAATTAAGCATGGTGAAGAAGAAAGAATTAAAATGACTAGATTAAGACAAACCATTGCAAAGAGATTGAAACAAGCCCAGGATAATGCAGCTTTATTAACTACATTTAATGAAGTTGATATGACCAGTGTAATGGAAATGAGAAAAGAAAATCAGGAAGATTTTCAAAGTCGATATGGAATTAAATTAGGTTTTATGTCATTTTTTGTTAAAGCATGTGTGGTAGCTTTAAAAAATTTCCCAGCTGTAAATGCTGAAATCGAAGGCGAAGAGATCATTTATAAAAATTATTATAATATCAGCTTTGCTGTAGGTACTGAAAAAGGTTTAGTAGTTCCAGTTCTTAAAAATGCAGATGAACTATCATTTGCAGATATAGAAAGAAATATTAAAAAAATTTCAGAAAAAGCTAAAGATGGTAAACTTACTATAGAGGATCTACAAGGAGGTACATTTACTATAAGTAATGGAGGCGTTTACGGCTCAATGTTATCAACTCCAATATTAAATTTACCTCAGTCAGGTGTATTAGGTATGCATAATATTGTTGATAGACCAATAGCTGTAGATGGTGAAATTAAGATTAGGCCAATTATGTACCTAGCATTATCATATGATCATAGAATTATTGATGGTAAAGAGTCAGTATCATTTTTGAAAATGATAAAAGAAAATTTAGAAGATCCAAGAAGGTTGTTTTTAGATATTTAAATGACAGATAAATTTCAAGCAGTAGTTATTGGTGGTGGTCCAGGTGGCTATGTATGTGCGATCAGACTTGCACAATTGGGTTTTAAAACTGCATGCATAGAGTCGAGAGGTTCATTAGGCGGAACCTGCTTAAATATAGGATGTATTCCCTCTAAGAGTTTATTAAACTTATCTGAAGAGTTTCATAAAGCTAAACATTTGTCTGGCAAAGGAATTGAAATTAGTGAAGTAAAACTTAATTTGTCAAAAATGATGAAAAACAAAGACAAAGCCGTTACAATATTGACTAAAGGTGTGGAGTTTTTATTAAAAAAAAATAAAGTAACTTATTTTAAAGGAACTGGAAGTTTTAAGTCAAAAAATGAAATTTCTATAAAAGATGATCAAAATAAAGAAGTTTTGATCCAAACTGATAAAACAATAATCGCAACAGGCTCATTGCCCGTAGCATTACCAGGAATAGATTTTGATGAAAAAATAATTATTTCATCCACAGGAGCTTTAAAACTAGAAAAGGTTCCAAAAAAAATGCTTGTAGTTGGTGGTGGTTATATAGGTTTGGAGATGGGATCAGTCTGGTCAAGACTTGGTGCAGAAGTTCACGTAGTTGAATTTCTGGATCATATTACTCCCGGTATGGACAAAGAAATTTCAAGTGAGTTTATGAAAATTTTAAAAAAACAAGGAATTAAATTTCATATGCAGCATAAAGTTGAGCAAATAAAAAAAAATAAATCTGGAGCAATCGTTGTAACTACAGATAAAGAAAATAATAAAAAAGATTTTGAATGCGATGTAGTTTTAATTTCAGTTGGTAGAAAGCCGAATACAAAAGGACTAAATTTAGAAAAAATTGGTATTGATTTAGACAAAAAAAATAGAATAAAAACAGATAAAAATTTTAAAACTAAACTTGATGATGTTTACGCTATAGGAGATGTTATAACAGGTCCAATGCTTGCTCATAAAGCAGAAGATGAAGGAATTGCAGTTGCTGAAAATATTGCAGGTCAATCAGGCCACGTTAATTATGATACAATTCCTGGCGTTATTTATACTACACCCGAAGTTGCATCAATTGGCAAGACGGAAGAACAATTAAAAGAATTAAATAAAAAATATAAGATAGGAAAGTTCTCATTCATGGCAAATTCAAGAGCTAAAGCTATTGATGATGCAGAAGGATTTGTAAAAATTTTAGCAGATGAAACTACAGATAAAGTTTTAGGAGCGCACATAATCGGACCTCATGCAGGAGAATTAATTGCAGAAATAGGTGTAGCGATGGAATTTGGTGCAAGCTCAGAAGATATCGCAAGAACTTGTCACGCTCATCCAACATTTTCTGAAGCTGTTAAAGAAGCAGCATTATCAGTAGATAAAAGAGCAATACATTCTTAATATATTTTCATAATATTTATATATGAAAGTACCAATTCTATTACCAAATATATTTAACCATCCATTTACATATGAAAGCGATATAAATCTAAAAATAGGTGATTACGTATTAGTGCCATTTGGAAAATCAAAAATTACCGGGGTTGTATGGGACGAATTTGAAAAAAAAAAAGATAAAAAGTTTAAAGTAAAGAATGTTTTAAAAAAATTAGATGTTACTCCACTTAAAAAAACAACTATAAAATTTCTTAATTGGTTTGCTGAATACAATATAGTCCCAAAGGGAATGGCCTTAAAACTACTTTTATTAAGTAGTAATGCTATAGAGAAGTTTCAAAAAAATACTTACAAAACTTTCAACTCCAATATTAAGATTAATTCAATCAGACTTTCTGAAGAACAAAAAAAATCTTTAAAAAAAATGAATATTTCTAATGAAAAATTTAGGGTTCACGTTCTTCAAGGTACAACAGGTTCGGGTAAAACTATGGTTTATTTTTCAGCCTTAAAAAACATTGTAAATAATGGTTTCCAAGGTCTAATATTGTTACCTGAAATTGGACTCACAAGTGAATTTGAAAAAAAATTTATAGAATTTTTTGGCATTATGCCAGCGGTTTGGCATTCTGGAATTTCAAAAAAGAAGAAAGAAGTCATTTGGAGTGGTATTGCAAATGGTGAAATTAAAGTTGTTATAGGAGCAAGATCATCGTTATTTTTACCATTTAAAAAATTAGGTTTAATAATTGTTGATGAAGAACATGATCAATCTTATAAACAAGATGAAGGTATTACTTATAATGCAAGAGATATGGCAATTTCCAGAGCATCATTTGAAAATATTCCTATTAATTTGATAACAGCAGTTCCGTCAATTGAAACATTTGAGAATATACAAAAAGGTAAATATAGTACTTCTAGATTAGAACAGCGTTATAAAAATGCATCTTTACCAAATTATGAGATAGTTAATCTCAATGAAACGAAATTAGAAAAGCAATCTTGGCTTTCAAAAAAAATAATAGACAAGGTAAATTTTCATCTGGATAAAAATGATCAAGTGCTATTTTTTTTAAATAGACGTGGATTTTCTCCACATGTGCTTTGCAAAAAATGTTTTAAAAGCTACTCTTGTCCAAACTGCTCAATTAACCTAGTTTATCATAAAAACAAAAATAATTTGTTGTGTCACTATTGTGGTTTTAAATCATTATTGAAGAGAACTTGTATAAAAGATGGAGATTGTGAGGTAATTTTTAGTGGTCCAGGAGTTGAAAGAATATCTGAAGAAGTGAAAAAAAAATTTCCATTAAAAAAAATTGAAATTTTTTCAAGTGACACAATGAATAAAAAAGATTCTGGTGAAAAACTAGAAAAAATAATTAATAATGAAGTTCAAATTCTAGTTGGTACACAATTAATTTCTAAAGGTTTTCATTTTCCTAATTTAAATTGTATTGTTGTAGTTGATATTGACCTATCTTTACATGGACATGATTTAAGAGGTGCAGAAAAAAACTTACAATTATATCATCAACTCTCTGGAAGAGCAGGTAGAACAGGTAAACCAGCAACAGTATATTTTCAAACTTATGATAATAATACTAAAATGATTTCAGATTTAACTGATAGTAATCCTGATATTTTTTTAGACAGAGAGCTAGAAATTAGAAAAAAAAATAACCTTCCACCATTTCAAAGATTTATTTCATTAATTTTAACTGGCGATAACGAGGAAAAATTAGAAAAAGAGGCATACAAATTTAAAACTTCTATTGAAAATAACTTATTTGGAAAAATTCTAGGTCCAGTAAGTGCTCCAATATTTAAATTGAAAAAAAAATATAGAATTAGACTTTTAATTAGAGGGGCAAAAACATTAAAATTACAAAATTCATTAGCAGCAGCAGTTTCAAATTACAAATTTCAACCAGGAATAAAACTGTCAGTTGATGTTGATCCAATAAACTTCAATTAACCCTTAAAAAAGTGGCTTTTAAACGAATGTGCTACTTGAAGACATTATAGTCATATGTTAATTAATGCGTGATTTTAAAATAATCTTCAAGATAACAGAGGTATAAAGTTGAGTAAAAATAAGGGATTTTCAATAACTTCAGCTGATAGATATTCTTTAGCTTTATACGAGCTTGCAAGTGAAAATAATGTAATTGCACAAGTTGAAAATCAATCATCGTCCATCTTAAATTTGATTGTATCTAGCAAAGATTTTTCTTATTTAATTAAGGATCCAACGTGCAATCAAGAAGAACTTTTAAAAGTAATAAATAGTATCTCTGAAAATAATAAATTTGAAAATATATTTAAAAATTTTTTAAGTTTTTTAGTTATTAAAAGACGATTTTTTTATTTAGAACAAATATTGAAAAGTTTTATTGAAATATGCTCTCAGAAAAGAGGAGAGTTAAAAGCTGAATTAAAGTCAGCAAAAGAGTTATCTAATGATGAAATTTTAAAAATTACAGATGAGCTTACTAAAAATTTTAAATTTAAAATAAAATTAAACTATAAATATGATAAAGATTTAATAGGAGGGTTAATGATTCAAGTTGGAAGCACTATGGTTGACACTTCAATTAAAAATAAATTACAGCAAATTGAAAACAGAATGATAGAGGCATAAATGGAAATAAATCCATCAGAAGTCACAAAAATCTTAAAAGAACAAATTAAAAACTTTGGAGAAAAAGCAGAGATATCTGAAGTTGGACAAGTTTTATCAGTTGGTGATGGAATAGCCAGAATTTATGGTTTAGATAATGTTCAAGCTGGAGAAATGGTTGAATTTTCAGATGGCTCTAAAGGTATGGCTTTAAACTTAGAAAGTGAAAATGTTGGAGTTGTAATTTTTGGTGACGATAGAAATATTAAAGAAGGCGATGTTGTAAAAAGAACAGGAAGCATTGTAGATACTCCGGTTGGAAAAGAATTATTAGGCAGAGTAGTTGATGGATTAGGTAATCCTATAGATGGAAAAGGTGCTTTAGATAAAACTGTCAAAAAGAGCAGAGTAGAAGTGAAGGCTCCAGGAATTATTCCGAGGCAATCTGTAAGTGAACCAATGCAAACAGGTCTAAAATCAATTGATAGTTTAGTACCAGTTGGTAGAGGTCAACGTGAACTGATTATTGGTGATAGACAAACAGGAAAAACTGCTGTTGCTATTGATGCAATAATAAATCAAAAAAAAATTAATGAGTCTGGAGATGAAAAACAAAAACTTTATTGCATTTATGTTGCAGTGGGACAAAAGAGATCAACAGTAAGACAAATTCAAAAAACATTAGAAGAAGCTGGAGCTATGGAATATACAACGATTGTTGCAGCAACAGCGTCTGACTCTGCTCCTTTACAATTTTTAGCTCCATATACAGGCTGTGCAATGGGAGAATTTTTTAGAGATAATGGAATGCATGCATTAATCATTTATGATGATTTGTCAAAACAAGCGGTAGCTTATAGACAGATGTCACTTCTACTTAGAAGACCTCCAGGACGTGAAGCTTATCCAGGAGATGTATTTTACTTGCATAGTAGATTGCTTGAAAGAGCCGCTAAATTAAGCGATGAGCATGGAGGAGGATCTTTAACAGCACTTCCAATTATTGAAACTCAAGGTGGAGATGTTTCTGCATTTATACCAACAAATGTAATATCAATTACTGATGGTCAAATATTTTTAGAAACTGAACTTTTTAATCAAGGTATTAGACCTGCAATTAATGTTGGTTTATCTGTCTCAAGAGTAGGATCGTCTGCTCAGACTAAAGCGATGAAAAAAGTTTCTGGATCAATGAAATTGGAGTTAGCTCAATATAGAGAAATGGCTGCATTTGCTCAATTTGGATCTGATTTGGATGCATCAACACAACAGCTTTTAAACAGAGGCTCAAAACTTACCGAACTACTAAAACAAAAACAATATTCACCTATGACCGTAGCAGAACAAGTTATCTCAGTTTTTTGTGGGGTAAAGGGGTATTTAGACAATATTGATCTAAAAGATATTTCTGAATTTGAAAATAAAATTATTGAAAGATGTAAATCTGAAAAACCTGAGATAATTGAGTCGATTCAAAGCTCAGGTAAACTTGAAGAAGATAAAGAAAAATTACTAGTTGAAGTAATCTCTAAATTAAAGGAAAACTTTAAATCTTAAAAAATCATGGCAAGTTTAGATGATCTTAAAAAAAGAATTGCTAGTGTAAAATCTACACAGAAAATTACTAAAGCTATGAAAATGGTAGCAGCTGCTAAACTTAGAAGAGCTCAAGAAAGGGCTGAGAAAGGAAGACCATATTCAAAAAAGATGAATAATATTATTCTTAATTTGTCTAATGGTATTTCGGATAAAGAAAATGCTCCTAAATTACTATCTGGATCAGGAAATGATAAAACACATCTTTGCGTTGTGATGACTTCTGATCGAGGTTTGTGTGGTGGTTTTAATTCGAACATTATTAAAAAAGCTAAAAGTTATTTTGCTAAACTTTCAGAAGAGGGAAAAGATTTAAAAATTATAACTGTTGGCTCTAAAGGCAATGATCAACTAAAAAGAGCTTATAGTGATAAGATTATTGCAAATATTTCATTTAAAGAATCTAAGCATGTAAATTATTTTGATGCTAATAAAGTTGGCAAAATGGTGATTGAAAAATTTGAAGCAGAGGAGTTTGATGTTTGTACTATTTTTTATAATCAATTTAAAAATGTAATAACTCAAATTCCACAAGCTCAGCAAATAATACCATTAAATTTAAAAAATTCTGAAGAGAATAAATCTGAAGATAGTTACGAATTTGAACCAGATGAAGATGAAATTTTGAGTAATTTATTGCCAAAAAATATATCTACACAAATATTTAAGGCAATGTTAGAGAATTCAGCTAGTGAACAGGGCTCTAGAATGAGTGCAATGGATAATGCAACCCGAAACGCAGGTGAAATGGTTGACAAGCTTACTATTGAGTATAATAGAAGCCGTCAGGCAGCAATTACTAAAGAATTAATAGAAATTATATCAGGAGCAGAAAGTTTATAAATATGAGCAAAGGAATAATTACACAGGTTATTGGAGCAGTAGTAGATGTAAAGTTTGAAGGGGAGCTACCAGAAATATTAACGGCTTTAGAATGTAAAAATGGTAATAATAGACTTGTTTTAGAGGTTGCACAACACTTGGGAGAATCTACAGCAAGAACAATAGCCATGGATGCCACAGAAGGTTTGAAGAGAGGTGATGAAGTAGTTAACACTAAAGCACCAATCAAGGTTCCAGTTGGTCCCGAAACATTAGGAAGAATTATAAATGTAATTGGAGAACCAATCGATGAAAGAGGTGAAGTTAAAACTAAAAAAAACTGGCCTATTCATAGAGCAGCACCAGAATTTAATGACCAATCTACAGAAACTGAAATTCTAGTAACTGGTATTAAAGTAATTGATTTATTAGCTCCATATGCAAAGGGTGGAAAAATTGGTTTATTTGGTGGTGCAGGAGTTGGAAAAACAGTTTTAATTATGGAATTAATTAATAACGTTGCAAAAGCACATGGTGGATTTTCAGTTTTTGCAGGAGTTGGAGAACGAACAAGAGAAGGAAATGACCTATACCATGAAATGATTGACTCAGGAGTTATCAAAAAAGAAGGTACAGGATCTAAAGCAGCGTTAGTTTATGGACAAATGAATGAGCCTCCAGGAGCTAGAGCAAGAGTTGCGCTTACAGGATTAACGGTAGCTGAATATTTTAGAGATGAAGAGGGACAAGATGTTCTTTTTTTCGTAGACAATATCTTTAGATTCACACAAGCTGGATCAGAGGTGTCTGCATTATTGGGAAGGATACCTTCAGCAGTTGGTTATCAGCCTACACTAGCAACTGATATGGGTAATCTTCAAGAGAGAATCACTACAACAAACAAAGGGTCAATTACTTCTGTACAAGCAATTTACGTACCTGCCGATGACTTAACTGATCCAGCCCCTGCAACTTCATTTGCTCACTTAGATGCAACGACAGTTCTTTCAAGGCAAATTGCTGAAATAGGTATTTATCCTGCAGTAGACCCTCTAGACTCTACTTCAAGGATTCTTGATCCAAGAATAGTTGGAGATGAACATTATAGAGTAGCGCGTGAAGTTCAAAAAATTTTACAAACGTATAAATCTTTACAAGACATCATAGCAATCTTAGGAATGGATGAATTATCAGAAGAGGATAAATTGGTTGTTGCAAGAGCTAGAAAAATCCAAAGATTCTTGTCTCAGCCATTTTTTGTAGCAGAAGTATTTACTGGATCTCCAGGAAAACTTGTTGATTTAGAGTCAACAATCAAGGGATTTGATGCAATTTGTAAGGGAGAATATGATCATCTACCTGAAGCCGCATTTTATATGGTAGGTACAATTGAAGAAGCAATAGAAAAAGCTGAAAAAATGGCCAAAGATGCTGCCGCATAATGAGTGAGGAATTTAAAATAGAAATTGTTAATCCTGAAAAATCTTTTTTATCAAAAGAAGATGTAATAGAAGTCATTGTTCCTGCATTTGAGGGAGAAATGGGAATTCTTAAAGATCATATTTCTATAATTTCATTTTTAAAACCCGGAATAGTTACAATTCGTTCAAATTCTGGAGAAGACAAATTTTATGTAGAAGACGGGATAGTTGAATTTAAAAATAATAATTTGTCATTACTAACAAGCACGATTCTGAATTTAAAAGAATTGCAAAAAAATAAAATACAAGATTTGCTAAAAGAAGCAGAAGATGAATCTAACAAGACAGAAATCACTGATCAATCAAAATATTTAGCTGATCAAAAAGTAGAAGTTTTAAAATCTCTTAATTAATTATCTTTTTAATTTTTTCTTTTAGTTCTTTGTAAACATGGAGTTTAAAATCTACAACTACCTCAGTTATCATTTCTAAATCAATCCATTTCCAATCTAAAAACTCTGGGTTTTTTGTTTTAATATTAATTTCTTTCTCATGTCCAATAAATCTCATCAAAAACCATTTTTGTTTTTGACCTCTATATTTACCTTTCCAAATTATTCCTAATAAGTGCTCAGGAAGTTCATAAGTAATTGTACCATCTAATTCCTTAATTAATTCTACGTTTTTGATACTAGTTTCTTCTTCTAATTCTCTATAAGCAGCTTTTAAAAAATCTTCACTCTCATCAACACCACCCTGAGGCATTTGCCAAAAATTTTTTGGATTATCGATTCTTTTAGCTACGAAAACTTTATTTTCTTTATTTAATACAACAATGCCCACTCCACTTCTAAGAGGTAAATTTCTAAATTTTTCTTGCATCTTAGCCGTTAAGCAATTTAATAGCGTAATTTAATTGGTTATCTGTTTCTGTCTTTATTCTAAAATTATTTGTTGTTTCATTGACTTCTATGTCTGGTGATACTCCTACCTCCGAAATAGATTTCCCTGATGGAAGATAATATTTAGCCACAGTTAATCTAATAGCTCCCTCATTTTTTAATGGTATAATCGATTGAACAGAACCTTTACCATAACTATTCTCTCCTAATAAAATTGCTCTTTTGTGATCTTTTAAAGCTCCAGCAACAATTTCAGACGCAGAAGCTGAACCATAGTTTATTAAAACAATTAGTGTTTTTCCATTGGTTAAATCACCTTCTTTAGCAAACCATCTTCTATTTTCAGAAGGTTTTCTACTTTTTGTCGAAACAATTTCTCCATTATCTAAAAAAAAATCAGAAATTTTAATTGCTTGTGAAAGTAATCCTCCAGGATTATTTCTTAAATCTAAAATGTAAGAGTTAATATTTTTATTCTTTTCAAAATTTTCAATTTCTTTTTTAATTTGTTTACCACTATTTTCATTAAATGATGTTAATCTAATATATCCAATATTGTTTTTTAAAAGATCAGATTTTACTGATTTAATTTGAATAATTTCTCTCACAATATTAAATATAAGTGCTTTTTTTTCTCCTCTTCTCCTGACTGTTAATTCTATTCCTGAACCGACTGGGCCTCTCATCAAAGCTACTGCTTCATTTAAAGATTTACCTTGAACTTGGATATCATTAATTTTCACTATATAGTCTCCAGCTTTAATTCCTGCTTCTGAGGCTGGTGTATCATCAATAGGTGAAATGACTTTAACAACTCCTGACTCCATACTGACTTCAATACCAAGTCCACCAAATTTACCACTAGTTTCTGTTTGCATTTCGTTAAATATTTCAGGTGACATATATGCAGAATAAGGATCTAAAGATTGAAGAAGACCATTAATTGCTGAGTCCATACTTTCAGATTGATTTATTTCATCCACATATTCTTTATTAATTTTTTCAAGAACTTCACCGAATAAATCGATCTTTTTATAAATATCATTTTCTGAAGCATTAATAATTTGAGTAAAAAAAATACAAAACAAAAATACTAAAATTGAATTTTTTTTCATTATATGATTAATTTTTCTTTTGGAATTAATTCAGACCACATTTTTTCAAGTTCATAAAACTTTCTTTTTTCAGGATGAAAAATATGAACTATTAAGTCAATACCATCTACCAATTTCCATTCTCCACTTTCTTTTCCCTCAATTTTCGAGTCTATTATTCCATTATCTTTAAATTTATTTAAAACTTGTTCAGATAAAGATTGAATATGCCTAGATGACGTACCACTTGCAATAATCATATAATCAGCCATAGAGCTTTTATCTTTAAGATCAATGCTAATGATGTCTTGTGCTTTATTAATATCTAAAGTGTTAATAACGATTTGTTTTAAATCTGAAATTTTATCCATTAATTAAATAAAGATTATCAAATTTTTCTTAATTGAGAAGAAGAAATATTGACTTTATTAAACTCAATAAAATTCAAATTTTTCTTGTTTAACCTTTTAAATGTTACCGAATTTAAAGATTTTTTTTTGTATCCATGACGATCAAAGACCATTATATTACATTTTTGTGAAATTGTTTTCCACTTATGCCACCTATGGAAATTAATTAGATTATCTGCACCCATCAAAAAGTAAATTTCATTTTTCTTATTCTTGGTTAAAAAATTGATCAAATTGATTGTTTTATTAGATTTAATAATATTTTCATAAAACTTTACTTTTATATATTTAGATCTTCCAATAATTTTTTTACAACCCTCAATTCTTTTTGAGAGGGTTGTATTGCTTTTATTTTTAAAAGGATTTTTTTTTGTTATTGCCCAAATTATTTGTTTAAGTTCAAATCTCTTTGCTGCTTCTTTAGATATTGCTAAATGCCCTTTATGAGCTGGATCAAAAGACCCTCCTAATATCCCAATTTTTTTTTTTTTTAATCCCAAATTAATTCCTAATTTTTCCTTTACTTGTTATTTGATATTTATATGAAACTAACTGATTTAAGCCGACAGGTCCTCTTGGAGGTAGAATGTTAGTGGAAATTCCTACTTCGCCACCAAAACCAAATTCACCCCCATCTGCAAATTGCGTTGAAGTATTATGCATTGCAATAGAACTTTTTACATTTTTTAAAAATTTTTTTGCTGTCTTATTATTTTGGGTGATTATACAATCAGTATGCATTGTTCCATACTTATTAATATGCGCTATCGCTTCGTCTACATTTTTGACAGCTTTGACTGATACAATTGGTGCTAAATATTCTTTAGACCAATCTTTAGCACGAGCTCTTTGAATTTTCTTTTTATATGATTTTATAATTTTACCATCCCCTATTATTTTGCAACCATTTTTCTCTAAATTGTTCAAAATGGAATTACCGAATTTTTTTATTATCTTATCGTGTAATAAGATAGTTTCTGTTGCTCCACAAATTGAAGTATTTCTTAATTTAGCATTATAAATAACTTTTTTTGCAATTGTTGGGTTTGCATCTTTATCAACATAAGAGTGACAGACCCCTTCCAAATGACCAATTGTCGGTATGTTGGATAAGTCTTGAACTTTTTTGACTAAGCCTTTTCCTCCTCTTGGAATAATTACATCAATAAATTTGCTCATTTTGGTTAAAAGAAAATCTACTACACTTCTTTTTTTAATATCTATAAACTGAACAAAATTTTGATCAACTTTATTCATTTTTAAAGATTTTCTAAATAGGTTTGAAAGTATACGATTAGAGTTAAATGCTTCTGAACCACCTTTTAAAATTACAGAATTTCCAGATTTAAAACATAATGAAGCTACATCAGATGTAACATTTGGTCTACTTTCATAGATTATTCCAATTATACCAATTGGAATTGATACTTTTGAAATATTTAAACCATTAGATCTTTTCCATTTCTCTAGGACTATATTTGTGGGATCTTTTAATCTAATAATTTTCTTGATTGAATTAGTAATACTTAGAATTTTTTTATTATCTAAATAAAGTCTTTTAATTAAATTATCTTTTAATTTCTTTTTGTTGGCATTTTTAATATCTTTCCTATTCTCTTTGATAATCAAATCTTTATTTCTCTGAATTAATAAAGAGTAATCCTTCAAAACTTTATCTTTTTTTTTAGTACTGAGTTGGGTAATAAATGCTCTTTTAGAACGTTTACCAATATTTACTAATAAATTTTTCATTAAACTTCTACCATATCATCTTTATGAACAACTTCAGATTTAGAAACATATCCTAGAATTTTTTGTATTTCGTTTGAATGATGGCCCATTATTTTATTAATTTCTTCTGATGAAAAAGAACTTAGACCTCTAGCAAATTCCTTTCTTTTATTATCTAAAATTTTAATATGATCTCCTTTATTAAATTTTCCTGAAACTTTTTTTATACCAGCTGCTAATAAACTTTTTCTATTTATCAAAGCTTTTTTAGCTCCATCATCAATTATAAGTTCTCCTTTTGGAGAAACAGAGCTTATAATCCATTTTTTTCTAGCATGTAATTTAGTTACTTTTGAAAGAAACCAAGTACAATTATGTTTTTTTTCTATTAAACTAATTGGATTTAAATGTAATCCATTAGCAATAACCATATTACATCCTGCTAAATTACAAATTTTAGCAGCCTCAATTTTTGTGTTCATTCCACCACTTCCAAATTCTGTTGTACCTTTGATATTAATATTTTTGATGTCTTTGTTTAAGTCTTTAACTTTTTTAATCAATTTAGCATTTTTATATATTTTTGGATTTTTTGTAAAAAGTCCATCAACATCTGATAATAATATTAAAGTATCTGCATTAGTTATTTGAGCAACTCTGGAAGCTAATCTATCATTATCACCATATTTTATTTCTGAAGTTGCTATAGTGTCATTTTCATTCACTATCGGAATGTAATCAAGCTTGAATAAGTTTTCAAAAGTTCTTTTAGCATTTATTGATCTTCTTCTTTCTTCAGTATCCTCTAAAGTTAAAAGAATTTGAGAAATATTTAATTTAAATTTAGAAAATGTCTGAGAAAAAAGATTCATTAACTCTATTTGACCAACAGATGCTATGGCTTGACTTTTGTCTAATTTGAGATTTGTTTTGTTATAATTCATTTTTTTACAGCCAAGAGCTATTGCTCCAGAACTAACAATTATTACTTTCTTATTTCTAAACTTTAATTTTTGAATATCTTTGGCAAAACTACTTAACCACTTCTTTCTAATTTTTTTATTATGATTGACTAATAAAGATGATCCAATTTTTATTACAATAATTTTTGAATTTTTAAGATGCATAAGATATTAATTTAGCTTTAATTTGAGAGATTGATTTTTTTTCTAATACTGAAATTGTAACAATCTCAGATTTGGTATTCTTTGAAAAATCTTCAATAATTTTCTTTATTTCTTTTTTATCAACTAGATCTGACTTATTTAAAACTATCAACTCCTTTTTTTTGGAAAGTTTAGAGCTGTAATTTTTTAATTCATTTTTTATTTGCTTGTAGCTTTTTTTCAGATCTTTGTTGGTTATATCAATCATATGTAATAAAGATTTACATCTTTCTATATGTTTCAAAAATTGTATACCAAGTCCTGTCCCTTTATGTGCACCCTCAACTAAACCAGGAATATCTGCTATAGTAATTTCTTTATTATCATAGTTCGCTACTCCAAGATTAGGATTTAAAGTAGTAAATTGATAATTAGCAATTTTAGGATTCGCATTAGTAATTGCTGCTAATAAACTCGACTTACCAGCATTAGGTAAACCAATTATCCCGATATCAGCAATTGTTTTTAATTGAAGCCAGATTGTAAATTCTTCACCAGTCTTGCCCTTAGTAAATTTTCTTGGAGCTCTATTAGTTGAACTTTTAAATCTAGTATTACCAAGACCACCTTTTCCTCCTGTGGCTGCAACAAATTCTTCTCCAACTTTTATAAAATCATAAACTAATGTTTTATTATCCTCTTCAAAAACTTGAGTTCCTAAAGGGACTTTTAGAATCAAATTATCTCCATTTTTGCCAGTACGATTTTGACCAGAACCATTAACACCTCTTTTTGCTTTATGATGCTGTTGATATCTATAATCTATTAAAGTATTAAGATTTTGTTCAGCTTTTAATATTACTGAGCCACCATCACCTCCGTCTCCACCATCAGGTCCCCCGTATTCAATAAATTTTTCCCTTCTAAAACTTGGAGAGCCGTCCCCACCGTTTCCAGCTTTTATGTAAATTTTAACTTGATCTAAGAATTTCATAATACAACGCTTGTTTTTAGTTGTACTATTAATTGGGTTTTACTGAAACAAAAGTTCTATCTGATTTAGTCTTTTTAAAAACTACTTTCCCTTTTACTACTGAAAAAATCGAATGATCTTTACCCATTCCCACATTTTCCCCAGGAAATATTTTTGTGCCTCTTTGTCTAACAATTATATTTCCAGGTATAACTGTTTCTCCACCGTACTTTTTAACACCAAGTCTTCTACCAGCACTATCTCGACCGTTTCTAGAAGATCCACCTGCTTTTTTTGTTGCCATAACTTTGTCCTACTTACTTACTTGCTTCTTTGGCGCTTCCTTTTTTGAAGGCTTAGAAATTTTTTCAGCCTCAGATATAACTTTACCATCTTTTGAAAAAATTTTGTTAATTCTAATCATTGAATATTCTTGTCTATGTCCATTTTTTCTTCTTGAATTTTGTCTTCTTCTTTTTTTAAATATTAAAACAGTTTTATTTTTACTATTTTTAATTAAATTAGCCTCTACTTTTGATCCTTGAACCATTGGAGTTCCAATTTCAATTATCTTATCATCCCCATAAGCTAATATATCTTTAAATTCTATTTGGGCTTCAGGTTTAGAATCTGGCAGTTTTTCAATTTTTATTATATCACCAGATTTTACTTTATACTGCTTTCCACCTGTTTGTATTACTGCGTATGACATATAGTTAATGTAATTTTTTGTTAAGGCAATATAGTCTCAGCTTAGTTTTAGTCAAGCTCTATAAATTAAAAATTATCCTTTAAATCTCTTAATTTTGAAAAGCTTTTTATATTTTTAGCCTTAAGAAATATATTACATTCTATTTCTTCATTTAAAATAGTCGGTACAGTTGGTATTCCTTTTTCTAGTTTCTTTTTAATATTTAATATTTTATTTTTAAGCTTCGCATTTTTAGAGTCTTGTGTAATACAAAAATATGAGTTTTGAAGCGTATATTCATGTCCACAATAGATTTTTGTTTCTTTAGGTAAATTTTTAATTTTATTCAAAGAGTTAAACATTTGCTCATAACTTCCTTCAAAAATTCTACCACAACCAAGAGAAAAAAGAGTATCGCCTGTAAAAATTATTTTTTCTTTAAAAAAGTGGAAAGCAATATGTCCACTTGTATGACCAGGGATATGATAAATTTTTGCTTCAAAATTATCTTCTTTCCATATTTGGTTATCTTCGAGAAAAATATCTATTCCTGGAATACGTTCTCTATCCTTTCTAAATCCAACTACTTTAGAGTCATATTTTCTTTTTAATTCCAGATTACCACCTACGTGATCATAATGATGATGAGTATTAAGAATATATTTTAATTTTACATTATTATCTTTAATAAAATTAATTACAGGCAAAGATTCACTTGGATCAATAACACAAGCATTTTTATTTGTTTCATCAATTATCAAATAACTATAATTATCTTTAAGGCATTTAATAATTTCAATTTTCATTTTATTTTTCGATTAAAAATATTCCAAGTTCAGAATATAGATTTTTGATAAATAAATTAGAATTGTTAATATTTGATACACTATTATTCACAAGAGCTAAAGATTTAAAAATCTTGAAATTTATAGTTTCAGAAAACTTAAAAAAATCTTTAATAGTACACATATGAATATTAGGTGTATTGTACCATTCATTAGGTAATGTTTTGGTCACTGGCATTGTACCTTTTGTTAATAAATTTAACCTTACTTTCCAATGACCAAAATTTGGAATAGTAACGATAGCTTTTTTCCCTACTCTTAAGAGTTCTTTAATGACTATTTCTGGATTTATAAAAGCTTGCAAAGTTTGACCTAAAACAACATAATCAAAAGAATCATTTGGAAACTGTTTCAAGTCAAATTCTGCATTTCCCTCAATTACTGTTAATCCTTTAGATATACATACTTGAACTTTTTCTTTTGAAATTTCTATACCTCTTATATCAACATTTTTATTCTTTTTAAGAAATTCCATTAAAGTTCCGTCATTACAACCAACATCTAAAACTCTGGACTTTTCATTTATCATATTAGTAATTATTTTATATTCTGGCTTCATAAGATTTATTCTATGTATGATTTATCTAAAAAATTTTTAAGAGCTTTTAAAAAATCTGGAACATCTAATAAAAAAGAATCATGACCTTTATCAGACTCTATTTCTACAAAACCAACATCAGCACCAATGGCATTTAATGCAATAACTATCTCCTTATTTTCTTGAGTAGGATAAAGCCAATCTGATGTGAATGATATTACAAAAAATTTAGCCTTTGTATCTTTGAAAGCATTAGACAAATTTCCATTAAACTGTTTAATTAAATCGAAGTAATCCATTGCCCTGGTTATATAAAGATAGCTGTTGGCATCAAATCTATCTACAAAAACAGAACCTTGATATCTCAAATAGCTTTCTATTTGAAAGTCAGCATCAAAACCAAATTTGAGATCATCTCTTTCTTGTAAGTTTCTTCCAAATTTTTCTTGAAGACCTTTTTTTGAAAGATAAGTTATATGTGCAGCCATTCTGGCAACTGCTAATCCTTTATCTGGAACATTATTGTTAGATAAATATTTTCCATCTAACCAATTGTGGTCAGCTGTAATAGCTTGTCTGCCAAGTTCATTAAATGCAATATTTTGTGCAGAATGACTAGAGGTGCAAGCTATAGGTATTGCTGTTTTAGTTTTTTCAGGAAAATTACTCACAAATTGTAAAACTTGCATTCCTCCCATTGACCCACCAACAACAGAAAAAAGTTTTGTAATTCCAAAATGATCTAATAAATTTACTTGTGCGTTAACAATATCGTTTATTGTAATTACTGGAAAATCTGTTCCATATATTTTTTTTGTTTCTTGATTGATATGACTAGGACCAAAAGACCCCATGCATCCACCAATAACATTTGCACAAATAACAAAATATTTATTTGTATCAATTGATTTATTTGGACCAACAGCATAAGACCACCAACCATCTTTTTTAGTTATTGGATTTATACCTGTAACAAATTGATCTCCAGTTAATGCATGGCACACTAAAATTGCGTTATCTTTTTTTTCATTTAGGTAACCATAAGTTTCATAAGCTAAAGGGAAATTATTAATAATTTGACCACAATCTAACTTTAATGGTTTTTTTATAACAATTGTTTTTATATTCTCTTTAATATTCATAATTAAAGCTGAAGTGTGAATTGTGAGAAAAAAAACTTTTTTAGCGGTTTTTTTAAAGCGCTCGCAATTCAGGTAAATCAGCGCATAAATTTTGTACTAGAAGTTATTTAGTATGTCAATTTTAAAAATATTTCTACTTATACTATATGAAAAATTGTTATTTTATTTATAAAGAGCTAAAAATTAAAAGATGACAACATTAAGATTTAAACAATTTAATATAGAGCCTTACATACCGGGTAAATCTAATATTAAGAATTTTAAAGATACTATAAAACTCTCTGCAAATGAATCTGCATTTGGTGTAAGTTCAAGAGTTAAAAAAATTCTTTTAAGAAGAAAATTAAGTTTTTTTAGATATCCAGATGGGAAATCTAAAAAATTAATTTATCAAATATCCAAACAATTTAAGTGTAATAAAGATAAGATTATTTGTGGTGCAGGTTCAGATGAAATTATTCAAATGTTGTGTCAACTTTTTCTTAATCCTAGGAATGAAGTAATAGTCCCTCAGTTTAGTTTTTTGATGTACCGAATTTATGCAAAAATAGCTGGTGCAAAAGTTGTTTTTGCTAAAGAAAAAAATTTTAAAATATCAATTACTGAAATATTAAGAAAAGTTACAAAAAAAACAAAAATAGTTTTTTTAGCAAATCCAAACAATCCTACTGGAACTTATTTAAATAGATTTGAAATTGTTCAATTAAGAAAAAGGCTAAGACAGAATATATTGTTAGTTGTTGATGATGCTTATGCTGAATATATGAAAAATCCAGATTACAGATCTGGATTAGACTTATTTAAAAATAAAAAAAATGTTTTTGTTTTAAGAACATTTTCGAAAATTTATGGCTTAGCTTCTCTGAGAGTAGGTTGGGGATACGGAGATAAAAAAATAATTAGTAATTTAGATTTAATAAAACCACCATTTAATATTAATGAGGTTGCTCAATTAGCAGCAATTGAATCTCTTAAAGATAAAAAATTTATATCTCGTTCAATTAAACATAATATAATTTATGCAAAAAAATTGAAAATTTTTTTGGATAAATTTAATATTAGATCAAACGATGTTTCTGCAAATTTCTTACTATTAGATTTTTCCAAGTGCAAATTTAAGGCTAAATATTTTTATGAAAAACTTAAAGTAAAAGGAATTATCTTAAGATCAACTGAATATGGCTATAAAATTAAAAATAGACTACGATTAACAATAGGTTCAAGAACTGATTGTTTAAAGTTTATTCGTGCAGTAGAAAGTATATTTAAAAAATGAAAAATGTATTGATTATTGGTTGTGGGTTATTAGGTTCCTCTTTGTTAAGAAGAATTCATAAAAAAAAATTAGCAAAAAAAATATTTGTTTATGAAAAATCAAAAAAAAATATTAGAAAAATTAAAAAATTAAAATTATCAGGGATTTTAGTTAAAAGACCGCAAGATGTAGCAGCAGAATCAGAATTAATCATCTTTTGCACGCCAATAAGCGAGTACAAAAAAATAATTTTAAAAATTAATAACAACCTTTCACCAAGGCATATAATTACAGATGTAGGTTCATCAAAATTAGTACTTTCAAAAATAATAAAAAAAAATATAAAGAAAGATATTTCATGGACCTCTAGTCATCCAATTGCTGGATCAGAGGTTAGTGGACCCGAGCACGGTAAACAGAGTCTTTTTGAAAATAAATGGTGTGTTTTGATTAAAGATAAAAAATCTAATATTAAACATTTAAAGTTTTTACACTCTTTTTGGAAAAAGATGGGATCAAAGACCGTCGAAATGAGCCTTGAAAAACATGATAAAATTTTTTCAATAACAAGTCATTTACCTCATTTAATAGCCTATAATTTAGTCAAATCAGCTCAAGATTTTGAAAAAAAACAAAAATACAATTTATTAAAATATAGTGCTGGAGGTTTGAGAGATTTTTCAAGAATAGCAGCCTCTAATGAAATAATGTGGAGAGATATTTTTTTTGATAATAAAAAGAATGTTTCAAAAGCTATTAATTTATTTATTAAAAATTTAAATGAATTTAAAAAAGATATTAATTTGAATAGAAACAATTCTATTTTAAAAAAGTTAATGCAAACTAAAAAAGTAAGATCTCAAATTATCAAGTTAAAACAAGATATAAACAAACCAGATTTTGGAAGATAAATTAATACTTAATATTTTCAATTAAGTTATTTAAATATTCCTTAAAAATTTTAGATGAGTTAATAGCTGATTTATAAATGGGTTTTCTAGCTTGTGTTGAACTAGCAGTTTTAATTGACCTAGCGTTTTTGTGATGATTTAAGCAATTATCATCCCAATCTAATTTACAATAATCTAAAAGTTTTGAAACTTCTTTCTTTGGATCATCTACTAAATTCTCATATTTAATATCATAAATAAATCCAGGAAATTTATTTCTCCAGAAAGACATAAGTTCTTCATATAAATTATAGAAACTTGCAATATCTTTTAAATCGTTTGAAAAAAGTAAACTACCAGAAAAGTAATTTTTAAAAATTGACCACGAAACATCCAAAGAGTCTCTTTTACAATTTACTATTTTTGCCTCTGGAAAGATATTTTTGATAAAACCTATATACCTAAAATTTAATGGGGCTTTGTCAGTAAAAAAATTTTTGCTTTTATCTAAATATGAAATTTTGTTGTAATATTCTTCCTCTGAATTTGAAACTAATTCATCATAATTCTTTTTTTTATTATTATCTTTAGGGTCTAAAAAATTTCTTTTTATTATTTTATCTAAGAAAATTAGTTCACCACCACCAAAAACTTCTTTATGAGATGATAATATTTGTTCGACCAAAGAAGTTCCAGATCTTGGCATACCAACAATGAATATTATCTTCCTATTATTGATTTTTTTAATTTTAGTAAAACTATCATATGAATAATTCTTTATTTTATTGAAAATTTCTTCATCTTTTTCAAAATTATATTTTGAAAGTTTTTTTGCAATTTTATTGCCATTGAGATAATTAGAAAAAGACTTTTTATAATCTTTTATGTCTTCATAATATTTTCCTAAACCAAAATATAAATGTGACTCTTGTAAATTATCAATTTCTTTACTGGCTAATTTTTTTTTCATTTGATGATAATGTTCATGATTTTCTGAATAGTTGATAACTCTAGAATAGAGTCTGTCAGCTTCAGTAAAATAAGGCTGATAAGTTTGAATCTTTTCTAAATATTTTTTTGCATTTTCAAAATCTCCCAATGATTCATAGCTTAAAGATAGATTGAACAATACTTGGACTAAATCGCTTTTTATTGACAAACATTTTTGATAAAGGCTAATTGCTTCATTTGTTAAATTTAAATCACGTTTTAAGTTTCCGAGATTATTGATTATATTTATGTAATTGGGTTCAATTTCTAAGCCTCTATTAAAAAAATATTCTGCTTTATCAAAGTTTTCTAGTCTATAGTGACTAATTCCCATATTATTTAAAAAGTGTGGATTTTTTGGATTAGCCTGTAGTGCTTGATCCATAACCTCTATAGCCTCTGAAAATTTTCCTAAATTTTGATAGGCGATACAAAGTATATTAAAAATTACTTGATGTTTTCTTTTTTTAAGTAAAGTTTTAGACTCAATAATAACATCCTCAAATAAACCTGCTTTTAATTTATTGCTGAGAGTTTCAAATTTTCGTTTTAATTCGGTATCTGAAATCATTTTAAATATATTGGTTTTAATTTAGTTGTCTTATAAATTCTATCTATTGTTTTATTTATGTCCATTATTAGAACTTTCTTTTTGGGACCATATGCATGAATTAATTTTTTGTTATTTAAACAAATAGCCACGTGTCCCTTCCAAAAAAGTATATTCTTTTTGATTAATTTTTTATCAGATAATTTTTTGCAAAATTTAATTTGATCTTTGGTGTCTCTAGGAAAAAATACTCTATTATAATAAAAATAAATTTGAATTAATGCTGAGCAATCAATGCCATTAGAAGTTTTTCCTCCCCACAAATATTTAGTATTTATAAATAATTTAAGAATTTTTTTAAAGTCTCTTTCATAATGATCAATTTTTTTAGTATCATTTATTTTAATCCATTTATTTTTTTCGAACTCAATAAACGCTTTTTCTTGTTTCTTTATAGAAATTCCTGTGCCAAAAAACAGAAATTTATTTGTTGATAAAAATTTATTACTTTTTTTTTTAAAAATTTTAGATTTTAATTTATAAACTTTATTTGTTGGATTAAAGTTTCTATTAAATTTTGTATTTTTGATATAGCCAATATATTTATCAAAATTAGTTTTAATTTTAAGCCAATTTTTTTTTTTACTTAAAATTTTAAATTTTTCTCCATATAAAATTTGTGTAACTATTTCTGAATTCAATGAAGGTTTTGAATTCAAATTTGTTACAGATGAATTAAAAAAATTATTTTTCACTAAATTTAAGTTTATCCTTCATAAGCCATAAAATAATAAGAGATGGAATTACCATAACTGCTGTTAAAATAAAAAATATCCCCCAATCTCCATTTAACCAATCCACCAATGCTCCAGAAGAAGATGCTAATGTAGTTCTTCCAGCAGTCCCTATAGAGGCTAAAAGAGCATATTGAGTTGCGGTATAAGCTCTATCAACCAGCAAAGATATGAATGCTACAAATGCAACTGTTGCAAATGCAGCTGCAATATCATCAAAAATTACTGCAATGACAAAAAGTATTTCAGATTTATCACTCCAAGCCAAAAAGCTAAATAAAAAATTAGTACTTGCCATCATAATTCCAGCTAAAAACATTGCTTTAAGTACTCCAGATTTAATAACAAAAAGACCACCTAAAAGAGTAAAAGTTACAGTGGTAATCCACCCCAAAGTTTTTGAATAAATTGCAATATCAGTTTTGCTAAAACCAATCTCTTTATAAAAAATTATAGACATTCTACCTAAAAAAGCTTCTCCAACTTTGAATAAAAAAACAAAACCTAAAATTCCTAATGCTATAGAAAAACCATTTTTTCTAAAAAAGCTAATTATGGGTCCACCGATAGTGCCACCTATCCAGGTTATAAATTGAGTAAAAAAATTTTCTTCTTTAAAATTACTTGAAATTATTCGATCTGTTTCTTTTTGCTTATTTTGTCTTTCAAGAGAGCCAGTTTCTTTTATAAACATAAGACCTATATTCATTAAAATAATAAGAACCCCTAGAATTAAAAATGTTAATTGCCAGTAATTTTCAAATCCTATTTTTTGTAAATATTCTGCAGAAAATAAGGATAATACACCTCCTAATTTATAGCCACTCCACCAACCTACAACAGCCATTGCGGCTCCAGCGGCCATTGATTTTCCTTCATGTTCACCAATTTGTTCTATTCTTAATGCATCTACGGTAATATCTTGGGTTGCGGATGCTACTGCTATTAATAAGCCAACTGTAATTACCAATGCCAAATTTTCTGTTGGATTAATGATACTCCACAAAAAAAGTGAAATTAGAATTAATATTTGCATTAAAACTATCCAGCCTCTTCTATGACCTATTTTTCTTGTCAAGAAAGGAATTTGCACTCTGTCAATTATAGGAGCCCATAAATAATTAAATGCATAAACTCCAAAAATTAATCCAGCCCAACCAATTGTAGATCTACTTAATCCATCTTCCTTTAACCATAAACTAAGACTACTACCAATTAAAACCCAAGGAAAACCTGAAATTGCACCCAATAATAAAATCTTTAACATTCTTTTATCTAAATAAATTGAAAACATTTCAGAAAAAGATTGTTTTTTAATTTCGATCATTTTTAGTTTTTCCAAAAAGAAGGTAAAAATAATACTAATATTGCAAATAGTTCTAGTCTACCTAAAATCATACCTAAAGATAATATCCACTTAGAAATGTCTGGTAATGATGAAAAATTTCCGTTTGGCCCAATAATTGATCCTAATCCAGGCCCAACATTTGAAATAGAGGTGGCAGCACCAGATATTGAAGTTATAAAGTCTAAACCTGTTAAAGATAATAATGCTGAAATAATAAAAAAAATAACCAAGTACATATAAATGAAAGATATTATTGAAGCTATAAATTTATTATCAACAGGATTTTTGTTGTATTTTAGAACAAAAATACCTTTAGGATAAATAATTTTTTTAAGTTGATTAGAGATAAAAGAATACAAAATTTGAATTCTAAAAATTTTAATACCACAAGTTGTTGAACCAGCACAACCCCCTATAAACATTAATCCTAAAAATAAGATTAAAGGAAATCCACCCCAACTATCAAATTGAGCGTTAACGTAACCTGTACCAGTAAGAATAGAAATTACGTTAAAAATAACAGATAGTACGTTAACTTGATTTGAATTATCTATGATTAGATATATTGATAAGACTACAATACTGACAAAAATAATTTTAAAAAAAGTTTTTATTTGAATATCTGAAAAAAATATTTTTTTATTACCGCTCAAAAACTTTATATATGCTATAAAAGGTAAACTGCCCAGAATTATAAAAAACATCGCTGAAATTTCTATAGAGTAGCTATTAAAGAATCCTATTGACTCATTATAATTTGAGAACCCTCCAGTAGCAATTGTAGTCATCGAATGAGTTAAACTATCGAATACACTCATTCCAAGAACTTTATAGGAGATGGCACATAATGTTGTTAGGCCTGAATAAATGTAAATTAATCTGAGAGCAATTTCTTTAGATTTAGGTAAAATTTTTTCTGAACTATCATTATTAGAAATTTTGAATAATTGCATACCTCCCACATTCATTATTGGCATAAGAGTAATTGCCATAACAATTATACCTATACCCCCTAACCATTGGAGTATTGCTCTCCACAGCAAAATGCTTTTTGGCATACTTTCTAAGTTTGAAATTATCGTAGATCCCGTTGTAGTAATTCCAGACATGCTTTCAAAAAAAGCATTAGTAAATGAAAACTCAATGCTAGAAAAAACGAAAGGGAGAGATCCAAAAATTGCTATACTTAACCAAGATAAAGCGGTTAATAAGAAAGCTTGTTGTAGGTTTAATTTTTTATCGTGGTCTAAATTTGATAAAAAAAATAATGATCCAAAAATAATTGTTACAATTGAAGCACCTAAAAAAGACGAGTCAATCTCATTATAAATAAATTGTACAATTACAGGTATCAACATAAAAATTCCTAGAATTATTTGAAGAATTCCAAGTGTTAAAAAAACTGTTTTATAATTAGACATTTTGAAAGAACATTATTTTATGGTAAATAAATTTCAACTCTATAAGAATTAGTTAAATCGTTAATTTGAGATTTTTTTTGAATTATTCATGATTAAAAAAGAAAATTTTGATAAAACTAGTGCATGGCCTTTTGTTGAAGCAAAAAAAATGCTTCGTGAAAGAAAATCAATTATAGAAAAAAAGGGAAAAATTACCCTGCAAACAGGATATGGTCCAAGTGGCCTTCCCCATATTGGAACATTTGGAGAGGTTGCAAGAACATCCATGATGGTTAATGCTTTAAATCAATTGACAGATCTACCAACTGAAATAATTACATTTTCAGATGATATGGACGGATTAAGAAAAGTTCCAGACAATGTACCTCAAAAAGATTTATTAAAAAAAAATTTACATAAGCCACTTACTCAAGTTCCAGACCCTTTTAATAAATTTGGTAGTTTTGGTGAACACAATAATGAAATGTTAAAAAAATTTTTAAATAATTTTAATTTTCAGTATAGTTTTAAAAGTTCAACACTTCTTTATAAGTCTGGTTTCTTTAACTCCTCTCTACAAACTATTTTAAAAAATTATGATGGAATAATGAATATAATTTTGCCAACACTAGGAAAAGAACGTCAAAAAACTTATAGCCCATTTTTGCCTGTATGTCCTGAAACAGGACAGGTTTTGGAAATACCAGTTGTAAATATTCACAAAGATAAATCAAAAATTGTATTTGATAACAAAGGTAAAGAATTAGAAGTCAGCATCTTAGATGGAAATTGTAAGCTACAATGGAAAGTAGATTGGGCAATGAGATGGTATGCATTAGATATTGATTTTGAAATGTATGGAAAAGATCTTATTGAAAGCGCAATTTTATCAACTAAAATTATAAAGCTCATAGGTAAAACAAATCCATCTGGATTTGCTTATGAATTATTTTTAGACGAAAAGGGTGAAAAAATTTCAAAGTCAAAAGGTAATGGAATTACAATAGATCAATGGTTACAATATGCTTCTCCAGAAAGTCTTTCGTTGTATATGTATCAAAATCCTAAAAGAGCCAAAAAACTTTATAAAGAAATAGTTCCAAAAGCTGTTGACGAATATTTAGA
This sequence comes from uncultured Pelagibacteraceae bacterium, assembly GCA_902604005.1. GTDB lineage: Bacteria > Pseudomonadota > Alphaproteobacteria > Pelagibacterales > Pelagibacteraceae > Pelagibacter. The sequence continues at coordinate 54,151 of CACKXH010000004.1, forward strand.
TTGTATTGAAAAAGCAAAAACTCAAAATGAATTACAGCTTCTTATGAATCCTGTATGGCATGTACATAACAGCAAAGTTCCAAAAGAAAATATGATAATGTCTTTTTCAATGTTACTTAATCTTGTTGAGACAAGTAATGCAGACAGCAGAGAACTTTTATGGAAATTTGTAAAAAAATATAGACCTAATATTTCCGAAAAGGAACATCCAATTTTTGATAAATTAATTAAATATGCAATTAAGTATTTTAAAGATGTTATCAAACTACAAAAGCAATATAAAAAACCAAATGATAAGGAAAAATTAGCGTTAACAGCTTTAGTAAAAAATTTAGATAAATGTAACGATAAAATGAATCCAGAAGATATTCAAACTTTGATTTATTCAACTGGAAAGGAAAATGGTTATTCAGATAATCTTAGAGACTGGTTTAAATTGATTTACGAAGTTATATTTGGTGATGAAAATGGTCCCCGAATGGGTTTTTTTATAAGTTTTTTTGGTGTTCAAGAAACAAAAGATCTTATATTAAATAAAATTAAATAATGTTTTCAAATTTAAGATCTTTAATTTTCAAGCTAGATCCTGAGACAGCACATAATTTAGCAATAAAATCATTAAAATTTAACTTTGTGCCAAATATTTTAGATGAAGATAAAAACAACCCTTTATTCAAAACAAAATTATTCAATAAAGATTTGGATAATCCTATTGGTATGGCTGCAGGTTTTGATAAAAATGCTGAAGTATATAATTCATTATTTAAACTAGGTTTTGGTTTTGTTGAAGCTGGCACAATCACACCTTTAAAGCAATATGGAAATCCCAAACCAAGAGTTTTTAGGTTAGTAGAAGATGAAGCTTTAATAAATAGACTGGGTTTCAATAATTTAGGTGCAAAAAATATTTTTAAACGAATTAAATCTAATAGACAAACGGGTTTACTTGGAATTAATATTGGGCCAAACAAAGACACAGAAAATAGACTTAAAGATTATCTTGAGTGTTTGAAAATATTTCATGATGTAGCTGATTATATTACAATAAATATTTCTTCACCCAATACAGAAGATCTAAGAAGTTTTCATGAGCAAACAAAACTAAATGAATTATTAAAAACTATAGACAAAGAGAAGAATAATTTAAGTTCAAAAATTCCATTAGCAGTTAAAGTATCACCTGATATTGATGATAAAGAAATAAACAAAATCTGTGAAGTTTTATTAAATAATAATATTGAAGCTATAATTATTTCTAACTCATCTGACTCAACAAGAGATACTTTGGGTAATATTCAAAAACATCAAAAGGGAGGTTTATCAGGAAAACCTATAGAGCAAAAATCTACAAAATTAATTAATAAATTTTATAAAATTCTTAATGGAAGAATTAAAATAATTGGAGTAGGTGGAGTAGATTCCGGAAAAAGTACATATGAAAAATTTTTAGCTGGTGCAAATTGTGTTCAACTTTATACTGGAATGGTCTTTAAAGGACCAAACATAGTTAATATTATTAAAAAAGAGCTCAAAGGATTATTATTAAAAGATGGTGTTAAGAATTTTACAGAAATAATAGGAAAAAAATAAGTAACTTAAATCTTATAAACTTGACGAGATCAGCAACACACTTTATATAGTCGATATCTTTATGTCAAAAAAATGCGAACTTACAGGAAAAAATCCAATGAAAGGTCATAATGTTAGCCATGCTAACAATAAGACTAAAAGGAGATTTCTACCAAATTTAAAAAAAGTAAAATTTACAAGCGGACTTTTAAAAAGGAGCTTAAAATTAACTGTAAGTAATGCTGGAGTAAGATCAGTTGATAAAAAAGGTAGTTTTGATGAATTTTTAAAGACTGTTAATAATAAAAATTTATCCCCAAGACTAAAAAAACTTAAAAAAAATTTGTTAATTAAATCTCCATTTCAAAAAAAAACGGTTCAATCTAAAAACGCTTAATGAGTAAATTATTTCTATTACTCTCATTTATAATGGGAGTTGTCGTTTTAAGTTCTAATTATTTAGTTCAATTTCCAATTAATTATTATGGCTTGGAGGAAGTATTAACTTATGGAGCATTTAGTTATCCCATAGCTTTTTTAATTACTGATCTTGCCAATAGATCTTATGGTAAGCTGATAGCAAGGAAAATTGTTTATATTGGTTTTGCAATTGGTGTTAGTTTTACTTTTTTATTTTCAACAAATTTTGCAGACTTAATATCCTTAAGAATTGCAATTGGTTCAGGCACTGCATTTTTAATTGCCCAACTATTAGATGTACAAATTTTTGACAATCTTCGAAAAAAAAAGTGGTTTATTGCACCCCTTACTTCCTCAATTATTGGTTCGACAGTTGATACATTTTTATTTTTTTCAATATCTTTTTATGCAACTGGAGTACCCTGGGTTACACTTTTATTAGGAGATTTATCAGTTAAGATAATAGTTGCTTTGTTGATGTTAATTCCTTTTAGACTTCTTCTTAAGACACTTAAACCAGTTTAAATTTAATATAAATATTTGTACGAGAGAATTTTATAGGCAAGTTTTGCAACTAGAAAATTATAAGAATTAAACCCTTTTATTGGAGCAAGTTCATTTATATCTGCACCGACAATATTAGAATTTTTTGCAGCAATTTTAATAATATTTAAAGTTTCATCCCATAACAATCCGCCAGGTTCTGGTGTTCCTGTTGCAGGCATTATGCTTGAGTCTAATCCATCTACATCAAATGTTAGGTATACGATCTTATTTTTTATAAGCTTTTTAAATTTTTGTAAGTTCCATTTTATTTTATCTTTTGCCCAAAAAATGTTGATTCTAGATTTGTTTTTTTTTAAAAAAGGTATTTCACTTTGAGATATATTTCTTATTCCAAACGAAATTATAGATACATTTTTATAATCTAAACACCTTCTTATAGCTGAAGCATGAGAAAATTTTTCTCCATTATAACTATTTCTTAAATCTGCATGGGCATCAAAATGTAAAAGACAAATTTTTTCATATTTTTTAACAAATGGCTCTATACATCCAGGTGTTATAGAATGTTCTCCTCCAAACGTCATAGGAAAAAGTTTTTTGTTTAAAATTTCACTATTAATGTTAGACATTTTTTTGAGAGCTTTATTAATATTTTTGTCTATTTTAAAAGGTTTTAATGTCTTTATACCTATTTTTTTATATGGTTCACAATTGAGTTCTTCATCATATAATTCAACTTGATGAGAGGCTTTAATTATTTCTTTTGGACCATTTTTGGTACCACCACCATAACTAACAGTTTTTTCTAAACCAAAAGGAACTATTACAACTTTTTCTTTAAAATTGAATTTATTATCAATTCCTAGAAAACCATTTTTATTTGATAAATATTGCAATTTTTTATCCAAAAATTTTTGAAAAGTTTTTTCTATCTCTGTTTTTCCATTCAGCCCTATGATAAGCATCGCTTGCGATTAAAGGGAGCACACTTGTTGCTTCGGCAAATACCATCTGCTCTTTTGTAATATCGACCTTACCCCAAGAACTTGCTTCTTTCAAAGTTGAGCTGCTGCAAGCACCATCTCTAGAGTCTGCCACAGTTATTTGAATAGCATATTTATGCATATCAACTTCTTTACCTAAAAGTTCGGCGCATATTACTGTATCTTGTATAAAATTTTTTGGAACACCACCCCCTACCATAAACAATCCAGAACCCTTAGACTGTATTTTAATCTCAGTTAATTCTCTAAATTCTCTAATTGAGTCTATTGTTATATGTTTTTTTGGATTTTTCTCTTGGTGAATTACCAATCCAAAGCCAGCACTTGAGTCAGTAAATGCAGGGCAAAATATTGGAACATTATTGTCATAAGCTGTTTCAATTAATGAATCTTTTTTTACTGAATTTTTCTTTAAATATTTACCCATTTCTTGAATAAATTCTCTCGAAGTATAACTTTTTGGTTCTAGAGCATCTGCTATTTCACAAATTTTTTTGTCACAAATTTGTAGCTCATCTTCATCAATATAAGTATCATAAATTCTATCAATATAATTTTTTCTAAGTTCAGTATCATTTTGAAATTGTGATCCTTGGTAATGTCTAAAACCCAAAGCTTCAAAAAAATCCATATCTATAATCGATGCCCCAGTAGCAACAATTGCATCTACCATATTGTATTTTACTAAATCTTTATAAATATTCATACATCCCGCAGCAGAAGTTGAACCAGCCAAAGTTAAAAAAATTGTACACTCTTTATCTTTTAACATTTCGTTGTAAATAGCTGCAGCATTGGCAGTTTCTCTTGAAACAAAAGACATTTTTTTCATAGATGAAATAATTTTTCTAGAGTCAAAAGAAGTTATATCAATATGTTCTACAGGATTTTTTAAGAAATCTTTTTTACTGTTATGACCTAGACTTTTAATATCTGACATCAAGCAACCAAAGTAGCTTTATTAATGTCTTTATCATAAAGGCTCATTATTGGGCTATCTTCAACTTCATAAATTTCATCAGAGTAAAAACCATTAAATTGAGTTCTAAAGGTCAATCCATAGGCACCCAACTGACCAAGCTCAATGTAGTCATTTTCCTTAATATTATTAGGAAGAAGAAATGGGCCTTTCATATGATCCATACTATCACAAGTTGGACCATAAAAATCAAAAGCAGTTATTTTTTTTGAAATAATCTTATTTGAACTATCTTTAATTAATTTTGAAGGAAAAACTATATTAGGAGTTCCTGCATCAAAAAGAGTTCCATATGTTCCGTCACTTATATAAAGTTTTTGTTTTTTTCTCAGATTAACCCTGACTATTGTTGAACCACTTTCAGCAACTAATGCTCTTCCAGGCTCACAAATAATTTCAGGTAAATTATTTATTTTCAAATTTCTAAGTCCTTTTTTTATTTCATCTAAATAATTATTTAAAGATTGTGGAATCAAGTCAGGATACACTGTAGGGAATCCACCCCCAACATTGATATAATCGGGAGTAATTTTTGTTTTTTTTATTATATTTCCTATTTCACTGATACCTTTAGAATACGAAATTGGATGCATACATTGAGACCCTACATGAAAACTTAAACCAATTTTTTTTGAATGTTGTTTTGCTAATCTAAATAAACCTGTTGCTTCAGAATTCAAAGCACCAAATTTTTTAGATAAATCGATTTCTGCATGTTCATTTGATACTGATACTCTTACAAATAATTCTAGATCTTTAGCATTACCAGTACTTTCAATAATCTTTATCAGCTCATCCTTTGTATCTAAAGCAAATGTTTTAATTCCATATTTAAAATAAGCCTCACTAATACTTTCTCTACTTTTTACAGTATGCATAAATGAGCATTTTGCAGACTGACTAAACTTTTTTACAGCTTTTATTTCCTCTATCGACGCAACATCAAATTGATTAATCTGACTTTTTATTAAAGTTTTAATAACCTCAGGATGAGGATTTGTTTTTACAGCATATAAAATTTTACCTGGAAAATTATTTTGAAAAAACTTTGAAGCAGAAAGAATAGACTTCTTTCTGATACAATAAACCGGTTTATCTGGTCTCAGTTGATTTACTAATTCTTCAACTGACTTAAATTTTTGCATTTAAAATGCCCCCCCAAAAAAAATTTAACAAAAAAAAGTTATTTTTTTCAAAAAAACTTTAATAACCGAGCAATTAATTCAATACTTATTCAATGTAAAGCAAATAATAGCCTATTGAATTAATTAAAAAAATGTCCATATATAATGTATGAAAAACGAAGCTTCTCTCCAAAATCTAGCTGATTTTGACAATAAATCCCTTTTAATAGTGGATGATGACAATCCATTTAGAGAAAGATTGGCAAGAGCAATGGAAAAGAAAGGATTCGAAGTAATTCAAGCAGAGGGTGTACAAAAAGGAATAGATTCTGTTAAAGCAAAAAAACCTGGATTCGCAGTTGTAGACTTGAGACTAGGTGATGGTAATGGTTTAGAAGTAGTCAAACAAATACAATCTTCTAACTCTGAAAGTAGAATAATAATGCTAACAGGTTATGGAAATATACCTACAGCCGTTGCGGCAATTAAAGAAGGAGCGATAGATTATCTTGCAAAACCGGCAGATGCTGATGATGTTGAAAAAGCATTATTAGCCGATCCAGCAAAAAAAGCTGCACCACCTGAAAATCCAATGTCAGCGGATAGAGTAAAATGGGAACATATTCACAGGGTATTCGAATTATGTAATAGAAATGTTTCAGAAACTGCGAGGAGACTGAAGATGCATAGAAGAACTCTCCAAAGAATTCTCTCTAAAAGATCACCTAAATAAATTTTCTAAATTTAAAAATTTTTTTTGTTAAAATAGTAATTAAGGTTATCTTAAATATTTCTGCTAATAAAAAAGGCATAACACCCAATTCTATAATTGGTTTATCCCACCCTATTAATGT
>CACKXH010000005.1 GCA_902604005.1 uncultured Pelagibacteraceae bacterium
TGAAACTTATATAATTAAATTTGAAAAAGATAAAGCTAACGGAATGGTACCTGTAAACAAACAATCCCACTTGAGACCATTAGCTACAATAAATCAAGTTAACAAATGTATTTCAATTTTAAAAAGTAAGCCAAAAATTAAAAGATCAATGTGGAGTAGAAGAGCTCAAGAATATGAAGCTAAAATTTCATCAGGAAAAATTTATGAATTAGCTGAAGTAGTTAGAGATCTGAATAAGGGTGACGATCTAATGGTAGATCAATCTTATAGCGAAAGACAACTTTTTGAAAAAGCTTATGAAAGAATTTTATCTGAATTTCAAATTATCCTCAATTTATCTTTAGATGAAACACAAAAAAAATTAGATAAAGCTTTAAAAAGAAATATTACCAATGTAGCAAAAACAACACCTCAAGAAACTAAAAATCCAGAAGTAAAATTACCTGTTGATGATCAAGAAACAGTTGTAGAGGAAAACTTATAATAAAAAAAAACGCCTCTCACACGTAAATCGTTATGAGAAGCGTTTTTAATAAAGAATACTAAGTTACTATCTTCTTCTTCTTTTCTTAGCTTTTTTCTTAGCTTTTTTCTTAGCTTTCTTTGCTTTTTTTCTTCTCTTAGGCATCTTTAGCTCCCTTTTTAGTTAAACGAATCAAATTGATTCGTTATTTACTTATTTTTATTTTTTTATATGCGTTATGTCAATTCTTTAATTTAATTAAACATTTTTCAAAAATTTAAAAAACTTTTTTTTATTTTATAAATATTATGTTAAAAAAAGTTAGTGTTTATGCGTATAATAATCCAATATTTAAAGTTATTTAATAAAGTTTTTCTAAATCAATTTTATATTTTTCTAAAATTCTTTTTCTTTTAAGTTTCAAAGTTGGCGTTAACATTCCATTTTCAATTGTAAATTCATCTCTAATTAATTTAAATTTCTTAACTTTTTCTACTTGAGATAATGTTTTATTTAGATTTTCAATAAATAATTCAATTTCTTTTTTATTTTCGTCTTTTTCACTTACAATTAATGCAACTAAATAGTTTTTTTTATCACCATAAACAAAACTTTGTTTAATTTTTTCATCAAGACATAACAGATTTTCAATTTTTGATGGAGAAATATTATCTCCACCTAAATTTACTATTATTTCTTTTTTTCTATCAGTTATCTTTAAATTTCCATCTTTAGTAATTTCGCCAATATCTCCAGTATGCAACCAACCATCTTTAATAATTTCCTCAGTTTCTTTTTTTTTGTTCCAATAACCAAGCATAACATTTTCTCCTCTAACTAAAATTTCACCATCTTCAGCAATTTTTACTTCATTTGTTTTAAAGGGTGGCCCTACAGTTTCAATTTTAATTTTTCCTGGAATATTACAGCTCACAACGGGTGAGGTTTCCGTTAATCCATACCCCTGTAAAGTAGGTAATCCTATAGCATTCAAAAATTCACCTATTTTTTGATCTAATGCACCACCTCCTGAAACGAAGGCTTTTAGTTTGCCTCCAAATTGATTTTTTATTTTTCTTCTAACTAATTTTTCACATAAAAAATTAATACATTTTTCTTTAAAATTTAAAGACTCTTTATTCAAGACTTTTGTTCCAAGAGAAATTGTATTTTCTATCAATTTTTTTTTAATTCCTTTTTGTTTAGAAAAATTGAGAGAAATTTTACTATACAAATTTTGATAAAATCTTGGCACTGCTGTCATAATAGTAGGTTTAGCTATTGACATATTAAGCAGCAGTTTTTCTAAACTCTCAGCATAGAAAACTTTTGCACCGAGAGAAATTTGAACATATTGAACAGTATGCTCGTATGAATGAGATAATGGGAGCCAAGTTAAAAAGACTGGTTCACTTTTTTTAATTATCAATTTTAAAATTTCTAATGCACCTTCACAATTAGATAAAATACCTCCATGACTAAGCATAACACCTTTGGGATTACCAGTAGTTCCTGATGTATAAATAATGCACGCAAGATCATTTCTTTTAATTTCATGATTATAGTCTTCAGAAATAGAAATCGTTTCTCGCTTTAAATTTTTCTCAAAAATATTTTCTATACTTTCAATTTCTTTATTAAAATTTTCAATTGATAAAATAATAGTTTCATTTGAAATAAATTTTTCTATTTTTTTGAATTGAATATAATTTGAAACAATACAAATTTTAGGCTTACAGTCATTTAAAATATATTCGTAATCTTTTTCTGAATAAGTTGTAAATAAAGGAACTGTTACTCCTCCGGCATTCATAATTGCTACATCTGTAATAAGCCATTCAGGTCTATTTTCAGATAATAAAACACACCTATCTCCTCTAGATAAACTTTTTTTTAAGTATTCTGATAAAATATGAACATGATGCTCAGCTTGTCTCCAAGTTATAAAATTGTTATTATTGACTTTTAACCATTTCAAAAACGGTTTATTAGACTCTAGGTCTTTTTCTCTACATTTTTTAAAAAAAAGTTCTACTAAACTATTAGTTTTATTTATATCCATAACTTGGTGGGCGAAGAGAGAATCGAACTCTCACTTCTTGCGAAACACGATTTTGAGTCGTGCGCGTCTACCAGTTCCGCCATTCGCCCTTAATTGTTTAAAAATTTATTAAATAGTATAAGAACTAAAATTATATTAAAACCAAAAAATGTTTAGTTCTCTTTATAAAAAATGTTTAAATTTAGCGGCTCACAAAAGTTCTAAGTATTACCTGGCAATTGTTTCTTTTATTGAAAGTTCTTTTTTTCCCATACCTCCAGATGTAATGGTAATACCTATGGTTATTGCAAAAAGAAAAGATTTTATAAAAATTTTTCTTATTACTACAATATTTTCCGTGCTCGGAGGTATATTAGGATATTTTATCGGATTATTTTTTTTTGATATTGGAATACAAATAATGAGTTTTTATGGATATGAGGATAAACTAAACAATCTTAAAAATAATTTAACAAATAATGAGGGATTTTATGCCTGGTTAGGAATTCTTTTTTTAGCTGGTTTTACTCCCCTTCCTTATAAAGTTTTTACTATTGCGAGCGGCCTAATTGGATTTAATATTATAATTTTTATTATTATAAGCCTAATATCTAGAGGTCTGCGTTTTTTTATTGTTTCTTATTTGTCCTATAGATTGGGAAATTTCTTCACAGAATTTATGGAAAAACATGGATCAAAATGGTTTACAATTATAGGTATTACAATTGTTATAATTGGAATTATAATTTACCTAATTCTTAAATCTTATGCTTAATTATAAAATTGAAACTTTTTTAAAGATAATCATTATAATTAGTTTGAGTGCATTAATTTCAGCCTATTTTATAGAGTATGTTCTTGGTCACCAGCCATGTAATTTATGTCTAATAGAAAGAATTCCTTATGGTTTGTGCATAATTTTAATTGTCTTAAATTATATGTTTAAAATAGATAACAAGTTTTTAATTATATTATTAATTCTTACCTTTATTTTCTCTTTTATGATTTCGGCTTATCATTTTGGAATTGAAAAAGGCTTTTTAGAGGAATCGGCCATTTGCGTAGTAAAAAATACTACTGAAATAATCTCAAAAGAAGAATTATTAAAAGAATTACAAGCAAAAACTATAAGTTGTAAAGATGTGACATTTAGAATTTTTGGATTTTCTCTTACAACAATTAATATAATAATAAGTTTAATTATAGTTATTTTGCTATCCAAAATCTTTATAAATTATGAACAATTTAAAAAATAAAATAGAGGAGTTCATTAGAGTTGACCATGCCGGTGAAAGAGGAGCGGTCAAAATCTATGAAGGACAATTATTGGCCTTAAATACTTTAGTAAAAGATGAAAGTTTAAAAAAAACTATAGAAGAAATGAAGATCCATGAAAAAGAACATTGTGATTTTTTTGAAAATGAAATCAAAAAAAGAAAAATTGAACCTACAAAATTATTACCCTTATGGGATTTATTAGGAGTTGGCTTAGGCTTTGGTTCAACTCTTTTAGGAAAAAAGGCAGCAATGTTATGCACTGCCTCTGTTGAAGAAGTTATTGACGACCATTATCAAAGTCAAATTAATCAACTAGGCTCTGAAGAAAAAGATCTTAAGAAAAAGATTATTAAATTTAGGGAAGATGAATTACATCATAAAGATATAGCTTACGAGAAGGGTGCTACTAAAAAAGGTTTTTATTCAATAATGGACAAAATTATTAAGACGGGATCAAAGATAGCAATTAATATTTCAGAAAAAATTTAAATTTAAGCCTCTAGTTCTACATCCCAGTATAGATAATCCATCCAGCTTTTGTGTAAAAAATTAGGAGGGAAATTTTTTCCATTACGATGTAAATCTTCAGTTGAAGGTTGATAGGGATATTGAAATAGTTTCATACCAGAAGATTTAAGTAATTTTCCACCTTTTTTTACATTGCAAGTTGAACAAGCAGTTACAACATTATCCCAATGCGTTTCTCCACCTTTTGATCTAGGAAGTAAATGATCAAAAGTAAGCTCTTCTCCACTACCACAATACTGACATGAAAATTTATCTCTAAGAAAAACATTAAATCGAGTAAAACTTGGCTGTGATTGTGGAACTATGTAATCTTTTAAAGCAATAACACTTGGTAATTGCATATCAAATGATGGACTTCTTACAATTCTATCATAAGTACTAACTATTATTACTCTATCTAAGAAAACTGATTTTACAGTATCTTGCCAAGACCATAACGACAATGGATAATAACTTAAAGGTCTATAATCTGCATTTAAAACTAATGCAGGACACTTTTCTAAAGAAACATCTTGTTCAAAAAAATTATTCATATTTAAAGTTTAGCTTAAAAAAAAAAAAATTCAATAATAAGCAATTGTTAAATTTTTTTTAAAATATAGTTTAATGCCACACTTGATGCCTCAATCGGAATATGATGGTCACAATTTTTAATCAAATGAGTTTCTATATTTACATTATTTCTAATAAAAAAATCTTTTGCCTCTAACAAAAAATCTGGTGAGACAACTTGGTCAGAGTCACCATGTATAAGTAAAGTATTTGTTGAAGCCCTTTTTCTAGATTTCAAATCTTTTTGATTGATAATTTTTCCAGAGAATCCAACTACACAATTATATTCTTTATCAGTTATTAAACCTAAATTTATAGACATCATACACCCTTGACTAAATCCTGATAGACAAATTTTGTTGTTTTCTAAATTAAACTTATATTTTATTTCATCAATAAACTTATTTAATTTTTTTTCAGCGTTTATTGATTGTTCCAAAATATAATTAGGATCATCTTTTGTTAAATCAAACCATTGAAATCCTGATGGATTTATAGGACATGGTTCGTGACCGTTAGGGCATATAAAAATAGTATTTGGTAAATGTCTTTTCCAATTTAATGACAGCATGCTTATATCTTTACCATCCCCTCCATAACCGTGAAGAAGAATAATTGCATTTTTAATTTCTTTATCTTCTTCAGGTTTTATAATGATTGAATCTAGGCAAAATGTCATACTGCATAATTTATGTTTTTTTATTTTTAAAACACCCTACAATACAATAATGATTTCTGGAATATTAGTAAAAATATTATCCATAACTTTATTAATTGCTGTTGGTGTTGTTCTTATACTAGGAATTGGTACATTATTTAAAGGTGGAGAAACAAGCAAAAAATATTCGAATAAATTAATGCAATTAAGAGTACTATTACAATTTATAGCTATAATAATTTTGGTAGGCTTTGCCTATTTTTTTAAGAATTAATTAAAACTGCTTAGCCATTCAACAAATTTTTCATCTTTAAAATCAATAGAACCTATGACTCTTGCAAATTCAAATCCATCTTTATTAAATAAAATTGAAGTTGGTATTCCTCTTAATCTAAATTTTTTGGCTAATGTTGTTGGAGGGTCGAAATATAATTCTAAATTTTTAATTTCTAACTCTTCAAAAAACTCTGAAGATTTCTCAAAACTATCTTTCCCAACATTAATTGGAAATATTTTTAAATTGTCTAATTTTGTATGAATTTGTAATGCATCTAAAGAAGGCATTTCATCTTTACACGGAACACACCAAGTTGCCCAAAAATTCAATAAAATCAAATTTCCCTTATAATCATTTAAATCTAGTTGTTTATTTTGAGCGTCTAGAAACGTTAAACCATCATACTTTTTAAGCTCTTTGTTTATAACAAGATTTTTCAAATCAGCTGATTCAGCAATCAAAGAATTAAATAACAAAAAAATAAATATTATTAAAAATCTCATGTTAAACAGGTATAACTAATTATCATGACAAAAAATAAAAACAACCAGGCAATATGGAGTACTAGAATTAAAAATAATGGTTCTGGTCTTTTTCAAAGAATTGGAAGCTCTATTGACATTGATAAAAGACTTTATCGTGAAGATATAGCTGGATCCATCGCTCATGTAGAGATGCTATTTAAACAAAAAATAATTTCATTTAAAGTAAAGAATAAAATTATTTATGGTCTTAATAAAATAAGAAATGAAATATCAACAAAAAAATTTGAGTTTAAAAAAAGATATGAAGATATTCATATGAACATAGAAAAAAGACTCTTCGAAATAATTGGGGAAGAGGCTGGCTATATTCACACAGGAAGATCTAGAAATGATCAAGTAATTACTGATTTTAAAATTTGGATTAAATCTGCTAATAAAGAAATTATAATTGTGTTGAATAGAATGATAAAAAGTACATTAAGATTGGCCGAAAAAAATATAGACACTATAATGCCAGGTTTCACTCATCTCAAAAATGCACAAGCTATTTCATTTGCACATTATTTAATGGCTTATGTTGAGATTTTTAGTAGAGATAAAAAAAGATTTAACAATAATTTAGATAATCTAGATGAAAATCCTTTAGGTGTTGCTGCTTTAACTGGGACTTCATTTAACATAGATAGGAACTATACAACTAAGAAACTAGGTTTTAAAAGACCAACAAATAATTCTATTGATACTGTTTCAGATAGAGATTTTGTTTTAGATTTTTTATATAGTGTATCAGTATGCTCAATGCATATTTCTAGAATTGCTGAAGAACTTATAATTTGGAATTCTGAAGGATTTAATCTAATAAATTTATCAGATAAAATAGTTACAGGTTCTTCAATAATGCCTCAAAAGAAAAATCCAGACCTATTAGAATATTTAAGAGGAAAAACTGGTAGCAGTTACGGAAATTTATTTTCAATGCTAACAATATTAAAGGGCTTACCTTTATCTTATTTTAAAGATCTTCAAGATGATAAAGAAATTATTTTCAAATCTAACGATACATTAATTGATTGTCTAAAAATATTTGATGAAATATTAAAAAACTTTACTCCTAATAAAAAGAGAATGCTTGAACTTGCAAATTATGGACACTTAACAGCAACTGACTTAGCTGATTATCTCGTAAAAAATCACTCGATGTCTTTTAGAAAAGCCTATCAAAAAACAGCTAATATAGTTAATTTTGCCGAAAGAAATAAAAAAAACCTTAATCAATTAACATTAGTAGAATTAAAAAAAATTGAGCCAAAACTCACAATAGATGTTTTAAAAGTCTTTGATTTAAAGAATTCTGTTAATTCGAAAAAATCATACGGTGGAACATCTTTTGAAAATATTAAAAAAATGATAATGAAATATAAAAAAAAAAATGATTAAAAGAATTATTCTAACTCTAATTTTGTTATGTACTATAATCTCTTGTGGAAAAAAAACTGACCCAGTCTACAAAGAGTCTTCAAAAAAGATTGAAATAAAAAATGTTCTTAAAAAGAAATCTTAATGAAATATATAAATAAAAAATTTACAATTGAAAAAGTTAGTGTTCAAAAAATTGCTAAAAAATTTGATACTCCAACTTATTGCTACTCATACAAAAAACTAAATGAAAATATCAAAAATTTTAAAAAAAATTTTAAATCATTTTCTCCATTAATTTGTTTTGCAATTAAGTCAAATACTAATGTCAATTTAATTAAAGAAATAAAAAATTTTGGATTGGGTGCCGATGTTGTGTCGATGGGTGAACTAATGATGGCTTTAAAAGCAGGTATCAATCCCAAAAAAATCGTTTTTTCTGGAGTTGGCAAAACATCTAAAGAAATAAATTATGCTATAGATAAAAAAATTTTATTAATAAATGCAGAATCTAAAAGTGAAATTAAAGAAATTGAGAAAATTGCAAATTTAAAAAAAAGAAAAGTTCAGGTAGGAATAAGATTAAATCCAAACACAGACGCGAAAACTTTAAAACAAATTTCAACCGGAAAAAGAGAAAACAAATTCGGTGTTAACGACAAGGTATTTATTGAGATTGTAAAATATTGCAAAAACTCAAATTATATAGATTTAAAATGCTTAAGTGTCCATATAGGTAGTCAAATTTTAGATCATAAACCTTATGAAAAAATGTTAAATGTAATTAGTAAAATCATCAATAAAATAAATCATAATTTTGAATTTATAGACCTTGGTGGAGGTATGGGTATTTCATACAATAGTAGAAACAAAAAATTGAATTATAAAAAATATAATTTAGCTATTAAAAAATTTTTAAAAAACCATAAGTCAAAAATAATATTTGAACCTGGTAGATCTATTGTGGGAAATACAGGCATACTCATCTGTAAAGTAATTTATATAAAAAAAACTGAAAGTAAAAATTTTGTTATTTTGGATGCTGCTATGAATGATTTAATACGACCTGCTCTATATGGGGCTGTTCATAAAATTTTACCCTCAGTAAAGAAAAATAAAAAACTTTACAAAACTTATGAATTTGTTGGACCAATTTGCGAAAGTACGGATAAATTTGCAACTTCAAAGAATTTTCAAGAATTAAAAGAAAAAGATCTAATCATTATATGTGATGTAGGAGCTTATGGAATGTCATTAAGTTCAAACTATAATTTAAGACCTAAACCTACAGAAATACTTATTAAGGGATCAAAAATTAAAGTTATAAAAAAAAGACAAAAGTATAGAGATTTTATATAGCTTTAAATATGAATGATTAGAAACTCTTTATTTTCAATTTTCTTTTTTTCAGGAATAATAATTATTTCTTTAATTTTTTTACCAGCATTTTTTTTGCCTCAAAAAATTGTTTTATTTGGGGGAAAATTGATGGGACTTTGGGCAGGTTTCTGTTTAAAAGTTTTTTTATCTACAAAAATTTTAATTAAAGGGTCAGACAATATAGTTAAAAATGATAAATTTTTTATAGCCTCATCTCACCAATCAATGTTTGAGACCTTTTATTTACAAACAATATTTAATTCCCCGGTATTTATTTTAAAAAAGGAATTAATTTTAATACCAATATTTGGATGGTATTTAAAAAAGATAGGATCTATTTCAATCAGAAGAAATAAAATAACAAAAGACAACTTAGGTTTTTTTGAAGATGTTTCAAAACTAGTTATTAATTCAAAGCGACCACTTATTATTTTTCCTCAAGGAACACGAGTTTTGCCAAATGAAAGACCTCCATTTAAGAAAGGTGCAGCAAGAATTTATGAGGAATTGAAGATTAAGTGCCAACCAGTTGCAATTAATTCAGGACATGTTTGGCCAAAAGCCAGTTTAAAAAAAACACACAAAACTATTACTATTTCTATCTTGAAACCAATATCTGCCGGTCTTTCAAAAGAGAAATTTATTAATACTCTAGAAAATGACATTTATTCTGAGCTTGATTTGTTAGATTAGCCTTTCATTGGCATTACAACAAAAATACTATCAAAATCTCCTGAATCTTTAATTAATGCTGGCGAACTAGTATCGTTCAAAAAGAATTCGATTTTTTCTCCATCTAATTGAGAAGCCACATCTATAAGATATCTTGAATTGAAACTAATTTCCAATTCATGATCAAAGTTAACATTCAAACTTTCTTTCCCATCTCCGCTATTTGTATTATTAACTGATAGATGTAAAATATTTTTTGATAGATTAAACTTAACCCCATCTTTCTTATCTAAAGACACTGAGGCTACCCTATCAACTGAATTTAAAAATAACTTTAAATCTACTTCTAATTTTTTTTGATTATTTTTTGGTATTACCTGAATATAGTTTGGAAATTTACCATCAATTAATTTTGAAATTAAAATACTGTTGTTAAGTTCAAATTTTATTTTTGATTTATCATTAGAAATTTTAACTTCTCCATCGTAATTTTCTAAAAGGGAACATAATTGAAATATCGTTTTTTTAGGTAATATAATTGGTTCAAACTTAATTTCATTTTCTAATCTTATTTTTGAAATTGACATTCTGTGACTATCAGTAGCAACTGCGGTAAGATATTTTTTTTCATCTACTTCATTTAAATGCAAATATATCCCACTCAGATAATGTCTAGTCTCATCATTTGAGACTGAAAATTTACACTTATTGAGTAATTTTAAAAGTTGTTTGGATTTGATTGAAAATTCATTCTGATTGAAATTTTCATCTGTAAGAGGAAATTCTGAAGGACTAAGACAGTTTAAATTAAAAATAGATTTCTCTGACTCTAAATGAAGTTTGCTCTTATCATTTAAAGTTAAGTTTATTTTTTTTCCTGAGGATAATTTTCTAACAATATCATATATAGTTGAGGAGACAGTTGTTGTTTTCCCCTCCTCTAAAACCTCAACATTATTGAGTTGATGAATAAAAATTAAATCTAAATCTGTTGCTGTTATAATTAATTTTGAATTTTGTGCATCTAATAATATATTTGATAAAATCGGAAGAGTGCTTCTTTTTTCAATTACACCTTGACAATAATTAAGTGCTTGTTGTAAATCTTGTTGATTAACGTTAAATTTCATTTTCTTTATTATTGTATAATATCTGATTTTTAAGTTTGTTGATATTATCAACCATGTCAGGGTCTTTTTCTTTTAATTTTTCAATTGTTTTTACTGAATGAATTATTGTGGTGTGATCTCTATTAGAAAATTCTCGACCAATTTCAGGCAATGACTTTGAAGTTAGAATTTTTGTTAAATATATAGCGGTTTGTCTGGGTCTAACTAAATATCTTGATCTTCTCGCGGATAGCATCTCATTTTTACTAATCTTAAAAAACTTACAAACTAAAGTTTGAATTAAATCTATAGTTACTTTATTTTCTCCTAAATTTAATAAATCTTTTAAAACTATTTTAATTTCAGCTAAATTTGGAATTTTATTATAAATCCTTGAAAAAGATACTATTCTGTTAATTGCACCAACTAACTCTCTAATACTAGTTGTTACTTCATTGCTTATAAAATCTTTTATTTCTTTAGAAATTTTAACTTGATCTGGATATAAGTTGTCTAATTCTTCTATTTTTTTTTCAACAATCTTTTTTCTTAGTTCAAGATCTGGTTTTTGAATATCAACTACTAAACCACCAGAAAATCTAGATTTAATTCTTTCTTGAATTCTAGATAGTTTATTTGGTGCTCTATCAGCTGAAACAATTATCTTTGATCCCTTATCAAGCAAGGCATTAAAAGTATGAAAAAACTCTTCTTGCA
This sequence comes from uncultured Pelagibacteraceae bacterium, assembly GCA_902604005.1. GTDB lineage: Bacteria > Pseudomonadota > Alphaproteobacteria > Pelagibacterales > Pelagibacteraceae > Pelagibacter. The sequence goes on from CACKXH010000005.1 coordinate 11,577, forward strand.
TTGCTTCTTTACCATTCATAAACTGAATGTCATCTATTAGTAAAATATCTGTGTTTCTAAAATATTCTTTAAATTTAACCATATCATTTGATTTAATTGATTTTACAAATTGATACATAAAACGTTCAGCAGATATAAACATAACTTTGTTATTTTTTTTCAATTCTAAACCTATGGAGTTTAATAAGTGTGTTTTACCCATTCCAACCCCACCATATATATATAATGGGTTATAATTTGATGTATTTTCTGAAACTTTTAATGAAGCTTCGAAAGCAAGTTTGTTACTAGACCCGGTCAAAAAGTTTTCAAATCTCTTATTTGGATCAATACGATTATATTGAAGATAAGAGTCCTTTATAAAAGAAATATTTTCTTTATTTTTGAGTGGTTTAAAATTTTCTACAATATGATCGTTCTTAGTGTTGATATCAACTATTTTAAATTCGATTCTAATTATTTCTTTTTTGTAATTTTTAACTGACTGTAAAATTTGATCTAAATACCTAGAAGTAATCCAGTCCCGGATAAATCTTGTCGGAACTGATAATAATATGTAATTATTAAATTCTTCTACAAAATTAATCTTTTTAAGCCAACTTTCATAAATTTCTAGTCCCAACTTATTTTTCATTTCATCCTGAACAATACTCCAGTCCAGTTTTTCGGACTTTAATTTATCTAAACTTGTATTCTTATAAGTATTATTCATTTTGTTGGGGAAAGTTCAGTTAGAACCATAATAAAGTTTTTGCAACAAATAATTAACTAAAACTTAAAAAAAATAAAATCTATGATTGTGTGAAATATTGTCATTAAAAAAATTTCTTTTAAAAAAAATTTTTAACTCTGAAGACGAATAAAATTTCTGATTGAAAAGATAAATATAATTAATTTACTAACTCTAAATATTGTTAATTAAAATTATTTATTTATATATAGTGCGTATGCTTCAAGTTGAATCAACTGAGAGTATAACTTTTATATTAGTGCTATTTTTTTTGTAATTCTTGATACATTCCTAGAGGCATTTTGTTTTTTAATTATACCTGTTTTAGAAATTTTCATAAGTTCAGAATTCAACTTAGGTAAGAATTTTAAAGCCTCTGATTTTTTTTTATCTTCAATAAGAAGATTCATTTTTTTTAAAGCATTTTTGTATCTACTTTTTCTTGCTTTATTAACAGCCGTTTGCTTAGATATTCTTCTTATTCTTTTGATTGCAGATTTAGTATTAGCCATATGCGCAGGGGTATAGCTTGAGAATTTATTTCGGTCAATCAAATAATCAATTATTTTTGACACATATTACAAAAAAAAGTGGATCTATTTGAGATAATTTTTTTTTTTATTGTTCCATAACATTTATATCGTTTACAACTCAATCCTTCTCTATCATATACTTTAAAATTTTTTTGAAAGCTTCCTTTTTGACCTGAAGCATTTTTAAAATCCCTAATACTTGATCCACCTTTTTTAATTGATTTGAGAAGCACTTTTTTTGAATTAATTATTATTTTTTTACAATCTTTTTTTTTTAATAAACTTGCTCTTTTATTAGGTCTTATCTTGCTTAAAAATAAAATTTCACTAGCATATATATTACCAATTCCTGAAACAAAATTTTGATCTAGTAAAAAATTCTTTATATTTTTTTTTTTGCCTTTAAAAAAAGAAAAAACATAATTTAGATCAAATTTTGATTCAAATGGCTCAGGCCCTAAATGAACAAACCTTTTTTTTAATAATTCTGAATTATTTATAATTTCAAAAAAACCAAATCTTCTGGGATCATTATAAATAATCTTTAAATTTTTGAAAATTATTTCTACATGATTGTGTTTTTTGGGTAAAATCGGGGAGTTATAAAAACTAGTATTTGTAAAAAGATTTTTTTTATTATCATAAACCAAATGTAAGGTACCTGACATTCCAAGATGCAATAGACAGAAACTGTAATTGGATAAAGACAAAATTAAATATTTAGAAAATCTACTTACTTCGATTATTTTTTGATTTTTTAAAATATTTTCAAAATTTAAAGGAATTTTAAATCTTAAATTTCTATTTCTTACTATTACTTTTTTGACCTTTTTTTGTTTAATTTTTTTATCTAGCGACTGTCTAATTACTTCTACTTCTGGTAATTCTGGCATTTAATACTATATTGATAATATAATTTATTATTATGCAACAATATCTACAAAATAAAAAAGGACTAGTCCAAAATGTTTTTGATCAAGTTTACAATAAATACGACCTAATGAATGACTTTATGTCCTTAGGTGTTCATAGATTATGGAAAAAAAGTCTCTTAAATATGATGAATCCGTTACCAAATCAAAAATTAATTGATGTAGCATCTGGAACTGGTGATATTGCAAAACTTTTTTTAAATTATGTAAATAAATCATCTCAAATTACTTGTGTAGATCCGAACAAAGGAATGATTAAAAAGGGTAAAGAAAAGTTGAATAAATTTAAAAATATTGATTGGATAATTGCGCATGCAGAAAAACTTCCAATTAAAGATAATTTATTTGACTTTTATACAATCAGCTTTGGTTTGCGTAATGCCAAAAATTTAAATCAAGCTTTAACTGAAGCTTATCGTGTATTAAAGCCAGGTGGCCGTTTTTTATGTCTTGAGTTTTCAAAAATACAGAATGAAGGTTTAGATTTTATATATAAAAATTATTCAAAACTCATCCCTTCTATAGGTAAGCTTGTGGTTGGGAATAGAGAACCATACGAATACCTAATAAAAAGCATCGAAAATTTTATAAATCAAGACGAGTTAATTGATATAATGCTAAATAATGGTTTTCAAAAATGTAGTTATAGAAATTTATCAGGTGGAATAGTATCTATCCACAGTGGATGGAAGATCTAATGTTGAAAAAAATATTTATTTTATTCAAGCTTGGAAGGAAAGTGGCAAAATCGGATATACTAAATATTACCTCAAAATTTAAAGAACCTCCACTAGCAGTAAAAATATTATTCAAAATTTTATCTTTTTCTTTTTCACCTAAAAAATTAATTGATAATAATAAAGATGAAGGTGAACGTTTATCTAGCTCATTAGAATCAATGGGAACAACTTTTATCAAACTAGGTCAATTTCTAGCTACAAGACCAGATATTATTGGTGAAGAGCTCTCAAAAAAACTTGAAAATCTTCAAGATAGATTGCCTCCATTCTCAATCATTCAAGCAAAAGAAATAATTAAAAATGATTTAGGAGTAGATACTTATAATTCTATAATTGATTTAAGCGAGCCTATAGCTGCTGCTTCTATTGCACAAGTCCATAAAGCTCAAATCAATGACAATGGAACTATAAAGGATGTAGCTATCAAAATTTTAAGACCAAATATAAAAAAAATATTTAATGAAGAAATAGATGCAATCATGCTTTTTGCTTTTTTAGTAGAATCTTTTATTAAAAAAACTAAAAGACTTAAACTAGTAGAAGTAGTTTTTTTATTAAAAGAAATTACAAATCTTGAGATGGATCTCAGATTTGAAGCAGCTGCAGCAAATGAATATGCAGAAAATACTAAAAATGATGTTGGTTTTAGAATTCCTCAAATTTATTGGAATTTTACTAGTGAAAATGTAATGACTCTTGATTGGGTAGATGGAGTTTCGATAAGAGAAACTGAAGAGTTAAAAAAAAGAAATCTTAATACAGAAAAAATTGCTGAAGATATTATTCAAAATTTTTTAAGGCATGCTGTAAGGGATGGATTTTTTCACGCAGATATGCATCAGGGAAATATATTTATAGATAATAATGGGCACATTGTGCCTATTGATTTTGGGATAATGGGAAGACTTGATAAGATGAGTAAAAGATTTTTAGCTGAAATTTTATTTGGCTTTATTCAAAGAGACTATCGCAAGGTTGCTGAAGTACACTTAATCGCTGGCTTAGTTCCTAAAGAAGTTCCAATCGATGATTTAGCTCAAGCATTAAGGTCCATAGGGGAACCAATATTTGGACAAGCCGTAAAAGATATTTCAGGCGGGAAACTATTAAAGCAATTATTTGATGTTACTGAAAAATTTAATATGCAAACTCAGCCTCAACTTTTGATGTTACAAAAAACAATGGTAGTAGTTGAAGGGGTAGCAAGAAAATTAAATCCTAATACAAATATTTGGACTACATCAAAACCTGTCCTTGAAAGTTGGTTAAAAGAGACAAAAGATCCTATGACAACTATAAATGAAACTCTTCAAAACACATCAGAAGTAATAAAAAGATTACCAGAGTTTCCTGAAATAATGGACAAAGCAAACCAAGCGCTTACTTATTTAGCCAGTGGTCAAATTCCCCAAAACTCAAATTCTTATACTGCTCTAAATACAAAAAAATTAGAAATGATTGCATTTAGAAATCAATCTATTATTGGTTTATTAGTCCTTGTAATTTTTGGTCTATTGGTATTTTAATTCAACCGATGAATAATTTGAATAATAAAAAGATCTTATTAATAATTTGTGGTGGCATAGCTGCTTATAAAAGTCTTGAAATAATAAGGCTTCTAAAAAAAAATGGAGTAACTATAAAAACAATTCTTACCAAAAGTGGTGCTGAATTTGTAACACCTCTTTCAATTGCTTCATTGTCTCAATCAAAAGTTTATCAAGATCTTTTTAGCATAGAAAATGAAGCAGAGATGGATCATATTAGCCTTTCAAGATGGGCAGATCTTATTTTAATCGCGCCAGCAACGGCTAATACGATATCTAAGCTTGCAAATGGAAATTCTGATGATTTGGCATCTACAGTTGCTCTTGCTTCAAACAAAAAAATTTTTATAGCTCCTGCAATGAATGTAAGAATGTGGAATCATCAATCTACTAAACAAAATATAGATAAACTAAAAACTTATGACTATAGATTAATTGGCCCTGAGATTGGTGATATGGCATGTGGTGAATATGGTGCAGGAAAAATGTCAGAACCACAAGAAGTAATAAATAAGCTAGATAGTTATTTTAAAAATTTAAAAATAAATAATAAATTAAAAGCAATCGTAACTGCTGGACCTACTAACGAATATATTGATCCAATAAGATTTATTTCTAATAAATCAAGTGGTAAACAAGGATATGAGATTGCAAAATCATTATCCAAAAAAGGTTTTGATACAACCTTAATTTCTGGACCAACAAATTTGAAAACTAATGAAGATATCAATTTAATAAAAGTTGAAACCGCCGAAGAAATGTTTCAAGCAACACTTAATAGTTTACCTGCAGATGTTGCAGTATTTTCAGCAGCTGTAGGTGATTACAAACTAAAAGAAACTTCTAAAATAAAAATAAAAAAGCAAGATAAACTCTATTTAGAATTAGAGAAAAATGTAGATATTTTAAATTATGTCTCTAAACATAATTTTTTAAGACCAAAGCTTGTCATCGGTTTTGCTGCAGAAACTAATAATTTAGTAAATTATGCAAATGAAAAACTAAATGAAAAAAATTGTGACTGGATAGTTGCAAATGATGTATCAAATAAAAAAATTGGATTTGACTCAGATTTTAATGAAGTCTCAATTTTTTATAAAAATAAAAAAACTGATAAACTTAAATATAAACCCAAATCTGAAATTTCAGACGAATTAGTCGATAAAATTATTAATCATTTAAACTAATGGTTAAAGTTTTAATTAAAAAATTAAACCCTTCTGTAAAACTACCTTCATATAAAACTAACGGTGCCTCAGGTATGGATTTAATGGCTTTTATAGAAAAACCAATTAATTTAGAACCAGGTAAGTCTTGTCTTATTCCGACTGGATTAACTGTTGCATTCCCAGAGGAGTATGAAATTCAAATTAGACCAAGATCAGGCTTAGCAGCAAAAAATAATATTAGCGTTTTGAATACACCTGGTACGATTGATAGTGATTATAGAGGAGAACTTAAAATTATCTTATTTAACCATGGAAATAAAAATTTTGTAATTAACAACAATGATAGAGTGGCTCAAATGGTTTTAACTCCAATTAAAAAAATAGAACTAGAGGAAACAAATGAACTTCCAACATCATTAAGAGGTAAGGGAGGTTTTGGTTCGACCGGTAAATGAAAAAAGACTTAAATAAATCTCAAATCGAAAGATTTTCAAGACAATTAGTTTTAAAAAATATAGGTCCAAAAGGACAAAAAAAAATTTTATCATCAAAGGTTCTAATTGTTGGTATTGGTGGTTTGGGCTGTCCTGCTGCAGAAAATCTTGTTAGAGCTGGTATTGGGACAATTGGCTTGATAGACAATGATATTGTCAATCTTTCAAATATTCATAGACAAAGCTTATTTAATTCAAAAGATATAAAAAAACCAAAGGTTAGCGTCGCAGCAAAAAGACTTAAAGAAATAAATCCACTAACAAAAATTGAAACCTATAAATCAAAACTCAATGAAAAGAATATTGAAAATATAATTAAGGGTTACGAAATTATAATTGATGGTTCTGATAATTTTAAAACTAAATTTTTAATTAATGATAGTTGTATAAAGTTAAAAAAAAAATTAATAACTGGTGCTATAAGTAAGTTTGATGGCCACATATTTACATTTGATTTTAAAGACAACAGAACAGCCTCTTTAAAAAATTTTTATCAAGAAAAAGAAATTTCTGACGATATTTTAAATTGTGAATTTGAAGGAGTTCTTGGTACAACTGCATCAATAGTAGGTGCTACCCAAGCGAATGAGGCCTTAAAAATGATAATGGAAATCGGCCAAAACTTAAAAAATCAAATATTAATTATAGATTTATTAAATCTTAATTTTAGAAAAGTTAAATTTAAAAAAAAATAAAAAATTTAATAATGAAAAAATTTTACTTTTTAATATTAATTTTACTTTTCTTTCCTTTTCATGCTTTTTCAGAAGAAGTTTTTTTGTCTTTAAAAAAAGATAAAGTAAATGTAAGATATGGTCCAAGTTTTAATTCACCTATAAAATTCGTCTATAAAAAAAAGGACTTGCCTATTAAGCAGATAGATCAAAAAGAAAATTTTAAAAGAATAATTGATTTTAAAAATAATAATGGATGGATCCATGTGTCCCAATTAAAAAAAATAAACTCTTTTATACCTCTCGAAGATAAAATTTTATTTAAAAAACCAACTAATTTTTCAAAACCCCTTGCAAAAATAAAAAAAGGGAGAGTTTTAATTGTTCAAAAATGTGATGGCATATGGTGTAAAATTAAAACGGGACAATTTTTAGGATGGGTAAAAATAGACAATATATGGGGATCTTTTAATTAAAATCTGCAGCTAAAGATTTTAATGTTACATCAGTTAACTTTGTGGTGTGAGAATATTCTTTATGATCTATACCAATTTCAGCTTTTAATGAACCTGATTTAAATTTTTCTATTTGTTCTCTAGTAAATTTAAAATGAACAAATTGAACAGATGATGCTTTTCCTTCAGCTGAAGTTCTATCAACATCTTCTTCAGGGACAGCTTTTACTATATCTTCGTCTATTTTCATAAAAACTTTTTCTTCTATTCCTCCAACTTTACCTAAAAATGCTGCTCTAGATACTGGATTGTCTATTTCAAACATAAGAGTAGCTACTAACTCACTTCCACGAGGTATTAACGGATTATATGCTGCAAGTTCATCTTTTAATTGTTCATCTCCACCTTTTTCTATATAAAGCATTTCTTGAACTTGGGCCAGCATAGTCTCATAACTTTCAAAATAAAAAGTTGCATAGGGCCCTAATGAAACTCTTCTATTTTTTTTAAAATCAACTATATTTTTTCTTAACTCTCTCCTTTGTTTTGTATAAATATCCAAAGGCATAATATCATTTTTTTGAATTTCTTTTTTTTCTTTAGGCATCATCACAATTTATAACTTTTAGCAATTAATTCGATAGGATGTACTGCCTCATCGCTTGAAATGTTTGTGTCAGCTTCTAATTGTTTTAAATGCTTTCCAGCTAATGGACAATCTGAAGCCATATACTTATTATTCTTATTTTTTATCTGTCTTGCTGTTGGTCTTCCAACTTTTACAGCTAAATCATGAGTTTCTTTCATCACACCAAAAGTCCCTCCATGTCCCGCACATCTTTCAACAATATCTATTTTAGCATTAGGTATTAATTTAAGCATATCTCTGGCTTTAATACCCATATTTTGAGCTCTTGCATGACAAGCATGGTGCACTGTTATACCACCATCTATTTCATGAAGTCCTTCTGCTAAACCCTCATTTTTAGATATATCAACTATATATTCATCTATATCTACTGTATTTTTTGATAATTTTTTTATATTTTCATCATTAGGTAATAATAATGGCCATTCAAATTTTAACATAAGACCACAACTTGCAGTAAGAGTTATAACTTTATACCCTTTATTAATCCATTCTAATAATTCTTTAGAAACTTTTTTTGCTTGCCCAACAACTTTTGGTAAATCTGCTTGCTCTAAAAATGGCATTCCACAACAACCCGGATATGCTTCTTGAACTTCAACTCCATTTTTTTTAAGAACTTTAAGTGCAGCGACACCGGTATTCTTTTTATTAAAATTCACAAAACAAGTTGAATAAATAACTACTTTTCTATTACTAGTCTTAGATTCATAATTAATCCTATTTTTTTGGTTTTTAAAATAATTTGAAAAAGTTTCAGAATTATATTTTGGTAATTGGACTCTAATATCAATCCCAGTAATAATTTCTAAGATTTTTCTAAAGAATTTATTTTTTATGTTAGAAACCCAATTAACTAATTTTGAAAACATTACACCGAATTTCGAATTTCTATCGATTTCAGCCAATTGTCTGGGTATAAATGATAGTTTACCCAATTTTTTTTGTGCAGTTCTATATCTCAACATCAAATGAGGAAAGTCTAAATCAAATTCGTGAGGAGGCACATATGGACACTTTGTCATGAAACACATATCGCACAATGTACATGCATCAACTACTGGAGCAAATTGATCACTAGATAAACTTTCTACATCTTCATTTTTTGACTCATCTATCATATCAAAAAGTTTAGGAAATGAATCACAAAGGTTGAAACATCTTCGACAACCATGACAAATATCAAAAACTCTTCTCATCTCTAAATCCAATTTTTCAGAATTTACAAAGTCAGGATTTTCAAAGTCAATTGGATGACGTATAGGTGCTTCTGTACTACCTTCTTTACTCATATAGCTATTTGGTTTAAAATTTTTTAGTGGGTGGTTAACACCCACTAAATAATACTGGTTACTTAATAGAATCTAAAGTTTTTTGAAATTTACCTGCGTGAGATTTTTCAGCTTTAGCTAATGTCTCAAACCAGTCAGCAATTTCCTCAAAACCCTCTTCTCTGGCTGTTTTTGCCATACCCGGGTACATATCTGTGTACTCGTGTGTTTCTCCTTGAACAGCTGAAGCTAGATTAGCTTTAGTTTCACCTATAGGTAAACCTGTGGCTGGATCGCCAACTTCCTCTAGATATTCAAGGTGTCCATGAGCGTGCCCTGTTTCTCCTTCAGCAGTAGATCTAAATACTGAAGCTACATCATTATATCCTTCAATGTCTGCTTTTTGAGCGAAGTAAAGATATCTTCTGTTTGCTTGACTTTCTCCAGCAAATGCTGCTTCTAGATTTTCTTTTGTTTTTGTTCCTTTTAATGACATTTTTAATCTCCTTCAATTATTTCATTAGTATATAATTATTCTAAACTACATGTCAACAGTTTAGAATAATTATAATTTAGTTTTTAAGTTATTGAAATTATTATATTAATTTTGATTTTGATTATCACTCGCAACTTTTATCAAAACTTCAACTGAGTTAATTTTTTTTCCAGTGATATTTTTTTTTATATTAATATTTTCGATATAATCATCTTCACAATCAATTAATTGATTAGTATCTTCATCAAAAAAATGATGATGATTTGTTATATTTGTATCAAAGTAACTTTTATCACTATTAATTGATATCTCTTTCAAATATCCTTTATCTTTAAATGCATGTACAGTGTTATAAACTGTTGCTAGAGATATTTTCTCATTTAAATTATCTGATATTTTTTTAACCAGATCTTTAATAGTGAAATGAAAGGTTTCTTCTCGATTAAATAAAACCTCACAAATTTTGAGCCTTTGCTTAGTCGGTCTAAGGCCTGAGGATCTTAATTTATCAATAAATTCGATGTTTTTTTGCATTGTAAATTATAATAGTTCTAAACTATATGTATATTATAATTCAATAAAATCAAGTATTAAGAGTGTTCAAAATTTATGAAAAAAAACTCCTATTCCTATGATGAGCTTATAAACTGTGGAAATGGTGGACTTTTTGGTCCTGGTAATGCGAAATTACCACTTCCACCAATGCTTATGTTTGATAGAATTACTGAAATCAACGATGATAAAGGGGCTTTTAAAAAAGGATCATTAAAAGCTGAATTAGACGTCAAAAAAGATCTTTGGTTTTTTGATTGTCATTTTAAAGAAGATCCAGTTATGCCTGGGTGTCTTGGTTTAGATGCTATGTGGCAGTTGGTTGGTTTTTATTTGGGTTGGATAGGTAACCCTGGAAAAGGAAGAGCTTTAGGAGTTGGGACAGTAAAATTTACAGGTGAAGTTTTGCAAGATGTAAAATTAGTAGCTTATGAAATTGATATGAAAAAGATTATGTCGCCAGGTGGAACAACAGTCGGTCTTGCAAATGGAGTGGTTTTAGCAGATGGTAAAAAAATATATTCTGCAGACAGCTTAAAAGTAGGATTATTTAAATAATGAGAAGAGTCGTAATAACAGGATTAGGAATCGTTTCTTGTTTAGGTAATAACCAAGAAGAGGTTCACCAATCACTATTAAATTCAAAATCAGGAATTTCTTTTTCCGAAGAATATAAAGAACATAATCTTAAAAGTCATGTCCATGGAAAACCAAATATAAAACTTGAAGATCACATAGATAGAAAAACAATTAGATTTATGGGTTCAGGATCAGCTTATAATTACATAGCAATGAAAGAAGCTATCAAAGATTCTGGATTGGAAGATAAAGATGTAAGTAACTTTAAAACTGGGATTGTAATGGGTTCTGGTGGACCATCAATTGAAAATGTAATTTTGGCTGCTGACAAAACAAGAGCTAAAACTCCAAAGTTAATGGGACCTTTTGTAGTTCCGCGGACTATGGCTAGCACGGCATCGGCAACACTTGCTGTTCCTTTTAAAATTAAAGGAACTAATTACACAATGAGTTCTGCTTGTGCAACAAGTGGACATTGTATTGGAAATTCTATGGAACTAATTCAAATGGGAAAACAAGATATAGTTTTTGCAGGTGGCAGTGAAGAAATACATTGGGCTATGACTGCAATGTTTGATGCTATGACTGCTTTGTCCTCAAAATACAATGATACACCTAAAACAGCATCAAGAGCTTACGATAAAACTAGAGACGGTTTCGTAATTGCTGGTGGTGGAGGTGTTTTAGTGCTTGAAGAATATGAACATGCTAAAGCTAGAGGAGCTAATATATATGCAGAATTAACTGGTTATGGAGCAACATCAGATGGATACGATATGGTGGCTCCTTCAGGAGAAGGCGCAGTAAGATGTATGAAAATGGCAATGGCAACAAGTAAAAATAAAATTGATTATATTAATACTCATGGAACATCTACCCCAGTTGGAGATATTACAGAGCTAAACGCAGTTAGAGATACTTTTGGAGATCAAATTCCAAAAATTAGTTCAACTAAATCATTATCAGGACATCCTTTAGGAGCTGCATCAGTACACGAAGCAATATATTGTTTGATTATGATGAAAAATAGTTTTATTGCTGGATCAGCAAACATTAGTGAGATGGATGATGAAGCTAAAAAATTTCCAATAATTGCAAAAACAGAAACTGAAGTAAGTTTAAATACAGTAATGTCAAATAGCTTTGGATTTGGTGGAACCAATGCTGCTCTAATTTTTGAAAAGGTTTAATTATGAGTTTGATGAAAGGTAAAAAAGGATTAATCATGGGTGTTGCTAATGAAAGATCAATTGCTTGGGGTATTTCGCAAAAACTAGCTGAAGCAGGAGCTGAGCTTGCATTCACATATTTAGGTGATGCTTTAAAGAAAAGAGTTATTCCTTTAGCTGAAAAATTAAATTCAAAAGTCACATTCAGCTGTGATGTTGAAAAAAAAGAAGAAATTGTAAAATTATTTGAAGATGTTAAATCTCAATGGGGTGGAATAGACTTTGTCGTTCATGCAGTAGCATTTTCAGATAAATCAGAATTATCAGGTGAATATTTGAATACAACTAGAGAAAACTTTTTAAGAAGTATGTTAATTTCTTGCTTCTCATTTACTGAAGTTGCAAAAGAGGCATCTAAAGTAATGAAAAAGGGTGGCAGTTTGTTAACTCTAACTTATGAGTCTACAAAGGCTATCCCAAACTATAATGTAATGGGTGTTTGCAAGTCTGCTCTTGAAGCTAGTGTTAAGTACTTAGCTAGAGATTTAGGTGCTAAAGGCATGAGAGTAAACGCAATAAGTGCTGGTCCTATAAAAACTTTGGCTGCTTCAGCTATAGGAGATGCTAAATTTTTATATAAATGGAATGAGGACCATTCTTTCTTAAAAAGAAACGTGGATATTCATGATGTTGGAAATTCAGCATTATATCTATTAAGCGACCTTGCAAATGGTGTTACTGGTGAAATTCACTATGTAGATGCAGGATATAATAAGGTTGGAATGCCCGATCCCAAGAATATTACTTGATCAAGCAGCAGAATTTGAATCTGTCACCATTAATTTTCTTTATTCTGAAGCTTGTTTCATAGATAGTTTAACTTTACCTCTATCGAAACCAATTACTTTAACTTTTACTTCGTCACCTTCTTTTACAACATCAGTTACTTTAGCAACTCTTTTATCTGCGAGTTCAGAAATATGAACTAGACCATCTTGTTTTCCTAAGAAATTAACAAATGCACCAAATTCCATGATCTTCATAACTTTACCTGAATAAATTTTATTCAATTCAGCTTTTGCTGTGATGTCTTTAATCATTTGCATTGCAATGTTTCTGGACTCTTCGTCTGGAGCAGCAACTGTTACAATACCCTCGTCATTTACATCAACCTTCGCACCAGATTTCTCAACAATCTCTCTGATCGTTGCCCCGCCTTTTCCAATAACAGCAGCAATATCTTTTTTATCAACATTAATTTGTTCCATTTTTGGGGTATGTTTACCAACATCAGATCTAGAAGCTGATAAAGCTTTGTTCATTTCACCTAGAATATGAACTCTTCCATCCTTAGCTTGGTTTAAAGCCTGTTCCATGATTTCAAATGTGATACCTGTAATTTTAATATCCATTTGAAGCGAAGTAATTCCATCTTTGGTTCCAGCAACCTTAAAATCCATATCACCTAGATGATCTTCATCACCTAAAATATCTGATAGTACACTAAAATCTTTACCTTCCTTAATTAGTCCCATTGCAATACCTGCAACCGGCTCTTTAATTGGTACTCCAGCATCCATTAAAGCTAAAGATGTTCCACAAACAGTTGCCATTGAAGAAGAGCCATTGGACTCGGTAATCTCTGACACTATTCTAAAAGTATATGGAAAAGCCTCTTTTGATGGCAATGAGGAGTTTATTGCTCTCCATGCAAGTTTCCCATGACCAATTTCACGTCTTCCGGTTCCTATTCTTCCAGTTTCACCAACTGAAAATGGAGGAAAATTGTAATGAAGCATGAACCGTTCTCTTTGAAGACCATCTAAACTTTCTATTCTTTGTTCATCATCAGAAGTACCAAGAGTAGCAGTAACAATAGCTTGTGTTTCTCCTCTAGTAAATAATGCTGAACCATGTGTTCTAGGCAAAACACCAACTTCACACGAGATTGGTCTTACATCAGATAAGCCTCTGCCATCAATTCTATTTTTATTTTTAAGAATGTCCGTTCTGACAATAGATTTTTCAAGATTTTTAAGCTGACTATTTACGTCAAGATCAGTATAATTTTCATCTTCTTCATAAAGTTTCTTAGCTTTATCTGTTATTTCTGAGATTTGATTTGATCTATCTTGTTTATCTCTTGTAGCAAAAGCTTTTTTTAAATCATCTGTAAAAGTTGCTTCAAGTTTTTTCTTTATTTCAGATAAATCTTTCTTTTCAACAGTCCACTCGGGTTTTTTACATTCTTTAGCAAGTTCTTCGATCATTTTAATTACGGGAACGAATCCTTCATGACCAAATTTAACTGCATTTAACATCTCTTCTTCTGTTAAACCATTTGCTTCAGATTCAACCATGAGCACTGCATCTTTTGTACCTGCAACAACTAAATCTAAACTTGAATTTTCTAATTCCGATTTTGATGGGTTAAGAACATATTTTCCATCAATAAAACCTACCCTTGAAGCTCCTACAGGGCCCATAAATGGCATTCCAGATATTGCTAACGCAGCTGATGAAGCTATAATTGCTAAAACATCAGGTTGGTTTTCTTTATCGTAAGAAATTACAGTTGGTAAAAGCTGAACTTCATTCTTAAATTCGTCGGGAAATAAAGGTCTGATTGGTCTATCAATTAATCTTGAAATTAACGTTTCACTTTCAGTTGGTCTTGCTTCTCTTTTAAAATATCCTCCTGGGATTTTTCCTCCAGCATAATATTTTTCCTGATAATTCACAGATAATGGGAAATAATCTATATCTGGATTTATTTTTTTTGCTCCTACTACTGTTGCTAAAATAACTGTTTCTCCACATGATGCTATAATTGCTCCGTCTGCTTGTCTTGCTATCTTGCCTGTTTCTAAACTTATTTTTTTTCCTGCTACTTCAATTTCCTTTTTAAATACCTTAAACATTTCATTTCCATTTCGTTTCGTTCATTTCGTTCGTTTCGTTCCATTCCGTTCTATCTGATTTAACTTTATTTTCTTAAATTTAATTTAGACAGTACATTTTTGTAAGAATCTATTTTATTTTTTTTTAAATAGTCTAACAATTTTTTTCTTCGATTTACTGCTCTTAATAGTCCTACTGAAGAATGTTTATCTTTTTTAAATTTCTTTATATGACTTGAAAGAGTTTCAATCTTATCAGTTAGTAATGCAATTTGGATTTCTGATGATCCAGTATCCTTTTCATGCATAGCTAATTCTTGTGCTTTTTTATTCATGTCTTATTCTTTCTATTTATTTGTTTGTTTTATTAAGTTTTCTATTTTTTCTGCATACTCAAAAGACTCATCTTTTCTAAAAAGTAATTTTGGTAAAAATTTCATCGCTACTTTTTTTGATAAAATTTTTCTAATTAAAAATGAATACTCCTTAAGAACGTTAATCACTTCTTCAGCATTTTTACCTCCCAATGGAAGCACATACGCTTTAGCAATCTTTAGATCTTGACTCATTTTAACTTCTGTAACTGTAATTGTGTTAGTTTCTAATTTCGGCACCTTAGCCTCATTTCTAATAAAAATCATGCTTAAAGATTGTTTAATCATCTCACCAACTCTGAGCTGTCTCTGTGATACTGGTTTGCCTATTCTATCTGCCATTAAATTGACCTTTCCTTAGATATAATACTAAAAGCTTCTATTGTGTCATTTTTTTGAAAATCCATATAATCTTTTACAGTTATACCACACTCCTGACCGCTACTGACTGATTTTACTTGGTTTTTTTCTCTAAATAAAGTTCCAACTTTTCCTGTATAGATTATTGCACCATCTCTTATTATCCTCACTTCTGAGACACTCGCAATTTCACCTTCTGTTACTTTAGAACCAGCTACTTTTCCTGCACCCGAAACTTTAAATATTTCTAAGATTTGTGCACTACCAGTAATTGTTTCTTTTATGTCGGGAGTAAGCAATCCAGACATTCTTTGTTTAATATAGTCTAACACTTCATAAATTATATTATAAGATGAAATCTTTATATTTTCATTTTCTGCAAGTTTTTTTGCTTCCTTGCTTGGCTTGACATTGAAAGCTATCAATACTGCATTTGAAGCCTTAGCTAAAGTAACATCTGTTTCAGTAACCATTCCAATATCAGATAAAATTATTTTCGGTTTTACCTCGTCATGTTTTATCTGGCTTATAGCATTCTTAATTGCCTCTGATGATCCGTGAACATCAGATTTAATTATTAGATTTAATTCTTCAGTAGATTTGTTTGTAAATGCAGATTCTTGAGTTGCAAAAGTTAAAGGATTCTTTCCATCTTTACTTTCTTTTGCTCTATTTTCACTTAAATTTTTTGCTTCTTTTTCATTATCAAGAACAATGAAATCATCTCCAGCTTTCGCGGCACCGTTAATCCCTAAAATTTCTACTGGAGTTGATGGTGATGCATCGTTAATATTTTTTCCTTTATCATTAATAATTGCTCGTACCTTTCCCCATTTTAATCCACTGACAAAAAAATCTCCTTTTTTAAGAGTCCCCGTTGTAACAATTATTGTTGCAACTGGACCTCTACCTACATCTATTTTGGACTCTAATACTATTCCAGTTGCTTTAGACTCAAAATCTGTTTTTAAATCTAAAATTTCTGCTTGAAGGATTATTGCTTCTACTAACTTATCCAAATTTAATTTTGTTTTTGCAGATATCTCAACCATTAGAGTATCTCCTGATAAATCTTCTGCAATTAATTCATGTTCTAATAATTGATTTTTAATCTTTTGTGGATCGGACTCAGGTAAATCACATTTATTTATAGCAACAACGATTGGAACATTTGCAGCTTTAGCATGTTTAATAGACTCTATTGTTTGAGGTTTAACTCCATCATCAGCAGCAACTACTAAAACCACAACATCTGTAAGTTTTGATCCTCTCGCTCTCATCTCAGTAAATGCAGCGTGGCCTGGAGTATCAATAAAAGTTAGTTTATTAGATTGGCTTTCAATTTGATAAGCACCAATATGCTGTGTTATTCCACCAAATTCACCTGATACAACATTAGCACTACGAAGGACGTCTAGCACAGAAGTTTTACCATGATCAACATGTCCCATAACTGTAACTATTGGAGGTCTATTTTTTAAGTTTTCTGCTCTTGATTCTTTGATTTTTTGAATAATCTCCTCAGCTTTTTCTTCTCTAATTGGATTGTGTCCAAATTCTTTTACAAGATATTCTGCAGTATCTGCGGCTAATGTTTGGTTAATTGTAACAGTAACTCCCATGCCAAACAAAAATTTAATAACATTGCTTGATTGTTCCGCCATTCTGTTAGCTAACTCTCTAACTGTTATCGCTTCAGGTATATTAATATCTCGTTTTACTGGTTTTAGGTTTTCTTTATTCTCTTCTTTATTAAAGTTCTTTAGTTCTTTTTGTCTTGCTCTTTTTACTGATGCTAAACTTCTCTCTCTAGTTTCTATTTCATCACTCAAAGCTCTAGAAACAGTAAGTTTAACTTGTCTTTTATTCGTGCCTAATTTCGTTTTTTTATCATTATCAGAATCACTTTTTAATTTTTTTGTTGCTCTTTGTTCAGCTAGTTTACGTCTTTCAAAATCACTTGTGATAGGTGAAGTTTTAGGGGTATTAAAATTTGGCTTTGAAAAATTACTTTTTTTAAAATTTTGAGGAGAATATTTTGATCCTGAATGTTTATTAAAATTTCCTTTTCCACCTGCAGGTTTAGAAAATTTTTTTTCTATTACTACAGTTTTTTTTCCTTGATTTTTAGATGCATCAAAACTCTTTATAGGTTTTTTGGAAGTACCCGAAATAGTTAATTTTGTTTTTTTCTCCATTTTTCATCTCTCAATCTTTATAAACTATATTTCTTGCAGACATTATTAATTCATCTGCTTCTTTTCTTGATAAAGCAAAATCTTCAAGATAACCTTGGATTTTTACTCTTTCACCTTTTATAACATCAAAACCTCCGGTAAGTTCGTCGGAGGCTAAATCTGCAAAATCTACTAACTTCAAAATTTTTTGTTCACCTAATGTTACAAGCATGCCTGGGGTTAAACCTTTTAAATTTATTAGATCATCTGCAAGACCCAAATCTTTAATTCTTTTCGAAATATCTTCCTGATCTTTTTCATAAAATTCTTTTGCACGTTCAATGAGAGCTTTTGCTGTATCTTCTTCTATGCCCTCTATTTTCATTAGACTTTCAAAGGTACTATCTTTAATATCATCAATTGTTGAAAAACCTTCAGCAACTAATAGTTGTCCCAAAGTTTCATCTAATTCTAAGTTTTTAACAAAGTTTTCAGTTTTTTCTTTAAATTCTGATTGTCTTCTCTCTGAGTCTTCCTGGTCAGTCATTATATTAATTTCATAATTTAAGAGCTTTGT
The DNA here is from genome assembly GCA_902604005.1 of uncultured Pelagibacteraceae bacterium. GTDB lineage: Bacteria > Pseudomonadota > Alphaproteobacteria > Pelagibacterales > Pelagibacteraceae > Pelagibacter. Next base: position 29,955 of record CACKXH010000005.1, read on the forward strand.
TGCTAATCTTACATTTTGACCTCTTCTTCCAATGGCTTTACTAAGATTTTCTTCGGTAAGTATAACATCTAACTTTTTATTATTTGAGTCAACATTCACTCTTTGAACTTCAGCAGGAGATAAGGCATTAGACACTAGTACAGCTGGATCCTCTGACCAATTTACAATATCAATTTTTTCTCCTTGTAATTCGTTAACTACTGCTTGAACTCTTGAACCTCTCATTCCCACACAAGCTCCTACTGGATCTAAAGAAGTGTCTACTGCTTTTACACATATTTTTGCTCTACTTCCTGGATCTCTTGAAGAAGATTTAATTTCTATTAATCCATCATAAATTTCTGGAACCTCTTGAACAAACAACTTTTCCATAAATTTTGGATGGGCCCTAGATAAAAAAATTTGTTGACCTCTTTGTTCTCTTCTTACATCATAACAATAAGCTTTTACTCTATCACCAGCTTTAATATTTTCCCTTGGAATTAATTCATTTTTTTGAATTATTGCCTCTGTTCTTCCTAAATCAACAATAACATTACCAAACTCCAGACGTTTAACTATTCCACTTAGCACAGTTTCTTTTTTATCTATAAAATCATTAAATTGTCTTTCTCTCTCTGCTTCCCTTACACTTGAATTAATGACTTGTTTAGCAGTTTGTGCAGCTATTCTTCCAAAATCAAAGGCTGGTAAAGGTTGTAAAATTTCGTCTCCTATACTCTTATCTTTGTTTGTTTCTTGTAACTTTATTGCTCCTTCAAGGTCAATTTCAATATTAGAATTTTCAGGATTTTCCACAATTACAAGTTTCCTAAAAATTTCAATATCTCCACTATCTCTATTTATTAAAACTTTAATTTCGTTATCTTGACCAAATTTTGATTTTGCAGCTTTGGCGATACCTGTTTCCATTGAGTTTATGATTAACTCTTTATCTATAGATTTTTCTAATGCAACAGCTTCCGCTATTCTTAAAAGTTCTAGTTTGTCTGCTCTTTTATTTAACATATTTTTGTTTGCTCCAAAAAAAAATGGGCTAAAGCCCATTTTGTAAATTCAATAATGTAAGTGGAATATAGTAAAATATTTTTTTTATTCAACTTAAACTATTTAGAAAAAACCTTAATTTTATCAGTTTTTTCCCATGAAAATGAACCATTTTCTTCTGGTATTCTACCAAAATGTCCATAGGCAGATGTTTTTTCATATATAGGTTTATTTAAATTTAACATTTCTCTAATGCCTCTAGGGCTTAAATCAAAATTTTCTTCTATTTTTTCAACCACAAATTTATTTTTTTCTAAATCATTATCAAACAAATCTACATATATAGACAAAGGTTTTGATACCCCAATTGCATAAGCTAATTGTATTAAACATTTTTCTGCAATTTTTGAACCAACAACATTCTTGGCAATATATCTAGCTGCATAAGCTGCAGATCTATCTACTTTGGTTGGATCTTTTCCAGAAAAAGCTCCGCCCCCATGTGGCGCTGCACCACCATAAGTATCCACTATAATTTTTCTACCAGTTAAACCACAATCTCCATCTGGTCCACCAATTACAAAATTACCTGTTGGATTTACATAAAATTCATCTTCACTAAAACCTTTAAGAAAATTCTCTGGAATAGATTTTAACATATAAGGTCTTAATAAATCCCTAACTTCTGCTTGATTAACATCAGCTGAATGTTGTGAAGAAATTACAACTGATTTAACTTTTGAAGGTTTTCCATTAACGTACTCGAATGTTACTTGGCTTTTTGAATCTGGTTCAATATTTTTTAATTTTCCAGATTTTCTATCTTCAGCCATTAATCTTAAAATTTTATGAGAATAATGTATTGGCGCTGGCATTAAAACATTTGTTTCATTACAAGCATAACCAAACATAATACCTTGGTCTCCTGCTCCTTCATCTTTATTACCAGATGAGTCTACACCCATAGCAATATCAGCTGATTGAGAATGCAAATGGCTTTCAATTTTTGTTGCTTCTTTCCAAGTAAAGCCTTCTTGATCATAACCAATATCTTTAATACAATTTCTTACTTTTTCAATTAATTCACTTTGTTTAATTTCAGGTCCTCTTACTTCTCCAGCCAAAACTACTTTATTTGTTGTTGTAAGAGTCTCGCATGCTACTCTAGAAAAAGGATCACTTGACAGATAACTATCTACCACCATATCTGAAATTCTATCAGACACTTTATCAGGATGACCCTCAGAAACTGATTCACTAGTGAAAAGATAATTTTTAAGATTACTCATTTTTAATTTTAATAAATGAAAATATTAAAAAAATATACAATAAAATTAATAATCCAAAAATTTTATTTCCATATTTTGAAAATACTGTCGGTTGTATTTTTCTACTTTCATCAAAATCTATATATTTCGATTGTCCAAATTTTACTTTCTGTTCAATAGCTCCTAAAGGATTAATTATAGCTGCTATACCATTATTTGATGAACGTAATACGTATTTACCACTTTCGATTGCTCTAAAAATACTATGAACAAAATGTTGTTGAGGCCCTATTGATTTTCCAAACCATCCATCTTCAGAAATATTTATGATTAAATCAAAGTCAAAACTATGAAACAATTTCCCTGAATAGATTATTTCGTAACAAATTAAAGGTAAAATTTTTAAAATAAAATTTTTTTCTTTAATTTCTATAATATTTCTTTGATCTCCACTTGAAAATGATTGATAGTTATTAGTAATAGATTTAAGACCAATTTTTTTTAAAATATTTTCAAAAGGTAAAAATTCACCGAAAGGAACTAATTTTATTTTATTATATGAATGTAATAAATTCAGTTCATTATCATAAATCGAAAATGTGTTAAAATAATCTTTATAATTATTTTTAATAGATTGTTTATTAATTCCTATTATAAACAAATGATTTTCATTAAAATTTTCATTAAATAACCATTTAAACTCTACCAATTCTTTTTGCGAAATATCTGGAAGTATTCCTTCAGGCCATACAAAAATAGTTTTTTCGTCTATATTTGGACTACTTATCTTTATCAAATCCTCAATGACAGAAACTGAATTAGTATTGTGATAAAATCTATCAAGACTAATATTAGATCCTAAAACTCTCAATTTATAATCGTAAAATTTTTTTTCAGCTTTATTAAATTCATTTTTATAAAAGGATCCATTAACATAAAAAAGTATAGTCAGTATAAGAAAAAAGATAGGAACACCTAAATCTTTCTTTTGGTCTTTTAAGATTAATACTGCAGGGCTAGTGAACAAAGAAATACAAAATAAATTAAATCCATAAGTTCCTATTATTGAGGTAATACTTAATATTTCTAATTGGTCTGAAAAACTATATGCAATTAAGTTCCAAGGAAAACCAGTTAAAATAGATCCTCTCACAAACTCTAGAACTCCAAAAATTAAGGAAAAAAATAAAAATGAACTTATAATTTTTTTAGGTTTTAAAATTATAAAAAGATAAGCTACCATTCCGTAAAATAATGCCAAAAAAGCTGGTATTAAAATTATAGTTAATGGAATTAAAAATTGAAAATTATGATCAAATGTTAAAGAAATTGATATCCAGTATAAATTAGTAAAAAAATAACCAAAGCCAAATAACCATCCATAAAAAAAGAAAATTTTATCATTTTTATAATTATTAGATTTTTTTACTAAAAATAGAAAAAATAAACTAAATGTCAAAAAGTTAATTATTAAAAAATTATACGGCGGTAAGCTCAATGAAGTTATTATTCCTAAAGCAATTAAAAATATAAATTCAATATATAATTTTTTTTTCAATTTAATTTATTTTGAAGTTACTGATTGATATATTCGATTCTCTTCTTTTAACATCTTTAAATAATCTTTATTCTTTAAGTGATCAAATCCTAATAAATGAAGAAAACCATGAATGAACACTTTAATCAATTTATCTTCAAAAACTTTTCTCTTTTGAGATTTTGGTTTATCGATAAAATTATAACTTATTATTATGTCACCAATGTAAGCCTCTTTTAATACCTTTTTTTTATTTTTAAAAGGAAACGATAAAATATCTGTAGGTTTATTTTTATTTCTAAAATTTTTATTTAATTTTTTTATATTTTTATTATTAGATAATAAAAGTGTTAAGCTAATTTTTTTGTTTAAAAATCTATATTTCTTTGGAAAAGAATTACAAATTTTTTTAAAAAAAAGTTCTTTATTTTTAATTCTTTTTGACCAGGCCTTCTCTTCAGAGAAGACATTAATATTAATCATTTTTTGAATATGCTTTTACTATTTTTGAAACAAGTGGGTGTCGTACAACATCTGCATGATCAAAATCAACAACTGATATTTCATTAAGGTGACCTAATAATTCTTTAGATCTTACAAGGCCTGACAAATTTTTGTTGGGTAAATCTATTTGAGTTGGATCACCATTAACAACAATCTTTGAATTTTCTCCTAAACGCGTTAAAAACATTTTAATTTGTGTATCTGTTGCATTTTGAGCCTCATCTAAAATAGCAAAAGAATTTTTAAGTGTTCTTCCTCTCATAAATGCAAGAGGTGCTATTTCTATATCTCCAATTTCAATCATTCTTTGTATCTTTTCAAAGTCAAATAAATCATAAAGAGAATCATATAAAGGTCTTAAATATGGATCTACTTTTTCTTTCATATCTCCTGGTAAAAAACCTAAACGTTCTCCTGCTTCAACAGCTGGTCTTGATAAAATTATTCTTTCTATTTTTTTTTCTAGTAACATTGTAAGACCTATTGCTACAGCCAAAAAAGTTTTACCAGTACCTGCGGGTCCTGCAGAAATAATAATATCACTTTGTCTTAGAGCTCTTACGTATTCTTTTTGATTTTCTGATCTTGGAATTATAGATTTTTTTGGAGTTTTAATAATATCTGTAACATTATTTTTTTTTATCTTTTCGTTTATCATAAATTTATCTACAGAAGAAACTATATCTTTATTTTCTATACTACCATTGTTAATAAATTGATTTGCTAAAAACTGAATTGCACTTTTTAATATTTCATTATTTTGTGGATCAGATTTAATTAATATAGAATTGCCACGAGAATACAGATTTGAATTAGTGATTTTTTCCAATTCTTTTAAATTTTTATTAAATTCACCAACTACTCCCAACAATAAGTTATTGTCATGAAAAATAACACTTAAAGAATTATTGTCTGAATAAACAAATTTAAGCGATGAATCTAGGTTTTTTTTAATTAAGCCACTCAATAGTTATGCTACCATTTGATTTGAATTTTTAGAAACTTTACCAAATAAGGTAGTCCTGTTACTTTTGTAAATTTTAACTGACATAACTTTTCCAATGTCTTCTTTTTTACCATTAAATACAACAGATGTCATATATTCTGACCTACCAAAAACTTTTGTTTTATCTTCAGTTAAATTCTCTACTAACACATTTAAAATCTTATTTTCTAAAGATCTGTTAACACTTATTTGGTTTTCAAATAATTGGTTTTGTATTATTTCCAACCTTTCCATTGAAATTTTTTTATCAATTAACTGAAGATTAGCAGCAACAGTCCCTGGCCTCGGACTAAAAATAAAGGAATATGAATTAATAAACTTAATTCTGTTAATTAAATTTAGAGTTTCTTTAAAGTCCTCTTCTTTTTCTCCTGGATAACCAATAATAAAATCACTTGAAAAGACAATATTTGGATTAATATTTTTCAACTTATCAAATATTTTATTGTAATCTCTTACTGTATGTTTTCTATTCATAAGATCTAAAATTTTGTCAGATCCACTTTGAATAGGTAAATGCACTAAAGGCATCAATTTTTTTGAAAATTTATAAACATCAATTAGATCCTCTGTCATATCTTTTGGATGAGATGTTGTATATCTTATTCTTTTAATTTCTGGAATTTTTTCAATCTCCACTAATAAACTTGATAATCTATGTCCCTCATATTCATAAGAATTTACATTTTGACCAAGTAGAATAATTTCTTTTACACCGTTATCTGCTAAATATTTAGCTTCATCTATAATTTGTTTAAATGGTCTAGAATATTCTGGTCCCCTTGTAAACGGAACTACACAAAAGTGACAAAACTTATCACACCCTTCTTGAATAGTTAAAAATGATGAAACTTTTGCAGATTCATTTTTAATTTCACTTAAATATTTAAACTTTGATACAGCATCAAATTCTGTTTCTTCAATTTTTTTCATATTTTCAGTATAATTTAAAATCATATTATTAATTTTATGATAAGATTGGGGACCAATTACTAAATCAATATAAGGCTCTCTTTTAATCATTTCTTCATTTTCAGCTTGAGCTACACAACCAGCAATTATAACTAATGGTTTTTTTTTTGTTCTAAAAATTTTTTTAATTCTACCTATCTCATGATAAACTTTTTCTTTTGCTTTATTTCTTATATGGCAAGTGTTTATCAAATAACAATTAGCTTCCTCATAATTTTTTGCTTTTTTAAAACCAATTTTTTTAACTGAGTCAAATATTCTATTGGAGTCATACTCATTCATCTGACAGCCAAATGTTTTAATAAATATTTTTTGATTCATATTATTGGGATTTTTTTTTAACCCCATATAATTCTAATTTATGGTCAACCAAAGTATAACCATGTTTTTCAGCAACTCTTTTTTGTAATTTTTCAATCTCCTCATCAACAAATTCTATAATTTCTCCAGATTTTACATCTATTAAATGATCGTGATGTCCTTCATTTAGTTCCTCATATCTGGCTTTGCCACCTTTAAATTCGTGTTTCGTAAGAATGCCAGACTCCTCAAAAAGTTTTACAGTTCTATATACAGTAGCAATACTTATTTTTGAATCTAATTTTGACACTCTGTTATATAACTCATCAACATCTGGATGATCGGTCGACTCCGACATCACTTTTGCAATTATTCTTCTTTGATCCGTAAGTTTTACACCTTTTGATAAACATTTTTGTTCTATAGTATCTGACATGTTTAATTTTAACTTATATAAATAGGTTTAATCAAATTTTTTTTAACTTTAAATTTATGGCATAGATCTGGAATATTTTCATATTTAATTTTGTCTAGGTCCTTAAAATCTTGAAAACTATAGCAATAATAATCAATTTTTTGAGCTAAATGGATTGCTTTTGTGATAGAGAGTGAATTTCTAATACCTGCAAAACTACCAGGTCCTCTATTTACGTAAATAGATGATAAATCATCTATTTTTAGATCTTTTGAAGTTAAAAAGTTATTAATTAAAATCATTAATTTTTCATAATTAGTTTTGCTATTTTCATGACTAACACTATAAATATTATTATCAAAAATGATCATTAAAAAAATATTTTCATTTGCAGCATCAATTATAAGTTTATTCATTTTTATTTTTTGTATGAATGTTAATTCTAATTCAGATGAAAATAATAGCAAACTTTATTCAAAAGATGAGGGCGTTTTGTCTATTATGTATCATCGTTTTAATGAATCTAAATATCCCTCAACTAATATTCAAATGGATGTTTTTAAAGAACATATCAAATTAATCCAAAATTCTAAATTTACTTTTTACCATCCAAAAAAATTTGAAGATGAGTTTAATCAACCAAAAAATGAAAAAAAAATTTTACTTACAATCGACGATGGTTTTAAATCTTTTTACAATGAGGCTTGGCCTTTTCTTAAAAAAAATAAAATTCCATTTATATTGTTTGTATCTACTGAGCCTGTTGGTAAAAATGGTTATATGACTTGGGATCAAATAAAAGAAATTGAAAAAAACGATTTTGTTGCAATTGGACATCATTCTCATACTCATGAGTATTTAATTAATGAACCTCATGAGGTATTTGTCTCTGATATTGAGAAGGCTAGTAGTATATTTAAAGATAAATTGGGATATGTACCTACAATATTTTCATACCCTTTTGGTGAATATTCTAAATTAATGAAAAATTATATTTCAGAAAATTTTAGTTTTTCGTTTGGACAACACTCTGGTGTGATAGATTTGAATAAAGAAAAATATGAATTGCCAAGATTTCCAATCAACGAAAAGTATGGCGAAATGAAACGATTCAAATCTATTATAAACTATTTTCCTCTTGAATATAAAGCTTTATATCCTGAAGATAAATTATTAGATAAAGATAATAACCCTCCAAAATTTAAAGTAGAATTTTTTGATAATCAAAAAAATTTAAGTAATATAAACTGTTATTCTAACGAAGGAGATACTTGGGAAAAATCTCAAATCAAACTTGTCAAACAGGAACTTTCAATTTCATTTAGAGGGCCATTTTTGCCTCGTAGAGGAAGAATAAATTGTTCTTTAAATGATAATGGTAAATGGAGATGGTTTGGCACTCAATTTACAATAAAAGAAAATTAAATTAAACTTTCCAGTTTTTTACTTGATGGTAAAAGCCTAGCGTCATCAAAATCTTTTAAATTATTTTGTTCAATGATTTTTCTTAAAACATCAACGTACTTTGTTCCAGTTTCAGCATATTTATCTAAATATCCAGATAAATATATACTGTCTAATTTAGAGCCTTCACCTCTCAATTTGGCTCTAGCTTTTCTAAATTCTTTATAAGAAGAATGAGTATTTAAATTTCTTTGATATGCTCTCACAGAAGCTTGTAAAACATTAAATCTCATAACTTTGTGCCCTTCATCTTGCTCTGCTCCTTTTGGTTTTAGTCCTTCTCCAGACCAAGTCCATTGACCAAATAAAGCATTTCCTTCTAGCGCAAATCGAGAAGTTCCCCAACCAGTTTCTTTTGCAGCTTGTGCTATGGCTAAAGATGTAGGAATTTCATCCATTCTTATTTTTAGAGTTGAAAGATCTTTAGATGAAACTCCATACTGTTTATATTTTTTATTCAACCATTTCTTTTCCAAAGTAGTATTATTACTTTTATTAATAATACTAAAAAGCTTCATTCTATCTAATTTTATATTATTATTTTCTTCAAGAATTAAAGGTAAAACAATTTGTATAAAAAAATTTTTTCTTTGTTGGGTATTTTCTATTTGTTTTATTTCACTTGGCAGCCAAGTAAGAGCGACAGGTCTAACCAATTTATTTTTTCTAATATCTGCTAAATTATAGTTAGTATCTTTAAATAATTGTTTTATGGTCGAGGCACTTAACCTTACTGAGTCTGTTTCTAACTCATTAAGAGTTAGGATATCAGTTAGTAAATCCTTTTCATTAAATTTTTCATTTGATTTTTCCTCAATGTTTTGATCATTCTCTCCATTTAACTGATAAACCATTATCTTTCTGGAATTATTTTGAAATTCGTTAGAAAAAATTTCTTGATTTGCAAAATTAATAACAATTGGTGCAATATAAAAAAAACAAATTACGGCTATACATGATATAAAACTTCTGCCAATAGTTCCCGAAATTTTACTTCCAAAAAAATTTAAAACTTCTGTTGTTTTCCTTTTTTTATTATTGGATAAAAAATCAATATTTCTCATATTATATTGCCTCTACGTCTTTAACTTCTTTGATATAATGTTTTAAAAGATTTTGAACACCTTGTTTTAATGTCATTGTAGAACTTGGACAACCTGAACAGCTGCCTTGTAATTGAACTTTTACAATTCCATCTTTAAATTCTTTAAATTTAATATCTCCACCATCTTTTGCAACTGCAGGTCTGATTTTTTGATCTAATATTTTTACTATTTGTTTTTCAATTTCTTTTAAATTAGCTGGATTTTGATCTAAACTCTTATCTATCACAAATTCTTTTCCACTTGAATAATAATCATTAATTAATGAAACAATAATATGCTTAATTTCCTCCCAAGAAATTTCATCATATTTATTCACTGATATAAAATCTTTACCTAAAAAAATTCCTTCAACACCATTTATAGAAAGTAAGTTTCTAATTAATTCATTATTGAAATTATCTTTATTTGTTATTTCAAAAGAACCGCTATTTGAAACTGTCTTTCCTGGAAGAAATTTCAAAGAATTTGGATTTGGTGTAATTTCAGTTTGTACGAACATAATTTATATATAGTCAATAATTATCAAATTGAAACTTGTTAATAGAAATAATTTAAAAACCCATTATTTCATGAATTTTTTTGATCTTTTTGGACGCTATATGATCTGCTTTTTTACAACCTTCTAGAAGTATTTGGTCCAGATAATTAGATTCGCTAAGTAATTTTTTTATTTCTAAAGATATTGGAATAATTTTATCAACTAAAACTTGGGATAAATTTTCTTTAAATTCTGAAAAATTTTTTCCAGAAAATTTTTTTAAAGATTTTTCCAGAGTTAAATTAGTTAAGCTTGAATAAATACCAATTAAATTTTTTGCTTCAGCTCTTTTATCTAATTCATCGATAGTTGCTGGCATTGGCATCGGATCAGTTTTTGCTTTTTTAATTTTATTAATTATCTGATCCTTATCATCAGTTAAATTTATTCTACTTAAATCTGATAAATCTGATTTACTCATTTTTTTTTGACCATCTTTAAGACTCATTATTCTTGAAAATTGTTTTTGTATTAAAGGCTCTGGAATATTAAAAAAATCTTCAACTTTAAAATCATTATTAAACCTTTGAGCAATATCTCTGCAAAGTTCTAAATGCTGTTTTTGATCATCACCTACAGGAACATGTGTGGAGTCATATAATAATATATCTGCTGCCATTAAGACTGGATAAGAATAAAGTCCGATACTTGCTTTTTCTTTATCTTTGCCAGCTTTTTCCTTAAATTGTGTCATTCTATTCAGCCAACCCATTCTAGCAACACAGCTTAGTATCCATGCAGCTTCAGAATGTGCACTAACTCTGGATTGGTTAAAAATAATACTTTTTTTTGGATCAATTCCACTTGCTATAAACGTTGCTACTGTCTCACGAATATTGTTTCTTAATTTTTTTGGATCTTGATTTATAGTTATTGCATGGAGATCTACTACACAAAATATACAATCATTATTATCGTCATTATTTAATTCAACAAAATTTTTTATCGCTCCTAGATAATTGCCTAAATGAAGATTGCCAGTTGGCTGGACTCCTGAAAAAATTTTTTTTCCCATGTTCTAATACTTTAATTGAAGATCTTTATAATTAAAAGCTTTGATAACAAATGATACCAATAAATAGAAAACTAAGCCTAATAAAACACATAATATTAAATAAAATGATTTGAAATAATAATCATAAACTAATTGATTTTCTAAAATAGAAATTAAATATTTAAAAAAAATACCCATCATAATAGAAGTTAGAATTATTCTTATAAATCTTACTAAAAATATCCTATTAAATTTAAACAAACTTCTATTTTTTAAATAAATAAATAATATAATAGAATTAAACCATGATGAAATTGTTGTTGCTATAGGAATAATTATAAAACCAATACTTTTAAAATAATAAATACTGATAATAATATTGAGTATTACAGAAAATAAAGAAATATAAAATGGGGTCTTTGTATCATTATTTGCAAAGAAAAAAGTTGAAAAAACTTTAATTAGTGCAAAAGCTGGTAGACCTAATCCAAAATAATAAAGTGCTTTTGCAGAATTTGAAACTGCTTCCTCATCAAATGATCCATAACCAAATAGCGCAGAAATAATTTCTTCAGAACCAATAAATAAAGCAACTGATGCAGGCAAGCTTAGAAACATACTTAATTCCAACGCTTTATTTTGAATTTGTATAATCTTATTTTTTTTTTTCAAATAAACATGTTTAGAAAGTTGAGGTAAAATTACTACACCAATTGCTATTCCTGCTATTGCTAAATTTATTTGGTAGATTCTGTCTGCATAATATAAATAAGATACTGCACTAGCTTGAAATGATGCAATAATTGTACCAACAAGTATATTTATTTGGGTAACACCAGACGAAAAAATGCTAGGAAAAAGTTTTTTAAAAAAAACTTTTACTTTTTTATTTAAATTAAATTGGAAATTTATTTTAATTGAATAGTATTTTTTAACAAATTTATACAAAAAAATTAACTGTAATAAGCCAGCTATTGATACTCCATAAGAAAGGTAATAAACCAGATTATCATCTAAGTATTTTCCAAAAAATAAAATTCCTATCAAGATTAAATTTAAAATAATTGGTGCTGCAGAGGCCGCCGCAAATTTATTATGTGAATTTAATATTGCTGCAAAAAACGAAGATAAACTTACAAATAGTAGAAAGGGGAAAGTTATTCTTGTTAAATCTGTAGCTAGTTCTATTTTTTCATTAAAATCTACAAATCCTGGTGCTATTAAACCAACAAAAGCAGGCATAAAAATTTCGATTATAAGAACTAAAAATAGTAAACCTACAAATAACAAATTAAAGATTTCGTTTGCAAACTTATTTGATTTTGTTTTACTTTTAACCAATTCTGAAGAATAACTTGGTACAAAGGCAGCATTAAAAGTCCCTTCAGCGAATAGCCTTCTGAAAGTATTTGGTATTCTAAAAGCTACAAAAAATGCATCAGCTATAAAGCTTGTTCCAAGAAAAATTGCGATTAAAACATCTCTTAAATAACCGAACAATCTACTGATTATCGTATAAAAACCAAAAGTCCCTGTTGACTTAACTAAATTCATAAATCATATTAGTCTTAATTTTACCCCATTTGTACACCTAATTAATGTAAATGAAAAAAACAAAAATTGATCATTACACAGATAAAGAAGCTTTAGAATTTCATAGTCATAAAAAGCCAGGGAAGATTGAAATTTCATCCTCAAAAAATATGACCACAAAAAGAGATCTTGCTCTTGCTTATTCTCCAGGAGTTGCTGCTCCTGTTCGTGCTATTAGTGAAAACCCTGAAGCAGCATTTGATTATACTAGCAAAGGAAATCTTGTTGCTGTTATTAGTAATGGTTCAGCTATTCTAGGTATGGGTAACCTGGGTGCTTTAGCTTCAAAACCAGTAATGGAAGGAAAAGCTGTTTTATTTAAAAGATTTGCTGATATAGATTCAATTGATCTTGAAATTGACTCTAATGATCCAAAAGAAATTATTAATAGTATAAAAAATTTTGCTCCAAGCTTTGGGGGAATTAACCTTGAAGATATTGCTGCACCAGATTGTTTTATAATTGAAGAAAAGCTTAAAGAAATTTTAGATATTCCTGTTTTCCATGATGATCAACATGGGACTGCCATAATTACTACTGCAGCATTAATTAATGCGCTTGATATAAATAAAAAAAAAATTGATAAGATTAAAATAGTTGTTAATGGTGCGGGGGCCTCTGCTATGGCCTGTACTAATTTATTTTATAAGAGTGGTGTACCAAAAGATAATATCACCATGATAGATAGACAGGGTGTAATTTTTCGAGGAAGAGAAAATTTAAATCAATGGAAATCAAGTCATGCAATCGATACCAAAGATAGAACTTTGAATGATGCAATTAAAGATGCAGATGTTTTTTTAGGTCTATCTGCTAAAGGAACATTAACAAAGGATATGGTAAAAAAAATGGCTAAGAATCCTATAATATTTGCTTGTGCCAACCCAGATCCAGAAATAACTCCAGAGGAAATTGAAGAAGTAAGAGACGACGCAATTATAGCAACTGGAAGATCTGATTATCCTAACCAAGTAAATAATTTAATTGGTTTTCCATATATTTTTAGAGGTGCGTTAGATGTTAGATCAAAAACAATAAATGAAGAAATGAAAGTTGCAGCAGCCCATGCAATTGCAAACTTAGCAAAAGAAGATGTCCCAGATGAAGTTGTAGCTGCAATGGGAGGTGAAAGACCACATTATGGTAAAGAATATATTATACCTTCAACATTTGATCCAAGATTAATAAGTGTTATTCCAGCGGCTGTAGCTAAAGCAGCTATTGAAACTGGAGTTGCGAGAATTAAAATAGATAACTTCGAAACTTATAAAGATCAACTAAAACAAAGATTAGACCCTACGGTTACTATTATGCAGGGTATTAATAACTATATAAAGAAAAAACCTAAAAAAGTAGTTTTTGCTGATGGTGAAGATGAAAACATGCTTAAAGCAGCAATAGCCTTTAAAAATTCTAAATTAGGAATGCCAATTTTAATTGGAAAAGAAGAACTAATTAAAGAACAAATAAAAAAAATTGGTTACAATGAAGACTTCGATATCGAAATTGTAAATTCTAAGGATAAAATTAAAAGAGAAAAATATGTTAAATATTTGTTTAAAAAACTTCAAAGAGAACAAGGCATGTTGGAATGGGATTGTGACAGGCTAATAAGAAACGATAGGGTAATTTGGTCTGCTTGTATGGTTGCTAATGGAGATGCAGATGCAATGATAACTGGAAATACTAGAAGATATTCCTCTTCCCTGGAAAAAATTATTAAAGTCGTTGATCCAAGACCTGGGGAGATTATGTTTGGATTAAATCTTATTGTAAATAGAGGTAAGACAATTTTTATTTGTGATACATCTGTTATAGAATACCCAGATGCAAAACAACTGGCTGATATGGCTATGTCAGCAGCAAGAGTTGTAAAACTCTTTGGCTTTGAACCAAAAGTTGCTTTTTTATCTCATTCTACATTTGGACAACCAGTAACTGATAGAACTAAAAGAATAAGTGATGCTGTCGAAATTTTGAAAAAAAGTAATGTTGATTTTAAATTTGATGGAGAAATGCAACCAGATGTCGCTTTAGAAGAAATGTATAAAGAACTCTATCCATTTTCTGAAATTGTTGGTAATTCAAATGTATTAATAATGCCTAGTCAACACAGTGCAGCTATTTCTTATAAAATGATAAAGTCTATGAGTAGGGCTAAAGTTATCGGACCTCTTTTAATTGGTCTAGGTCTTCCGATAGAAATAGCACCATTAAGATCTTCAACGTCTGAGATAATTAATTTAGCATCTATAGCAGCCTATTCTGCAGATGTAATAGATTATAAAAAAAGTTAATTTTTCTGAATTCTTAAATCCTCAACAATTAAAATACTTGCTATAACATTTTCTACATCAAGAATTTGTTTTGCTTCTTTTATCACATCATCTTTTTCTTCTGATGTAATAGCAATTCCATATATATAAATTTTCTTTTTATAAGTATCTATCTGATAATTTGCAGCTTTAATATTCTTATTTAGAATAAGAGCAGCTCTCAACTGTGAAGTGATCAGAATATCTTTTGCAGACTGTTTAAAATTAAAATTTTCTTTAATTTTAATGTCATTCCTTACCGATCTTACTCCTTCAGTTTCCCAAGCTAATTTAGTTAATTTAAGTTTTTCCTCAGGATTCTCAACTTTTCCAGTTAAAAAAATTCTACCATCAAGAACTTTAGTTTTAACAGAAAGTATATATTTTTTATCCATCAAAATCATTCTAGCGGAAAAATTTTTCTGCATTATTGAGTCATCTATTTGAGTTCCTAAAGATCTTGGATCAAGTGCAACACTAACTCCTGTTCCAAATAACCCACCAGAAGAAACACCAACACATCCTGATAATATTAATCCTAAAAAAAAAATTAATAATAATCTATTTTTCATTTTTTATCTTTAAACAATAATTATAAATCTCTTTTTTTGAAATTTTGTTTTTGGAGATCATCAAATTAGTTATCTCTTTTATACTTAACTTATTTATCATTTGTCTTATATTCATCTTATCTGATTCACTAAGTTTTTGTGAAGACTTTTTGATATTTTTTTTTTCAGAAATTACAATTGTAAGTTCACCTTTTAGTTCCTTATTAAATTCTTTTAGATTATTTATGTCTGCTCTAATGAATTCTTCATAAAACTTTGTCATTTCTCTACAAATAAGTAATTTTCTACCTTCAAAATTTTTTTTTAAAAGAGGTATAATCTTATTAAATTTTTTTGAAGATATAAAAAAAACTATTGAAAAATTAATTTGAGACAAACTATGTAGATCTTCATTTAAATCTTTTAATTTTTCAGGAAAAAAACCGTAAAAAAAAAATTTTTCTGAGAACCCACTTATTGATATAGCAGAAGTAACTGCAGATGGTCCTGGTATAGGTCGAATTGCGATATTATTTTTTATACATTCTTTAATAAGTAGTGTTCCTGGATCAGAAATATTTGGAGTCCCAGCGTCAGATATAAGAGAAATTATTAAGTTAGAATTTAATAATTCAATAATTTTAGATAAATTTTTTCTTTCATTAAATTTATGATATGAGAGAAATTTTGAATTTATTCCATATTTTTTAAATAAATTTTTAGAAATTCGAGTATCTTCGCAAAGTATATAATTAGAGTTTTTTAGTATTTCTATAGCTCTCAACGTAACATCGCCTAAATTTCCTATAGGTGTTGAGACTAAATATAGCCCTTTTTTAATTTCATTATTGAGAGTTTTAGAATTTCCAACCATAATTATAGTTAAATAATATAGTATAAATAAAATGAATATAAATTTTAAAATTATCTTTTTTACAACTTTAAGCTTTTTTTTGATTTCTTCCTTAGCAATTTCTTCTGAGGAAAAAATTAAAATAGGTTTATTAGTACCTATGACTGGTGAAGATGAAAATCTTGGAAAGCTAATTATTAAATCAACACGAATGGCTCTTGAAGATATTAATACCGATAAATTAGAAATTTACCCAAAAGATACTGCGTCTAACCCCGATCAAACTTTTAAGTCTGCAACTCAATTTAAAGATATGGGTATCAAAATTGTTATTGGTCCGGTTTTTTATAAAAATTTAATCTATCTAGATGGACTAGAGGATATAATTTTTTTATCTCTTACAAATAAAACACTAAATCTTCCAAAAAATGTAATTAGTAGTGGTGTAAATGCTACATCTCAATTAAATGCTATAAAAAAATTTATTAATTCAAATGAAATAAAAAAAACAATTTTCTTAACACCTAAATTAGATTATGAGCCAGAGATTAAAAAGGCTATTATAGAGTCTAAAATAAAAACTTTTAAACATTTTATATATGATACTGAACCAACTAAACTCACTGCTCAAATTGAAAAAATAACAAATTATAAAATAAGAAAACAAAACTTAGCAGATGAAATAAAAAGAGTAAAAAAATCAGATCTTATTGATAAGGAAAAACAATTAGAAAAGTTAGAGAAAATATATACAATAGGAAATGTAAATTTTAATTCTGTTATTATTTCAGATTTTGGTCAAAGTTTAAAAAGCGTTATTACATCACTTTTATATACCGATGTTTCACCAAAAAATAAACATATAATAACTTTTAATCAATGGTTTGATAAAAGTTTATTAAATGAAAAGGCAATTCAACCAATTTACTATCCATCTATAAATAGAAAAAACTTAAATACTTTTGAAAATAAATTTTTTAAAAAGTTTGATGAATATCCAAATCATCTTTCACTATTAAGCTATGATTTGGTTGGACTTATATATTATTTATCAATTAAAAATGAAATATTAGAGATAGATAAATTGTTTAAGAAAAAAAATTCATTTAAGGGAAAAATTGGAATTTTTGATATTAAAAACAATAAAATAAATCATAGGTTAAACTTTTATCAAATCAAAGATGGAAAAATTAAAGAAATTTTTTAATTTTTTTAAATGCTTTATACCTGTGATCAATCTTATATTTTTGTGATGGTTTCATTTCTCCAAAAGTTTTCTTTTTTTTATTAGGAATAAATATCGGATCATATCCAAAACCATTCGTGCCTCTTGATTTTTTTGAAATTCTTCCTTCAACTTTTCCAACAACACATGCTATTTTTTTATCTAAATAACTAATAGACAAAGCACAAACAAAACGTGCAACTACTTTTTTCTTTTTCCAGTTTTTATCTTTTTTATCTAATTCTCTAAATACTTTTTTAATAGCTTTATTGAAATTAGACTGTTTTCCTCCCCATCTTGCTGAATATATTCCTGGCCTTTTATCTAAAATATCAATTTCCAAACCTGAATCATCAGCTAAACAAATTAATTTTGTTTTTTTTGAAAAATACCTTGATTTTATCAAGGAATTTTCTTGAAATGTTTTTCCATTTTCTCTGGGACTTTTAAGTTTAAACTTTAATGTGGATAGAATTTTAAGATGTTTGGGGAGTAAACTCTTTATTTCTATTAATTTTCCTTTGTTATTAGTGCCTATAAGTAATTTTTTAATTTTTTTATTTAACATCTAGAAATTTAAAATTTTCTTACCATATAAGACTAAATGGAAAAAGATCAAAGCAAAAAAAAAGAACCTGATTTAGAAGAAGTTAATCAAAATTCAGAAAATGATAAAAAAGAAGAACAGGTTTCCAAAGAACAAAGTTCAGAAGAAAAAATTTTAGAATTAGAAGATAAGTTAGCTAGAACTTTTGCTGAAATGGAAAACCAAAGGAGAAGGTTTGAAAAAGAAAAAGAAGAGGCTTTTGAATATGGTGGATTTGCTTTTGCAAAAGAGGCCTTAAACCTAATTGATAATCTCGAGCGATCAAAACAAATTTTAAAAAATGATAAATCTTTAGAAAACTCTGAAGCTCTTAAAAAAATGTTAGAACATTTTGATATTATAAATAAAGATTTAATTTCTATTTTTTTAAAAAATAATATTAAACCAATTGATAGTTTAAATAAAAAATTAGATCCAAATTATCATCAAGCAATGATGGAAATAGAAGATGATCAAAAAGAACCGGGAACTATAGTTCAAGAGATTCAGAAAGGTTTTACTATTAAAGATAGATTATTACGACCTTCATTAGTAGGAGTCTCAAAAAAATCCACAAATAAAAACTCAAAAAATGAGGAAAATAAAGAAAATTTAGATAAGAAATAATGATTGTATCAACTTGTAGAATTCAATTTAACCCCTATATGAAGGTAAAGAGACATAACTATGAGTAAAATAATTGGAATAGATTTAGGAACGACTAATTCTTGTGTTGCGATAATGGAAGGTAGTCAGGCGAAAGTTTTGGAAAATGCAGAAGGTACAAGAACAACTCCTTCTGTAGTAGCTTTTACAGAAGAAAAAGAAAAATTAATTGGACAGCCAGCCAAGAGACAAGCTGTAACCAATCCAGAAAATACTATATTTGCTGTTAAAAGATTAATTGGAAGAAATTTTGAAGACCCCACAGTAAAAAAAGATATAGAAGCCGCTCCATTTAAAATTGTAAATTCTGAAAAAGGTGATGCTTGGATAGAAACTAAAGGTGAGAAGTATTCACCATCACAAATTTCAGCTTTCATACTTCAAAAAATGAAAGAAACTGCAGAAAAATATTTAGGACAAGCTGTAACAAAAGCTGTAATTACTGTTCCAGCATATTTTAATGATGCTCAAAGACAAGCAACAAAAGATGCAGGTAAAATAGCTGGTTTAGAAGTTTTAAGAATTATTAATGAACCTACTGCTGCATCATTAGCTTATGGTTTAGACAAAAAACAAAATAAAAAAATTGCTGTTTATGATTTAGGTGGAGGAACTTTCGATGTATCTATTCTTGAATTAGGGGATGGAGTATTTGAAGTTAAATCTACTAATGGAGATACATTTTTAGGTGGTGAAGATTTTGATAATGCAGTTGTAGAATATTTGATATCAGAGTTTAAAAAAGATAGTGGTATAGATTTAAAATCAGATAAATTAGCTTTGCAAAGATTAAAAGAGGCTGCAGAAAAAGCAAAAATTGAATTATCAGCTGCAGAACAAACTGATATTAACTTACCATTTATAACTGCAGATAAAACTGGTCCAAAACACATCAATCTAAAAATGACAAGAGCTAAACTCGAAGCTTTAGTGGAAGAACTAATAGCTAGAACAATTCCACCATGTAAGACTGCACTTAAAGATGCTGGTATTTCAGCAAATGATATTGATGAAATTGTAATGGTTGGTGGTATGACTAGAATGCCTAAAGTGATCAATGAAGTGAAAAATTTCTTTGGAAAAGAACCAAACAAAAGTGTTAATCCAGATGAAGTAGTAGCAATGGGCGCTGCCATCCAAGCTGGAGTTTTGCAGGGTGACGTAAAAGATGTTCTTTTATTAGATGTGACTCCGTTGTCTCTTGGAATTGAAACTCTTGGAGGAGTATCAACAAAACTTATTGAAAAAAACACAACTATACCTACAAAAAAAAGCCAAGTATTTTCAACTGCTGAAGATAATCAGCCAGCAGTTTCAATTAGAGTTCTTCAAGGAGAAAGGGAAATGGCAACGGATAATAAGTTGCTAGGAAACTTCGAATTAATTGGTATTGCTCCAGCACCTAGAGGAGTTCCTCAAATTGAAGTTACATTTGATATTGATGCTAATGGAATAGTCAATGTATCAGCAAAAGACAAAGGAACTGGAAAAGAACAAAAAATACAAATTCAAGCGTCAGGTGGATTAAGTGATGAAGAAATAGAAAAAATGGTTAAAGACGCTGAAGCCAATAAAGAAGCTGATAAAAAGAAAAGAGAATCTGTAGATGTGAGAAACCAAGCAGATACCTTAATTCATTCAACAGAAAAAAATCTAAAAGAACATGGATCAAAAATCTCAGATACTGAAAAAAAAGCAATTGAAGATGGATCAGCTGCTTTAAAAGAATCTTTAAAAGGTGAAGATATCGAAGATATTAAGAAAAAGACTGAGACTTTAGTTCAGTCCTCAATGAAACTAGGAGAAGCTATTTATAAATCACAACAAAACAAAAAACCAGATTCTGGTAAAGATGATGGAAAAGATGAAAAGGAAAAAAAAGACGATAATGTTGTTGATGCGGATTTTGAAGAAGTAAAAGACGAAAATAAAGAAAAAAGCGCTTAACTGACATCTATTTGTCCAGGTTATATACATGGCTAAAAGAGATTATTATGATGTCCTGGGCGTTGGAAAAAATGTAAGTCCTGATGAATTAAAATCAGCTTATAGAAAATTAGCTGTTAAGTATCATCCAGATAAAAATCCAGATGATAAAGTAGCTGAGGATAAATTTAAAGAGGCTAGCGAAGCCTACGGTGTTCTCTCAGACAAATCAAAAAAAGAAAACTATGACAATTTTGGTCATGCTGCCTTTGAAAATGGGGGTGGTGGACAAGGAGGTTTCGGTGGCTTTGGAGGTTTCAGTGGAGCAGACTTTTCAGATATTTTTGAAGATTTTTTTGGCGATTTTGGTGGAGGTGGTAGAAGAAGCTCGAGAGGTCGAAATTCTAATAATAGAGGTTCAGATTTAAGATACGACTTATCAATTACTCTAGAAGAAGCCTATTTAGGTAAAAAACAAAATATACAATTTTCTACTTCTGAAAAATGCAATACATGTAAAGGAAATGGTTCAAAGCCAGGTTCAAGTCCAGACAGATGTACTTATTGTGGTGGAAATGGAAGAGTGCGTTCAAATCAGGGATTTTTTACAGTTCAACAAACTTGCCCTCAATGTGCTGGTAGCGGAGAAGAAATAACTAATCCATGTACTGATTGTAATGGACAAGGAAACAAACAAACGTCCAAAAAAATATCTGTTACAATACCTAAAGGTGTTGATGATGGCACAAGGATAAGACTTGCTGGAAAAGGTGAGGCTGGAACAAGAGGTGGAGCAAGTGGAGACTTATATTTATTTATAAATGTAAAGTCACATGACTTATTTAAAAGATCAGATGTTAATTTATTTTTCGAATTCCCAATTTCTATTGCAGATGCTGCACTAGGAACAACAATAGAAATACCTACAATAGACGGCAAAAAAGCAAAAATTAAAATACCCGATGGAACTCAAGATGGTAAACAATTCAGATTAAAAGGCAAAGGTATGCCATTTATGAGAAGAGGAGATCATGGTGATTTATATGTTCAGGTTAAAACCGAGGTACCAGTATATTTAAATAAAGAACAAAAAGACTTATTGGAGAGATTTAGAAAAATAGAAAATGAAAAATCCAATCCAAGCATTAAGAAATTTTTCCAAAAAGCTAAAAGTTTTTGGAATAGTTAATAAATGAATTTAGAACAGATAATACCTGCTATTTTCTTAATAGCAGTTTTAATTTTAGTTCTTCCAAGTTTTTTAAGTTCTAATTCCAAAACAAAACAATTAATTAAAAATTTATTTATTTGGTCTATAATTGTTGTCTCTATTGTGTTAGTTTCATATCTTATCTTTTAATGAAAAAAATTAATTTAGCTGTAACTGGATGTTTAGGTAGAATGGGTCAACAGATAATTAAATCTGTAAGACAAGATAAAGATTTTAGATTAGTGGCGATTACAGAAAATAAAAAAAAAAACAAAAAAATTAGTGGAATTAAAATTAATTTAAATAACGAACAAACATTTAAAAAAGCAAATCTAATAATAGATTTTACAATTCCGAAATGTACTTTTCAGATTCTAAAAATAGCAACAAGATTAAAAAAGAGAGTAGTAATTGGAACTACTGGATTTACAAAAAAAGAAGAAAATTTAATAAAAAAATTTTCAAAAAAAATTCCAATTTTAAAAGCTGGAAATATGAGTTTAGGTATTAACCTTTTAATGTATCTAACAGAAATTACTTCTAGCTCGCTTGGAAAAAATTTCTTAAGTAAAATTTATGAAATTCATCATAAACATAAAAAAGATTATCCATCTGGTACTGCTTTGATGTTAGGAAAAGGAATTGCAGAAGGAAGAAAAAAGAACTTTTATAATCTGATAGGAAAAAAATATTTTAACAAGAAGGATTTTCCTTATGGAAATAAAATTAATTTCAACTCTATAAGAAAAGGTGAAATTATTGGTGAACATGAAGTTAAATTCTCAAGTGGGAAAGAAATCATAACTTTAAACCATGAAGCTTTTGATAGAGCTTTATATTCTGAGGGTGCTTTATCAGCTGCAAAATGGTTAATGAGAAAAAAACCAGGGCTTTATTCCATGAGAGATCTTATGAATTTCAAATAATGAGTGAAATTCAAAGAGCTAAGGTAATTCATAAAATCTTAAATAAAATTTATCCAACTATAAAAGTTCCTCTTAAAAGTAGAAACGTTTTTACGCTATTAATTTCTGTTTTACTTTCTGCCCAGTGTACAGACGTAAATGTAAATAATGTTACAAGAGATATTTATCCAAAATATTATAAACCACAACATTTTAAAAAATTAGGAAGAAGAAAAATTGAAAAATTAATTAAAAAAATTGGTATATTTAGAATAAAAGCAAAAAGTATTTATAATCTCTCAAAATTATTGATCAAACAACATGATGGCAAAGTTCCAAATACTTTTGAAGAATTAGAAAAACTTCCTGGTGTCGGTCATAAAACAGCGAGTGTAGTAATGTCACAAGGATTTGGATATCCTGCATTTGCTGTTGATACACATATCCACAGACTGGCTCAAAGATGGGGGTTAACTAATGGAAAAAATGTTGAACAAACTGAAAAAGATTTAAAGAGATTATTTCCTGAAAAAGACTGGAACAAACTTCATCTTCAAATAATCTATTACGGTAGAGAGTATTGTAAGGCTCGCGATTGTTATGGATTAACTTGTAAAATTTGCACTTCTTGCTATCCTAATAGAAGAAAACCGCTAATAACAAAAAAAGCTTAAAATGAAAATCCTTGGCATTGGTAATGCAATAGTTGATGTAATTTGTAAGGTAAATGAAAAATTCATTTCTGAAAATAATTTAACTAAAGGCACAATGAAATTAATTTTTGATGAAAGTGAGTTTCAAATTTTATTATCTAATCTTAAAATTGAAAAAACAATTTCTGGTGGCTCAGTCGCAAATTCGATTGTCGGTTTATCCCAACTTGGAAATGAAGTTGGATTTATAGGAAAAATTTCTGATGATGATTTAGGTAATAAATATGAAGAGGGATTAAAAAAAGAAAATGTTAAGTATTTTTACACTAAAAAAAAAGAAAAACTTCCAACCGGAACATGTTTAATTTTAGTAACTCCGGACTCAGAACGAACAATGTGCACTTTTTTAGGTACAGCTGGTCAAATTAATGAAAATGACATAAATTTAGATGCAGTAAATAAAAGTGAATTAATTTTTTTAGAGGGTTATTTGTGGGATGAAGGAAGTCCCCAAAAAGCATTTGAAAAAGCTATTTTAAATTCAAAAAAAGTTGCAATGTCTCTTTCTGATAAATTCTGTGTAGAAAGACATAAATCGCACTTTTTGTATTTAGTTAAAAATAAATTAGACATAACATTCGCTAACGAAGAAGAAATTATGTCTTTGATTAACACTAAGGACTTTGATGAAGTGATAAAATTTGCAAAAGAAATTAAAAAACATTTAATAATTACACGTGGAGAAAAAGGTGCTATTTCAATTATGAATAATAAAATTGCAGAAATAGGAGCGAAAAAAAATTTAAAAATTGTAGATTTAACCGGAGCTGGTGACTTATTTGCTGCTGGTTATTTACACAGCTATATTAAAAATCACCCATTAGAAAAATGCCTGGAGAAAGGCACAGAAATGTCAACTAAAGTTATTCAACAAATCGGAGCGCGATTTTAATTTTTTTCTTTTAAAACTTCCTTTGCCTTTTTTAGGTTTTACAATTTTTTGCTTATATCTTTTATCAGATAAATTTTTTGCTACTAAATTTTTTTTCAATTTATTGAATATCCATTTTTTTCACTCTTAATGAAATTCTCATCATCGAAGTATTCTTTCATTTTTTTTCTTAATCTATAGATATGTGTTTCAACTGTATGTGTTTCGAGTTCAGATACATATCCCCAAACATCTTTTTGTAATTGATCAATTGATACATTTTTTTTTTTATTAATAAAAATTATTAAATTTGCCTCTCTTTCAGTTAGATTAAGTATTTTGTTTTTCCAACTAATTTCTCGAGAATTTAAATCGAGATTATACTTGCCTACCTTGAAAGATGATTGACTTATAAAATTTTTTTTTAAAAAATTTATATTTATAATTTCTAATAGTTTCTCTATCTTTATGGGTAATTCTTTTAAAACTAAACAATTATGTAACTTTTTGTTATTTTCTTTAGCAATTATAATAAAATTTCCTAATTCATCTAATTTTAATAATGATAGGTCCTTTTCGTTGCTTTTTAAAACTGAAAAATCTAATTTTTCACTAATTTCATTTAAAATATCAAATAAAGTTTGATATTCATAAATTATTAAATTTTTAGAAATCATAGTAATGAAAATCATATTAAAAAATAAAAAGACACTTGTATATGATGATTTTCAATTTAAATGTGTTATTGGCGCTAGTGGTAGCACATGGAATAAAGTAGAGGGTGATAAAAAGACACCTAAAGGAATTTATTCTTTAGGACCTTTATATTATAGGGCTGATAGAATTAAAAAACCATCCACAAGATTAAAGACAGTCAAAATTAAAAAAAGTATGGGATGGTGTGATGATATTCACCATAAAAAATACAATAAACTAATTAAAATAAATAATCAGTTTAGGTTTGAAAAGATGTGGAGAAGAAATCATATTTATGACCTTTTAATTCCCATAAATTATAATTCTAATAAAACAATAAAAAATAAAGGTAGTGCAATCTTTATTCATTTAACAAAAAATTATAAAAAAACACTAGGATGTATTGCCTTAAAAAAAAACGATTTTTTAATATTATTAAAATTAATCAAAAAAAAAACAAGAATACAAATTATTTAAATTCTATTACCAAATATTTTTGAACCAATCCTTACATAAGTTGAATCAAATTTTATAGCTTGTTTATAATCAGCTGACATACCCATACTCAACTCTTTTAAGCCCAATAGATTATTTAACTTTTGCATTTCAGAAAAATAAATAGTTGTGTTATCGTCGTTTGGGGGAATACACATTAAACCAACAATATTTAATTTATATAAACTCAAACATTTTTCAAAAAAAGATTTTAAATCTTTAGTTTGAATACCACTTTTCTGATCCTCATTGCCTATATTTACCTGAATAAAAATTTTTAGAAATTTATTATTTTTTTTTTGTTCGATAGCAATTTTTTCAGCTAATTTAAGGTTATCTAAAGAATGAATATAATCGAAAAGAGGTACAGTATATTTAACTTTATTTGTTTGGAGTTTACCAATCATATGTAAATTAATTTTGGGAAAGGATTTTTTTATCTCAGTCCACTTATCGGTCGCTTCTTGGACTTTATTTTCACCGAAATGAATATGTCCATGGTTAATTAATGGCTCTATATTTTGCATACCAAAGGTTTTACTTACAGCAATAATATTTACTTTTTTTGACGATTCTAAACTTGACTTTAGTTCGTTTTCTATTGAAATTAAATTTTCTATACTATTATGCAAATTAAGTTACCTAATATTTATTATTATATTGATCAATTTAATTTATCAGATTTATCGAAATTAAATAACAAAATAAATATCATATATAGAAATTATAAAAAAGAAATTCGAAATGAAACTATTTATTCGCTTAAAAGTTTTTGTAAAACCACAAAAAGAAAACTTTTTATTGCGAATAATATTAAACTTGCAATAAACTTTGGATTAGATGGGGTCTATATTCCATCCTTTAATAGAAAAATTAATTTTGCTTCTACTTTTTGTTATCCAGCCAATTTTAAAATTATTGGTTCGGCCCATAATATTAAAGAAATTAAGATTAAAAAACTGCAAAAATGTTCTGAAATTTTTATATCTCCAATATTTAAAACAGAAAAATCAACCAAATTTTTAGATATACTTAAATTTAATAATTTAACCTTAGCTCAAAAATCAAAGTATATAGCCCTAGGGGGTATTAACAAAAAAAATTTTAAAAGACTTAAACTAACTAATATATGCGGTTTTGCAGGTATAAGTGGGATAAAAAAAAACGGCCTAAGATAACTTAGGCCGTTTTAAATAACTTTAATCTTTCTATAATTAGAATGCCATACCTAAAGCGATTTCGTTTACGCTTAGTTCTTTTGCATCTGCATCATAGTTAGGGTTGCTTATAGAAGTTGAATAAGCTTTGATTGACATCGCACCCATTGAGTAAGCAATTTGTAGTGAATCACTATCTTGCGTTACATCAGATGTAGTTGTTGATGTACCAGCATCAAATGTATCTTCAGTTTCTGCATATGAAATTGACATATTGTCATTTACGTTGAACGCAATTGACATAGAGTCACCTTCAAAGTGTCCTGAAGAAGTTCCAACTGTCTTAGCATTAGTTGTAGTATTATCAGCAGTTGCTGCAGTTAAACCTGCGTCAACATAAAACTTTTGATAACCAATTGAAACTGGACCCATAGAGTAGTTAGCAAACCATGTACCGTTAAACTCATCTTGTACATCAGCTGTGCTATTTTGGTTTTTGTTGTCTCTTTCAGCAACGTAAGCACCAACTGTTAGTGCATCGTAACCAATAGTTACACCTAAACCATAACCTTCTCCATAAGTATTACTTCTAGCAGAAGTTCCACCATCATT
>CACKXH010000006.1 GCA_902604005.1 uncultured Pelagibacteraceae bacterium
TGAGATACAAATAAGAACAAAAGAAATGCATGAGTTTGCAGAAAGAGGAATAGCTTCTCATTGGCAATACAAGTCTTCAGAAAAGTTTAATTCACTAACTTGGAAAGAATATGATTGGCTTAAAGATTTGGTAGAAATTATAGAAAAAAATGAAAATCCGGAACATTCATATGAATACACAAAACTTCAAATGTTTCAGGAAAATGTTTTTTGTTTTACCCCAAAAGGTTCAGTAATTAAATTGCCAAAAGACGCAACACCAATTGATTTTGCTTATGCTGTTCATACTAAGGTTGGTGACAATGCGATTGGTTGTGAAATCAACGGTAACAAAAGTGAACTTCAAACTATTCTTAGAAATGGAGATAGAGTAAATATTATTACATCAAAAAACCAATCACCATCCTTACACTGGATACCAATTACAAAAACAGGAAAGGCTAGAGCCGCAATAAGAAGATATTGGCATGATCGAGGTGAAAAAAAACAAGAAAGAATTAAAAAATATAACACAACTTTATGGATCTCTTTACCTGATAAACCTGGTCAATTAGGAAATGTAAGCTCATTAATAGGTCAACACAAATTAAATATCTCAAATCTAGAAATGGCAGGCAAAAACCCTAATTATATTAATTTTAAATTTCAGTTAATCATAAGAGATCTAAAAAATTTCACTAATTTTATTGCAGAGCTCAAACAAAAAGGTATAAAATTTAAGATAATTAGACACGAAGATAAAAGAAATGCTTTCACACAAAAAATCCTTAAATATTTTAAGAAAAACTAATGCATTATTAGAAGGACATTTCGTTTTATCTTCAGGGCTTCATTCATCCAAATATATACAATGTGCTAAACTATTGAGTTTCCCTTTTGAAGCTGAAAAAATTTGTAAATCTTTATCTTATAAAATAAAAAGAAGATTCAAAAAAATTGATCTTATTTTAGCTCCAGCTATGGGTGGAATAATAATTGGTTATGAAATAGGAAGACTTTTAAAAAAAGAAACTATTTTTTGTGAAAGAGTTAAAGGAAAATTTTCTCTTCGAAGAGGTTTCAAAATTAAAAAAGGGTCAAAAGTTTTAATTGTGGAAGATGTTATAACTACTGGTAAATCTAGTATGGAATGTTTAAGATTAGTTAATAAAGCAAAAGCTTCTGTTATTGGCTTTGCTTCTATTATAGACAGATCAACAAAAAAAACTTTAAAAATCAAAAAAAAAATAATATCTCATTTAAAAATAGATGTACCATCATTTAAAAAAAATCAACTACCCAAAGATTTGAAATTAATCCCAATAACTACTCCTGGAAGCAGATTCATTAAGTGATACGTTTAGGAGTAAATATTGATCATGTTGCAACACTAAGAAATGCTAGAGGAGAACTACATCCAAATCCTGTAAAAGCTGCAAAATATGTCAAAAAAGCTGGAGCGCATTCAGTTACAATACACTTAAGAGAAGATAGGAGACATATAAATGATTTTGATGCTAAAAAAATATGTTCAATTAAAAAACTTTTAGTAAATTTAGAAATTTCTACAAATCCTAAAATAGTAAACATAGCCTTAAAAATTTGGGAAGGTTTGTCTCAAGAATTAAATTACAATGTAATGTTTAGTCAAAGAGGAGTTATGAATCTTGCTCATAATCTTCAAGATGTAAGAGATTTAAAAAGAAGGACCCATGCTAATAGATTGAACGGGATTGATGCTGTTTATTTAAATACTGAACAGGTTAAAAAATTTTGCCCAATAATTAATACTTCTCAAGATATTCGTTATCCAGTCTTAGGAGGTACTTTACAGAGAAGAGCGGGAACTGCAAGACATGATGCTGTTGCGTGGGGATATGCTAGGGGTGCTGATGAAATGGGAGTTGACATTATTCAAAATTGTGAAGTTAAAGGTATTAAAAGAAATGGAGACACTGTTGAAGGTATTGAAACTACTAAAGGATTTATAAAAACTAACAAAATAGGAGTTGTTGCTGCAGGACATTCTAGTGTTATAGCTAATATGGCCGGTTTAAGATTGCCCTTAGAAAGTAAACCATTACAAGCTTTGGTGTCTGAACCAGTTAAACCAGTTATTGATACGGTTGTAATGTCAAATGCTGTTCATGCTTACGTAAGCCAATCGGATAAAGGTGAGCTAGTTATAGGTGCAGGTACAGATGATTATATTTCTTATTCTCAAAAAGGTAGTCATGATATTGTTGAAGGGACATTAAATGCAATTTTAGAACTATATCCAATATTTAGTCGAATGAGAATGCTTCGACAATGGGGAGGAATTGTTGATATTTGTCCTGATGCTAGCCCAATAATAAGTAAAACATCTATTAAGGGTTTATATTTTAATTGTGGCTGGGGAACTGGAGGATTTAAAGCGACTCCTGGATCTGGTGATTTGTTTGCACATACGATAGCAAATGATGAACCACATAAACTTAATGCTGCATTTAATATTAATAGATTTGTAAGTGGTGACCTTGTTGATGAACATGGTGCAGCTGCTGTAGCACACTAATGTTTGTTATTAATTGTCCTTTCTGTGGAGAACGTGAACAAAGTGAATTTAAAGCTGGTGGTGAAGCTCATATAGTAAGACCAAAACAACCTACTGAATTAAGTGATGATGAATGGGCAGAATATCTCTTCATGAGAAAAAATATTAAAGGTGTCCAATTTGAAAGATGGAATCATGCTCATGGTTGCAGAAAATGGTTTAATATGGTTCGAGATACTTCGAATGATGAAATTAAAGCAGTTTATAAAATGGGTGAAAAGCCACCAATAGAATAAAATGACAAAAAATCTTAGAGTTAAAACTGGAAAAGCTATTGATGAAACTTACAGAATTTCATTTAAATTTAATGGAAAAACTTATTATGGTTTTAAAGGAGATACACTTTCCTCTGCACTATTAGCAAACAATGTTCATTTGGTAGGTAGAAGTTTTAAATACCATAGACCAAGAGGCATCATGACCGCTGGTTCAGAAGAACCAAATGCTATTGTTCAACTTCATGACAATTCTTCTAGAACAGAACCAAATGTAAGAGCAACAGAAGTCGAGATCTATGAAGGTTTAGAAGCATCCAGTCAAAATTGTTGGCCTAGTGTAAAGTTTGACGTTGGTGGAATAAATAATTTTTTATCACCTCTACTTCCTGCAGGTTTTTACTACAAAACTTTTATGTGGCCTGCTAGTTTTTGGGAAAAATATGAATATTTTATCAGAAAATCAGCCGGATTAGGAAAATCACCTACTGAGCCAGATCCAGACATATATGAGCATAGATACATTCATTGTGATGTCTTGGTAATAGGATCAGGTATTTCAGGTGTCATGGCTGCAAAAACTGCAGCCAAAAATGGATTTAAAACACTTTTAGTTGATGAAAAACCAAATCTTGGAGGATCAACAATTTATCAAAACTCTGATTATTTCAAAATAAACAATCAAAATTCAAACTCATGGCTAGAAAAAGAAATTAATGAAATTAAAAAATTAAAGAATTTAGAAATTAAAACTAGAACAAGTGTTGCGGCTTATCATGGTTATAACTTTTTATTAGCACGTGAAAATTTTACTGATCATTTACCTATTGAACAAAGGAAAGATAAAACAAGACACAAACTACTTAAAATAAGAGCAAAAAAAGTAATCTCAGCTACAGGTTCAATAGAAAGACCAATGGTATTTGACAATAACGATAGACCTGGAATTTTACTTTCATCAGCAATTAAAAGATATGCTGACTTTTTTGGGGTTGCATGTGGTGAAAAAAATGTTCTTTTTACTAATAACGATAGCGCATATGAAACTGCGATTAGTTTAATTCAAAAAGGAATAAATATTGAGGCTATAATTGACAATAGAGAAGAAGTGGACTCTAAATTAGTTTATGAAGTAGAAAAAAATAATATAAAGATTTTCAAAGGCTACACAGTAACAAATACATTTGGCTATAAAAAAATTAGTGGGATTTCTATAAAACAACTATCTAAAGATGGGCAAAAGGTTGTTGGCTCAAGAATAAATTTATCTTGTGATTGCCTTGGTGTTTCTGGTGGATGGACACCAGCTGTTCATCTATTTACTCAATCTGGTGGAAAATTAAAGTTCAGAGATGAAGACCAAGTATTTATCCCTAGCATTTACCCTTCTGATCAACTAAGCATTGGTTCATGTAATGGTGATTTTACTTTAGATGAAATTTTAATAAATACACCTAAATCTTTAAAAGAATTTTTAAATATCAAAAATACTGAATACGAGAGTTTAGAAGTTATATCCTCAACTAATAAATCAAAAAGAAATATTTGGCTATTACCGTCAGATAAAGTTCTGGGTAAAACAAAATCTTTTGTTGACTATCAAAATGATGCTACTGCAAAAGATATTAAACTAGCATTAAGAGAAGGTTTTAGATCAATTGAACATGTAAAAAGATACACAACCACTGGAATGGGAACAGACCAAGGTAAATTAGGTAATATGCATGCGCTTGGAATTATTTCTGAAACAGCAGGTGCAAAAATGGGTGAATTAGGCACCACTACTTTTAGACCACCCTACACTCCTTTAACTTTTGGAACGATAGTTGGAAGAAATGTTGGAGAATATTTTGACATATTTAGAAAAACTCCAATTCATAGTTGGCATGAAAAAAATAAAGCAGAATTTGAAAATGTAGGTCAATGGAAAAGAGCTTGGTATTATCCAAAAGAAAATGAAAATATGCACCAGGCAGTTCAAAGAGAAAGTAAAGCAGCAAGAGAAAGTGCTGGAATTTTAGATGCATCTACTCTTGGTAAAATTGATATTCAAGGAACTGATGCTTCTGAATTTTTAAATCGAGTTTATACTAATGCTTGGTCAAAACTAGCTATCGGTAAATGTCGATATGGTTTAATGCTTAACGAAGATGGCATGGTATATGATGATGGTGTTACTACTCGATTAGGTGAAAATCATTATATAATGACGACAACAACAGGCGGTGCCGCTAATGTAATGGGTAAACTTGAAGATTACCTGCAAACAGAATGGCCAGAATTAGATGTTTATTTAACATCAGTAACAGATCATTTTGCAACAATAAGTGTTTGTGGTCCAAATAGTAAAAAAATTGTAAGTGAAGTTATTTCAGATTTAGATTTTTCAGACGAAAGTTTTCCACATATGTCATTTAAGAATGCAAAAATTGGTAAAATTAATTGCAGAGTAATGAGAATTAGTTTCACAGGGGAACATAGTTATGAAATTAATATTCAGGCTAACTATGGTAAATCAGTTTGGGAAAAATGTATGGAAGCTGGAAAAGATTACAATATTACACCATATGGCACTGAAACAATGCATTTACTTAGAGCTGAAAAAGGTTTCATAATTGTAGGTCAAGATACTGACGCTACAATGACCCCTATCGATTTACAGATGGATTGGATTGTAAGTAAAAAGAAATATGATTTTATTGGAAAAAGATCTTTATATAGATCTGACACTATTAGAGAAGATAGAAAACAGCTTGTTGGATTATTAACTGAAGATCCTAATGAAGTTTTAGAAGAGGGAGCACAAATAGTAGCTGATGTAAAAAAATCACCTATCGAAATGTTAGGACATATTACTTCAAGTTATTTTAGTCCTAACCTTAAAAAATCTATAGCTCTTGGAGTTGTTAGAGGCGGAAAAAATATGATTGGACAAAAATTGATAATTCCGATGGAAAAAAAGAATATCAATGTAACAGTTGCTGATCCAGTTTTTTTAGATAAGGAGAATAAGAGATTAAATGCTTAATTATAACCAAGCACTACCTAAAAATACATTAATACAAGATCTTCAAATGAAGGAGATCAAACCAATAATGAAATTGATAATAAGGGGTAAAAAAAGAGAATTTATTTCTGCTGTTGGAAAATCTTTAAATATTTTATTACCAACTGAAGCTAATACCTCTGCTCAAAGTGATAAATTAACAGCAGTTTGGTTAAGTCCTGATGAATGGATGATTTATTCTAATGAGCCAGTTGATGAAAATACAAATAACTATAAAACTGAAGAACTATTAAACAATTACATTTCAAAATTAAATCTTGGTGCAGTAACAGATGTTACAGATCAATTTGTAATGATTAATCTCAAAGGAAACAAAATTTATGAATTATTTCAAACTGGATCTCCTTTTAATTTTGATGATTTTCAAAATAAAAAAGGAGCTGTAACACAAACAATTTTAAATAAAATAGATATAATTGTTCATAATCAGGATAAAAATGCAGTTAATCTGTTTGTTAGACGTTCTTTTTCACAACATTTGTTTTCTTGGATGAACGACGCTGCGTCAAGATTATAGTCTCTATTAATTTTCAAATAGGTTATTTAAGGATATGAAAAAATTACTTTTAATAGCAATATTTGCTCTTTTACCCTTTTCTTTAAACGCAGAATCTAATTTGGACAAAATACTTTCAGCTGGAGTTTTAAAAGTTGGAACAACTGGAGATTGGGATCCAATGACAATGAAAGATCCAGCAACTAATAAATATAAGGGATTTGACATTGATGTTATGAACGAATTAGCTAAAGACATGGGGGTTAAAGTTGAATTTGTTCCTGCAGAATGGAAAACTATAGTTTCTGGTATCACATCCGAAAGATATGATATTTCTACAAGTGTAACTAAAACACCAAAAAGAGCAGAAGTAGCAGGATTTACAGACACTTATTATAAATATGGAACTGTGCCATTGGTTCTTAAAAAGAATTTAAAAAAATTTTCAACGTGGGACTCACTTAATAATTCAAAAGTAACAATCGCTACAACACTTGGTACATCTCAAGAAGAAAAAGCGAAAGAATTTTTTCCTAAATCAAAATTGAACTCAGTTGAAGCACCAGCAAGAGACTTTCAAGAGGTTTTAGCTGGAAGAGCAGATGGGAATATTACAAGTTCGACAGAAGCAAACAAATTAGTAATCAAATATCCACAATTAGCTATAGTTCCTGATGGAGAAAAAAATCCAGCCTTTTTAGCAATGATGGTTCCTAAAGGTGACTCTAAATGGAACAACTACGTTAATGAATGGATTAAAAAGAAAAAATCGTCAGGCTTTTTTACTAAGTTATTAGCTAAATATAATCTAAAAAGCTTATAATCAATTAGTAATTAATTTTTAATTCTTTATAAATCAAAGAGTGAGAAATTTATTTTTTTTACTTTTAATACTTCCTTTAACCTCATGTGGTAAAAGTGAACTTAATTGGTTGATTTTATCTCCAAACAATATTGAAGGATTAACTAATCTTAAATTTTTATTAAGTGGGATAACTACAACTATCTATATTTCAATAGTATCAATTGTTATTTCAATGATGATTGGTTTTATTGTTGCAGTCCCTTCTTTAGCAAAAAGTAAATTTTTAACTTATTTGAATATTGGATATGTCGAAATAGTAAGAGCTATTCCTCTTCTAGTTTTAATCTTATGGATTTATTATGGTTTACCCATTATGACCGGGGTAAGCTTTAGTCCTTTTGTTTCAGGAATCATTGCCTTGTCTATAAGTGAAAGTGCATTTCAAGCTGAAATTTTTAGAGCAGGTATAAACTCAATCAAAAAAGCTCAATGGGAAGCAGGAAGTTCACTAGGTTTAGATTTTTTAAAAAAATTAAGATTAGTAATTTTACCACAGGCAATAAAAAATATTTTACCTGCTATCGGAAATCAATTTGTTTATGTTTTAAAAATGTCTTCATTGGTTTCAATAATAGGAATCGGAGATTTAACTAGAAAGGCTAATGAGTTAGTTGTAACAACTTATAGACCTTTAGAAATTTATACATTTTTAATTCTTGAATATTTAGCATTAATATTAATTGTTTCTTATGTTGTTAGAAAATTAGAAAAAAAATTAAAAAAAGACTCTAACAATTGAAAAGGACCCCATTCATACTATTCTCATACATAATTTTCATATCATTGAGAGTTAACTTTTTTGGATTAGTTATTGTTGATGGATCTGATAAAGCCATTTTGGACAATCTTTCGATATCAAAATCTTTTTCTGAAATTATTTCAGATAAGCTGTGAGGTATATTCAATTTTTTTCTTAGATCTAAAACCCAATTAATAAATTCATCAAATGACTCATTTTTAAATTCTAAGTGATTACATATTTTTAAAATTTTTTTTTCAATGACATCCTTATTAAAAGTTAAAACATAAGGCATAAAAATAGCATTGGATAGACCATGGTGTACGTTGTTTAAAGCATTAATTGGATGACTTAGAGAATGAATTGCACCAAGACCTTTTTGAAATGCAGTAGATCCCATACAGGCTGCTGCCAACATATTCATTCTGGCTTCTAAATTTGATCCATTATTAACAGCTTCAATTAAATATTTATCAATTAGTCGAATTCCTTCCAACGCAATTCCATCAGCCATCGGATGGAAGCTTGGAGAGCAATATGCTTCTAAGTTATGAGCTAAAGCATCCATTCCAGTAGCCGCCGTCAGATTTTTTGGTAAATCAATTGTTAAAGTAGGATCTAAAATTACAATTGATGGTAAAAATTTAGGATGGAATATAATCTTTTTCAAACCAGCTTCCTCATCTAATATTACAGATGCTCTACCAGTTTCAGATCCAGTTCCAGCAGTTGTTGGTATTGCAATAATTGGAGAAATTTTTTCAGAATTAGCTTTAGTCCAATTGTCACCTATATCTTCAAAATCCCATAAAGGTAAAGTTTGAGGTACCATGAAAGCTATAGCTTTGCCAACGTCTAAAGAACTTCCACCTCCTACGGCAATTACACCATCACAACTATTTTTTTTATAAAAATCTACACCATCCATAACGTTCGTACCAGTTGGGTTTCCTCTTATATTAGAAAATATTTTACAGTTTAAATTTTTGGTTTTAAGATCTGATAAAATATTTTTAATTATTTCAGAAGTTGAAAAAGCTTCATCGGTAACTAACAAAGGTCTGTTAATAGATAGATTTTTACATGCAGAAGCAAGCTCTCTAATCCTATTTTTGCCAATCCAAATAGAAGTTGGATAATTCCAGTTTATATTGTTCATTTAAAATTACACAATTATATTATTTTTTTTTTCGCCAATTCCAAGGTTTATCGAATGTTCCCTTCCATAGACCTAATTTATTTTTTTTTGCAATATTTTCTTCAGCAATATATCTTTTTGAGTATTTTTTATAAGCTATTGCATAACCATTCAGAACCATCCATGAATTAATATTAGTTTTATCTTTAAAACATTCTGCAATAAACCTTTTATATCTATCCTTTCCATTGATTTTACATGTAACTAATTTGTTATTAATCATATTTTTAAGTTTATTACTTGCAACTTTTCCGCAAGGGTAGTCTTTATTTAATATAATAAAAGATAAAGACAAATAAGGTTTTTGACAATATTGTTTAACTTCAGGCGCATCTATACCATAAAATCGAATTTTATTAGAATCTATCCAAATAGTATCTCCATCAATAACTTTTGCTATCCCAGATATAATCTTAATTTCTTTAGATTTAACATCATTATAGGTTAAAAAGAAAAATATTAGACAGATACTAATAACTAAAAAGAGTTTTATTTTGTTTAAAAACATTATTTAAAAAATAACCAATAAATATTAATACAGCAATACCCATTGCCCAATTTGTAGCCATGATTGTGTAGAATATATCTTCATATTCCCCCCCTCTAATATTAATCACGTACCATAAACTTAAAAAAGGAAACGCAGTCAATCTTAGAATGCTTAAATAAAGACTATAAAGAGGTTTTTTTACAGCTTGAAATACTGCT
Organism: uncultured Pelagibacteraceae bacterium; assembly: GCA_902604005.1. GTDB lineage: Bacteria > Pseudomonadota > Alphaproteobacteria > Pelagibacterales > Pelagibacteraceae > Pelagibacter. The sequence goes on from CACKXH010000006.1 coordinate 9,864, forward strand.
GTAGTAATAAAGAACACGGGATAAATTGGTCCAATTAATGCTGCAATTTTTAAATAAATAGCTCCACTCATAACTGCTTCTTGGTTGTCGGTAAATATAGAAACAAAAAATTCAGCACCAAAAAATATTATTAATCCAGCAATTGCCATGAATGAAGAACCAAATAATAGCGCCTTGGTGTAAAGTTCTCTAATTCTATCATAAGCTTTAGCACCAAAATTTTGTCCACCAATAGAAAGGACTGCTGTATTTAATCCAATAACTGGCAGTAAAAAAACTTGTTCGACTCTTAATGCTGCTCCATAACCAGCGGTAGCTAGATCACCAAATTGACCAATAAAATATAGAATATTGAAAATACCTACACCAATAAATAACATACTGAACATAACGGGGACTGCTTGTGTTGTTAAAGGTTTTAAATATTCAAATTTAGGAATAAAACATTTTAATTTCAAATACTCTCTAATTTTACAATCATTAACTTTATAAGCTAAATAAATTGTTCCAATTAATTGTGAAATCACCGTTGCTATAGCAAGTCCTGCTATACCAAACCCAGGTATAAATCCATATCCCCATATAAAAAGAGGATTTAAAAAAATGTTTAGAAAAAAACTAAAGATTAAAACATTTCTATAACTTTTTGTGTCGCCTTGGGCATTTAAAGTTCCATTTAATGAAATTTGTATCAATACAATAAAAGTTCCATAAAAAATGATATCTAAATATTCTCTTGTTAAAGCTATACTTTCTGCATCAGATCCCATAACTCCCAGCAAATAATTTGAAGCATTCAAACCAAATAAAGTTACAAATATTGATACAATAAAAGCAAAAATTAGAGATTGAGCAATATACATGGAAGCAACTCTTACTTTTTTTTCACCTATTGAATTACCAATTAAAGCATTTGTTGCAGCACCTAAACCAACACCAACAGCAATGATAGTAAAATAAATTGGAAATGATTTTGCTATAGCTCCTATAGCTTCTGCAGAAATTCTACCAGCAAACCAAGTATCAACTAGATTATAAAAAGTCTGAAATAATGAGCCAACACTTGCTGGTACAGTAACTTTTCTAAGTAGTGCCCAAATTGGATCTTTAGTTAGTTTTATTGATTTCGACAAAGTTATCCTTATTTAAATTCTTTTTGAAAAATATGTTTTTTTCCAGATTGCTTGGCTTTGTATATCTGACTTTGTCTCATTCTAAAACGTGATTTTTGAGTTTCTGTTAATTTATCATGGCAATTTGAACAAGAAACACCCTCTTCGTACTTATTTGATTTTTTATCTTTAGGAGATAAAGGCATTCTACAACCACTACACATAGAATATGAGCCTATCTTTAATCCATGTTTCAAACTAATTCTATTATCAAAAACAAAACACTCACCTTTCCACAAACTTTCTTTTTTTTTAATCTTTTTAAGATAGTTTAGAATACCACCATTTAATTGGTAAATATTTTTAAATCCTTTATTTTTTAAATAAACAGAAGTTTTTTCACAACGTATTCCACCAGTACAAAACATTGCTACTGGTTTATTTTTTTTAAGCTTATTTAAATACTTAGGAAAATCTCTGAAATTATTTACATTTGGATTTACTGATCTTTTAAAAGTTCCAACCTTATATTCAAAAGGTTTTCTAGTATCAATTATGTGAGTATCTTTATTCTTAATTAGCTTGTTCCATTCTTTTGGCTCTAAATGTGTTTCCATGTTTCTCTCATTAAAATTGATAGTTAAATTCATTGGAACAATTTCTTTTTTAATCTTAACTTTAGGCTTATGAAAGGGCTGAAATTTTGACTTAGACTCATTGCTACTATCAAATTGTTTAAATGAGAATAAAAATTTCAGTTTTTTGATAGTTTTATTAATATCTTTAATACTACCAGAAATAGTGCCATTTAATCCCTCTTTAGCAATGATTATGGTTCCTCTAATATGATTTGAAATAATGAATTTCTGTAAAAAATCTTTGTTTTTTTTTAAAGATTTAACCTTTACGAATTTATAAAAGCCAAAAACTTTAAACATTATAAAACCCTACAAACAGTCATTCCATCTCCTAATGGAATAATGATTTGCTCTACTCTTTTATCTTCAAATACAAATTTATTAAATTCTCTAATACTTGTGGTAAATTTATCATTATTTTTTTCATCAGCCACTTCACCATGCCATAAAACGTTATCAATAATAATTAGCCCACCTTTGTTGAGCAGTTGTAAGGATTTTTCATAATATGACTTATAATTCATTTTATCCGCATCAATAAAAATCATATCAAATTTATTATTTTTTAATTCTTTCAAACTTTCAAGGGCAGGTTTAATTATTGTTTGAATTTTATGTTCTTGATTAGCCTTTTTAAAAAAATCTTGTGCTATTTTGTTTGTCTCTTGATTTTTATCAAGAGCAATTAACTTCCCATCATCAGGTAAGGCAAGTGAAATTGTAATAGCACTAAGTCCCGTAAAAGTTCCAATTTCAAGAACACTTTTTATATTTGAAACTTTTATAATTAGGTGAAGAAAATGACATTGAGTAGGATCGATCTGCATTCTTTTGATATCGCCTAAAGTTTTATTATAATCAATTATCTCTTGTTGAATTGGATGTAAATTTAATCCAAAATCATTTATATAATTTTGTAACTTTTCTGTAATATCAAGGTTTGCACCCATTCTACTGAAGTTTTTTCTTTAAAATCTCATTTATAAGTTGAGGATTTGCTTTACCACCAGAAGCTTTCATAGCTTGACCAACAAAGAAACCGAATAATTTTTCCTTACCTGACTTATACTCAATAGCCTTTTCTCTATTATCATTAATTATTTTATCAATTAAAACTTCAATCGCTTTTGGATCACTTTGTTGTTTTAATCCTTTTTCCTCAACAATTTTTTGAGGATCTTTATCTCCATCTAACATTAGTTCAAACACAGTCTTTGCTATTTTTCCTGAAATTGTTCCGTTCTTTATTAAATTAACTAATATAGCTAAATTCTTTGCACTTACTGGACTTTGAGAAATTTCTAAGTTTTTATTATTTAAAACTGCAAATAATTCACCTGTGATCCAATTAACTGCTAATTTCATATCTTTGTTTTTACCCATTTTAGCTACAACTTCTTCAAAGTATTTTGCTGTTTCAATATCTGAGACTAAGATTGTTGCCTCATATGGTGACAACTTAAATTCATCAATAAATCTTTTCTTTTTATCGTCTGGTAATTCTGGGATATCGCTTTTAAGCTGATTAATAAATTCATCAGAAACCTTTAGGGGTAATAAATCGGGATCTGGAAAATATCTATAATCATGTGCATCTTCTTTTGATCTCATCGATCTTGTTTCATTTTTTTTAGTGTCAAATAATCTTGTCTCTTGATCAATTGATTTACCTTCTTCGATTAAATCAACCTGTCTATTTGCTTCATATTGAATAGCCATTTGCATAAATTTAATAGAATTTACATTTTTAATTTCACACCTTGTTCCAAATTCTTTTGAGCCTTTTGCTCTTACAGAAACATTTACATCTGCTCTTAAAGATCCTTCTTGCATATTGCCATCACATGTACCTAAATATCTCATTATTGATCTTAGTTTTTTAATATATGCACTTACTTCATCAGGAGATCTAAGGTCTGGTTTGCTTACAATTTCCATTAAAGCCACCCCTGATCTATTAAGATCTACAAAAGTATTTTGAGGATCAAGATCATGAATACTTTTTCCTGCATCTTGTTCTAAATGTAACCTCTCAATACCAACTTCTTTTTGTCCATCAGGCATGTCTAAGATGACTTTACCTTCACCTACTATAGGATCTTTAAATTGAGAAATCTGATATCCTTGAGGTAAATCTGCATAAAAATAATTTTTTCTATCAAATACTGAACGTTTATTAATTTTTGCATTAAGACCAATTCCAGTTTTAATCGCTTGCTTAACACAAAATTCATTGATTACAGGTAACATTCCTGGAAATGCAGCATCAACTAAACTTACTTGTGTATTTGGTTCAGCTCCGAACTTAGTAGCTGAAGCAGAAAAAAGTTTTGACTCAGATAACACTTGGGCATGAACTTCTAAACCAATTACAACTTCATATTGATTATCTTTTCGATTTATCAAATACTCTGAATTATTTTTGCTCATTTGATCCACCAATCTGTAATATTATTTTTAAAATCTATCTTTTCTTCCATAGCATATGCTATATTTAATATATTTTGTTCATCAAAAGCCTTACCAATAATTTGTAAACCTAAAGGATATCCTTTTGAGTCATGACCTGCTGGAATTGATATACCTGGCAGTCCTGCCAAATTAACTGGAACTGTAAATATATCATTAAGATACATTGAAACTGGATCATTTGTTTTTTCACCTATTTTAAATGCTGAACTAGGAGTAGACGGTGTTAAAATTGCGTCAACTTTTTTATATGCTTCATCAAAATCATTTTTAATAAGTTTTCTTACTCTTTGAGCTTTTAGATAATATGCATCATAATAACCAGATGATAAAACATAAGTACCAATCATAATTCTTCTTTGAACTTCAGCACCGAAACCTTCTGATCTTGTCTTTTCATACATATCAATTAGATTTTCACCTTTAGCTCTAAATCCATACTTAACACCATCATATCTTGCTAGGTTTGAAGATGCTTCAGCAGGAGCAACAATATAATAAGCTGGTAAAGCATAATTGGTATGAGGGAGTGAAATATCTATAGTTTCAGCTCCACAATCTTTGACATATTGAATTCCTTTTTGCCAAAGATCTTCAATTTCTTTTGGCATTCCATCAACTCTATATTCTTTTGGTATCCCAATTTTTTTTCCTTTTATATTATTAGTAAGTTCTTTACTGTATTGATTTCTTTTAAAATCTATTGAAGTGGAATCTTTTGGATCATAACTACTAATTATCTCTTGTAGTAAAGCACAATCTTTAACAGTTTGTGCCATTGGTCCTGCTTGATCTAATGATGATGCAAAAGCAACAATTCCATAGCGTGAGCAGCTTCCATAAGTAGGTTTTAATCCAACTGTTCCTGTAAAAGAAGCAGGTTGCCTTATTGAACCACCAGTATCAGTTCCAATTGTAATTGGTGTTAATTGTCCAGCCACTGCTGAAGCAGACCCACCTGATGAACCACCTGGAACTAAGTTTTTATCAATTGGATTTTGCACGTTACCAAAAAAACTAGTTTCATTAGATGAACCCATTGCAAATTCATCACAATTTAGTTTACCTAAAAGTATTGCACCTTCTTTCCAAATATTGTCCGTTACTGTTGATTCATATGTTGGTACAAAATTATTTAAAATTTTACTACCAGCAGTTGTTTTAATATCTTTTGTACAAAATAAATCTTTTACTGCCATTGGAACACCTGGCAATTTTAAATCTAAATTAGGTTTTTGATCAAATTTTTTTGCTTTTTCCAAAGCTGATGTAAAGTCATCAGTAATATATGCATTTAGTTCTTTAGATTTTTCAGATCTTTCAATAAATGCTTTAGTAACATCAGTTGAAGACAGTTTTTTATCTTTAATATTTTCAACTAATTCTGTAAGAGATTGTTTTGTTATATCTGACATTACTCTATCACCTTTGGTACAACAAAATAATCTTCATTATCTTGAGGAGAATTTTTAACTATTTGTTCTCTAATATTTTTACTTTTAACCTCGTCAGGCCTTAGTTTTAATGTTGTTTCAGCTACAGAAGTTAAAGGTTCAACATTGTCTGTTTTTAATTCATTAAGTTTTTCAATAAAATCAAAAATTGAATTTAAATCACCAGCTAATTTTTCAGCTTTTTTTTCATCAACTGAAATTCTTGATAATTTAGAGATATGTTTTATTGTTTTAAGATCTATACTCATATGCTATTTAAATATGACGCAAACTACCATTTAAGTTTAAAATATACAATATGATCACTTTGGAAGAATTTAAAAAAAAACACTCAGATAAGTGTAGATTAATCGGTTTAGACCTAGGTTCTAAAAGAATCGGTATATCTATATGTGATGAAAAACAATTAATTGCTACCCCTTTAAAAACAATAAACAGAAACACTCTAAATGAATTAATTAATGAACTTAGAGTGATCATTGATGAAAATAATATTAGAGGAATCGTAATTGGAAATCCGTTAAATATGGATGGTTCATCAGGTAGATCAGCACAATCAGTAAAGGACACGTCTCAAAAAATTGAGGAAAACATAAATATACCTATTTGTCTATGGGATGAAAGGTTATCAACAGTTGGTGCTTTTAACCTATCTAGTCAATTAGATATTAATGTGAGTAAAAGAGAAAAGAAAATTGATGAAAATGCAGCTGCTTTTATATTGCAAGGAGCAATAGATTTTTTAAATAATTAATACTTGCTATTGTAGACATTTATAGTTATAGAGTTGGTTTTAATGGCAATAAAAACAGATAAAGCTATTAAAATTTCCCAAAAACACTTGTTAGGTATCCAAGATTTATCAATTAATGATGTTAATTTGATACTTGATGAAGCACACGCGTTTATAAAAGTTAATCAAAGTAAAAATAAAAAAATAGATGTTTTGAGGGGAAAGACTCAAATCAATTTATTCTTTGAGCCTTCTACTAGAACACAAAGTTCATTTGAATTAGCTGGAAAAAGACTTGGAGCAGACGTTATGTCTATGAACATAAGTAACTCTGCAATTAAAAAAGGTGAAACATTAATCGATACAGCTATGACTTTAAATGCGATGCATCCAGATATTATTGTTATTAGACATCAAGACTCTGGAGCTTGTAACTTACTTTCACAAAAAGTAAATTGTGCGGTGCTAAATGCTGGTGATGGAAGAAGAGAGCACCCTACTCAAGCCCTTTTAGATGCTTTAACAATTATAACTCGAAAAAATAAAATTGAAGGATTGAAAATTGCAATATGTGGAGACATTCTACATTCAAGAGTAGCAAGATCAAATATTTATCTTCTCAATATGCTTGGAGCTGAAGTAAATATAATTGCTCCAACAAATCTTATGCCGAAAGAAATTGAAAAATTTGGTATTAATACTTTTACTGATATGAAAAAAGGATTGAAAGATTGTGATATCGTCATGATGCTAAGATTGCAAAATGAAAGAATGACAAGTTCATATCTTTCATCAAATAGAGAGTATTATGAATATTACGGTTTAACTCCTGATAAACTTGAGCATGCTAAATCTGATGCATTAATTATGCACCCTGGACCAATGAATAGAGGTATAGAAATAGATACAATATTAGCAGATGACATAAATAAAAGCGTAATTAAAGAACAAGTTGAACTAGGTGTAGCTGTAAGAATGGCTTGTTTAAAGATATTTTGTACATGATGAAAAAGCAATATTTCATAAACGCTAACATAATTGACCCTCATAATTCAATCAATGAAGTTGGAGGTTTGATTATAAGTGAAGAAGGTAAAATCGAAGCCATAGGAAAAAAAGTAAATACTAATAATTTACCTACCAGAGAAAAACCAATTGACTTAAAAGGAAAGTATATTTTTCCAGGCTTGGTAGATATGAAAGTTTTTGTTGGTGAACCTGGATATGAATACAAAGAAAACTTTCGAACCTTAAGTAATGCAGCATTATCTGGTGGAGTTACATCAGTAGTTACGATGCCAAATACTGATCCAATTATTGACAATGTGTCTATAGTCGACTTTTTAAAAAGAAGAGGAAGAGATAAATCAAAAATAAATATTTTTCCATCTGCTTCTCTTACGAAAAATATTGAAGGCACTAACATGACAGAGTTTGGTCTTTTACAAGCTAAAGGCATAATTGCTTTCACCGATGGAATAAAAACAATTCAAAATCCAAGATTAATGTCAAGAATAATGAACTCAGCTAAAGATTTGGGTTGTCTGATAATGCAACACGCTGAGGACTACGAACTTGCAAAGAATGGTATGATAAATTCTGGAATAATTGCTTCTAAATTGGGATTATCAGGCATACCAGAAATTGCAGAAAGAATTTTAATAGAGAGAGATTTAACATTGCTAGAGAAAGTCAAATGTAGATATCACATATCTCAATTATCTTCACAAAAATCGGTCGAAGTTATCAAATATAGAAAGGAAATTGTTAAATTTACCTCAGGGGTTTCAATTAATAACTTGTCCTTAAATGAAAATGACATTGGAGATTTTAGAACTTTTTTAAAGTTATCTCCCCCATTAAGAAGAGAAGAAGATAGATTGGCTCTAGTGCAAGGATTAAAAGATGGCTTGATTGATGTAATTGTTTCAGATCATAAACCTGAAGATGAAGAATCAAAAAGATTAACTTTTGCTCAAGCTGCTACTGGTGCTTCTGGTATTGAAACACTCTTATCTTTAAGTTTAGAGTTATACCACAACGAATCTCTCAAACTTGAGACTATTATTAAAGCTCTAACATCTAATCCAGCAAAAATACTCAAAATAAACAAAGGTAACCTTTCTATAGGAAATGACGCAGACCTATGTATAGTTGATATTGACAAACCATGGATTGTAAAAAAAGATAAATTAATCTCAAAATCAAAAAATACGTCGATAGAAGATAAAAAACTTCAAGGTAAAGTTACAAATACGTTTGTAAAAGGAAAAGAATTATTTAAGCTATAGAATGGATATTTTTTTAATAGGTATGATTTCTTACCTTATGGGGTCCGTACCATTTGGTTTCATACTTACAAAAATCTTTTTAAAAAAAGATATTAGAGAAATTGGCTCAGGTAACATTGGAGCCACTAATGCTCTCAGAACTGGTAATAAAACAATAGGTTACTCAACATTGGTGCTTGATATTTTGAAAGCTGTAGCTCCTGTCATTTATGTAAAAATTTTTTATCAAGATTTTTTATATATTGCCTCTCTGTGCGCTTTTTTAGGTCATGTTTTTCCAATTTGGTTAAAGTTTAAAGGTGGAAAAGGTGTTGCAACTTATGTTGGAATTTTATTTGCCATAAATATCCATTTTGGAATTATCTTTACTATTTCTTGGTTTATAACTTTTTTCATTTCTAAGTATTCCTCATTATCATCTTTAGTAGGTGCAGCCTCTATACCGATATATTTATTGATTTTAACTCAATTTGATCAGGGAATTTTTTTTACGATTATGTTTGTCTTGATATTTTTTACTCATAGAGAAAATATCAAAAGATTGAAAAATAAAGAAGAAACAAAGACAAAAATTTATTAAATTGACTATCTAAGTGATTTAAGTAGTTTGTAGTCTATGAATTTGGTCATTGTAGAAAGTCCCGCTAAAGCTAAAACAATAAATAAATATTTGGGCGATGATTATAAAGTTCTAGCAAGCTATGGTCATATAAGAGACTTACCCTCTAAAAATGGTTCAGTTGATCCAGACCAAGATTTTAAAATGGAATGGGAAGTTGACAGTTTTTCAAAAAAATATCTTAAAGAAATTACTGATGCAGCAAAAAACTCATCTAAAATTATATTAGCTACTGACCCTGACCGTGAAGGTGAAGCTATTGCCTGGCATGTAAAAGAATATTTGAATGAAAAAAAACTTTTAAAAGATAAAGAAATTGAAAGAGTTGTATTTAATGAGATAACCAAAAAAGCTGTCATACAAGGGATTGAAAATCCAAGACAAATTGAACCTCATCTAGTTGATGCTTATATGGCTAGAAGAGCTTTAGATTACTTGGTTGGTTTTAATATTTCACCAATACTTTGGACAAAACTACCCGGCTCAAAATCTGCAGGAAGAGTTCAGTCTGTTGCTTTAAAATTAATTACTGAGCGAGAACATGAGATTGAGTCATTTAAACCGGAGGAGTTTTGGACTTTAAGTATAAACTTTATAGATCAAAATAATCAAAAAATTACTGCAAGTATTAGTCAATTAGATAATAATAAAATTGAAAAATTTTCATTCAAAAATAAAGAAGAAGTAAACAAAGCTATAAAGAGTGTAAATAAAAAAAAATTTAGTATTACAGATATTTCAAGTAAAATTGTTAATCGAAATCCATCTGGACCATTTACTACATCTACTCTTCAACAAACCGCATCAAGCAGATTGGGTTTTGGTGCATCTAGAACAATGCAAATAGCACAAAAACTTTATCAAGGAATAGAGATTGAGGGTGAAACAATTGGCTTAATTACTTATATGAGAACAGATGGAACTAATTTATCCAAAGATGCAGTGTCAGCTTTTAGAGATTATATCCAAAAAGAAATTGGTAAAGAATACTTACCTAAAGATGCTTTGAATTATTCTGGTAAAAAAGCCAAGAATGCTCAGGAAGCTCATGAAGCAATTAGACCTACAGATATAATTAGAACACCCCAAAGTGTTAAGAAATATTTAAGTACAGATCAAAATAAATTATATGATCTTATTTGGAGTAGAGCTTTATCTTCTCAAATGGAGTCTGCTAAGTTTGATAGAAACACCATTACAATAATTTCGGATAATAATGATACTATTTGTAAGGCTAGCGGATCAGTTCTCAAATTTGATGGATTTTTAAAAATTTATAATAATCAAAATAAAGATGATGAAAATATTTTACCAACTGTTTCCAAAGGGCCAATTAATATTGAAGCTTTATTAGACGAACAACACTATACTCAGCCACCACCTAGATATTCTGAGGCTAGTCTAGTAAAAAAACTTGAGGAGCTGGGTATTGGAAGACCATCTACTTATGCAAGTATCATTTCTACTATTGCTAATAGAGGTTATGCAGAGATATTAAATAAAAGATTTTTTCCTACTGACAGAGGAAAATTAATTTCTGCCTTTTTAGAAAAATTATTTTCAAAATATGTAGATTATAATTTTACAGCAGGATTAGAAGACCAGCTTGACGAAATAACTACGGGAAAGGAAAGTTGGATTAAAGTTTTAGAGCTTTTTTGGAAAGACTTTAATAATAATGTTTCAGAGGTAAAAGAAAAAAGAACTAGAGAGGTTTTAGATCTTCTCAATGATAGCTTAGGTGAATTAATTTTTGATAAAGATAATGAAGGAAATGTAGTTAGAAAGTGCCAATTATGCAATTCAGGAACATTAAGTTTAAAAAATAGCTTTAGAGGTGGTGCTTTTATAGGTTGCTCAAATTATCCTGAATGTAAATTTACAAGGCCATTATCTAAAGCAAAAGCTGCAGCACAGGCGCAATTAGCTGAACCAAAATTTATTGGAAAACATGAAAATGGTAATGATATATATTTAAAAAATGGAAGATTTGGACCATATCTTCAATACGAAAAAATTCAAACAGAAGAAGAAATTGAAAAAAATACAAAAAAAAAGAAAAAGACTAAGAAATCTCAATCAAATATTAATGAACTTTTGAAGAATGTTTCAATTCCCAAGGGTTTAGAATTAGAAAGCATTGATTTAGAAAAAGCAAAATTTTTATGTTCCTTACCTAAATCTTTAGGAATAAATCCTGATAATCAAAAAGAAATTATATTAAATACAGGAAGGTTTGGTCCGTATTTAAAATGTGAAAATAAATCTGCAAGAATAGAAAACATTGAAGAGATATTTTCGATAGGTTTGAATAGAGCTATAACTTTAATAGCAGAAGCTAAACCTGGTCGAATGTCTTCATCAATAATTAAAGATTTGGGAGAACATCCCGAAGATAAAAAACCCGTAAGAGTTATGAAAGGTCAATACGGACCTTATATTAAATACAAGTCACTAAATGCAACAATACCAGAAGAAAAAGATCCTACAGAATTGACAATGGAAGAGGCTTTAATATTGATTGAGAAAAGAAAAGAATACGATAAAACTAAAAAATCAAAAAAAAGGAAAGCAAAATGAGTTATAATAACAAGATTAAAGAACTTAAGATAGTACTTCCGGAGGCAAAACCACCAGTTGGAAACTATGTTGCAACAAAAATTTCAGGTAAAATATTATTTGTTTCAGGACAAATTTCTATTGATGAAAATGGACAACTAATCAAAGGAAAAATTGGAAAAGATCTGGATGCAGAAGCTGGTTATAATGCAGCTAAAAGATGTGCATTAAGTATTATTGCACAAGTTAAAAAAGCTTGTGATAATGATTTATCAAAAATTAAATCCTGTATAAAATTAACAGGATTTGTCAACTCGACTGACGACTTCACAGATCAACCAAAAGTAATAAATGGTGCTTCAGATCTAATTGCTTCAGTATTTGGAGATGCTGGCATGCATGCTAGAGCAGCTGTGAGTACTAACAGCTTACCTTTAGGCGTTTCTGTAGAAGTTGATGCTATATTTGAATTAAATTAAAATTTTATCTTCCAATACTAAAATATTTTAAACGCTGTTCTTTTATTTTTTCAGGTGAGTATATATTTCTCATATCGTATACAATAAACCTTTTTTTCTTTGCTAATTTTTTAAAATTTATTGATTTAAAGTCATTCCATTCGGTATGAATTATAACAAGATCTGAACCCTCAACGGCCTTTTTGATTGAATTTTCATAAGTAACATTTTTATTTTTTACAAATTCTTTTTTAAATCCAGTTGGATCATAATATTTGATTATGGCACCTTTTTTAGATAAAAATGGTATCATAATTAAACTTGAAGAGTCTCTCATATCATCTGTATTAGCTTTAAACGTAACTCCTAAAAAAGATATTTTCTTATTTTTTATTTTGTTATTTAATATTTTCTGCACTCGTTTTAATAAAATATTCGATCTATTTTCATTTGACTTAATAACTGATTTTATTACTGAAAGGTTTGACTTAAACCTATCAGCTGTTGCAATAATTGCTTTGGTGTCTTTTGGAAAACAAGATCCACCATATGCAGGTCCAGCTCTTAAAAAACGACTACCAATCCTCTTATCTAAACCCATACCGATTGATATATCCTCTACATTTATTCCAGTTTTTTCACATAAATTTGCAATTTCATTTATGAAAGTAATCTTTGTAGCTAAAAAAGCATTAGAGGCATATTTAATCAATTCCGCAGATCTCCTTGAGGTATTTAGGTATTTTGCTCCTTTGGAAATTAAGGGATTATACAAATTTTTCAAAATTCGATTTGATTTTTTATCATTAGATCCAACAACTATCCTATCGGGATATGAAAAATCTCTTATTGCTTCACCCTCTCTCAAAAACTCTGGATTTGAAACTACTGAAAACTTTTTTTGAGTATTTTTTTTTGCTATAATTTTTTCTATCTCATCACCAGTTGTAACAGGAACAGTTGATTTAGTTATAATTATCTTAAATTTATTTATTGAAGAGCTTATTTCTTTAGCAACATTATAGATTTGACTTAAATCGGCAGAACTTCCACCTTTCTTTGTTGGTGTACCAACACAAATAAAAATTATATCAGACTCTCTTACTGATTTTTTTAAATTTGTTGAAAATGATAATCTTTTGTTTCTAAAATTTTTGACTACCAATTCAGATAGACCAGGTTCATAGATAGGAACTTTCCCTTTTTGAAGTGAATCAATTTTATTTTTGTCTTTGTCTACACAGATTACGTCATTACCTAAATCAGAAAAACAAACTCCACTTACTAAACCAACATATCCTGTTCCTATCATGCATAATTTCATATTTTAGCAATCTCCAATGTAGACTTTATATAACCTGACATACTGCCACAGTCTAAATATTTACCAGAAAAATTATGTGCTATAAATTTTTTATTATCTTTTATTAATGATTGAATAGAGTCAGTAATATGAATTTCTCCACCTTTGCCAGGTTTTTGTTTTGATAATTTTGAAAAGATTTTTTTAGGTAATATATATCGACCTATTACAGCTTTGTTGGATGGAGCAGTTTTTATCGAAGGTTTTTCAATTACATCTTTAATAAAATAATTATTCTTATCTATTTTTTTATCTAATTTATATATTCCCCATCTGGATACTGATTTTTTATCAACTTTCATACTTGCCATAACAGAAGATTTATATAGATTATGAATTCTGATCATAGATTTGGAACAATTTTTTTTAATAATAAGATCGTCTGGAAGAAGCATTAAAAAAAAATTATCTTTAATATATTTTTTTGTTTTTAAAACTGCATCACCAGTCCCAAGTGGTTTATTTTGATATACAAATTTAATTAATTTCTTATATTTTAAAATTTTTTTATATTCCTTTGAAATTCTTGAATCTTTTTTTTTCTTTAAAATTTTTTTATAAAAACTATCATTATAAAAATACTTTTTAATCATTTTTTTCTTTTCAGATATTATAAAAATAACTTCTTTTATACCTGCTTCAATACATTCATCTAAGATATATTCTATGCCTGGTTTGCCATTAATGGGTAAAAGTTCTTTGGCAAATACGCTTGTAAGTGGAAGCAAACGAGTTCCCAAGCCAGCTAGTGGAATAATTGCTTGTTTAATCATTCAAATGTTTTACTTATTAAAATATTTTATACAAATGAAAACTTTATTAAATAATAATGAATTAAATGAGGCATTATATGGCGTCTCAAACTTGGGCTTTGTGCCAACTATGGGTAGTCTTCATAAAGGTCATATTTCTCTAATTAAAAGATCTTTAAAAGAGTGTAGTAAGACCATTGTAAGTATATTTGTAAATCCTAAGCAGTTTAATAATAAAAAAGATTTTATAAATTATCCTAAAAACACTAAAAAAGACTTATCAATTCTTAAAGATTTGGAAGTAAATTTTGTTTATCTACCAAATAAAAACGATATTTATAATTCAAAAAGAAAAACCAAGATTAAGCTTTATAAACATGACAAAGTTTTATGTGCAAAATATAGAAAAGGACATTTTGAAGGTGTTATTGATGTAATGGGTCGTTTAATAAAAATAATCAAACCTAAAAAGGTTTTCATGGGTGAAAAAGACTTTCAACAGCTTTATTTAGTTAAAAAATATATTAAGAAAAATAAGTCTATAATTGTTCCTTGCAAAACTATTAGGGATATCAATAAACTTGCTTTATCATCTAGAAATTTACTTTTAAAAAAAAAGGAATTGAATATAGCGGGAAAATTAATAAAAAATTTAATTTCATTTAAAAAAAAACTAAATAAAGATAGAAATATAAAAAAAGCTCTTTCTAAGAAAAGAAAAGAAATAGATAAATTATATAAAGTTAAAATTGAATACTTAGAATTAAGGTCTATAAAAAACCTTAAAGTGTCAGATAAAATTAAGAACTCTAAAATATTTATTTCATATTATATAAATAAAGTAAGATTGATTGACAATATTTAACTTTTTATAAAAAATAAGCCCCTACACCTAAAAAAGATACAAAACCTATTACATCTGTAATTGTTGTTACAAAAACACTTGATGCTATAGCTGGATCAATATTCATTTTTTTTAAAGTGACTGGTACTAAAATTCCAAATAATCCTGCGACAACCATAGTTAATACCATGGATATTGAAATAATTATTGAAAGCTGAATATCTTGAAACCATAATTGAACTATTAATGAACTTATAATAGCAAAGATAATTCCATTCAAAATACCAATATTAAATTCTTTTAAAATATTTTTATTGAAATTATTTTTTGTTAAATCATTTGTTGCAAGTGTTCTTACAGTTACTGCAAGTGTTTGCATACCAGCGTTACCTCCCATAGATGCAACAATAGGCATTAAAAAAGCTAAGACTACCATTTGTTCAATAGTTGCTCCAAATAAACTAATACAATAAGTTGCAAGAAAAGCCGTAAAAAGATTTAGTAATAACCAATTAAATCTTCTTTTTGTTTTAGTTATAACTCCATCTGTAATCTCCTCATCACCTACTCCTGCCAATCTTAATGCATCCTCTTCTGCTTCTTCTTTCAATACTGTCAAAACATCATCTGATGTAATCATGCCAACTAATTTATTTGATTTATCAACAACACATGCTGAATTTAAATTGTAATTTTCAAACAAATTTCCAACCTCTTCTCTATCCATATCTACAGGTACTAAAAAAGTTGAATCTTCCATAATTGATGACATTTTAGATTCTCTTGCTGTCCTTAAAACTTTAGATGATGGAACAGTGCCAATAGGTTTGAAATTTTCATCAACGATATAAATTTCTAAAAATTCTTCTGGTAAATCTTTATTTTCTCTAAGATAATCTATTGTTTGACCTACAGACCAGTTACTGGGTATTGCTGTAAATTCTCTTTGCATTATCCTTGCAGCACTATCTTCTGGATAACTAAGACCTTCAAGTAAAGCAAAGCGATCTTTTGGGGGTAATGAGGCTAGTATAGAATTTTTATCTTTTTCTTCTACATTTTCTAGAATTGCTATTGCATCATCTGACTCTAAATTTTTTAATATTCTTACTATTGCTTCAGATGACAAATATTTAATTATCTCTGATTGAACAGATTCATTTAATTCGATAAATACTTCTGGATCAATTTTAAAATTATTAAGTTTAATTAAATTTTCTCTATCATTTTGACCTAAATGCTCAATGATATCAGCGGCATCTGCTGGATGCATTTCTTTAAAAGAATTCGTAATAAATTGTGCGTCATTAGACGAAATTTTATCTGTAACAACTTTGATATATTCTTTATTAAATTCAAAATTGACTTTTTTATCTTTGATTTTTTTAATTAAAGTCATAAATATTCCTATTATTTAGTCGGAACTTTTAATACATAATATAAAGAATACAATTTTTAAATGAATATAGAGATTAAAAAGTCAAAAAAACCAGTAAAATACAAGGACGCTTTAAATCTTATGGAAACAAGATTACTGGATGTAAATGAAAATAACTCAAAAGATTTAATTTGGATTTTAGAGCATGAAGAAATTTACACAGCTGGTACCAGTCATAAAAAAAATGAAATACTAGATAAATCAATTAAGATTATAGAAACAAATAGAGGTGGTAAAATTACTTATCATGGACCAGGACAACTAATCTGCTATTTTGTAATTGATTTAAAAAAAAGAAAAAAAGATATTAGAAAATTTATTTCTTTAATTGAAAAAAGTATTATTGAAACAATAGGTTATTACAAAATACAAACTTTTGCAGATAAAAAAAATATTGGTATCTGGTACAAAGATAAATTAGATACAAAAAAAGTAGCCGCTATAGGTGTAAGAGTAAAAAAATGGATTGCTTATCATGGATTCTCTATAAATATTGATACCGATCTTAATAAATATGATAGTATCATCCCATGCGGTGTCAAAGATAGAGGAGTTACCAATTTAAATCAAATCTATAATCAAGATTATAGTAATTTAGAGAATTTATTAATCGATAACTTTATATCTAATCTGAAAAGTGAAGTCTTTTAATTTTAAGTAGTTTTTTAAAATGACTAGGTAGTAAAGCTTTATAAGTATATTTATTTTCTTTAATCATAAATCTAATTTGGTATGAATGAAGCATTAAATCTTTATTAATACCTTTAGTAAAGTTTGAAGATTTATATTTTTGATCTCCATATATTGAATGTCCTATATTAAATAACTGTTTTCTAAGCTGATGTTTTCTACCAGTAATAGGTTTTAATTCAATTAAGCTAGAATTTGAATTCTTATCTATAACTTTATAAATAGTTTTTGCCTTTTCTATTATTTTTTTACCATTATCATAACGTAATAAATCATCATTCCATTCACCAGAATTTTTTTCAATTTCACCATGACATAATGCTAAATAGGTTTTATGAACTTTTCGCAATCTAAAAAGAGTGGTTAATAATTGAGCTGTTTCTCTATTTTTAGCTATAATAAAAACACCAGATGTATCTTTGTCCAATCTGTGAACCGAATATGGTTTAATTCCATCAAAGATTTTACTTTTAGCAAATATATCAATTAAATTTTTTTTTGATTTAGTTCCACCTTGAACTGAAATACCAGCACTTTTATTAATAACAATAAAGTTTTCATTATTATCAATTATCAAATCTTCATTCGCTTTAATTATTTGATTATTTGGTTGAAATTGAATCTTTTTTTGTTTTATTTTTTCTTTGAAAATAAAATTAAAAAAATCAACTTTATCGTTTGTGTTAACTTTAAATGAACTTTTTACTTTTTTCTTATTAAGCTTAATTTTACCAGCCCTTAAACTTTTCTCAATTAAACTTTGAGGAATATTTCCAAACTTATTTCTTAACAGACGATCAAGACGCATGTTTTTAAACGTTGAATCAACGATAAAACTTTTAATCATTATATTATATTAGTTGATATAGATATTAAGCTGAAGCTAATTTTTTTTCTTCTTTTTTAGAAGCATCAGATGCTGCTTCTTTTTTTTTAACATCAATTTTTTTTGCTTGAATATCTCTGTCTACAAATTCAATTATAGCCATTGGTGCATTATCCCCATATCTAAAACCTGCTTTAATAATTCTAGTATATCCACCCATTCTTTTTTGATATCTTTTTGATAATGTTTTTTTAACTTTATTAGCTGACTTTATATCTTGTAATTGAGACACTAATTTTTTTGTTGTTTGCAAAGTGTCTTTTTTTCCTAGAGTAATTATTTTATCAGCTTGTGGTTTTAAAAATTTAGCTTTTGGAAGAGTTGTTTTTATCTGTTCATATTTAATCAACGAATTAAGCATATTTTTAAGTAATGCTTTCCTGTGCTCAGAGGTTCTATTTAACTTCTTATTAGCCAATCCATGTCTCATTAGATAGCTTCCTCTAATTTTTTAGACATTTCAGCAATATTGTCTGGTGGCCAATTTGGTATTTCCATACCTAAATACAAAGACATTCCAGTCAAAACTTCTTTTATTTCATTTAATGATTTTCTACCAAAATTTGGGGTTCTTAACATTTCACCCTCAGATTTTTGAACTAAATCACCAATATAAATTATATTGTCATTTTTAAGACAATTCATAGATCTAACCGAAAGTTCTAATTCGTCAACTTTTCTTAAAAGATTCTTATTAAATTCGGGTTCAGTTGAAACTTCTTTAATTGGTGCTTCTACAGGCTCATCAAAATTTATAAACATTTTAAGCTGGTCTTGAAAAATTCTTGCTGAATACGCAACAGCATCCTCTGCTGAAATTGAACCATTTGTTTCTACATGCATTGTAAGTTTATCATAATCTAGAGCTTTTCCTTCTCTGGCAGTGCTTACAGAATAAGACACTTTCTTAACAGGGCTGTATAATGAATCGATTGCAATTAATCCTAAAGGTGGTTCCTCAGGCTTATTCAAATCAGCAGGAACATAACCTTTTCCTGTATTTAAATTCATTTCCATATGAAAGTGAGTATTTTCATCAAGATTACAAATTACTAAATCAGGATTTAATATTTCTACATCTGTAACTGAAGTAATATCTGAAGCTTTAATTTCGCCTGGTCCTTTAGCATCTAAAACAAGTTTTTTTGTTCCTTCTGAAGCACATTTCAGTGCAAGTGATTTAACATTGAGAACTATATCTGTAACATCCTCACGAACTCCTTTTATTGATGTAAATTCATGTAAAACCCCATCAATTTGTATTGACGTAACAGCTGCACCTCTTATGGAAGATAATAATATTCTTCTTAAAGAATTTCCTAAAGTAAGACCATAACCTTTTTCTAAAGGTTCAGCGACTATTGTTGCTTGAGTAAGATCATCGCTTATTTTTACATCAAGTTTAGTAGGTTTAATTAAAGATTTCCAATTCTTTATATTAACATTTTCTATTTCCATATTTAAACTCTCCTTTTTTTTGGTGGCCTTGTACCATTATGTGGCATAGGGGTTGTATCTTTTATAGATAAAATTTTGAAGCCTCTAGCTTGTAAAGCTCTTAATGCTGTTTCACGTCCAGAACCTGGCCCTTTTACTTCTACTGTTAAAGTCTTCATTCCATACTCCAACGCTTTTGAAGCAGCAGAGTCAGCAGCTATTTGTGCAGCATATGGAGTTGATTTTCTAGAACCTTTAAAACCTTTTTGACCAGCTGATGACCAAGAAATTACATTTCCATTTGTATCAGCAATAGAAATAATTGTGTTATTGAATGTTGATTGAACATACGCAATTCCGTTAAGAATATTTTTTTTAGTTTTTTTCTTTTTTGAGTAAGAACTTTTGCTTATTTTTTTTGAAGTTTTTTCAATTTTTTGTTCTTTATTATCTATCTTTTCAGTCTTAGCCATATTATTTTTTAAGTGGAGTTAGTTTTTTTCCAGCAATTGCAATCGCTTTACCTTTACGTGTTCTTGCATTACATCTTGTTCTTTGACCTCTTACAGGCAATTTTTTTCTATGTCGTGTTCCTCGATAACACGCCAAATCTATTAATCTTTTAATACTTAATGAATAATCTCTTCTTAGATCACCTTCGACTTTAAAATTTTGATCTATATATTCTCTTATCTTCAAAATTTCATCATCTGTTAATTCATTTATTCTTTTTTTAGATGGAATAGCTAATGAACTACAAATTTGTTTAGAAAATTTATCTCCAATTCCATAAATGTAAGTTAAACCAATATGAACGAGTTTATTTTGTGGAATGTTAATACCTGCAATACGAGCCATAAATAAGTGATAATTTTCTGCCTTTTATATAAGAAGATCTTTTAAAGTCAACGCCTTAAACATTGATAAAAGCATCAATTTTAGCTGTTATTTCCTCAATTTTTAAAGTTCCGTCTATTTGGTAAAAATTTGGATTTTGAGCATAGAAATCTAATACAGGTTTAGTAGTTACCATATAAGTTTCATATCTTTTCAATATAGTATTTAAATCGTCATCTGACCTTTTTTCCAAAATTTTTCTTTTTTCTATTCTTTTTATTATCGTATCTTTATTTACATTAAGAAAAAAAACAAAATCTATCTTTTGTTTTGAACTGTCCATAAGTGACTCTAAATTTTGAGCCTGGCTTAATGATCTTGGATATCCATCGAAAATTAATTTATCTCTTTTTTGAGGATCAAATACAACATTTTTGATAAGTTTATTAACTATTTCATCATTTACAAATTTTCCATCGTTCATATCTTTAATTATTTTTTGACCAATTTCTGAGTCTTTTTTTATTTCATCTCTTAACATGTCACCTGTTGATACTTGAAAACCATTCAATTTATTCACTAAATGTTTAGCCTGAGTACCTTTTCCAGCACCTGGAGGTCCAAATAAAATTAAATTCACTTTTTCTTATCTACCAAATTTAGTTTTTTTAATTAGTTGCTCGTATTGAGAACTCATTAATCTTGTTTGTATTTGTGTAACTGTATCAATTGCTACAACTACAACAATTAAAATCGAAGTTCCGCCTAAATAAAATGGTATTGGATAATTTGCAATTAAAAACTCAGGCATTAGACATACCAAAGTCAAATATAATGCTCCTATAGTAGTAAGTTTGGTCAAAATATTTTCTATATAAAGAGCGGTACTTTCGCCTGGGCGTATACCAGGAATAAATCCACCATACTTTCTCAAATTGTCAGCTGTTTCTGTTGGATTAAAAGTTATAGATGTATAAAAAAAAGTAAAAAATATTATACCAGATGCATACAGCAACATATATAAAGGCTGACCTTGAGTAAAGAATGAACTAATATTCAAAAATGTATCATTGTCTGAAAAATTAAAATTCGAAAATGTTACAGGAAGTAACAAAAGAGCTGAGGCAAAAATAGCAGGTATTACTCCAGCTTGATTTATTTTTAATGGTAGATGAGAGGACTCACCACCATACATTTTATTTCCCATTTGTCTTTTTGGATAGTTAATTAAAATTTTCCTAAGAGCTCTTTCCATAAAAACAATGAAAAGAATTGTGAAAATTAATAAAACAAAAATTGCTATAATCATTAATGTTGAAACTGCCCCTGTTCTTCCTAATTCAAATGTTGTAACGAGAGCACGAGGAATTTCTGCCACAATACCAGCAAAAATAATTAAAGAAATACCATTGCCAATACCTCTTTGGGTTATTTGTTCTCCCAGCCACATCAAAAAAATTGTCCCAGCAACAATAGTAGTAACTGTTGAAATTTTGAAAAATAATCCAGGATTAATTACTAAATTAGCAGAAGACTCAAGTCCTACAGATAATCCATAACCTTGAACAGTTGCGAGTAATACAGTTCCATATCTTGTTATTTGAGTAATCTTAGCTCTTCCAGTTTCTCCTTGTGACTTTAAATTTTTAAAATAATCAGAAACTCCTGTTAATAATTGAACTATAATAGATGATGAAATGTAAGGCATAATTCCTAATGCAAAAATTGCCATTCTACTAACTGCACCTCCAGCAAATACATTAAACATTCCTAGTAACCCTTTTTGATTACCATCCATTAATAGTTTCAGTTGTTCTGGGTCAATTCCAGGTAAAGGAACAAAAGTACCAAATCTATAAACTGATAAGATAAAAATAGTAAAAATGATCCTATTTCTTAAATCATTCGAGGGTGAAGATGAGCTCATTTTTAATTGTTACTTCTTTAATTGAATTGAACCACCAATTTTTTGTAGTTTTTCTTGTGCAGATTTTGAAGCAAGGTCAGCTTCAATATTTATCTTGTCTTTTATTTCTCCAGATCCTAAAATTTTTAATTTTTTTGAATTTTTGTTTATTAGTTTTAATTTTTTTAATAATTCACTGTTCAAAACTTCTGTTGTTTTTATACTTTTTTTATCAATAAATGACTGTATCTTTTCTAAGTTGAGTATTGCTATACTTTCTTTTGAAATTACATTAAAACCTCTTTTAGGTAATCTTCTATACAAAGGCATTTGTCCACCTTCAAAACTTTTAATTGCTACTCCAGATCTTGACTTTTGACCTTTAACACCTCTTCCACTAGTTTTACCTTTTCCAGAGCCAATACCTCTTCCTACACGTATTTTACGTTTTATAATTTTTATGTTTGTATTTAAAGTTGTCATTATCCTCTTTTTTCAATTATTTCAGATATCTTTTTGTTTCTAATTGAAGAAATTTGTTTAGGTGAATTTTGTTTTAATAATGCCTTCATTGTTGCTCTAATCACATTATGTGCATTAGAAGTACCCATTGACTTAGCAACAATATCTTTTACTCCTAAAACTTCACAAACAGCTCTTACTGGACCACCCGCAATAATACCAGTTCCTTTAGAAGCGGCTCTCAGAACAATTTTACCAGAACCATCTTTGGCTTTTACGTCATGATGAATAGTTCTACCTTCTCTTAATGGAATATGGATTAATTTTCTTCTAGCCATTTCATTAGCTTTTTTTATCGCATCAGGGACTTGTTTAGCTTTAGCATGAGCTATACCAATTCTTCCCGCTTGATTACCTACTACTACTAATGCTGAAAAACCAAATCTTCTACCACCTTTAACAACTTTAGTAATTCTATTTATATGCACTAACTTTTCTAAAATATCGTCAGTTTTTTTTTCTTTATTATTTTCCATAATTAAAATTCCATTCCATGTTTACGTAATGTTTCGGCAAAAATTTTTACTCTTCCATGATATCTATAAACTCCCCTATCAAAGAAAATTTTTGTAATTTTTTTTTCTTGAGCTTTTTTAGCAAGTTTTTCAGCTACTATCTCTGATAATTTTGTCTTGTTTACTTTTCCTGCTGATTTAATTTCTTTTTCTATTGATGATGAAGATAATAAAGTAATATTTTTATTATCATCTATTATTTGGGCAGAAATATTTTTAGAAGACCTAAAAATACATAGTCTTAATCTATCTTTAGAAGCAACTTTTTTAACTTTATTGCTTACTCTAAATTTTTTTCGGGTACTTGTATTAAGTTTCATTATTTCTTTTTTCCTTCTTTTTTTAGAATATATTGTCCTTTTTCTCTTATTCCCTTGCCTTTATAAGGTTCAATTTTTCTAAATGTTTTAATCTTTGATACAACTAAACCAACTTGTTGCTTATCAAAGCCAGTTATTTTTAGTGTGGTTTGCTTTTCAACAGCAATTTTAATTCCTTGAGGAATATCAAAATTAATGTCATGACTATAACCTAATTGTAAATTTAATTGATTTCCTTTTATAGCAGCTCTATAACCAACTCCTACCAATTCTAAAGTTTTTTCATATCCAGAACTCGACCCTAACACAGCATTATTTATAAGACTTCTTTTCATGCCCCATAATCTTTTTGTATCAGAATTAACTTTTTTAGGTTTAATTGAAATTTCTTTTCCCTCTTTAATGTCCAAATTAAAAGTATCTAAATCTATATCGATTGATTTTTTTCCAAGTGGTCCTTCTATATTTAATATATTGCCAGCCAAAGCAACTTTAACTTTTTCTGGAATCATAATATTTATTTTACCTATTTTAGACATTAAAATACCTTACAGATTATCTCTCCACCAACTCTTTGTTTTCTAGCATCTAAATCAGTCATTACACCTTTGGGAGTTGATATAATTGCTATTCCTAAACCATTATTTATTCTTGGTAATCCATCTGCACTTGAAAATATTCTTCTTCCAGGTTTTGATACTCTTTCAAAAGTGCTTATAACTGGGTTTCCTGAGTGATATTTTAATTCTAATGCTAATATAGATTTATTATTTTCTGAATTCACCTTAAAATCTTTAATAAATCCTTCGTTCTTCAAAATATCTGCAATTTTATTTTTAAAATTTGAAGATGGTAATTCTACTTTTTTATGATTTCTAGCTTGAGCATTTTTAACTCTAGCTATCATATCTCCTATAGGATCACTTAAACTCATACATATTCCTTTCTACCAACTTGATTTTACTAAACCTGGTATTTTTCCTTGTAAACCAAGTTGTCTTAACGCTATTCTTGAAATTTTTAGTTTTCTATATACTCCATGAGGCCTACCTGTAATTTGACATCTATTCATTACACGTACTTTCGCTGAATTTCTTGGCAGTTTCGATAGTTTTTGTTGCGCTTTAAATCTTTCTTCTAATGGTAATTTTTTATTCATTACTATTTTTTTAAGTTTTTCTCTTTTTTTAAAAAATCTATCTGAAAGTTTTATTCTTCTATTATTTTTATTTATAGAACTCAATTTAGCCATCCTAATTATCTCCTTTTTTTATAAATGGAAAATTCATTTTATCCAATAATGCATAACTATGTTTTTTATCTTTAGAATTAATAACTATAGTTATATCTAATCCTCTTACTTTATCTGCTCTATCAAAGCTAACTTCTGGAAAAATAATATGTTCTTTAACTCCAAAAGTATAATTACCGAATTCATCAAATCCTTTTGGAGACAGGCCTCTAAAATCCTTAATTCTTGGTAATGCAATATTTACCAATCTATCAATAAATTCATACATTTTATTTTTTCTTAAGGTTACTTTTAGTCCAGCATTAGAACCTTTTCTTGTTTTGAAATTGGCTACAGATTTTTTAAACTTTGTTAATACAGGTTTTTGTCCTGTAATTTTAGCAAGATCTTCCTCACAAGATTTTAAAATTTTATTATCATTTCCATCTAATCCAAGACCCATGTTTAGAACTACTTTCTTAATTTTAGGACCCATATATAAATTTTTAAAACCAAATTGAGTTTTTAGCTCTGGTTGAATTTCTTTATAATAAATTTCTTTTAATCTAGGCATCATGATTATTTTTTAGCCTCTTTTTTAGATGCTTTTTTTTCATTAATTAATTTTAAATTTGAGATATGAATAAAATTTTCTTTAGAAACTATTCCACCCTTTTTTTCCTTAGTAGTTTTTACGTGTTTTTTTACCATATTTATATCTTTAATTTTTGCTCTATTATTTTTTCTATCTATTTCTATAACTTCACCCTCTTTTTTTTTATCTTTTCCAGTGAGTACAAAAACCTTTAATCCTTTTTTAATCATTCTATAAAACCTCCGGTGCAAGTGAAATTATTTTCATTTGACCTCTAGTTCTTAATTCTCTTGTAACTGGACCAAATATCCTAGTCCCAACAGGTTCTCCTTTATCATCAACTAAAACAGCAGCATTATTATCAAATTTAACTTTTGAACCATCGTCTCTGTGAATTCCTTTTTTAACTCTTACTACTACAGCTTTATGTACGGACCCCTTTTTAACTTTACCTTTTGGAATAGCCTCTTTTACTGCAATTACTATTGTATCTCCAATACTTGCATACCTTCTTTTCGAGCCACCTAATACTTTAATGCACTCTATTTTTTTTGCACCAGTATTATCTGCAACTAATAATTCTGTTTGAACTTGTATCATTACTTAGAACTCTCCATAACTTTAAATTTCTTATTTTTTGAATACGGTTTACTTTCAATTATTGAAACTTTATCACCATTTTTAAATTTATTAGTTTCATCATGAACATTATATTTTTTTTTCAC
>CACKXH010000007.1 GCA_902604005.1 uncultured Pelagibacteraceae bacterium
AGTATGAAATTTAAAAAACCTTTTTTAATAGCAGAAATTTCTTCTAATCATTGTGGTAATATTAAAATAGCAAAAAAATTGATAACATGTGCAAAAAAAAATGGTGCTGATGCAGTAAAACTTCAAACTTTCACTGCTGATACCATGACCTTGAAATCTTCAAAAAAATATTTTCAAATAAAAAAAGGTTTATGGAAAGGATATCAATTGTGGGATTTATATAATCAAGCTCATACTCCTTATGAATGGCACAAAGATTTGTTTAAATTTTCAAGATCTATTGGTTTAGAAATTTTTAGTACTCCTTTTGATGAAACAGCTGTAGATCTATTAGAAAGTTTAAATTGTAAATTTTACAAAATTTCTTCTTTTGAAATGAATGATCTGCCTCTTATTAAAAGAATAGCAAAAACAAAAAAACCAGTGATCATCTCTACAGGAACATCAAATCTTGAAGAAATAGCTGAAACCTACTATTTTGCAAAGAAAAATAATATAAAAGATTTAACTTTACTATATTGTGTTAGCAATTACCCATCTAAGCCTGAAGACTTTAATTTAAATAATATTAAAATTTTAAAGAAAAAATTTAGATGTAGAGTTGGTTTATCAGATCACTCAACAAATAATAGTATAGCTATGGCAGCTGTTGCAGCAGGGGCTGAAATAATTGAAAAACATATTGCATTAGAAAATCAAAAAAAAGGCTTGGACATAGAGTTTTCTCTAAAAGGTAAAGAAATTAAAAAGTTTAGGCAAGACATTGATTTTGTATATAATTTAATGGGCAAAAATCAATTTTTTAGAAATAAGAATGAACAAAATTCCAAAAAGTTTAGAAGATCAATATTCTCAATAAAAGATATAAAAAAGGGAGAAATTCTTACAAAAAAAAATATTAAGCGAATAAGACCTGGTAATGGTTTAGCCCCAAAATATTATTATAAATTAATTAATAAGAAATCTAAGTTTAGTATTAAAAAAGGTGAACCAATTACTAAAAAATTCATTATCTGATTTAAAAATACTAAATATTTGATAAAGATTTAGTCTTTTTTGGTGCGGCCAGAGAGACTCGAACTCTCAAGGATTTAAATCCACACGGCCCTCAACCGAGCCTGTCTACCAATTTCAGCATGGCCGCAATATGACCCACATTAAATCAATGACAAGAAGGTTTCAAATTGATAAATTTTCATTATGGAATTTAATCAAGAAGTAAAAAAATCTACTGATCCAATTTATCAAAAAATATCTAGGGTGATGCCAGAAATTGAGTGGTCAGTACATGCTCCATATATTTATAAAATTAATAAATTAAAAAAAGAGAAGAATGCAGTTATTCTTGCTCATAATTATCAAACTCCAGAAATTTATCATGGTATCGCAGATTTTTCAGCTGACTCTTTAGCTCTGGCAATAGAAGCATCAAAAACAGAGGCAAATATTATTGTAATGGCAGGAGTCCATTTTATGGCTGAGACTGCAAAACTAATGAGTCCAAATAAAAAAGTTTTGTTACCAGATATGAATGCCGGTTGCTCTCTTTCTTCTTCAATTACAGGTAAAGATGTTAGGCTCTTAAAAGAAAAATATCCAGGTGTACCTGTAGTTTCATATGTAAATACATCTGCTGATGTAAAAGCTGAAACTGATATATGTTGCACGTCAGCTAATGCAATTAAAATTGTTAAATCTTTAGGAGTAAAAAAAGTTATTTTTTTACCTGATGATTATCTTGCTAAATATGTTGCATCACAAACTGATATTGAAATAATTTCTTGGAAAGGCATTTGTATAGTGCATGATCAATTCAATGAAGTGGAAATAAATAATATTAGAAAAAATAATCCTGGCATTAAGATAATTGCACATCCGGAGTGCCCACCTGAAGTAATTAAAGCTAGTGACTTCGCGGGTTCAACTTCGGGTATGATTAATTATGTTAAAGATAATCAACCAAAAAAAGTTATGATGGTTACTGAATGTTCAATGAGTGATAATATACAAGTAGAAAATCCAAATGTAGAGTTTATAAGACCATGTAACTTATGTCCTCATATGAAAAAAATAACTTTACCAAAAATCTTGGAATGTTTAGAAAATGAAACTGGTGAAATTATAATGGATGAGCAGACAATTAATAAAGCAAGATTGTCAGTTGAGAAAATGGTTGCCATCGGTAGATAATTTTTTGTGTCTAAAATTAAACTAAGCAAAAACTTTATTAAAAATACTGTAAAGTTGGCATTAAATGAAGATTTATATCCGTCAGGCGATATTACTTCAAATTTAATAAAAAATAATAAAATTATTAAAGTTAAATTAATATCAAATCAAAATGCTGTGATTGGCGGATTATTATTTGCAAAACAAGCTTTTAATTTGGTAGATAAAAAGATTAGATTTATAACAAAAAAAAAAGATGGATCATTAGTAAAAAAGAATTCTTTGATAGCAATTATTCAGGGCAATGCTCAAAATATATTGATTGCTGAAAGAGTTGCCTTAAACTTTCTATCTCATATTTCAGGCATAGCCACTAAAACAAATCAGTTTGTTAGGTTAGCTGGAAAAAAATGTAAAATATGCTGTACGAGAAAGACCATTCCAAATTTAAGGGTTATTCAAAAATATGCTGTTAAAGTAGGAGGTGGTACAAATCATAGATTCAACTTAAGTGATGAGTTTTTGATTAAAGACAATCATATAGCTAGTTCAGACTTAAAAAAATTAGTATCTTTAGCAATACAAAATAAAAAAGGGAAAAAAATTACTGTAGAAGTTGATAATTTGAAACAGCTAAAAAGTATAATAGGATTAAAATTTAATACTGTCTTATTTGATAATATGAATATTAAAAATTTGAAGACAGGAGTTAAACTTGCAAAAAAGTATTACCAAACAGAGGCCTCAGGAAATGTAAATCTTAAAAAATTAAAATCAATTGTTAAAACTGGGGTAGATAGAATTTCAGTCGGAAGCATCACTCACAGCACTTTGGCTATTGATTTCAAACTAGAAGCTTAAAATTAGTTATTTAATTTTTAGTTTTTTTGAGTTCTGCTTGAGCAGCAGCTAATCTTGCTATAGGAACTCTATAAGGAGAACAAGATACATAGTTTAAACCTACTTTTGAACAAAATTGTATACTGCTTGGATCTCCACCATGTTCTCCACAAATACCTAATTTAATTTTTTTATTTTGTTTTTTTCCTTTTTCCACTGCTATTTCTACCAAATCTTTAACACCATCATCTATTGACACAAAAGGGTCTATAGTAAAGATCTTATTATCTATATAATCATTTAAAAATTTACCACTATCATCTCTACTAATTCCAAAGGTAGTTTGAGTTAAATCATTAGTCCCAAAGCTGAAAAATTCAGCATGTTTAGCAATGTCTTTAGCTTTGATTGCAGCTCTAGGTAATTCAATCATAGTTCCAACTAAAAATTCTATTTTAATTTTATTTTCATCTTGAACTTTTTTTGCAGTATTGATTACTAACTCTTTCATAATCCTTATTTCCGTTTCAGTAGAAACTAATGGTATCATTATTTCAGGAAAAGCTGACTTCAATTTTTTCTTTTTAAGATCAGTTAGAGCTTCAAAAATTGCTCTACATTGCATTTCATATATTTCAGGAAAAGAAATACCAAGTCTACAACCTCTGTGTCCTAACATCGGATTATGTTCATGAAGTTCATCTATTCTTGACTCAACTTCTTTTACATCAGTGCCAACAACATCGGCAACTTCAGAAATTTCTTTTTTAGATTTAGGTAAAAATTCATGTAATGGTGGATCTAATAATCTTACTGTAACTGGTAAACCATGCATAATCTTGAATATTTCTAAGAAATCTTTTTTTTGATGGGGTAAAAGCTTCTCTAAAGCTTTAAATCGGTCTTCTTGAGTTTTTGATAAAATCATTTCTCTTACAGATAAAATTCTCTCTTCATCAAAAAACATATGCTCAGTCCTACAAAGACCAATACCTTCGGCACCAAAATCTCTAGCAGTTTTAGTATCTAAAGGGGTCTCAGAATTTGTTCTAACTTTTAATTTTCTAATGTCATCTGCCCAATTCATAAGTTTAGAAAAATCTCCAGAAATTTCTGGTTTTACTGTTGTTACCTTTCCTAAGATAATTCTGCCAGTAGAACCATCTATAGTGATTATATCACCTTCTTTTACTTCAACTGATAAAGTTTTAAAAAATTTTTTTTCATAATTTATATCAATTTCACTTGAGCCTGAAACACAAGGTCTACCCATTCCTCTTGCAACTACTGCTGCGTGACTTGTCATACCTCCTCTTGCAGTTAAAATTCCTTTTGCCGCATGCATTCCTTGAATATCCTCAGGAGATGTTTCTACTCTTACTAAAATAGTATCTTGCATCATATCATTTAGTCTTTCTGCCTCCTCTGAGGTAAAAACAACTTTACCACTTGCAGCTCCTGGAGACGCGGGCAAGCCATTGGCTATAACATCAATTGAACTTTTTTCATCTAAAGTTGGGTGTAATAAAGTGTCTAAAGAATTAGGATCAATTCTTAAAACAGCCTCACTTTTTGAAATTAATTTTTCTTTGACCATATCAACTGCAATCTTTACTGCAGATTTCGAGGTTCTTTTGCCTGAACGAGTTTGCAATATCCAAAGCTTTTTATTTTCTACTGTAAATTCAACATCCTGCATGTCTTTGTAATGTTTTTCCAATTTTTTAAGAATCTTAAATAATTCTGCATAAACTTTCGGCATAGACTCTTCCATTGATTGATCTTTAACTTTAGCCTCTTTTTTTGCTTTTTTAGTTATGTATTGTGGCGTTCTAGTTCCAGCAACAACATCCTCTCCTTGAGCATTAATAAGATACTCACCATAAATATCATTTGAACCATCAGAGGGATTTCTTGTAAAAACTACACCAGTTGCACAATCATTACCCATATTTCCAAATACCATAGATTGTACATTGACAGCTGTTCCCCATTCTGCAGGTATTTGATTTAACTTTCTGTAAACTTTTGCTCTTTTACTTTCCCAAGATAAAAATACTGCACTAATAGCGCCAAGTAATTGTTCATAAACATCTTGTGGAAAATCTTTATTTGATTTTTCTTTAACAGTATTTTTAAAATCTTTAATTAGACCATTCCAATCATCTTCATCCAATTCTGTATCTAACAAAACACCTTTAGTTAATTTGTAATTTTCTATTAGTTCTTCAAAATGGTAGCTCTCAACACCCATAACCACATTTCCATACATTTGAATAAATCTTCTGTAGCTATCTTTAGCAAATCTACCATTTGCAGTTTTTTTTGCTAAAGCAATAACAGTTTTATCGTTTAACCCAAGATTAAGAATAGTGTCCATCATACCTGGCATTGAAACTCTTGCTCCAGATCTAACAGATAGCAATAGAGGATTTTTTAAATCTCCAAATTTTTTAGATACTTCTTTTTCTATTACTTTTAATTCTTTTTTAATTTGACTAATTAATTTAGAGTTTAATTTCTTTTTATCTTTATAAAATATCTCACAAACTTTTGTTGAAATTGTAAATCCAGGTGGAACTGGAAGACCCATTCTTCCCATTTCAGATAAATTAGCACCTTTTCCACCTAAAAAATTTTTGGGATTCTTTATTTTTTTTGATTTTTTTGAGTTAAAGTTTAAAATTAAGTTATTCATTATTTATTTTTAATAATTGAAAATTTATAAAATTTTGAAATGTTTTACATAACATATTAATAAGTTCCAATCTGTTTTTTCTTAAATTTTCATTATCCTCATTTACTTTTACGTTATCAAAAAACTCAAAAACTTCCTTTTTAGCCCCAGCTAGAATTGATAATGATTGCTCGTAATTTTCGTCATTATTAATATCGGAATAATATTTTCTAATTTCACTAATCTTTTTGAATAAGTTCTTCTCAAAATCAGTTTTGAATATTCCAGGGTCAGTTGTATTTGTTATTTCAACCTCATTATTTTTCATTTCATTTTCAAGTATATTTGAGGCTCTTTTAAAACTTGAGGTAATATCAAGTCCTATCTGGTTATTTATAATTTTATTTAAGCTCTTTGCTTTTTCAAAAGATGAAAATAACTTATTTAGTGTAAAAGATGAAATTATTGCATCAATTATGTCAAAACGAATTTGTTTTTCTTTTAAATAATATTTAAATCTATCTTTCAAAAAATTATTTAATTCTTTTTGTAAATCTTTATTAGTGAAATCATACGTTTGGTCTTGGTATAAACTTGAAGAATAACTTAATAAATCATTTATTTTTAAATCTTTTTTATTTTCTATAATGACTCTAATAATACCTAATGCTATTCTTCTAAGTGCAAATGGATCTTTTGAACTTGAGGGTTTTTCATTAATACCAAAAAAACCAACAAGAGTATCAATTTTATCTGTAAGTGATAAAGCTACACTAAAAGGTTTTTTTGGAATTTTAGAATCAAGTCCCACAGGTAAATATTGTTCTGTAATTGCTAAAGAAATATCCTTATCAAATCCTTGGTGAGAGGAAAAATATCCACCCATAACACCTTGAAGTTCAGGGAACTCACCAACTAAATCTGACATCAAATCAGTTTTAGAAATTGATGTTGACAACTCAACTTTTTCTTTACTTATTAATAATTCATCTGAAATCATGCCACCAAGCTTTCTCATTCTTTGCACTTTGTCAAAGTACGATCCTAATCCTTTAAAAAAATTAACTTTTTTCAAATCTGATACTTTTTTAACTAAATTTTGAGATTTATCTTTATTCCAAAAAAATTCTGCATCATTAAGTCTGGCTTCAACTACTCTTTCATTTCCAATCTTAATAAATCCCTTTAAATCTTTTTTATTTGCAACAATTAAAAATTCGTTTGTAATATTATTATTTTCATCAAAAGTTGGAAAATATTTTTGATGGAATTGCATAGTCAAGGTTAGTATTTCTTTTGGAATTGATAGAAATTTCTTGTCAAAACTGCATAGATAAATATTAGGGTTATCTACTAAATTTACCACTTCTTCTAATAGTCTTGGGTTATTATCGATCGTTAATTTTTTTTTATCTAAAATCTTTGCAAATTCTCGGTTTATTAATTCTTTTCTTTTGTTTTGATTAACAATTATTCCCTGTTTTTTAAAATATTTTTCATACGATTTAAAATCTTTAAAAGTTTTTTTTTTATCCTCAAAATCATTATCTGTATAAGTTAAGTTTGACGAAACAATATGTTGAAATTGAAAATTTAATACTTTTTTATCAAATACTGATAATATTGATTTTAATGGTCTTCCCCAATTCAAATTAAATTCTCCCCATTTCATTGATCTTTTCCACTGATAATTTTCCAATAATTTTGGAATTAATTCTATTAATAAATCATGAATTTTTAGTAATTTAGTTTTTGTTTTAAAAAAATAAAATTCACCCTTTTCAGATTTTTTTCTAAATAAATCCTTTTTTTCAACCTTATTTGATCTTACAAAACCTTCTAGGGCTTGCTCAGGAGCATCTATTTTTGGACCTCGTATTTCTTCAGAGGGAATCTTTATTTCTTTTTCTAAACCTTCAAATACTATAATTAATCTATTAGGTGTAGATAATGAAAAACTCTTTTTTGATTTAATTGATTTTTCCGAAAAAAATTTTTGAAATTCATCCAAAAGACTTTCGCGGAAATTTTTTTGAAGTCCTGCAGGAATTTCTTCACTAAATAACTCTAAAAAAAATTCTGCCATTTTATTTTTGAGTATCTATCCAGATTGCAGCAACTGACTTAGTGATTTCCCTAATTCTTCCAATATATTCTGCTCTTTGAGCAACACTAATTGCACCACGGGAATCTAATACGTTAAATATATGGCTTGCTTTTAAACACTGATCATAAGCCGGTAAGGATATTTTTTTTTCAACTAATGATTTTGCCTCTTTCTCAAACATTTCAAACATCTTAAAAAGATTTACTGTGTTAGCAAATTCAAAATTATATGCAGAAAATTCTTTTTCTGATTGATGAAAAACTTCTCGATATTCTATATTTTCATTATTCCAAATTAAATCGTACACATTTTTTTTCTGCTGAGTAAACATACAAATTCTTTCTAAGCCATATGTTATTTCTACAGAAACTGGCTTACATTCAAAGCCAGCCATTTGCTGAAAGTATGTAAATTGAGTTATTTCCATACCATCACACCATATCTCCCAACCTAATCCAGCTGCTCCTAATGTTGGACTTTCCCAGTCGTCTTCAACGAATCTAATATCATGATTTTTAGAATCAATACCAATTACAGATAAGCTTTTTAAATAAAGTTTTTTTATATTAGACGGAGAAGGTTTTATAATTACTTGAAATTGATAATAGTGTTGAAGTCTATTTGGATTTTCTCCATATCTACCATCTGTAGGTCTTCTAGAGGGTTGTACATAAGCTGCTTTCCATGGTTTAGGTCCTAGAGATCTTAAAGTAGTTGCAGGATGAAAAGTTCCAGCTCCTACTTCCATATCATAAGGTTGTAAAATCACACAACCATGTTTACTCCAAAACTTCTGTAAATTTAAAATTGTATCTTGAAAAGTTTGAAACTTTTGATTTTTCTTTTTAATTTTAGAGACCATATCTTTGCCAAACAGATCTTTCATCTAATATATTTGCAATTTGATTTACCTGATCATTAGATGAAGATAATTTTTTGCTTAACCATCCTTTCGATTTTTCAAATTTCTTAATTACTACATCTTCTCCAAATTTTTCTCTAAGAACTTGGTTGGCATCTCCAATTTCATCTATCAGACCTAAATCTTTAGCTTTACTTCCAGACCAAAATTCTCCTGAAAATAATTCAACTTCTTTTTTTTTTAGTTTCATGCCCCTACTTTTTTCAACCACATTAATAAAATCTTTGTGTAAATCTAACTGGATATTTTTTAATCTCTCAATATCCTCTTTTTTTTCTTCAAGAAAAGGGTCTAGTGTACTTTTATTTTTACCAGCAGTGTGAACTCTTCTTTCAACTCCAATTTTTTTTATCAGCTCTGTAAAACCAAATGACGAATAAATAACCCCAATAGAACCTATGATAGAACTGGAGTTTGCATAAATCTCATCGCCAGCGCAAGCTATTAAGTAACCCCCAGAAGCAGCAACGTCTTCTGCAAAAACTATTACTTTCTTTTTATTCTTTTTTGCTAATCGTCTTATAAAATTGTAAATAAGATGCGATTGAACTGGAGACCCACCAGGTGAATTTATAGTAATAGCAATACATTCTGCTTTTTTTACTGAAAAAGCTTTTGAAATAATCTCTTCTTGACCTGAAAAATCTATCCCTTGCTTAAACTTTCCGACATTTCCAATAACACCACTTAACTTAACATGTGGAACAATTTTTTTCTTTTTTAAAAAAGACAACATTTTTAACCTTTATAGAATTTTTAATTGAATATAAAGACACCTTATAATTGAAGATTCAGGTGCGTCAATTGATAAGTAATAAATATAAACTTATTATACTAGTTTGTTCATATAAATGGGAACAGTAATTCAACTTAAAAACCAAATTAATAATTCTTATTATCAACTTAAAAACTCAGTTGAGGATAAATTGCTGTTAGTTGAGGAAAAAATAAAATCTAAGTTAACAAGTGATGTGGAGCTAGTTCAAAAAATGACTAACTATCATCTAGATACAAGTGGAAAAAGACTAAGAGCTTTACTAACCCTATGTTCTGCTAAAATGTGTGGTTATTTAAAAGGTACTAGAGATATAAATTTAGCTGCTTGTGTTGAGCTTATTCATTCTGCAACTTTAATGCACGATGATGTGATAGATAACGGCTCTATAAGAAGAGGCAAAAAAACGTTAAACAAAATTTGGGACAATCACTCCTCAGTATTAGTTGGAGACTATTTGCTCAGTAGATGCTTTGAGATGATGGTAGAAGATGGAAATATAGAAGTTTTAAAATTATTATCCTCAACATCCTCAAAAATTGCTCAAGGAGAAATATTACAACTTCAACATCAAGGAGAAGTTGATATGTTAGAGGAAACATATCTTAAAATTATTTCTGCAAAAACTGCAGAATTATTTGCTGCCTCAACAAAAGTTGGTGGGATTTTATCTGATATAGAAAATAAAAAAAAAGAAGCTTTAGAGTTTTACGGAAGAAATCTTGGTTTAACATTTCAAATTGCTGACGATACCCTAGATTACAATTCTGAATTAAAATTGTTTGGAAAAAAAATTGGGCAAGATTTTTACGAAGGAAAAATTACACTGCCTATAATATTATTATTTCAAAGAGCAGAAGACCAAGAAAAAAAAAATCTTAAAGATATATTCTTTAAAAATAAAAGGACTGAAGATAATTTAGATTATACTTTATCTTTAATTAAGAAATATAACATAATCAAAGCATGCTATCAAAAAGCTTATCATTATATTAATCTAGCCTCCAATTCTTTGTCTGTATTTAGTGATTGTGAAGAAAAAAGTATTCTTGAAAATTTAACCTCATTTAGTTTGGAAAGAAACTTTTAAGGGCTTAAGAGGTTTTTGATCCAAGCATTTTTCTTATTCAAAGTATATTTCAATCTTTCGTGTATTCTATTGTCTCCATCCAGCCAAAATTCGATACTTGATGGTTTTAAATTCCAGCCTGACCAATAATCAGGTCTTGGGACTAGATCTTTATCACCATACTTTTTTTTGTAGTCTTCTATTTCGTTTAAAAGTTCTTCTCTACTTTTTAAAATACTACTTTGTTTAGATGCCCATGCACCAATTCTACTTTCATATGCTCTTGAATTGTAATATTCATCTGCAGTTTTATCATCCACTTGTTTTAAAGTTCCTGATATTCTTATTTGTCTTAATAAACTTTTCCAATGAAAGCACATTGTAGCGTTAGGGTTTTCTTTTATTTCATTTCCTTTTTGACTATTTAAATTTGTATAAAAAACAAATCCATTTTTATCAAAACCTTTGAGAAGTACCATTCTTACTGATGGTATGCCATCTTTGTTAGCAGTACCTAAAGCTAGAGCGTTAGGATCGTTGATTTCTTTCTTTTTTGCCTCTACAAACCATTTTTCAAATAATTCAAATGGGTCATCAAGATCAAGAAAGCATTTATTAAGCCCTAGTGAGTTTTTTTGATTCATAATTTAAACAAAATAATCTATACAATATAAATAATGTCATTTAATACTTTTGGAAAGTTTTTTCGTTTCACAACATGGGGAGAATCTCATGGACCAGCTATTGGCTGCATAATTGATGGTTGCCCACCTTTAATTCAGCTAAAAGAACAGGATATTCAGGAAGAACTAGATAAAAGGAAACCAGGTCAATCGAAGTTCACAACTCAAAGAAAAGAAAGTGACAAAGTACAAATTCTATCAGGGGTGTTTGAAGGTAAAACAACTGGTACGCCAATATCCCTAATAATTTATAATGAGGATATGCGGTCAAAGGATTACAAAAATATTAAAGATAAATTTAGACCTGGGCATGCTGATTTTACTTATTTTAAAAAATATGGAATTAGAGATTATAGAGGAGGTGGAAGATCTTCAGCTAGAGAAACAGCTGCAAGAGTTGCGGCTGGCGCTATTGCAAAAAAAGTTCTAGAAAAAAAATTAGGTAGAAAATTTAAGATTTCTGCTGCAGTTACTCAGCTAGGTATTCTTGGTTGTGATACAACAAAGTGGAATGATAAAATAATTTATAAAAATCCATTTTTTTGTCCAGACAAATCAATGCTAAAAATCTGGGAAAAATATTTACTAAGTATTAGAAAAGCAGGATCTTCCTGTGGAGCAGTAATTGAAGTCAGAGCGAATGGGGTTCCAGCAGGTTTAGGTGCACCTATTTATTCTAAGTTAGATTCTGATATTGCGTCAGCTATGATGAGTATAAATGCAGTTAAAGGTGTAAATATTGGTTCAGGAATGAATTCTGCTCAATTGTCTGGAGAGGAAAATTCTGATGAAATTTCACAAAATAATAAAAGATTGAAATTTAATTCAAACAATGCGGGTGGAATACTTGGTGGTATTTCTTCTGGACAAGAAATAGTAGTTTCATTTGCTGTAAAACCTACATCTTCAATTTTAAAAAGTAGAAAAACAGTAAATAAATTTGGAAAAAACACTACTATATCTGTAACTGGTAGACATGATCCTTGTGTAGGAATAAGAGCAGTTCCAGTTGGGGAGGCTATGCTTTCATGTGTATTATTGGATCATTATCTAATGAATAAAGCACAGTGTGGTTAAATAAAATTATTTTTGTTTTTGTAAAACAATATTAGAATTTAAAACATCCAAAACTTTCTCTTCAATTGAGCTAAAATCTAAATTTGCAATTTTATACATATTATCTGGTGTATCTTGATCTATAAAAATATCTGGAAGTGTCATTGATCTAAATTTTAGGTTAGAGTCCATTAACCCTTTTTTTGATAAAAAATTAACAACATGAGAACCAAAACCTCCTATAGAACCTTCTTCAATAGTAACAATTGCTTCATGAGTTGTGGCTAATTGCCAAATTAAATTTTCATCTAAAGGCTTCGCAAATCTTGCATCTACAATTGTTATATTAACTCCTTTTTTTTTTAAATTGTCAGCTGCTTTTAATGTTTCATTTAATCTTGCACCAAAATTTAAAATAGCCAATTTATTTCCTTCTTGAATTATTCTTGATTTACCTATTTCAATCTTTTCATTAAAACTTGGCAGAACAGAACCTAACCCGGTCCCCCTCGGGTATCTGAATGCACAAGGTCGATCATTAATTTCAGTTGAAGTGTTAATCATTCTTACAAGTTCAGCTTCGTCACTAGCAGCCATTACTACAAAATTTGGCAATGTTGATAAATATGTTGTATCAAAACTGCCAGCATGAGTTGGTCCATCAGCACCAACTAATCCTGCTCTATCTATTGCAAATCTCACAGGTAAACTCTGAATTGCTACATCATGAACTACTTGATCATATGCTCTTTGTAAAAACGTTGAATAAATTGCTGTGTAAGGTTTGAAATTTTCAGTGGCTAAACCAGCTGCAAATGTAACAGCATGTTGTTCTGCAATGCCAACATCAAACGTTCTATCTGGAAATTCTTTACGGAAAATGTCAAGACCTGTTCCGTCTGGCATGGCTGCAGTAATAGCAACTATTTTACTATCTTTCTTAGCATGTTGAACTAAAGTATTAGCAAATACCTTTGTATATGATGGAATTTTACTTGAACTTTTAGATTGTTGACCTGTCTCAACATTAAATTTTGTGACACCATGGTATTTATCTTCTGCTTTTTCTGCAAATGAATACCCTTTTCCTTTTTTTGTTTTGATGTGAATTAAAATTGGTCCCTCATGTTTTGAGTCTCTTGCATTTTTTAAAATTGGAACCAAAGCATTTAAATCATGCCCATCTATAGGCCCGATATAATAAAAACCAAGAGAACTAAACAGAGTTCCACCAGTTACAACTGACCTAAGTAAATCTTCAGCTTTACCAGCTTTCGCACTAAATCTTTTTGAAAATGCAGATGTAATTAGTTTAATAGTTTCTCTTAAACTGAAATAAATTTTACCTGAAAAAATTTTAGCCAGATAAGTACCCATCGCGCCTACAGGTTTAGCTATCGACATATCATTATCATTTAAAATCACAATCATTTTTGTTTTAGAAGCACCAGCGTTGTTCATTGCTTCATAAGCCATACCTGCACTGATAGCTCCATCACCAATAACAGCTATTACGTTATCTAATTTATTTGATAGCTTATTTGCCTCAGCTATTCCTAAGGCTGAAGAAATTGAGGTTGAACTATGTGCTGCACCAAAAGGATCATATTCACTCTCTTGTCTTTTTGTAAAACCAGAAAGACCTCCACCTTGTCTTAGTGTTCTAATTTTATCTTTTCTTCCTGTTAAAATTTTGTGAGGATAACATTGATGACCTACATCCCAAATTAATTTATCATTCGGTGTATTAAATATATAATGTAGAGCGACGGTGAGCTCAACTACACCAAGACTTGCTCCTAAATGACCGCCAGTCACTGACACAGCATTAATCATTTCTTCTCTTAGCTCATCAGCTACCTTTTGAAGTTTTGATTCTGATATTTTCTTTAAATCTGATGGGAAATTTATTTCATCTAAATATTTGTATTTTTTTATCATCTATTTCTATTTAAAATATATTCTAATGTTTCAGATAAGTTTTTTGACCTTGGGCCATATATCTTAAGTTTATCATTTATTTTTATAATTAAGTTATTAGCATATTTAATAGTATTTTTATGTCCTAGTAAACTAATTAGAGTTGCTTTTCCTTTTATCTTATCTTTTCCAGTTTTTTTTCCTGCAATTAGTAAACTTCCTTTGTTATCAATCAAATCGTCAGCTACTTGGAATAGTAATCCAATGTTCGCGCCTATATTTTCAAATTTATTAATTTCTTTTTTAGATTTTTTTTTAATAATTAAAGGGGCTACACAACAAAAACTAAAAAGTTTTCCTGTTTTTTTAATTTCCATTTCAATAATTCTTTTTCTTGAAACTTTCTTATGTTCAAAACTTAAATCTAAATATTGTCCTCCAGCTATTCCCAGATGTCCTGAACTTTCAGAAATCTTATTAATCAAATTAATCTTTGTTTTTTCAGAAAGATTTAAATCTTTATGACTTAAAATTTCAAAAGCCATAGTTAAAAGTGAGTTGCCAGCTAGCACCGCTGTAGACTCTCCAAATTTAATATGAGTTGAGGGTTTACCTCTCCTAATTGAATCATTATCCATACATGGTAAATCATCATGTATTAATGAGTAAGCGTGTATACATTCAACTGCTGCACCTAAAATAATTAACGTTTTATAATTAATTTTAAATATTGACCCAACATCAACTAGAACTTTAGATCTAATTTTTTTTCCTCCTGAAAACAAACCATATTTCATTGGTATTATTAATTCAGATTTTTTTTGTCTTTTAACAAATCTTTTTAAGAAAAAATTTGTGTCATGTGCAATTTTATTTAATTTTTTTTTCATTTTTTTTAGAGGTAATTTTTGAGATATTTTCCTTAGTTTTTTCATTTATATTTTTAACATCTTTTTGAAATTTTTTTTCAATGATATTATTTAGTTTTAATAAATTTTGATAATTTTCTATAGAATTTTCTAAGTTTTTTTTACTTTCTAAATCTTCAATCATCTTATTGGCCTTTTTAGTTAGCTCCTCAAGAGACAAAGAATTATAATCATTTGGTAAATTTTTATCTTTCATATAATACTCTCAGATAATACATGAAAATTAATCTTGCAAATATTAAAAAAGCTCAAAAACTCTTAAATAAAAGTGAGTGTGTAGCAATACCAACTGAGACTGTTTATGGTCTAGCGGCCAATGCTTACTCAGATACGGCATGTAAAAAAATATACAAACTTAAAAAAAGACCCAAAAATAATCCTCTTATAGTCCACTATTTAAATTGTCAAATTTTAAAGAAAGATTGTAGCTTTAATAACAATTTTATTAAACTTTATAAAAAATTTTGCCCAGGGCCAATTACATTTATTCTAGATTTAAAAAAAAATTCAAAAATTTCTAAAATTGTTACTAACAAGCAAAATACTTTAGCTGTAAGATTTCCAAAACACCCAATTGCACGAAGTTTATTAAAAAAACTAAATTTTCCTTTAGCAGCTCCCAGTGCCAATTTATCATCTAAAGTTAGTGCTGTCACTCCTGCTGACGTCAAAGATGATTTTGGTAACAATATTAAATATATTCTTGATGGAGGAAAATCATCTATAGGACTTGAGTCAACTATTATTGATTTAAGAAATAAACCCAAAATACTAAGATTAGGAGGTTTAGAAACATCAATAATTAAAAAAGCTTTAAATAAAAAAATTATCATAAATAATAATCCCTCAAAAATTTCTTCACCTGGTCAATTTAAGATTCATTATTCCCCAGGCATTCCTATAAGATTAAATGTAAAGAAAATTAGAAATGGTGAGGCTTATCTATTGATAAAGAAAAATAAAAGAACAAAATCAAATTATTATTTTTTGTCAAAAAATGGTAGTTTGAGAGAAGCATCAAAAAATTTGTATAGTACATTGAGAAAAATTAAAAAAGATAAATATAAATCAATTGCAGTTTGCAAAATTCCTAATAAAGGATTGGGTAAAACTATAAATGATAGATTAATGAGAGCATCTAAATTTTAATGATAAAAAAATACTCTAAGATTTTTTTGATTAATATTATTATTTTTATCTTTTTTATTGAGCTCTTATCCTATTTATTAACTAAGATTAATATTTTGCCCAATGGTCTTCCACCTCATATTACTTTAAATGCACATGAAGATTATAGTTATTGGCATCCAAAAAATTCAGAGTTCAAAATTGCAACAAAGTGCTGGCAATCAAAAGTTAAGTTTAATAATTTTGGTATTAAAAGTAATGATGATTTAGAAATAACAAAAACCAAAAAAAGAATTGCTATTCTTGGGGACTCAATGACCCAAAACTCACAATTAAGTAATGAAAAAGATTTTACTGCAAAGCTACAGAAACTCCTTCCAGATTATGAAATAATTAATTTTTCAATATCATCAGTTGGTTTAGCTGATCAAATAAATATTTATAATAAATTAGTTAAAAAATTTAATGTAGATTTTGTATTTATGTACGTAACTTATAATGATTTTTCAGATAATCATTATTCAGACCAAAGACCAAATAGAGTAACTTATAAAATTGAAAATAATAATATTGTTGAAATCAATATTGACAAAAGTGGTTTTTTTAAAAAATATAATTCTAAATTAAATAAATTTAAAAGGAATTATTTAATTTATATCAAAAAAATGACCTATTCATTCAAATTATATCATTTTTTAAAATGGGAATATATTTCTTATAAATATAAGAAGGGACAAAATTTAAATAAAAAAATTAAAAGTGATGACACCGAAAAGTTATTTAAAGAAAAATATGCTGTCTACAAATATCTTGTTGAAAAAGCAAACGATGAAATTTTTATTAATGTTCCTACCTTGATTTTTATGAACTCAGATAACAATAGTTTTATTAAAGAAACAAAAGAAATTAAAGCTATAAAAGAAATATATAAAAATTATAATTTTTATGATCCTAGATTAGAGTTTACTAAATATCTCAAAGATAATGGTATTTTAAAAAAACCTTATCTTGGATATGATTGTGATGCCCATTATTCATCTTTAGGGGCAAAATTGTTAGCAAAATTTACATACGATAGATTTAAAGAATTTAATAATAATTAATTGCTATAGATAAATTTAAGCAGATCTATATTGGCGCGCCTGCTAGGAGTCGAACCCAGAACCTCCTGATCCGAAGTCAGGCGCTCTATCCAGTTGAGCTACAAGCGCATATGATATTAATATAGTATTTTATGGAAAAAAAAATAAATTTGATTGTTAAAGATGAAGATAAAAACCTTCGTGTTGATGTTTTTATCAATAAAAATAAAACTGATATTAGTAGGACTAGAGTTAAAAATTTAATTTTAGATAAAAAATTAAAAATAAATAATAGATTAATAGAAGATCCCTCTAAAAAAGTTTTTGGTGGTGATGTTTTAGAATTAACAATTCCTAAACCCAAAAAAGCCTCTCTTAAACCCTATAAATATAAACTTGATATTTCTTATGAAGACGAAGATTTAATTGTACTAAATAAACCTGCTGGAATTGTAATGCATCCTGGGGCTGGTAACTTTGATAA
Organism: uncultured Pelagibacteraceae bacterium; assembly: GCA_902604005.1. Lineage (GTDB taxonomy): Bacteria > Pseudomonadota > Alphaproteobacteria > Pelagibacterales > Pelagibacteraceae > Pelagibacter. The sequence continues at coordinate 17,842 of CACKXH010000007.1, forward strand.
CACAATTGTAAATGCTCTTATAAATTATGATGAAAATTCTCTATCAAATATTGGCAATGAATTAAGACCAGGAATAGTTCATAGAATTGATAAAAATACTTCTGGATTAGTTATAATTGCAAAAAATAATCAAGCTCATGAAAATCTTTCAATTCAGTTCAGTAAGCATTCAATTATAAGAGTCTATCAATTATTGATTTGGGGGAAAATAAGACCTTCAAAAGGAAGAATTGAAACTTTAATTACAAGAAGCTCTAAAAATAGGCAAATGATGGAGGTAAGCGCTACTAAAGGAAAAAAAGCGATTACAAATTATACAACATTAGAAATTTTTGAAAATAAAGAAACTCCAACTTTAAGTTTACTTGAGTGTAAATTAGAGACAGGAAGAACTCATCAAATAAGGGTGCATATGAATCATTGTGGAAACAGTATTGTTGGAGACGATAAATATAAAAAAAAATTTAAAATGGTAAAAAATATTGATCCAGAACTTGAAAAAAATCTTTCTAATCTTAATAGACAGTTTCTCCATGCAAAAACTATTGGATTTATTCATCCAAAAAAAAATAAAGAAATGATTTTTAACTCAATTTTGCCATATGAGCTTGAAATAATTCTAAAAATGCTCAGAAATACAGGTAAATAAATTATTGAAAAATTTAAAATATTAATTAGATAAACTGATTATGAATACAGCTATTAATAATAATCTTCCTATCTTAAGTAACGAGGGTGGTCTATCTGCATATCTGGAACAAATTAAAAAATTTCCGATGTTAGATGCAGAAGAAGAATATATGCTTGCAAAAAATTGGAAAAATAATGGAAACGTAAAAGCAGCAGAAAAACTTGTTACTAGTCATCTTAGATTAGTAGCAAAAATAGCCATGGGATATAAAGGATATGGTTTGCCAGTTAACGAAATGATATCTGAGGGAAATGTAGGTTTAATGCAAGCTGTAAAAAAATTTGAACCAGAAAAAGGTTTTAGATTAGCAACATATGCTATGTGGTGGATTAAAGCATCAATTCAAGAATATATTCTAAGATCTTGGAGTTTAGTAAAAATTGGTACTACTGCTGCACAAAAAAAACTATTTTTTAATCTTAAAAAAATAAAAAATCAAATAGCTCCTCAATCAGAAGGAGATTTAAGAAATGAACATGTTAATAAAATAGCTGAACAGCTTGATGTGAGTAAAGAAGAAGTTGTTTCTATGAATCGTAGATTATCTGGTAAAGAATTTTCTCTAAATGCTCAAGTTGGTGAAGATGGTGATGAATGGCAAGATTGGTTAGTAGATAAAGAATTAGACCATGATCTTAAATTTGCACATCAAGAAGAAATGGAACAAAGAAAAGATTTACTAAAAAACTCTATTAAAGTTTTAAATGAAAGAGAAAAAAAAATATTATACTCCAGAAGGTTGAGTGACAATCCTACTACTCTTGAGGACTTAAGTAAGAAATATAAAATTAGTAGAGAAAGAGTAAGACAAATAGAAAACAAAGCATTTGAAAAACTTCAAAAACATATGTTACTTTTAGCTAAATCTAAAAACTTATTACCTGTAAATTAGATTTCAAAAGGATTTTCAATTAGTATTGTGTCTTCACGTTCAGGACTTGTAGAAATGCTCGATATTTTAGTTCCAATAAAATCTTCTAATGCATAGATATATTTTTTTGCATTATCTGGTAAATCATCAATATTTTTTACTCCCTTAGTAGAAGCTTTCCAGCCTTCGAAAATTTTATAAATCGGTTTTATTTTTAATTGGTCTTCAACCGCTGCAGGTAAGTAATCGATTTTTTCTCCGTCTAAATCATATTTTATACAAATTTTAATTTCGTCTAGTTCATCTAGCACATCTAACTTTGTCAATGCAATACCATCAATTCCTGAAATTTTAATTGTCTGTCTTACTAAAACTCCATCGAACCAACCACATCTTCTTTTACGACTCGTAACTGTCCCAAATTCTTTACCTTTTGTTCCTAATAATTCTCCTGTTTTGTCCTTTAATTCTGTTGGAAAAGGTCCCTCACCTACTCGCGTTGTGTATGCTTTAGTTATTCCCAAAACATAATTAATGGAATTTGGTCCACAACCTGTTCCAGTTGCTGCACTCGATGCAACCGTATTGGAGGAAGTTACAAATGGATAGGTTCCATGATCAACATCTAATAAAATTCCTTGTGCACCTTCAAATAAAATTTTCTTTTTTTGTTTTTTGAATTGATCTATTTTTAACCATACTGGTTGCGAAAACTTTAAAATTTCTGGAGCAATTTTTAACAAATCTTTTTTTAATTGATCTTTTTCAAACTTTTTTTTACCTAATCCTTTTCTAATAGCATTGTGATGTAATAAAACTGACTCCAATCTTTTATCAAGATTTTTTTCTGATCTTAAATCCATTACTCTTATTGATCTTCTTCCTACTTTATCCTCGTAAGCTGGCCCTATACCTCTTCTTGTAGTTCCTATTTTTCCTTTACCAGCTGCATCTTCTCTGATCTCATCCATCTCCCTATGAAATGGCAATATTAAGTTAGCAGCTTCTGAAATCATAAAATTTTCAATGTTAACTTCAATGCCTTTTGATTGAATTTCCCTAATTTCCTCAATTAATGCCCAAGGGTCAACAACAACTCCATTTCCAATAATTGAAATTTTATTATTTCTTACTATTCCAGATGGAAGTAATCGAAGTTTATAAGTGGTTCCATCTATTACTAAAGTATGACCTGCATTATGACCACCTTGAAATCTAATAACCACATCTGCTTGTTCTGATAGCCAATCTACTATTTTTCCCTTTCCTTCATCTCCCCATTGAGATCCGACAACAACAATATTTTTCATTATTTAAATTCTTTATTAATTTTCATTGAATTTAGATGGTTAATTGGACCATGACCTCTACCGTAATTAGGGTTAGATTTTATAGCCGAATTTACATACTTAATTCCTAGCTCACAAGATTTCTTTATTGGTTTTCCACATGATAAAAAAGTTGTAATTGCACTAGATAATGTGCATCCAGTACCATGAGTATTTTTAGTTTTATATCTATTACTTTTAAAAACTTTAATATCTTTTTTATTCATAAATATATCTTGAACTGATTTATGCTTTAAATGTCCACCTTTAATGAGAACATTTTTTGCCCCATATTCAATTAATTTATTAGCTGCAAAAATCATGTCCTCTTTAGTTTTAATCTTAGAATATGTTAAAATTTCTGCCTCAGGAATATTAGGAGTAATTAGATATACTTTTTTTAGCATTTTTGACCTAATTAAATTTATAGCTTTATTATCAATTAGTTTTGCACCACCTTTTGCAACCATTACTGGATCTAAAACTATTTTTTTTACATTAATATGACTTAATGCTTTTATTACAAAATTTATAACATGTGATGAATTAAGCATTCCAATTTTGATCGCGTCAGGTTTTATATCTTTTGAACTAAAAATAATTTGTTTTAAAATCTCTTTAGATCTAATTGGAACAATAGATTTTACTCCAGTTGTATTTTGAGTTGTTACTGCAGTTATTGCAGTCATAGCATATGATCCTAAGGCAGTTACTGTTTTAATATCTGCTTGAATTCCAGCACCACCCGATGAGTCAGATCCTGCTATAATTAATATTTTTGATCTTGGTTTCAAATTATTTTATTTTTTTTGTAATAACATTTATACATTTAGTGAGTAAGTCCCTATTTTCACTTTCACCCATTACTCTTATCTTTAATTCGGTGCCTGAGTTTCTCACTAGTATCCTACCTTGTCCTTTAATTAATCTCTCGGCGTTTTTAATAGAGCGTTTAATTTCTGGTTTATTTATTATACTTTTATCTCTTACATCAATATTTTCTAAAATTTGAGGAGTCTTTTTAAATTTATTGAAAAACTCACTAGCTTTTTTCCCTTTCCTCAATGCGAATAAGGCCTCTAAAGCAACAAGCAAACCATCACCTGTTGTTGCAAATTTACCTAAAATAATATGGCCAGATTGCTCTCCACCTAAATTAAACTTATTTTTTTGCATCTTTTCTTTAACGTATCTATCCCCTACATTTGCCCTTATAAATTTTATACCCTCTTTCTTAAAAAACTTTTCTAGACCATAATTAGACATTAAAGTACCAATAACACCGCCTTTTAACATTTTTTTATTTTTCCATCTCGAAGCTAAAGCTGCAATAATTTGATCTCCATCTATTATATTGCTCTTTTCATCACACATAATAATTCTATCAGCATCTCCGTCTAACGATATACCAATATGGGCTTTATATTTTTTTACTGCTATCTTAATCTTATTAGGAAATGTTGATCCACAATTTTTATTTATATTTAAACCATTTGGTTTTACTCCAATTGCAATTACTTTTGCTCCTAAAGATTTCAATAGTTCAGGTCCAGCTTTGTAGCCTGCACCGTTTGCACAATCAATTACAATTCTAAGTCCTCTTAAATTAAATTCTTTAGCAAAATTCTTTTTTAAAATTTTTAAATAATCTTTTGTTCCGCTTTCTAACCTTTTTACTCTACCTAATTTTTCTGGATTAGAGAGATTTTTTGAAATTTTTTTATCTATAAGACTTTCGATCTTTTTTTCAATTTTATCTGATAATTTCATTCCATCTGGACCAAATAACTTTAATCCATTATCATAATGAGGATTATGAGAAGCAGTAATCATGATTCCCATATTTGCCTTCATTGCTTTTGTAAGCATAGCTAAACCATTTGTTGGCAGAGGTCCTAGAGTATATACGTGCATACCTGCAGAAGCCAACCCTGAAACTAAAGCAGGCTCAAGTGTGTAACCTGATAATCTTGTATCTTTTGCTATAATTGCAGTTTGTTTTTTTTTTTTTTGAGATTTGAAATATGTTCCGCTTGCTAAACCAAATTTAAAAAACATATCCCCATTAATATTCTTACTATTTATTGCTCCTCTAATTCCATCTGTACCAAAATATTTCTTTGCCATTAATTATTTATTATTCCTTTAAAAACTTTGATTGCTTGTTGTAATTCATTTACGTCATGAATTCTTAATATTTGTACTCCTTGCATCATTAAATATATTGATGAAGCCAAAGTTCCTCCAATTCGATTTTTACTATCATTTTTTCCGGATAACTCCCTAATAAATCTTTTTCTTGAGTTGCCAACAAGTATAGGAAAACCAAGTGAATGGAAAATAGAAATATTACGAATTAAATTCATATTATGTTTCAAATTTTTTCCAAATCCGATTCCGGGATCTAAAATAATATTATTATGTAATATCCCTAATGATCTTAAAGATTGTATCTTCTGATCAAAAAAATCATAGATTTCTAATAATTCATTTTTATATCTTGGTCTATTTTGCATATTTTCAGGATCCCCTTGAGAATGTTGTATGACAAAAGGAGTCTTATATTTCTTTAATATATTTAAAGTTTTTGTATCGTACTTTAATCCTGAAACATCATTTATCAACTTTATACCAAACCTAATACCTTTTTTCATAATGCTTGCTTTTCTTGTGTCTAAAGACAAAGGTATTTTTTTATTTAATAATTTTATAATTTTACTTATTCTACTCCACTCTAAATCATCTCTTATTGCTTTTGATCCTGGTCTCGTAGACTCTCCACCAACGTCTATCAGATCAGCTCCAAAATTAAATAAATTATAAGCATGTTTAATTGCTTTATTTTTTCTAACATATTTTCCCCCATCAGAAAAACTGTCAGGAGTTATATTTAATACACCTAAAATATTTGGTATTTTTTTGAAATTTAGATTAGAAAAATTTTTTTTCTTTGAAGTAATCTTTAATAAATCAAATTTTATCTGTTTCTTTAATGAATAAGAAAGATTCTTTATTTGATTAATAGAAATTATTTTTTTAGATTTTCTCGATATTATTTCAATATGATCAAATGAAATTTCTTTAATCTGGTGTAAGGGTAAAGCTTTTTTTTTATTTACTAAATCTTTTGATTGCTTGCCATAATAGAAATTACACACTTTTGTGTAATATCTTTTCATAAATGACTTAGTGAACTATTTTCGGTTTAAGCCCTAAAGAACTTAGAGCAGAGCCTTTATCATCCTCAACTTGCATATCCTCTTTATCTTTTGGATAAATATTCTTATTAATTAGGTTTTCTATTTCTTCACCAGACAGTGTTTCATATGTTAAAAGAGCTTTAGCCAATTTATGTAAATCATCAATTTTTTCAGTTAATACTTTTTTTGCTCTCTCATAACCTTTGTCAACAATTTTTCTAATTTCAGAATCTACTTTTCTTGCAGTTTCTTCTGACATATTTTGTTGCCTAGCTACTGATCTACCCAAAAAAACTTCTTCTTCATTTTCTCCATAAGCTACAGGTCCTAACTCTTTACTTAAACCAGCACGCATAACCATTGCTCTAGCTCTTTTAGTTGCCTGCTCAATATCACTAGCTGCTCCAGTAGTAACTTTGTCTTCACCAAATATAATTTCCTCTGCTACTCTTCCACCCATCGCTATAGCTAATTGTGCGTGCAATTGTTCTCTTGTTTGAGATAATTCATCTCTCTCAGGGAGCTGCATTACCATTCCTAAAGCTCTACCTCTCGGAATAATCGTAGCCTTATGAATTGGATAAGCCGCATTTTCATTAATAGTAACAATAGCATGACCAGCCTCGTGGTATGCTGTTAAAGTTTTTTCTTCTTCAGTCATTACCATTGATCTTCTTTCAGATCCCATCATTACTTTATCTTTAGCATCTTCAAACTCATTAAGTGTAACTATTCTTTTGTTTTTTCTTGCTGCTAATAAAGCTGCTTCATTAACCAAATTTGCAAGGTCTGCGCCAGAAAAACCTGGTGTACCTCTTGCAATAGTTCTTAAATTAACATCCGGTGCCATTTTAATCTTTTTAATATGAACCTTTAAAATTTTTTCTCTTCCTATGATATCTGGATTTGAAACTACGACTTGTCTGTCAAATCTGCCTGGTCTTAATAAAGCAGGATCCAAAACATCAGGTCTGTTAGTTGCAGCAATTATTATTACTCCTTCATTTGTATCAAAGCCATCCATTTCAACAAGAAGCTGATTTAAAGTTTGTTCCCTTTCATCATTTCCTCCACCTAATCCTGCACCTCTACTTCTTCCTACGGCATCGATCTCATCAATAAAAATTATACATGGTGAATTTTTTTTTCCTTGTTCAAACATGTCTCTAACTCTTGATGCACCAACACCAACAAACATTTCTACAAAATCTGAACCTGATATAGTAAAAAATGGGACTCCTGCCTCTCCTGCAATTGCTCTAGCTAACAAAGTTTTTCCAGTTCCTGGTGGGCCAACTAATAATGCCCCTCTCGGAATTTTTCCACCAAGCCTACTAAATTTTTTTGGGTCTTTTAAAAATTCAACAATCTCTTCAACTTCCTCTTTTGCTTCTTCGATACCAGCAACATCATTAAAAGTTACTTTACCTTTCAATTCGTTCATCATCTTAGCTTTAGATCTTCCAAATCCCATCGCTCCACCTTTTCCACCTTGCATCTGTCTCATAAAGAAAATCCAAACAGCTATTAATAGCAACATTGGAAACCATGATAAAAGTACACCAAACAATGATGGCATTTTTTCTTCTATTGGAGCTGCAGAAATACTTACTCCTTTTTCCGAAAGTTTTTCAATTAAGTTTGGGTCATTTGGAGAATAAGTATTAAAACTATTTCCATTTGAATAAACACCTTTAATATTATTTCCTTGAATTTCAACTCTTAAAACTTCACCATTTTCAACTGCTGTCAAAAATTCAGAGAAAATAACTTCATTGCCACCTCTGACATTGGCCTGAGGATTTTTAAACATATTGTAAAGACCAATAGTTAAAAAAACTATGATGGCCCACATAGCGATGTTTTTTATATTCATGAGTTTAAAATAAGAATTATTAATCAATAAACAAGTGTCAATTTTAGCCTTATTCGAAAAATTATCGGCTTTCTTTAGAAATTATCACTGTTTGATTGACCTTTTTGATTACACACCCTCCCAAAGTACCTTTAAAAGAAATACTCATTACTATCTTTTCCATAATTTGAGTCAATTTTTTACCTCGAGCATAATAATAATTTCCTCCAATTTTTTTTAAACAGTCCGACAATGATCTAAATACTATTTCCTCAGGAGCATTAAAAAGATCTATATTGATCATAAAAATATTTCTTTTTTTTGAAAAAAAACAATTTTTTTGTATATTCTTTTTTACATAATTTTTTACTGAGTAATTTGATTTTTTTAAATTACTTATCGTTGAGATAAATTTTTTTTTATCTAAACCTTCATTTTCAAGTCTCTGAATTAAATTTCGAATTTTTATTCTTTTAAAACTTTCGTCTTTATTTGAAGGATCTTCAATATATTCATTAAATATCTTTTTAGATATATAAATTAAATCTTTTTTTTCTAAATTAATCAATGGACGTAAAATATTTAGCTGATTATTGTTATTAATTTCATCTAATGAAACTAGTCCTCTAAGACCACTTCCTCTTAATAATCTAATCATGAAGTTTTCCAATACATCATCTCGATGGTGGCCCACTAAAATATTTCTTATAGCTCGTTTTTTACACTCATTAAATATTAAGTTATATCTATTATATCTTGCAATTGCCTGTATATTCTTAACTGGTTTCGAACCATTCCATTTTAAAATTTTTGCTTTTACAAAAATTTTTTTTAAGAGCTGATTTACGTAGATAGCTTCTTGAGTAGAATTATGTCTGAGTTTGTGATTTACTATATAAAAATTAACGTCAACTTTGTTTTTGATAGAGTATATTTTTGAAAGAAAAGACAATGCAAGACTATCTGGCCCTCCAGAAACAGCAACTGCAAAGCTTTTTGATAATTTAACTTTTTTTTCGAATTTTTGGTAAATTGATTTAATTTTACTATCTTTTAATTTTAAATCAAAAAATTTATGACTTTTGTTTTCTGCATTCAAATTTTTGAGATTCATATTTAGCTTTTTGTATCACTGATTGATTGGCATTAGGATATTGTTTTTCAACTCCAGTAATCATTTTACATCCCTGATCTTTTTCACCAATTTGAACCATAGACACACCAAGTTTTAGTAAATTTATTGGTGCTTTCTCACCTTGAGGATATTTTTGATAACCTTCAAGATAAGCCGATGCTGCATCTGTATAAAGCTGACGAATTCTAAAAGTTTCTGCATACCAATATTGAGCATTTCCAGCTAACTCATGTTCTGGATTTGTTAAAACAAATTCTCTAAATGCTCTTTCAGCAGTAGGATAGTCTCCTTCTTTTAAAAAGCTTGTTGCAAATTCATACTGCTTTATCGCACTCTCTTCAGGAAGTATCTTCTCTTCATTTTGAAAAGTTTCAGTTACAATTGTTGCTGTTGTTTCAATTGACTCAATTTTTTGAGAAGTGTCAGTAGTTGTATTATCTTTATATGAAACAGACCCTAAATCTTGTGGTTGTGAACTTCCAGGTAAAGTTTTTTCTGTTTGGGAGTCTTTATCTTTTGATACAACTTTAGAAGAATCCCCTGAAGAAACAAAATTTTCTAAATCTTGAAATCTCAATTGATTATCTGCTTGAACCTTAGATAGTCTATTTGACAGCTTGTCTATTTTAAAATTTATTTCCTCAAATTTATTTGTAAGACTCTGAAATTGACTTTCTATGTCAGAAAGTTTCAATAAATGTCTTGTTAACACATCTTCGGAGTTTAAATCTAAATTCTCAGAGGAATTTAAAGGTTCTTTATTCTCAAATGAGCTAGAATAAACTGCTTTCTCTAAAGTTTTTAAATCTTTTTGTATTACTTCTAATAATTCATAAACATCATGATTATCAGCACTTAAATTGGAGTTGAAAATAAAACTTAAAATTAAGACAAAACCAAAAATAATTTTTTTTATTTGAAAATACATTAATGAATATTACTAAGTATAATGATGGCAAAAAAAAGACCTCATACTATTTCAAGTAGAGGTCTTTTTTAAATTTTAAGTTAGTTAGCTTTTACTGTAACTGATCTTCTGTTTTTTGACCAAGCTAGTGGATTTGAACCAGAGTCAACTGGTCTTTCTTTTCCATAACTTAACACAGAAATTCTGTCAGATGAAATACCATAAGTCATTAAATAGTCTTTCGCTGCATTAGCTCTTCTTTCTCCAAGAGCCAAGTTATATTCTCTTGTACCTCTCTCATCAGCATGACCTTCTAATACTATAGTTATTTTTGAATTTTTTCTTAACCAAGACGCTTGTTTTCTTAAAGTTTCTCTTGATGCAGTTGTTAAAACTGACTCATTTGTAGCAAAGAAAACTCTATCAGGCACACCTGAAGCTAAATACTCTACTGTATCTGTTCCAGTATAAACATCGCCCTGCATTTGTGTTGATACTTTTTTAGTAGCACAAGCAGATAATGCAAAACATGCTAAAATTACTAATAAAGTGTTTCTTAAAATCTTGTTAAATCTCATAATACTCCTTGATCAAATTTACTTAAGATTAATTTTTTCATAATTAAATAGATGTTTCAAGTATAAAAATCAAGATAATTTGATTAATTACTTAATAAAGATGACCAAGATGGGTCGGAAGCATCAGTTGGCGTTAATACTTGACGCTCATTATATCCAGTCAAATCGATAGACCATAATTTTGCTGAAAAGCCTTTGCCCTGGTCATCTGTTTTTGTCTCTCTATAAAATATAAGCACTCTTCCATTTGGAGACCAAGAAGGAGCTTCTTGATAAAAATTTTCTGTTAATAATCTTTCCCCGCTCCCATCCGTCCTCATAACTCCAATATAAAATTTGCCTTTATGAAGTTTTGTAAAAGCAATTAAATCTCCCCTAGGTGACCATACAGGAGTTCCATATAGTCCATTTCCAAAAGATATTCTTTTAACATTTTTCCCACTGCTATCCATTATATAAATTTGTTGATATCCACTTCTATCAGAATTAAAGCAAATATATTTTCCGTCAGGTGAATAAGATGGAGAGGTATCAATAGACGGATGATTTGTAATCCTATCCACAACTCTATTTTCTAAATCCATAGTGTAAATATCTGAATTTCCATCTTTAGCGAAGCTCATAATTATTTTTTTGCCATCTGGAGAAAATCTTGGAGCAAATGTCATACCAGGAAAATCTCCAACAACTTCTTGGGTTCCTGTTTCTATATCTAATAAATAAACTCTTGGTAAATTTCTAAAATATGAAAGATAAGTAACCATTTGACTTGTTGGGTTAAATCTTGGAGTTAAAACTAATTCATTGCCTAAAGTTAAAAATTTATTGTTAGATCCATCTTGATCCATTATTGCTAATTTTTTAATTCTTGAAGTTTTAGGGCCATCCTCAGCAACATAAATAATTCTTGTATCAAAATAACCTTTTTCACCGGTTAATCTCTCATATACTTTATCTGTTATTATATGACCCACTCTTCTCCAGTTAGTTGGTACAGTTGTGAAAGCTAATGCCATCATCTCTCTACCAGCTAATATGTCCCATAACCTAAATTCAACTCTCAATTTTTCATTTTCATAACTTACCTTTCCAGTAATCAATGCTTGGGCTTTAATTAATTTCCAATCTTCGAATCTTGGTTTTAAGTTTGCAATGTCTGGTTTTTGTAAAAATGCTTTATTATCTAACGGATTAAATAATCCTGATGTTTTTAAATTTCTTTCTACAATGCTTGAGATTTCTGCACCAATATCTTTTTTATTCAAAATTTCATTAAATTTTTTTTTAGTTTTTTCATCTATAGACAAAGGAGAAACTGCTACTGGAAGTGGATTAAGATTTCCTCTTGTAATATCAACCTCGATTAAGGCATGTGAATGAAAAGGTACTATCAATAAAATAAATAAAAGTATTTTTTTTTTCATATTAGACATATTACCCCTCTAACATCTCTCTTGCATCAAAATTTAACTGTAATTCTTTCCATCTTTCATAGCCAGTTGTAGGAACTCTTAATGGTTGACAAAGTTTGATGGCTCTTAAAGCACTTTCAGCTAATACTTTATAAAATCCTTGTCCAGGTTTATTCATTCTTGCATGATCTAAAATTTCAGAACCAGTTACTGTTCCATCAGGTTTCAATTGTAATTTTATTCTCACAAGCAAATTTTCGTTATATGGTAAACCTAAAGGAATACTCCAACAACCAAATATTTGGGCTTTAAGAGCATCTTCCTCGCTTAATGACAAACCTACATTTTCTACATTCCTGTCCTGATCTTGAGTAACTTTATCAGTTTTATTAATTGTTTCAGCGCTTTCTATTTTTGATTTATCAATCAATGCAGCTATATTATCAGGATCAAATAATTCTTTTTTTTCAAATTCAGAAACTTGCTTAACTTCATTATCGATTTTTTCTGGATTTTGTTTATCTTCCTTAATTTTTTCAACTTTTTTTATATTATCATCTGGCATCGGTACTGAGTCAGGTTTAATTTTTTTTACTTTTTTTGGAGGAGCTTGTTCTGAGACTAATTTTTTTTCCTTTTCTTTAATTTTTTCTAAGGTTTTTTTTGCTTTTGGAGCAAATGGGATGTTAGTTTTTTCAGTTATTTGTATCAATTCTACCGAAACAATTGGAGGAAGATTCAATGGTTTTTTTGCTAAAAAGGGCAGACTCATTGTAGTAACAATTACTAACAATATATGAAAAAGAGAAGATATTAATACACTTCTGCTCAATTTGTTACTTACCTTTCTTTGTAAGGCTCTGATATAAGAGCAACTTTAGTAAAGCCAGAACCAGAAAGTAAACCCATTATTTCTAGCACTCTTCCATAATTAATTGATTTATCTCCTCTTACATAAATTCTTGTATCTGTTCTATTTTTTGAAACAGCAAGAACTTTTGCAATAATTTTTTCATATTCCACTTTTGACTCTTGTATAAATATTTCACCTTTTGAATTAATTGTTAATGTCAAAGGCTCTTGTTCTTCCGGAAGAGAGTCGGCTGAACTTTCAGGTAAATCAACTTGTACTCCTACGGTTAATAATGGAGCAGTAACCATAAAAATAATTAATAAAACCAACATTACATCTACAAAAGGAGTGACATTTATTTCACTCATTGGTTCTTTTGATGAACGATTTAATTTAAATGCCATCTTATTAGATTATAGATAAAAATCTTTTTGAAAAATTTTCTAATTTTGAAGAATATTTTTTTGAGTCATTGTTAAACTTATTATAAGCTACAACTGCTGGTATGGCCGCTAACAATCCTAAAGCAGTAGCAAAGAGTGCTTCTGCTATACCTGGCGCAACTATTGCTAAACTTGTATTTCTTGAAATTGCAATTGACTGAAAAGAATTCATGATTCCCCAAACAGTTCCAAATAATCCAATGAATGGAGCTGTCGATCCAATAGTGGCAAGATAAACAAAACCTTTTTCAATTTTAGACATTTGCTTCTCTATTCCAGCCTCCATTGTTCCACTCACTCTATCAGTTAAGTTTGATCTTGACTTAGACTTTAATACACCCTGCATTGACTCTCTAAATAAAATTGCCATAGGATCATCTACACTTGAAGGAATACTATTATAAAACGTTTCTGCTGATTTTGATCTCCAAAATTTTTCCTCAAATTCCTCAGATGAAATATTAATCTTTTTAAATAATTTAATTTTTTCGATAATTATTGCCCAAGAAAAAATTGAACAAGCTATCAATATTACAATCACTGACTTAACAATAATGTCAGCCCGAATAAATAGGTTTAATAAAGAAAAGTCAGCACTAGATGCTAAACCAACTGCTTGAGATGTTATATCTGCTTCCATAATGCCTTCTCACACTTAATTGTGTCATGAATTTGTCTTTAATTTAAGTTAGTTATTCATCTAATTTGAAAGTTTCATAATAATAATTAGCAATTAACATTGCATCTGCCTTATTTGAATCTTTTTTTTTGGATAATTGTGAGGAAAAATAAGGAAAAATTTCAATCGCCCTAGTTCTACTTGCGTCCTTTTCAGAATTTATCAAACCGAAGTATTTTTTCCATTTAGCCGGTCTTACAAAATACATAGGTAATTGCATTGCAGAACAAATGCCTTTTAAAATTCCAAAAGATTGGCCAAAATTGAACATGCTAGTAACACCTTGTCCGGGCATGGCTGACACCTGTTCAATTATAACTCTTATATCTGAATTTTCGAACTTACTAATTCTTTTTGAAATTTCATTAAAAATTTGTGATCCATTTACTTGTCTTTTATTTTTTTTTCCCTCGGTCATTGTAGGCATTTCAATAACCTCTAAGATTTTGCCATCTTTAAAAAAACAAATTGATCCAGATATTCCAGGGTCTATTCCAATAATTAACATATCTTATTTCGCAAATTTAGCATTTGAATAAATATTTTGTACATCATCATCTTCTTCTAATGATTCAAGAAAATTAATTATATCTTGACTTTTTTCTTTCGAAATCTCTACACTATTAAGTGGCAGCCATTCGATTTCAGTTGATATAAAATTATTAATTTCTTTCTCTAATTCTTTTTTAACATTATAAATTTCATCTACAGAGCATTGAATTTCGTGAAAGTCTTCATCTGACTTACATTCGTCTGCTCCAGCTTCTGTGGCTAATTCAAAAATACGTTCGTCTAAAACCTCTTTCTTATCAATCTTTATTATACCTATTTGATTAAAATTGTGAGAAGCGGATCCTTGAGTTCCAAGATTACCTCCAGCTTTTTGAAAAATAGTTCTTATTTTTGAAGCAGTTCTGTTTTTATTGTCTGTCAAAGTTTCAACAATCACTGCCACCTTCTCAGGTCCAAAACCTTCATATCTTAAATTTTCAAAATTTAATTCATTATTTATGGAAGATTTATCAATAGCTCTCTCTATATTATCTTTTGGCATATTTGCAGATCTCGCCGCTTGAATCGCTGATCTCAATCTTGGATTCATAGTAGGATCTTTATCACCTAACTTAGCAGCCACAGTAATCTCTTTGGATAATTTTGAAAAAATTCTAGATCTCTGTTTATCAGCTTTACCTTTTTTATGTTTAATTCCTGCCCAATGTGAATGTCCTGCCATAAATAAATAAATTAATTATTGTTAAGCTGACCTCCAAAAATATAACTTTCTACTTTTGTTGCCAATCCAGTTTCTATATCACAATCAACTATAACGCCACTTAAAGTAGCCTCACCCTTTGCAGGGTAATGTTTAACAGAATCTTTTTTTAAAAATCTATTTAATGAATTATCTTTATTCATTCCTATAACTGAATCGTAATCTCCACACATACCTGCATCTGTTTGATAAGCAGTACCATTTTTTAAAATTCTAGTATCATTAGTTGGTATATGTGTATGAGTTCCTACAACAAGAGTAGCCTTTCCATCAAAATAGTGTCCTATGGCATTTTTTTCACTAGTAATTTCTCCATGAAAATCAACTACGAGAAAATCAAAATCAACTTTTAATTTATATTTTTCCATAAATTTTTTGGAAGCCTCAAAAACATCATCACATTTTTTCATAAAAATATTTCCCATCAAATTAAGAACACCTATCTTTATACTTTTTATATTCGAGTAAATTTCAAATCCTTTACCTGGCGCCGGTTCAAATAAGTTTTTTGGTCTAAGTAATCTATTTTCTTTGTCAATAAAATTCATTATTTCTTTTTGATCCCAAACATGATTACCTGTGGTAATAACATCAACTCCACATTTAAAAAAATCTTCACAAATCTCTTTAGTTAATCCTACACCAGTTTCATCAGCATTTTCTGCGTTTACAATTACGAAATCAATTTTATATTTTTTTTTTTGTTCCAAAAGATTATTCATTATTTTTGAACAACCTGATATTCCTACTACATCACCTAAAAATAATATTCTCATTTTATTTTTCTCTTTCAGTTACTATAAAATCTAATTGTATATCGTGATTATTTACTTCTATTTTGTCTACTTTTTGGAAAGAATAAGCTAGACCGATTGTTATAATCTTTCTATTTTTTTTAACTTTACTAATATATCTATCGTAAAAACCTCCACCGTAGCCAATTCTATTTAAATTTTTATCAAAAGCTACAAGAGGGACTAATAGAATGTTGGGGTATTTTACTTCAGTTGAAATTGGTTCAGGAATACCATATTTATTAATTTCAAGTGGATCTTCAGTTGACCAGTTAAAAAAATCCATTTGGGCATTTTTC
>CACKXH010000008.1 GCA_902604005.1 uncultured Pelagibacteraceae bacterium
CATCGAACCAAACTTTTGTTGGGAATGCTATTCATGTGTGAAGGCTTGCCCAAATCATGCTATTGATGTTAGAGGTTATGCTGACTTTGCTCCAATGGGTCATAGCGTAAGGGTTAGAAGAGAAGAAGAAAAAGGAACAATTTCTTGGAAAATAAAATTTAGAAATGGAACAGAGAAAAACTTTGTCTCCCCAATAACAACAAAACCTTGGGGTAAATTTATTCCAAAACTTGCCGAAGGTGATACACCTAACCAAGGAGAAATCAATTCACAGAGATTATATAGCGAACCTGAAGGATTAAATACAAATCAAGAATTACCCTCTGTTCCAAAAGACTCCTTTAAAAAAGGAGTTTATTATTAATGGCTAAACATAAAACACATTTTGAAGAATGCGATGTATTAGTTGTCGGCGGAGGAATGGCAGGAACTGGTGCTACTTTTGAGGCTAGACACTGGGGAAGAGATTTAAAAATTATTTGCGTTGAAAAAGCTAACATTGATAGAAGTGGAGCTGTTGCTCAAGGTCTATATGCAATTAATTGTTATATGGGAATGCAATGGGATGAAAACCAACCTGAAGATCATGTTCGATACGCAAGAAATGATTTAATGGGAATGGTTAGAGAAGATTTAGGATATGACATGGCTCGTCATGTAGATTCAACAGTTCATATGTTTGATGAATGGGGTCTTCCGATGATGAAAAATGAAAAGACAGGAAGATATTTAAGAGAAGGTAAGTGGCAAATTATGATCCATGGTGAAAGTTATAAACCAATTGTTGCAGAAGCTGCTAAAAAATCTGCTGATAAAATTTATAACAGAATAATGATTACTCATTTATTAATGGATGAGGCTAAAGAAAATAGAATCGGTGGAGCTGTAGGATTCAACATGAGAACTGGAGATTTTCATGTGTTTAGGGCCAAAACTGTAATTGTTGCAGCAGGAGGTGCTTCACATATTTTTAAACCTAGAGCAGTTGGTGAAGGTATGGGAAGAACTTGGTATGCACCTTGGAGTAATGGTTCTGCTTATGCTTTACCTATAGCAGCTGGTGCTAAAATGACTCAAATGGAAAATAGAATTGTTTTGTGTAGATTTAAAGATGGTTATGGACCTGTTGGTGCATATTTCTTGCATTTAAAAACATACACTCAAAATGCTAATGGAGAAAATTATGAGAAGAAGTGGTATGATCAAACAAAAGAATTAGTTGGTGAATATATTGATCACCATCCGACTCCTACATGTTTAAGAAATCATGCATTTATTCAAGAAGTTGCTGCAGGTGGTGGACCTATTCACATGGTAACAAAAGAAGCTTTCCAAGATCCACACTTAGAAACCGTAGGTTGGGAGAATTTTTTAGGTATGACTGTAGGTCAGGCAGTAGTTTGGGCTTCACAAAATATTGATCCAAAACATACCAATCCAGAATTAACTACATCAGAACCATATGTTATGGGTTCTCATGCAACTTGTTCAGGAGCTTGGGTTAGCGGACCTGAAGATTTATCTCCACCAGAATATTTCTGGGGATACAACAGAATGTTAACTATTGATGGTTTATTCGGTGCAGGTGATACTGTTGGTGGTAGTGCTCATAAATTTTCATCTGGTTCATTTACTGAAGGTAGATTAGCAGCAAAAGCTGCAGTTAAATATATAGAAGACAAAAAAGCAGATGGAATTAATGTTTCTGACAAACAATGTGATGATTTTAAAACAGCAGTTTACAAACCGTTAGACACATACACAATTGCTCAAAATGAAATTACAGGAGGAACTGTTTCACCTAGCTATATATCTCCAATTCAAGGCCTTCAAAGACTTCAAAAAATTATGGATGAATACGTTGGTGGCATCACATCAAATTATATGACTAATGGCAATATGTTAAAGAGAGGTTTAGAACTTTTGGATTGGTTACAAGAAGACTTAGAAAAAGTAGGTGCGGAGGATTATCACCAATTAATGAGAGCTTGGGAATTGAAACATAGAGCTTTGACTTCGCAATGTGTAACAGAACATACTTTGTTTAGAGAAGAAACTCGTTGGCCAGGATACTATTATAGAGGGGATCATATGAAATTAGATGATGAAAATTGGCATTGTTTAACAGTTTCAAGAAGAGATCCAAAAACAGGTAAATTCACTATGGAAAAAGTACCTGTGTATCATATAGTAGATGAGAATGAGAAGAAGAAAGCCTCTTAAGTATATATAAAGAGTAAATCATCTATGGATCTTTTAGCTAAATCTGATCAAGAGATATTTTCAATAGGTAAGCCATTCTGGGAAAATTTGGTAAGATCTTCCAACCTTAAGGATTATGGTGGTTTTACTCGAGATTTTTCAACGCAAATGTTGTTTGGTGCGAATGAGGTTGAGCTTGGAAAGCAATGGGCCAATAACGAACTTATCACTAATCTTAATGAAACCTATAAACCCTTCGGTACATTGAGAAGAGGGGAGCACATTACTGTTCTTATCAAACAAACAAACAAAAAGATCCCTGGTGAGTTCTTAGGCAGGTTGGTTCTCGGAGTGGAAGATGGAGAAATTAAGGTCTTTGGAGCAACTATATATTAAATTATAATTTGACAATTTTTCCACTGGGTGTATTGAGGAATACAGATGAGCCTATCAAATATAAAAATTCTTAACAAAATCACGAACAAAAAAAATACGTTTATTAAAACTGGAATTTTTTCAGCTATTGCTGCTTGTTGGGGTGTTATCTTACTTGGAACTTTTATAACTTTTAAATAAGTAATACTTAAAGTTTTTATTATTGAATGGAAGTTTTTTTACCTATAGCTGAAGTTTTTGTTAGCCCAATTGAAATTCTTTTATTAAGCGCACTTGTAGGTGTTCTTTCGGGTTTGTTTGGTGTTGGCGGTGGTTTTTTAATGACACCATTTTTAATTTTTCTAGGTGTTCCTCCAGCCTATGCAGTTGCAAACGAAGCTAACAATATTTTAGCAACTTCTGTATCAGGATCTACTACTCATTGGTTAAAAAATACTTTGGATTATAAGATGGGGTTTATGATTGTAATTGGTGGTTCAATAGGAACTGCTTTAGGAATTTATACTTTTACTTATTTTAAAGGTATTGGAAAAATAGATACCGTAATTTCTTTAGCCTATATGTACATACTTGCCATTATTGGAACATTAATGTTGGTAGAGAGTCTTGGTGAAATAGATAAAGCAAAAAAGAATGTTGTAGAGAGAAAAAAACTACACGTTCATTATTGGATACATGGACTTCCTTTTAGAATGAGATTTCCAAAGTCAAAATTATATGAAAGTATTTTCACACCTATTCTGATTGGTCTAGCTGTTGGTTTTATAGCAGCAATAATGGGTATAGGAGGTGCATTTATTCTTGTTCCTGCAATGATTTATATTATTAAAATGCCGACACGATTAGTACCAGGAACTTCCTTGTTCGTAACTATTTTTGTAAGCGTCATAGTCACTTTTCTACATTCGTTTAATTATGGTTCAATAGATTTAATGTTGGTTGTTATGTTAGTTGTTGGATCTATATTTGGAGTTCAGGTTGGTCAAAAACTTGGTGAAAAAATTGACAGCTCAGGACTTAAAGTTTTATTAGCAATTTTATTATTAGTTGTTGGTATAGCCATAGCTTACGACACTTTCTTCGCTGAAGAAATTCAAAAAGAAATATTTAGAGTGTCTAGTGCAGATCTAAACTTTTTTTCAAAATTTATTCAAGAATTTTCTAAAGATATGCCATTCTTTTATGGATTATTTTCCATTATGTTTGCAGTTCTTCTAGGAATTGGTGCTGCATTTATTAGAAGGTTTCTTTCAAATTTAAGAAAGAAATATTTTATCAAACCTACTAAATAAAAAATTTTAAATAACTTTCAATTGTTAAAATACAAACAATACCAACAGTCAACATTGCTATAAAACCAACAATAAAGGGCTTATAGCCCATCTGTTTTATATCCTTTAAATTAGTTGATAGCCCAATGGCAGCCATTGCCATTGTTAGGAAAATTTTGGAAAAAAATTTAATTAAATCAATTACTTCGTTCCAATTATCATTATGATTAAATGCTAATACTTGATCTCCAATATTCCTTAATATGATCATTCCAACAAAACCCAAAACAAAATATGGAAAAATAGTTAAAATTGAGTAACTTTTTTTCCTTTTATGACCCCTATTATAAAGAAAAGCAAAAAGCGGTATCATTATTATTAAAAAAGTATTTCTAATTAATTTAGTAACTGTAGCTATATTAAGTGTTTCTGGACTATTGAATTGCTGCTCATAAATTAATCCCGCCGCGGCAACTTGAGATGTTTCATGTATAGATGTTCCTAAAAATAAACCTATAAGTAATGGTTCACCATCAAAATAAAAATTTGAAAAATAGGGGTATAAAAGCATAGATAAAATTCCAAATAATGTAATATTAGCAATAGCGTACGAAATTTCACTTTTATTGGCTTTAATAACTGGGGCTGTAGCCATGATCGCTGTTGTTCCACAAACAGTACTACCAATTGAAATAAGGTAGGCCATTCTAGTAGGTATCTTAAGTTTTTTGATTAAAAGCTTAATTACAATTAAAACACTTATTATGCAAATGATTATCAAAGGTATTGCAATTTTACCAAAATCTAAAAATTCAAATGGTTTTAATTGTATTCCAAGACAAATAATTCCAAGTTTTAAAATATATTCTCTAGTAAAATCTAACCCTTTTTGAAAACTATCTCTAACTTTAAATATATTTCCAAAAAATATTCCAAGCAAAATAGCTATCATCGCTGTTGAAATGGGACTTTTATTATAACCTAATAGTTCAATTCCAATAATATTATTGAAACCTTGAGATAAAGTATAAAGAACGAATGCTAGAATTATACCTGGTATAACTACCAAGTATTTATTAATAATCATCAGAAAATTTTTGATTAAGCACTTCTATAAAGTTTAGTCATAACAAATTCTTTATGACCTAAAGCTTCAGCGCAGGTTAATCTTCCATTAGCCACTCTTAGTGTTGTCTCAATAAGCTTATCTCCCGCTTCAGACATATTCATTTCCCTTGAAAGAATTTTAGATACATCACAATCAATATGTTCACCCATTCCTTTAACAGTCAAAGGATTAGCAGTTAACTTTACAACTGGCTCAATAGGATTACCAACAATATTTCCTTGGCCTGTTGGGAATAAATGAATATTAAAACCTGCTGCTGCTTGTAAAGTTACACATTCTGCAGCTGCTGAAGAAGTATCCATAAAATATAGACCTTTACCTTTCTTAGGTTCTTCAGCTGGCTCTAATACATCTACAAATTTACAATTACCAATTTTTTGGAAATTCCCAAAAGCTTTTTCTTCAATAGTAGTCAAACCACCAGCAATGTTACCAGCGGTAGGTTGACTTTCAGAAAGATCATCTGTTGCCTCTTTCAAAATAAAATCATTATAAGAACTCCAAGTTTTCATAAATTTATCTGAAGCTTCTTTAGTTGCCCCTCTAGTTGCACAAACTTTTTCTGCTCCTGTTAACTCAGATGTTTCACCAAAACATAAATGAACTCCTAATGGTTCAAGTTTATCCATTAAATTTCCAACAGTTGGGTTAGCAGCTAGACCTGATGTAGTGTCTGACTCTCCACATTTAACAGATATCCATAAATCGCTGATTGGACATTCCTCTCTTTGTTTTTCAGATGCCCACATTACAAACTCTTGAGCTTTTTTTGATGCTTTCATAACTGTGCCGATATCGCCAGTTCTTTCTATATGAAAACCTTCAACAGGTTTTCCAGTTTTAGCAATTCCATCAACAATTTTTTTGGTCCACTTAGGTTCAATACCTATTACAATTACTGCAGCAACATTTGGGTTGCTTCCAGTTCCAATCATAGTTCTAAAATGTAATTCTAAATCTGCTCCAAACTGAAGTCTTCCATATGAATGAGGAAGTGCGATGGTTCCTTTAATATTATTTGCAACTGCTTCAGCACATGCATTTGAGATATCATCTACTGGAAGAATAATTACGTGATTTCTTGTGCCAGCTCTCCCATTTTCTCTTTTATAGCCTAAAAAACTTTTTGGAATTTCCATTTTATTACCACTTTTTTGTTTTTACGTTGTGGACATGAACATGCTCACCTTTTTTTATTGATTTTACTACCTTGCCTATATCATGACCATACTTAAGAATAGTATCACCTTCCTTTAGATCGACCATTGCAATTTTATGACCAAGAGGAATTTCATCTACTGATTGAATACTAGTAGAGGTATCATTTTCCATAATCCAGCATTTACAGTCCTGTTTGGGGGTGATTTTTTCAATAACAACTACTCCAACGTTGTCTTTTTCGTCATGAATTATGATGTCTGTAGCCATTTATATAGTGTCGATTTGTTTGTTTGAAATTTTAAAAATCTTATATATTAATCGCAAAAATTAACAATTAATTTTTATAAAATTATTCATTACTAGTTTAGAAAGGTTCTACGAATGACAAAAATGACAACAGAAGAAGCTTTTGTAAAAGTACTACAGATGCATGGTATAGAGCATGCTTTTGGAATTATTGGTTCAGCTTTCATGCCAATCTCAGATATTTTTCCAGATGCAGGTATTACCTTCTGGGATGTTGCTCATGAAACAAACGGTGGATTAATTGCAGATGGTTATACAAGGGCCACAGGAAAAATGTCAATGGTTATAGCTCAAAATGGTCCAGGTATAACTGGATTAGTAACACCAATTAAAACAGCATATTGGAATCATACACCCTTACTATTAGTGACACCTCAAGCTGCAAATAAAACTATGGGACAAGGTGGATTTCAAGAAGTAGAACAAATGAACTTATTTAAAGATATGGTTTGTTATCAAGAAGAAGTAAGAGACCCATCAAGGATGGCAGAAGTTTTAAATAGAGTTATTGAAAAAGCAATAAGGGGTTCAGCGCCAGCTCAAATAAATGTTCCAAGAGATTACTGGACACAAGTTATTGATATAGATTTACCTCCAATAGTTAGATTGGAAAGACAAGCGGGTGGAGTTGATGCAATTAAAAAAGCAGCAGACTTATTATCAAAAGCTAAATTTCCAGTAATTTTATCTGGAGCAGGTGTTGTTATAGGTGGTGCAATAGAAGATTGTAAAAAACTTGCAGAGAAATTAGATGCACCTGTGTGTTCAGGTTATCAACATAATGATAGTTTTCCTGGTAGCCATCCACTAGCTGCTGGACCATTAGGATACAATGGGTCAAAAGCAGGAATGGAATTAATTTCTAAAGCAGACGTTGTTTTGGCGCTAGGTACAAGATTGAATCCTTTTTCAACATTACCAGGTTATGGAATGGATTATTGGCCAAAAAATGCGAGCATCATTCAGGTCGATATGAATTCAGATAGAATCGGTTTAACTAAAAAAGTTACAGTAGGAATTTGTGGTGATGCAAAATTAGTTGCTCAACAACTTTTAGCAAAACTTTCACCAACAGCAGGAGATACTGATAGACAAAAAAGAAAAGATACAATTCATCAAACTAAATCTGCTTGGTTGCAAAAATTATCAAGCCTAGACCATGAAGATGATGATGAAGGTACGGTTTGGAATAAAGAAGCTAGAGAAAGAGACTCAGATAGAATGTCTCCAAGACAAGCATGGAGAGCGATTCAAGCTGGCATGCCAGATGATGTTATAATTTCAAGTGATATTGGAAATAACTGTGCAATAGGAAATGCTTATCCAACTTTTGAAAAAGGAAGAAAATATTTAGCCCCAGGATTATTTGGACCATGTGGTTATGGATTTCCATCAATACTAGGAGCTAAAATTGGATGTCCTGATACACCAGTTATAGGTTTTGCTGGTGATGGTGCATTTGGAATAAGTATGAATGAAATGAGCTCATGTGCCAGGGAGGAGTGGCCAGCTATATCAATGGTAATCTTCAGAAATTATCAATGGGGTGCAGAAAAAAGAAATACTACTTTATGGTTTGATGATAATTTTGTTGGAACTGAACTTGATCCAGAATTAAGTTATGCAAAAGTTGCTGATGCTTGTGGTTTAAAAGGTGTAACGGTTCGAACAATGGAAGAAACAACAGCAGCTATTAAGCAGTCTTGCGAAGATCAAAAAAAAGGAATTACAACTTTTATTGAAGTTATTCTAAACCAAGAACTTGGTGAACCTTTTAGACGAGATGCAATGAAGAAACCAGTTAAAGTTGCTGGTATTAAAAAAGAGGACATGAAACCTCAAAAAATGCTATCATAATTTGAATAAACTAAAGAATTTTACTAAAATATTCTTAATTACATTTTCTTTATTTTTAATTACCGATTTTTTTTTTGGAGAAAAGTTATTAAAAAAGATTGGTATTATATATTTAGAAGAATTAATTAGAGTACCAAATAAAGAATACAGTTATTCATTTCAAAAAAATATTAAAACTAATTTTGCAGTCTGGGGGAATAATTATTATGAATTGTGTACTGATAGCAGAGGTTTTAAATTTAATTGTAAAGATAAGGAAAAAAGAAATTACGAAATTGCTTTTATAGGAGATAGTTTTGTTGAAGGAATAGGATTGCCATATGTAGAAACATTTGTTGGTAAGTTTAAGGATAAGTCTAATTTAAGCGTAGTCAATTTAGGTGTTGCTTCATATTCTCCATATATTTATAAAAAAAAAATAAAACATTTAATTTTGAATAATATTATATCGTTTAATCATCTAATAGTAGGAGTTGATTTGACAGATTTAGAAGATGATTGGACAAGAAATAATACTTTAAGCTCTGAAAATGTTTTATTTGATAAAAGATTTAATTTAAGAATATTTTTAACAAAATATTTTCCAAGTACATATTTGATCTTAAAGAAAATAAATTGGTTTATTAAAATTAATATTATCAAAAATACGAATGTTAGTCATTTAGACTACGAAAAGAATAAAGCTTCGTGGTCTTATATTGAAAATTATGAAGATTTAGATAAAAAGATTCAAAATCAAATGATGAATATGAATGAACTATTTGTATTTTTGAAACAAAAAAAAATTAAATTATCAATACTTATTTATCCACATCAAGCATCCATTCAATTTGACAAGGAACACTCTCTTTATAAAAAGATTTGGAAAAATTTTTGTAATAATAAGTGCTTTAAATTTATAGATGCTTATAGTATCTTTTTTGATGAGTTAAAAAATAATTCTAAAAAAGAAGTAATGGAAAAATATTATATTAAAGGTGACCCTCATTTTAACAAAGAGGGAAATGATAAAGTTTTTAGCCTTTTATATAAAACTTTGGTAAACTAGAATGAGTCAAGACATTAAAATTGGTTCTAATAAAAGTTTTGGAATTGTATTTTTTATAGTTTTTTTATTGATTTCTATTTATCCAATGATTGATGGAGCAAATATTAGGCTTTGGTCTTTAGTGATTTCTCTATTATTTCTGATTCTGGGGTTGCTTAATTCTAACTTACTAACTCCTTTGAACAAACTTTGGTTTAGATTTGGAATTTTATTAGGAAAAATAATATCTCCGATTATTATGGGCATAATATTTTTTTTAGTAGTTACTCCTATAGGTTTATTAATGAAGATATTTAAAAAAGATTTATTAAGTTTAAGATATAATAAAGACAATTCTTATTGGATAAAAAAAGAGGAACCTCAAAGCAAAATGAAAAATCAATTTTAAATGAACTTTATTAGAGAATTTTTTCAGTTCTTAAAAGTTAGGAAAAAATACTGGCTTTTACCAATCATTATTGTCCTTGTAATATTTGGAGGATTAATAGTTTTAACACAGGGCTCTGCTGTAGCTCCTTTCATCTATACTATTTTTTAAAGTGACGTCAATTTTAGGTATCTCAGCGTTTTACCATGATAGTGCAGCCTGTCTTTTAAAAGACGGAAAAATTATTGCTGCAGCCCAAGAAGAAAGATTTACAAGAAAAAAACATGATCCAAGCTATCCTAAAAATGCTATAGAATTTGTTTTAGGTTATGCAGATTTAAGAGTAAGTGAAGTAGATCAAATAGTTTTTTTTGAAAAACCTTTTTTAAAATTTGAAAGACTATTAGAAACATATGTAGCCTTTGCTCCAAAAGGATTTGTATCTTTTGCTAAAGCAATGCCTTTA
Organism: uncultured Pelagibacteraceae bacterium; assembly: GCA_902604005.1. Classification (GTDB taxonomy): domain Bacteria; phylum Pseudomonadota; class Alphaproteobacteria; order Pelagibacterales; family Pelagibacteraceae; genus Pelagibacter. Next base: position 10,204 of record CACKXH010000008.1, read on the forward strand.
TGGATAAAAGAAAAACTTTTTCAAAAAAATCTTTTGTTTAATAAATTAAAAGAGCAAGATAAAAAATACATATCTGATGATAATATTTTTTTTTCAGATCATCATTTAAGTCATGCAGCAAGTGCCTTTTTCCCTTCACCATTTGAGGAAGCTGTAGTTTTAACTGCTGATGGTGTTGGAGAGTGGGCAACAACCACTGTTGCTGTAGGTAAAGGTAATGAACTAAATATTAAAAAAGAAATTCATTTTCCACATTCTCTTGGACTTCTTTATTCTGCATTTACTTATTACACAGGATTTAAAGTTAATAGTGGAGAATATAAATTAATGGGTCTAGCTCCATATGGTAATCCCATTTATGAAAGTAAAATAAAAAAATTAATAGACATTAAAGAAGACGGAACTTTTAGATTAAATCAAAAGTATTTTAATTATGCTACTGGCCTAACAATGACTAATGATCATTTCAATAAATTATTTGGTGAAGATCCCAGAAATGCAAAAAATGAAAAACTTACACAGTTTCATATGGATATAGCTGCATCTATTCAAAAAGTTACTGAAGAAATAATGGTAAAGTTAGCTAAGTCTATTCGTAAAGAATATAATATTAAAAACTTATGTCTCGCAGGTGGAGTAGCGTTAAATTGTGTTGCAAATGGAAAAATTCTTCAAGAAAATATTTTTGAAAACATTTGGATACAGCCTGCAGCTGGAGATGCTGGTGGATCCTTAGGAGCTGCTTTGGCTTTGTGGCATATTGATCAAAAAAATAAAAGGATAGTTAACTCAAATGATGATATGGCAGGATCTTACTTGGGACCAGAGTTTGATCAAGATCAAATTGAAAATGAGCTGAAATCTGTAAATGCTATTTACGAAACTTTTGATTATGAAACTTTGATTAACAAAACATCGGATTTTTTATCTGAAGGAAAAGCTATTGGTTGGTTTCAAGGGCGGATGGAGTTTGGTCCTAGAGCTTTGGGAGGAAGATCGATTTTAGGTGATCCAAGATCAGATAAAATGCAAAAAAATTTAAATTTAAAAGTTAAATTTAGAGAGAGCTTTAGACCTTTTGCACCTTCAGTTTTAAGAGAAGATTTATCTCATTGGTTCGATATGAACGTTGACAGTCCATATATGCTGTTAGTTGCAAATATTAATTTAAATAAAAAAATTAATATGACAAAAGAACAAAAAAATTTGTTTGGAATTGATAAATTGAATATAAAAAGATCAGAAATACCTGCCGTAACCCATGTTGACTATTCTGCAAGAATACAAACTGTCAACAAAAATACTAATAAATGTTATTATGATTTAATTTCAAAATTTAAAGAAAAAACAGGTTGTCCAGTGATTGTAAATACTTCTTTCAATGTTAGAGGTGAACCAATAGTAAACACACCTACAGATGCATTTAATTGTTTCATGGGAACAGAATTAGACTATTTAATTATTGGTAATTGTATTTTAGATAAAACAAAACAGAATCAAAAGCTTAAAAAAGACTACACAAAAGAATTTGAATTAGACTAAGATGCAGAAGCTATCTTTTTTTTAGGATCGTAAAAAGGCTTTTCAACAACTAATGCTTTATATTCTGTATCAGAAGTTTCAACTTTCAAATCAGTATTTAACTGACTATTCTCCACTGTAACCATACCTAATGCAATATTCTTTCTTAGTCTTGGAGAATAAACAGCTGATGTAACTTTGCCTACAGTTTTATCATTTTTTTTTATTTTCCAAAAGTTAGTATTAGGACCTTCCAATGGCTCACCATCAAGAATTAATCCAATTTGTTTTCTTTTAATTCCCTCTTGTCTAATTTTTTTTAAAGCCTTTTTACCTATAAAGTTTACTTCACTGTCTAAATTAACTAGTCTATCTAAACCTAATTCAAAGGGATTTGTGTGTATATCTGCATCAGCGTGATAAGAAAGCATTCCACCCTCAATTCTTCTTATAGATGATGTATGACCAGGCCGTAATCCGTGCTCTTTACCAACTTCCATTATTTTTTCGTAAAGCTCATTTCCCCTGGAACCATCTCTTAAAAATATTTCATATCCAAATTCACTTGACCATCCAGTTCTTGAAATTATTAATGGAATTCCGTTTAACTCATATTGTTTGAACCAATAATATTTAAGATTTTTAATATCTTCACCAAATAACTTGGCCATAATTTTAGCTGAAGCAGGCCCTTGAAGCTGTAATGGAGATACGTCAGGTTCTGTAATTTTTACAATTAATCCAGAATTAACTGCTACTCCTTGAGCCCACAATAAAACATCACTGTCAGCAAGAGAAAGCCAAAAATGGTTTTCAGCTAATCTTAATAAAACAGGATCATTTAAGATACCACCTTCAGAATTAGTAATTAAAATATATTTACATTGTCCTACAGCCATATTTGATAGATCTCTTGGAGTTAATAATTGAACAAATTTAAATGCGTCTGGACCTGTTATTTCGACTTGTCTTTCCACAGCGACATCGCAGAGAATTGCCTCTTTAATCAAATTCCAAAAATTTTGTTCAGGATTTCCAAAATCGCGGGGTATGTACATATGATTATAAACTGAAAAACCAGTTGCACCCCATTTAACTGTAGCATCAAAATATGGAGATTTACGTATTTGAGTTCCAAACCCAAAATTTTTCTTATTTTCCATTTTAATTAATTATTGCTTTTACAGAACCTAGTTTGCTTATTTTACCTGTGTAAATTCCTTTACCTTTGATAGGAACCACACCAACAGTAGAACCTGTAAATACATAAAAGTCTTTGTTCAAATTTATTTTGTCTCTTTTAATTTTATTTAAGACAAATCTTAATGAATTTAGTGGATTGATATAAACCGTATTTGTGTTTCCATCAACACTTTGGTTAACCTTTTTGTTGGAGATATTGGTCTTTAAGTTGTTAATATTAATTCTTTTATATTTTTTTCTTTTAGCAATTAAAAATTTAACATTTGCACCAAAATCACTACACAAATCTCCAAAAGAAGTGATGCCTTTTTTTCTTTGTCTATAACCTACTATTTCAATACATGGTGCAATATGAGAAATATATTTAGAAATATTTTTCATGGTAATCAAATCCTTAGATAGAAAAAAAGTTTTTTTAATCAGAAAATAAACTTCGAGTTCAATTCCTAAAGTAGATTTATTAATCTTTACTTTTTTTCCACTTTTTAAAACATTTCTTTTATAAACTGATGCATAAAATGGCTCTTTTTCCCTCAATTTTTTCATAACAGGAATTCCTGTCCCTGCAGCTTTAAATCCCACAACAGGTTCATTGATTTTGCTTTCACATAATTTTCTTAATTTTTGAGCATCTCTTAATTTTTTAGTAAACTTTTTTGGAATTGGCGCAATTATTTTATTTTTCAAAAATGCCCTTACAAGCTTATCAGAAGTTTTTTCAATTAAACTTTTCATTTTAATCGTTTAGTAGTTTATTAATGACATAGGATCAAGTCTAGTTTGAAACCAATTTACTCTGAAATCTAAATGGGGGCCAGTAGATCTTCCAGTTGAACCCACAGTGCCAATAATGTCACCTTGATTAATTCTATCGCCAACAGTCACATAAACAGTCTCGAGATGCGAATAAATTGTAGATATTCCATGGCCATGATCCATTATTATTGTTCCACCAGTGTAGTATAAATCATCTTCAGCCATAGTGACTACACCTGTGCCAGATGATTTAATCATAGTTCCTTGTTTAGCAGCTATATCTATCCCATAATGGGGCCACCTTGGTTTACCATTTAAAATTCTTTGACTCCCGTAAACACCACTAATTATTCCCTCAACTGGCATAATAAATTCTTTTTTAAAAAAAGGTAAATTTGAGTCGATTGCTCTTGCTTTGCCTATCTTATTATTTTCCTCCTTTATTCTTTTATACACAGACTCAGGAGGAGTTACTTTACTTTCCTCTAATCCATCAATTCTTTGAATATTATATTTTCTTTTTAAAACTTTTTTGATTATCTTTTTTTCTTTTCCATTTTTAATTTTTGTTATTGTTAAGTCAAATTTTCTATCTCTATCTATTCCAAAGACAAAATATCCATCATCTGAGACTCTTACTTTTTTTTTATCAATTATAATATTTGAAGATGGATCAGTGATTCCAACTATATAATGACCTTGGATAAATTTACCTTTAAATTCAATAGCATTTAATTGAGTAGTGCTAAAAATGATTATTAATAAAAATAATCTAAATATTATTTTGCAGTCCATCCACCATCAACCAATAATGAGGTTCCTGTTATCATTGAAGCCGCATCTGAGGCAAGAAAAACTGTAGCAGTAGCAACATCGGACAGTTCTGCAAATCTTCCTAGAGGTATATTTCCTAAAACTTCTTTTTTAAATTTTTTACTTTTTAAGAATTTACTTGTCATAGGTGTAACAACAAAAGTAGGACATACTGTATTTACTCTAATATTATATTTTGCAAGATCAATAGACATTCCTTTAGTAAGCCCTTCAAGCCCAAACTTAGTCATATTGTATACGCTTCTAATTGGTCCACCCACATGTCCCATTTGAGAAGACATATTAACAATCGAACCACCAATTTTTTTTCTATTTTTAGATTTGATCATTTTTAAAGCACATAATTGTGCAAGATTAAAAGTTGCAATAGTATTAATCTTTACAAGGTATTCCATATTTTTAGTTTTTACTTTAGTAAAATGTTCTGGAATATTATTTCCTGCATTATTAACTAAAATATCTATTTTAACTTGTTTGTTTATAATTTCTTTAATTTCACTATAATTAGTAATATCACATACATAAGATTTACATTTTCGCTTGAGCTTTTTAATATTTTTTGAAACTTCGTCTAGATCTTTTTTAGTCCTACTGATAATGATGAGGTTAGCACCAGCTTCTGCAAGTGCAATTGCACAAGCTCTACCCAATCCTTTGCCTGCACCAGTGACCAAAGCAGTTTTATTTCTAAGATTATAATTTTTTAAGAACATTATAAAAATAATATTTTAATATCTGTGTAAATCAACTCAATAGCAACAAGTAGAATAGCTAATAAGCCAGCCCAAGCTATCCATTTATATTTTTTAATCCAAGAGGATATTAAAGTAGCAGCTGTGGCCATTAAAATTATTGATAAAATCAGACCAAAAACTAATAATCCATAATGATCTCCTGCAGCTCCAGCTACGCCCAAAACATTATCTAAACTCATTGTAAAATCTGCTAACAAAATTGTCCAAATGGCTTTTAAAAAATTAGAGTTATCTACTTTAATATCATCTTCATGAGCCGAACCTTTAATAACGTCTACATATAACTTGTACACTATATAGAGTAGAAGTAATCCACCCAATAATCTTAAGCCTGTTATTTGCAGTAAATAAGCAGTTAATAAAGTTAAGATTATTCTTAAAATTACTGCTCCACTTATTCCCCAAAAGATAATTTTTTTTCTTTGATCCAATGGAAATTTAGATGCAACCATTCCAATAATAATTGCATTATCTCCAGCTAGAACAAGATCAATCAAGATGATCTGACCTAATATTGTTAATTGTTCTGGTGTAAATAATTCAGCAAACATTACTTTCCTAGTATCATATCAGCACCTTTTTCTGCAATCATTATAGTAGGTGCATTAGTGTTACCTGATGTGATATTAGGCATTATAGAAGCATCTATAACTCTAAGATTCTCTATTCCATGAACTTTTAATTTTTCATCCACAACAGAATTTTCATCATTTCCCATTTTACACGTTCCAACAGGGTGAAATATGGTTTGTGTATGATCACTTCCTGCTCTAACTAATTCTTCGTCATTTTTAATATGTAACCCAGGTCTATACTCTTCTGGTTCGTATTTCTTAAATGTTTCAGTTTCTAACATTATTTTTCTAACTAGTTTAAGTCCTTGAGCTGCAACATATCTATCATCATCAGTTGAAAGATAATTCATTTTTATTTTAGGGTAATCTTTAATATTATTACTAACTATATTTATTTCACCTCTACTCGTAGGTCTAATATTTGCTACAGTCGGTGTAATACCATCAAAATCATGCAATTTAGTTGCACCTAAGATATCTGTACTAATTGGCTGAACATGAAATTGTAAATTTGGAGTTTCTCTAGAACTATCACTTTTTGCAAAACCACATACCTGGCTAGCACCCATAGTCATGGGTCCGCTTTGATTAAAGATATATTCTAATGCAATTAAAAAATTTCCGAAAAGACTATTAATTTTTTTATTTAAAGATTTAAGATTTTTAACTTTATAAACTGGCCTAAACATTAAATGATCTTGTAAATTTTTTCCAACGCCTTTCAATTCATTAACAATATTTATGTCAAATTTTTTAAGTTTTTCGCTATCACCAATTCCAGAAATTTGTAATATATGTGGAGAACCAATTGAACCTGCTGATAAAATTATTTCTTTATTTGTTTTAACTTCGATTAATTTATCTTTAATATAATAATTTATACTCTCAGCTCTTTTTCCATTAAAATTTATTTTTTCAACATGGGCGTTTGTAATAATTTTAAGATTAGATCTTTTCTTGACTGGATTAAGATATCCTTTTGCAGCACTACATCTTAATTTTAAACCTTTATGACTGTGACTAGTAGTAAATTGATAGTAGCCAACGCCAAAATTGTCACCAGTATTAAAATCGTTAACTTTTGGTATACCTTTTTCTTCAGAGGCATTTATAAATTCTTCAAGCATCTTTAGTTTAATCTTTTTATTAGCAACCATTATAGGACCACTGTCATTATGGAATTCGTTTTTGCCTAACTCATTATTTTCAGATTTTATAAAATAAGGTAGAACGTCTTCCCAGCCCCATCCATTATTACCTTGCTGACGCCAATTATCATAATCATTGCTTTGACCTCTTATCCATAACAGTCCATTGATTGAAGAGCTTCCTCCTAAAGTTTTACCTCTTGGATATCTTATTGATCTATTATTCATTGTTTCATCTTTTTCAGTATGAAAACACCAGTCAACTTTTGGATTATGCATTGTTTTGTAATAGCCAACAGGAATATGTATCCATGGGTAGTTATCTTTTCCTCCAGCTTCCAGAAGCAAAACTTTATTTTTTGGATTTGCAGAAAGCCTATTAGCAAGAACGCATCCTGCGGAGCCTGCACCGATTATTATGTAGTCAAATTTTTCCATCTCTAGTTGAATAGTTTTTTTTATAATTATACTTATATTACTCAATTGCCACTTGTGTCAGCTTTATTTTTCTGATTGTATGCCACACATTATAATTAACTAACAAGAGGAAAATAATGAAAAAAATCATTTCAATGTTATTTGCAACTGTTTTGGTACTTGGATTTGCTTCTAGTGCTAACGCTGCAAAAACACTTAAATGTCAGACAGTTCTTAACACAAAAGCTGATGAAGTTAAGATGTTAAAGGACTTTACTGATACAGTTACAGAACTAACAGCTGGATCGTTAAAATTTGAAATTTTACCGGCAGGTGCTGTTGTTGGAGTTAAAGAAACTCTTGATGCTGTTGATAAAGGTTTGATCGATTGTGGATTCGCATGGACTCACTATTGGTCAGGCGATCACCCTGCTGCTATGTTATTTGGTTCGCCAGTAGCCGGTGGTGGTGTTGGTATTGATAACATCGCATTCTTATCTTGGTTCCAGTATGGTGGTGGTAAAGAATTATACGACCAACTTTGGAAAGAAATGGGAAGAGACATAAAAGGATTTATGATTCAACCAGTTGGACCAGAGGCTTTAGGTTGGTTTCCAAAACCAATTAAAGATATGGCTGACTTTAGAAAATATAAGTTCAGAACTCCTCCAGGAATTCCAGGACAAACATACAAAGACATTGGTATAGCATCTGTTGCAATGGGTGGTGGAGATATTCTACCAGCTCTTGAAGCAGGAACTATCGATGCCGCTGAGTGGTGTTGTCCAAAACCAGATTTAACATTTGGTTTTCAAAAAGTTTTAAAGCACTACTATCTACAAGGTTTACACCAAGTAGTGGTAAATGCTGACTTTTATATTACTGGAAAAACTTATAAAGCGATGAGTGCTCATGAGAAGAAGTCTCTTGAAGTTGCTGCAAATGCTTCATTAGCAAAATCTTTAAGTTACAGAATCTATGAAAACGGAAAAGCTTTACAAGAGCTTACTACTAAACATGGAGTAATTTTAGAAGATACACCTTCTGATTATTTCACAGAATATATGGCTGCTGCAAAAGCTTCTTTAAATAAGAATGCTGCAGAAAACAAATTTTTCAATGAAGTTTATAATTCTATGAAAAAATTTGCTGATATAGCTGTTCCATTCTGGAGTGGTGCTCAAATGTCTAATGCGAAGCTAGGAATGGCTCACGCAGCAACATTAAAGTAATCAGTAATTAATCTTAATTTAATTAGAGCGGATTTATATATCCGCTCTAATTTTTTTTAACTAAAATTTTATGGCGGACGAACCAGGTAAATTAGATATATCAGATGAAATGATTGCTGAAAGGCGTGGTGGTTCGGGAAAAATGCCTGATGACATGCCATTATGGATGGTAAAATCTATAACAAGCATTGATAGATTTAGTAAGTGGATCGGTAATATTGTTTGTTGGATATTAATGCCACTAATTTTTGCAATGACTTATGAAGTTTTTGCAAGAAAATTATTTTTAGCTCCTACTATTTGGGCATATGACATAAGTCGTTTTTTATATGGAGCACTTTTCATGTTGGGTGCTGGTTATGCTCTTTCAAGAGGAGTCCATATAAGAGCAGATTTTTTATATAGAAATTTTAAAACAAAAAACCAAGGTTTAATAGATTTTTGGTTATATCTATTATTTTATTTTCCTGGTCTGATTGTTTTTCTTTATATGACAATTGGATTTGTTGGAGAGTCAATTCAAAGAGGAGAGAGAGGCATGGATACTACATGGATGCCTTATATGTGGCCAATAAAAACATGTTTACTTATTGGTATAGTATTTTTATTGGTCCAAGGAGTTTCTGAACTACTCAAAAGTTATTGGGCAGCTAAAAAAGGTGAGTGGCCCGGGGAGACTAAATGATAGCTGAATTTATAGATCCAGCGATTTTAGGTTTTATTCTTGTTGGCGTAATGCTTTTCGCAATCTTTGTAGGATTTCCAATTTCATTTACATTAATCTTTTTAGGTTTCGTATTTGGTTATTTAGGATTTGGAAAATTAGTTTTTTACTTAATGACTCTTCAATTTTCTATGGTTATGACGGAACAAACACTCGCCGCCGTACCACTATTTGTCTTTATGGGAATTATGATGGAACAAGCTGGCTTAATGGAGAGATTGTTTTCAGCATTTCAAATGATGTTGGCAAAAGTCAAGGGGTCTTTATATTATGCAGTTTTATTTGTTTCTGTAATATTTGCAGCAGCAACAGGAATTGTTGGTGCTTCAGTAACAATTCTTGGGATTATGGCTGCAAAATCTATGAATAGATCAGGTTATGATGTGAGACTTGCAGCTGGGACCATCACTGCTGGAGGAACTTTAGGAATATTAATTCCACCAAGCATTATGCTAGTAGTTATGGGACCTATAATGGAAATTCCAGTAATAGATTTATTTGCAGCTGCAATACTTCCGGGAATTCTTCTTGCAAGTTTATACGCAGGTTACACAACAATTAGATGTATGATTAATCCTAAACTCGGACCAGTTATACCTGAAGATATGAGAGCTGCGAGTATGAAGGATGTTTGGATTGAATTTTTTTTAGGGTTAGTGCCACCAGCTGCTTTAGTATTTGCAGCATTAGGAAGTATTTTATTTGGTTTTGCAACTCCGACTGAAGCTGCAGGATGTGGAGCTATGGGTGCTTTACTTCTATCATTAGCCTATAAAAAATTAACTCTTCCGAAACTACAAGAAGCCTTGGTTAAAACACTAGAGATAACGGCATTGATAATGGTTTTAGTTGCAGCTTCAAATTTTTTTGGTGCTGTTTTCGCAAGATTAGGAACACCAACTTTATTAACTGAATTTTTATTAGGCCTTGAAATGAATAAATATCTAATTCTAGCAATGGTTATGGTTATGATATTTTTATTAGGATGGCCTTTAGAATGGGTACCTATAGTAATGATAATCGTTCCAATAATCTTACCGTTGATTGAGGCATTAGGATTTAATTTAACTTGGTTTGCTATATTAGTAGCTGTTAATTTACAAACCGCCTGGCTCTCACCACCAGTTGCTTTATCAGCTTATTTCTTAAAAGGAGTCGTTCCAGAATGGGATCTTAAAGATATTTATTATGGGATGATGCAATTTATGGTCTTACAAGTCATTGGGCTAGTGTTAATTATTATATTTCCTAAAATTGCGCTTTGGTTACCTACTCTCTTATATGGACAGTAATTAATTTAAGTTTTATATTGTTTAAGTGAGTCAACAAAAATCAAAAAATAATCTTTTAAATTGGGATTTAGTAACTGTTAATCCTAATAATAAAAATTGGGATTGGACTGATCTTTTTTGTTATTGGGGTGTAAACATACAAAGTGTAATTGGTTTCTCACTTATAACTTCTCTTTATGTAATTTATGACTTGAATTCATTTGTTGTTTTTTTTGGAACTATTATTGGTGCATTGCTTATATATTTTTTTTCAAATTTAATTGGAATTCCGTCACAAAAATTTGGACTCCCATTTGTTGTTTTGCTTAGATCCTCTCTTGGTTTTAGAGGTGCAAAATATTTTGGTATCATAAGGTGTTTAGTAGGAATTTTTTTATTTGGAATACAGACATATTTTTTATCTAAGGCTTTTGGTTATTTAATAAGAATAATTATTTTTTATTTAGATCCATCATTACTAGATATGGATCTTTTTTTATCTTTTTTTTTAGCGATGAATATAATTGATTGGAGTGCAATTATTTTAGCAATTGTTTTTCAAACTATTTTATTTAGCTTTGGTATGAATTTTAATAGAAGACTAATTGTTTTTTCTGCTATCAGTGTTTATCTGGGAATGTTATTATTTTTCTTTTCTGTACTTCTAAATGATGTAAAAATTTCATCACAAGCTTTCTTAAATATATTAGATCTTGGTAATTTTTTAGAAAAAGAAAATTTTGCTCCTCTTCTAACTGTAATAGGAACAACTCTTGCCTATTTTTCTATTGTAGTTTTAACGTATGGCGATTTTACTCGATATGTGAAAACTGAGAATGAATTAAAAAAAGGGAATTTAAGTTTAATACTTAATTTAATTATTTTTTCATTCTTTGCTCTTTTTATTGTTTCAGGTATGGATACATATTTAAAACAAAATCCAGAAAACTTATCTAGAATCTTAACCAATCCTACTGATATAATTGGAAAATTAGACAATTTGATGATTACAAATTTAGTTTTAATAATTATTATTATTGCTTCAGCTTCAACAAATTTAATAGCTAATTTTATTCCATCCCAATTCACATTAATAAATTTTGTTCCTTCATTTTTATCACTAAAAAGTGCTGCGATTATAATTTCAATGTTCGGCTTTTTAGTTGGAATATTTTGGTTATCATATTTGAGCCAAATTGGAATTTTATCTTTTATTGATACTTTTGGAGCTTTTTTTGGTCCATTGTTTGGTGTTGTTATTTCAGATTTTTATTTGATTAAAAAAAGAATGTTAATAAATAAAGATATTTATTCTCAGGATTATAATGGAGAATACTATTATTCAAATGGTTGGCATATAAAAGGAGTTTACTCTTTAATTCTAGGTTTTATTTTTTCAGCATCTACAATTTGGAATACAAATTTAATGTTTCTTCAATCATATTCCTGGATGATTGGAGCATTAGTTGCTGGTTTTGTATATTATTTAATGGCTAAAGAATAATTAAATGAATAAAATTACCTTTGATTTTAAAAATAAAACTGCCCTCGTGACTGGTGGAGCCCAAGGCTTTGGATTAGATATAGCTAAACGTTTTTTAAAATCAGGAGCAAAAGTGATTATTTGGGATTTAGATCCTAAAGCACTTGAAAAAGCTTCTAAAGAGATAAATAGTCCAAATTTAAGTTCAAATATTGTTGATGTATCAAATTTTAAAGAAGTTGAGAGCACCACCAAACAAATTATTAAAAGTACAAATATAGATATTCTAATTAACAACGCTGGAATTACAGGCCCTACAGCCACTTTATGGGAATATGATGTTGAGATGTGGAAAAAAATTATAGATATAAACTTGATGGGAATCTTTAATTGCTGCAGAACAATTGTGCCTAATATGATCAAGAATAATTATGGAAGGATAGTGAATGTTGCATCAGTTGCAGGAAAAGATGGTAATGCTAATGCTAGCGCATATAGTGCAGGCAAGGCAGGAGCTATTGGATTAACAAAATCTTTAGGTAAAGAACTTGCTGACAAGAATATAGCTGTAAATGCAGTCACTCCTGCAGGTGCCAAAACACGTATTTTAGATCAAATGACTAAAGAACATGTGCAGAGAATGCTATCTAAAGTTCCAAGAGGAAGGTTTTTAGAGGTTGAAGAATTTACTTCATTAGTTTGCTGGCTTTCATCAGAGGAGAATACCTTTTCAACTGCAGCTGTATTCGATATTAGTGGTGGCCGTTCAACTTATTAACTACGGGGTTTTTGATCAATTATTTTGATATTATTTACTTTAGCTCTACTAAATTTGACATCTTTAGACATAACTGGTGCAAAAATCATAATTGACCAATAAATTAATAAGATAAAAATGGAAATTGTCTTCATAATTTATAAATGGACATAAAAGTTGATTTTTGAATGTTTAAATTTTGTCAAAATGATGTATTAACAATTTTTTTTAAAAAAAATTATAAATGAAATCAATTTTTAAAATCTTAATTTGCATCCTGATAATTGCTGAATTTAGTCATGCTAATGAAGTTGTAGTATTTGAATTCACTGAGTCAGAATTGTCTCAATTAGAGGTTCGAAAAGTAAGAGGAGCTGATAACAATACTCTTTACACAGTCGGATCAAATGAAAATGGTAACTTTTTAAAAGCTATAGCCGATAATGCTGCTTCGGGATTGGGAAAAGAAATGAAGATTGACCTTAACAAAACACCTTTTATTAACATAACATGGAAGATTGAAAGTGACTTGTCAGGTATAAAAGAAAATACTAAAAAAGGTCATGATTTTGCCGCTAGAGTCTTTGCTATAAAAAAAACAGGAGCCACACCTCTCTCAAATAGAGCAATAAATTATGTGTTTTCTAGTAATAATGAAATTGGTGCCAACTTTCCAAGTCCATATACTAAAAAATCAATTGATAATGTTTTAGCTACTACTAAAAAAAATTTAAATGAATGGGTTACAGTAAAAGCAAATGTTAAAGAAGATTTTAAAAAGTTTCATAATTTAGATGTAAACGAATTAGATGGATTAGCTATTATGTCAGATACTGATAACTCAAAAATGAAATCTGTTGCTTATTTCCAAAATATTTATTTTTCTGCAAAATAATCGTAATTTAAGATATAATGATCATATGCACGAAAATTTTTTTCATAAGTTAAAAGTATATTATGAAGATACAGATTCTGGTGGGATAGTTTATTATGCAAATTACTTAAAGTTTTTGGAGCGTGCAAGAACAGAGGCTTTATGTTCTATAGGATATAGTAATAAAAAAGTAAAAGATGATTTTGAGTCTTTGATAATAGTTAAAGCTTGCAACATAGAGTACAAAAAATCCGCACATTTAGAAGACGAATTAACTGTAAGATCTTTTGTTAAGTCTATTACCAAAACATCTTTTTTTATGAATCAAATAATCACAAGAGGCACTGATACAGTCGTTGAAGCTAAAGTCCATTTAGTTTTTGTTGATAAAAAAGGTAAGCCAATAAAGATTCCTGAGAAGATATATTTGAAATTTAAACCTTATTTTTGCGACAGTATAAAAACTTAAGCGAATAAAGATTTTATTCTATGCTTAAGCATCTTATTCAAATATTTTCTATTTTTTTTTGGAAAATAGTCTTTAAAATTTGGAAGTATAAATGTTGTTGGATGTTTAAACCATACATTTTTAAAATTTAATTTTAAATGAGTGTAAGGTTTTTTATTTTTTGAATAATAATCTACATAAATTGTAGATCTTTTTTTTTGATTATTTTCAATTTTTGTTACACCATGAAAAGTAAAAGGAGAATGTAAAAAAATTACAGCTCTATTGGGAATATAATCAATTGTCTTTTCTATTTTAGTTCCACTTTTATTAGCAAATACTGTCGATCCACCCCATGATTTACTCCAATCTTTTGATAAATATAAGATGATATTTAATACATGAGGTAATCCAGTTGTTGGTTCTGAAGAGTGATCTACGTGAGTACCTAGAAAACCAGATTCATACATTTCATGATAGTTTGCAAGCTCAACATTTCCAACATCTGTAGAAAATAAATCTTCTATATCAGTTAATTTTCTTAAATTATTTACAAATTCATCTTTGTAAAGTTCTTTAACTATTAGTGAGATACTTTCAGATAGTTCAACATTCTTACTTGCCCATTTATTTTTTTCAATATCAGTTTGAAAGTTTTTACCTTTTTCTTTATTGACCTCAATTTTTTCAACATCAAGATTATTAAAAAAAGCTTTATCTAAAAAATCATCTAAAATTACATGTGGGTATGGACTTTGATTTTTAAAATCAGAGCTATATATGCTCAAATCTTTATATTTGTCATTTATAATTTTCATTTAGTCCAGTTTAATAAAATTTAAAGAGTCTTCAATATTTCTTATTGGCAATTTTTTATAATAAAAATCTTTATAATCACTAAAGTTTTTATTTTTAATTTCATCTTGTTTTATATATATTGAACTATCTGTAATTTTTACCAACCCAACTCCTTGATCAATATTAGATATAATAAAATTTATATTTTTAGATTTAACTAGATCCCAACCAACTTTCCATGCATCGCCAGAAAATTTTTGTGTCTCTTCTGTTTTAGATCTTGGCAACATATCATGAAGAATTATTAAACCACCAGTATTTAGAAATTTCATAGAATTAATACAATCTTTGCTACATTGTTCGTAACTATGTAAACCATCTATGAAAATTACATCAAAAATTTTTTGATTTTTTGAAAAAAATTCATCACTTGTCATTCTGTGGGTACCACCTCTTAAAGGATCAACACCAATTTTCTGAGATAAAGGTAGTGGCACTGTATCAAATGCTTTATTATCAAAACAACCAATTTCAAGATAGCTACAATCATCATAACCTTTTTTTAAAATAACCTTGCTAATTGCCAAGGAGATTAAACTTAAACGATTATATGGCTTGTCTTCATATTCGAAAAAATTTTTAATAGATCTTTTCTTAATTTTTTTTATATAATAATAAGGGTTAATTATTAAGGGTACAAACAATCTAAACAAATTTCTCATATTTTTAGATACTACAAGATTTATATTTTAGCAATTTTTTTTACTTTATTTAATAAATTAATCATCATTTGAGCTGAAATTATTTTAGTATTAACATTTCGAGGACTAGGGTGATAGCAAGCAATCAAAAATTTATTGTCCGGCAAAGGATAAACTTTACCATGCTTGAAAGAAAACTTTTCATTTGATTTAAATTTTTTTTTATAAATTTTGAAACAATTATCAAAAGAAACCTTCCCAAGAGTCATTATTACTTTTAGGTTTTTTAATAACAAAATTTCATCATTAAAAAAGTTAGAGCAATTATTAAGTTCTTTTTGGAGGGGTTTGTCTGCAGGTGGAACACATTTAAGAATATTTGTAATATATGTGGATTTTAATTTTAGATTATCATTAATATTTTTTGAAATTGGAGAATTTGAAATTCCAACTTCATGTAAACATTTAAATAAAAAATCTCCTGATTTATCTCCAGTAAAAGCTCGTCCAGTTCTTGTGCCCCCATGAGCAGCAGGTGCTAGACCAATAATAGCTAATTTTGATTCTAAATTTCCAAATCCTGGAACAGGTTTGCCCCAGTAAATTTCATTAATATTTTGTTTTCTTTTTTCAGTACTTACTTTTTTAATAAATTTTACAAGTCTGGGACATTTTTTACAATTAACTATTGTTTTGTTCAAATTATCTAATTTAATATTCATAGATGAAAATTTTAAAATTCTTAATAATATTTATATCTTTAACTACACCTATAAAAGCAGATTTAAATAAAAATTTATTAAATCAACTAGAGGAAGGTGGAAAATTAATATTTATTAGACATGCGTATGCACCTGGAGGTGGAGATCCAGATAATTTCAATTTAAACGATTGTTCCACACAAAGAAATTTGAACAAAGAGGGGAGAGACCAAGCAAAATATATTGGTGAATTTTTTAAAAAAAATAAAATTAAAATAGAAAAAGTTTTATCAAGTGAATGGTGCAGATGTAAAGAAACAGCAGAAATTGCATTTAAAGATTTTTCCACAAACAGTTTTTTAAATTCTTTTTACAGCTCTAAATTTGCAAAAAATAAGGAAAAGCAAATTAAAATGTTAAATAATTATGTTAAAAAATTTACTAGTGATAAGAATTTAATTTTAGTTACACATTATGTCTTAATATCTGAAGTTTTAGATTATGCTCCTTCATCAGGTGAAATAGTTGTTTCAGACAAAAATTTTAATATGATAGGAAATATAGAAATAAATTATTAAAATATAATGTCTTCAAAAAGAGCAATGAAACAAGCCCAAAAACAAGCTTACGCTAAGCACAGAAGTAATATTACTAATAGTAGATTTGGAACTAGAAAGAGAAATTTTTTAAAGAATAAGAAAAAAAATTAACTTTCTTTATCAAATTTTTCAATTTTTTTACAAGTAGAGATTTTTGAAATACCTTCTTCATCATTTAAAACAGTTTTGATGTATATTTCCTGTTTTCCTTTTTCAAACAAAATTTGAGTATAAAATTGAGGATAACCATGTTTATGTGTTAAAATTTTTCCATTTTTCTCGTATATATTTCTAACATATGTGTTAGATTTTTTTACACTTAAGTCTGTTAATCTATATTTTTGGTAAGTTTTTTCTTTGTAAACATAATTCCTTGTCATTATTAATTCGTTTAAATTAAGAATGTATTCATTTTTCAAATATTCGTCTTGTTTATCATCACAAGCACTCATGATAATTATTTCTGATTTTAAACTTTGAAAAGGTAAGACTATAAAAAAAAGAAAGATCAAATATCTAATTTTTTTCATTTTTTTCTGCAAAAAATATTCCTATCAAAAGAAGTGCTGTCCAACCTAAACCTAAAAGAGCTTTTAAAATACTGGTATCTGCACTCCAAATTTTGAGAACTAAGGCACCAAATATAAGCCCTATAATATAAATTATTATAACAATTGAAGTTTTACTCATTTTTTAAACTTTTTTTAAATAAAGAAATACCATTTTCGATTTTATATGTATATGACTCTTCGAAACTTTCTAATTGCCACCCTGTAAGTCTTTTTTTAATAATTTCAATATTTTCTTTTTTCCAATCATCAGTTGTATCCTCAAGTTTCCAGATTTTTTTTTCTTCATTATTTCTTCCACAACCATAACAATACCCAGTGCCAGGATCAGTTTTACAAATACTTATGCATGGTGAAATAATCATATGAATATTATAAAGGAAAAATAATATATTTTGCAACAAATGTCGTTGGACAAATAGTTTCAATAATATATAAAACCTTTTAATTTGTGGGGCGATGGCGGAATTGGTAGACGCGTTGGTCTTAGGAACCAATATGGCAACATGTGAAGGTTCGAGTCCTTTTCGCCCTACCACTATAATTTTATGAAAGTAACTGTAGAAAATAAAAAAGGTCTTAATAAAGATGTAAAAGTTTTTGTCGATAAAAAGACAATGAACAGTTATATGGACGAAAAATATGATGAAATAAAAAATACAGTTAATTTAAAAGGATTTAGACCAGGAAAAGTTCCAAGAGAAATATTAAAGAGACAATTTGGCAAGGCTGTTTTCAGTGAAGTTTTGGATAAAGTTTTAAAAGATACTTCAACTAAAGCTCTTGAAGATAATAAGATTAAGCCAGCCGGACAACCAAAATTAGATCTTAAAACTTATGGTGAAGATAAAGATTTAGAATATATATTATCAGTAACTGAACTTCCAAAAGTAGAAATTAAATCAATAGAAAATATTAAATTCGATGAATATTTTGTAAAAATAGATCCTAAAGAAACTGATAATAGAATAAAAGAAATAGCGAAAAACCAACCTAGTTTTAAAGATGCGTCAGCTGATAGTAAAGCAAAGTTAGGAGATTTAGTAGTGTTTGATTATAACGCAACTGTAAATGAAAAAACTTTTAAAGGCAGTGAAGGTAAAAATACTCAGTTAACTTTAGGAAAGGATCTTTTTCTTAAAGGATTTGATAAACAATTGATTGGAGTAAAAAAAGGAGATAAAAAAATAGTTGAAGCAGTTTTACCTGAAAATTTTCCTGAAAAAGATTTAGTTAATAAAAAAGCAAAATTTGAATGTATAATTTCCGCAATTAAAAATGCTGAGGAAGTAAAAATTAATGATGAATTTGCAAAGAATTTAGGAGCTAAAGATTTAAATGATCTTAAAACTTTAATATCAAAACAAATTAATGATGAGTATAAAAATTCTTTAGATCGTCTTTCAAAAAATCAAATTTTAAAAGAAATTGAAAAATTTAAAGTAAGCGAAATACCAGAAAATTTAATAGAAGAAGAATTAAAAGTTCTTTCTCAAGGAATGTCAGAAGAAGACACAAAAAAAAATAAAAAAAATTTTGAAGATGTAGCAAAAAAAAGAATTAAAGTTGGTTTAATTTTAAATGAATTTGGTGAGCAAAATAAAATTAAAGTTACTGAACAAGAATTGCAAACAGAAGTTCAAAAACAAATAAGAATGATGCCAGGCCAAGAAAAAATGGTTATGGATTTTTATCAAAAAAATCCCTCTGCTGTTGCAAGTTTGAGAGGAACTGTTTATGAAGACAAAATTATTAATTTGATTAAAGAAAAAGCAAAATCGAATAAAAAAGAAATCTCAAAAGAAGAGGCAGAAAAAATTTTAAAGCAGTCTCAAGGCCAAGATCATAACCATACTGACAAAAGTAAAGATAAAAAAAAGCCTTTAAAAAAGATTGAAGCCAAAAAATCTATTGAAAAAAAAGCCAAATCAAAGTCTCCATTAAAAAAAATAAAAAAAGTTAGCAAAAAGTAATCTCAAGTTGTATAAGTAGAACGAATCAACTTATGACAAATAAAATATCTGAATATATGAGTAATTTAGTACCTATGGTCGTTGAGCAATCAAGTAAAGGTGAACGAGCTTATGATATTTATTCAAGACTATTAAAAGAGAGAATTATTTTTTTAACTGGTCAAATCAATGACAATGTAGCTTCATTGGTAACGGCCCAACTTTTGTTTTTGGAAGCCGAAGACCCTAAAAAAGAAATTTATCTTTATATTAATAGTCCGGGCGGATTAGTTACCGCAGGATTAGGAATTTATGATACAATGCAATATATCAAGCCAGATATTTCAACTTTATGTATTGGTCAAGCAGCATCAATGGGATCTTTCTTGCTTGCTGCTGGCACTAAAGGAAAAAGATTTTCTTTACCTAATTCAAGAATAATGGTTCATCAGCCCTCTGCAGGTTTTCAAGGCCAAGCAACTGATATAGAGATTCATGCAAATGAAGTTTTATCTTTGAAAAAAAGATTAAATGAAATTTATTCCAAACATACAGGTAAATCAGTTAATGAAATTAAAACAGCTTTGGAGCGAGATAACTTTATGACTTCTGATACTGCCAAATCTTTTGGTTTAATAGATGAAGTTGTGGAAAAAAGATCTTAAGGTACCATATATTGAAGTTTAAATATTCGAAACTTGATTAGTATAAGTCATTTATAATAAAGTAATTAAACTGATTCGTTATATAAAATATGAGCACAAATAATAAAAATATTCTTTACTGTTCTTTTTGCGGAAAGAGCCAACATGAAGTTAGAAAACTTATAGCTGGCCCTACAGTTTTTATCTGTGATGAGTGTGTAGAACTGTGTATGGATATTATCAAAGAGGAAAGCAAAGATACATTTGTTAAACATCAAGATGGTCTTCCATCACCTAAAGAAATTTGCAATGTTTTAGATGATTATGTTATTGGCCAGTCTCATGCAAAGAAAGTTTTATCTGTAGCTGTTCATAATCATTATAAAAGATTAAACTATGAAAACAAAACAAGTAAAAATGTTG
>CACKXH010000009.1 GCA_902604005.1 uncultured Pelagibacteraceae bacterium
TTAATTCTTATATTTTGTTTTTCCATTTTTATCCTGCAATCTTTTTAGTTACTTCATCTTGAACATTTTGTGGAACTTTAGAATAATGATCAAAAAACATCGAGTATTGTGCTCTACCTTGAGACATTGATCTTAAATTATTAATATATCCAAACATATTCGCAAGAGGAACCATTGCTGTAATGACAGTTGCATTTCCTCTTTGTTCTTGAGTGTTGATTTGACCTCTCCGACTATTAAGATCTCCTATAACATCACCCATATAATCTTCCGGAGTTACTACTTCAACTCTCATTACTGGTTCTAATAATTTTAATGTTCCCTTTGTACATGCTTCTTTAAAACATGCTCTACTAGCAAGCTCAAAAGCAAGAACACTAGAATCTACATCATGATGTAAACCATCTAAAATTGTAACTTTGTAATCTATCATAGGAAATCCAGCTAAGATTCCACCGTCTGAAACAGTCTCGATACCTTTTTCAACACCTGGAATAAATTCTTTTGGAATAGCTCCACCTTTAATCTTACTTTCAACAGATCTGCCAGAACCAGGTTCTTGAGGCTCTACTAGTAATTTAACTTTAGCGAATTGACCTGCTCCACCACTTTGTTTTTTATGTGTATACTCTACTTCAGAAGCGTTTTCTAATGTCTCTCTGTACGCAACTTGAGGTGCTCCTACGTTAGCTTCGACCTTAAATTCTCTTTTCATTCGATCAACGATTATATCTAGATGAAGTTCACCCATACCTTTAATAATTGTTTGGCCTGACTCTTCATCTGAAGTTACTCTGAACGAAGGATCTTCTTTAGCAAGTCTACCTAATGCTTCACCCATCTTTTCTTGGTCAGCTTTTGTTTTAGGTTCCACAGCAATTTCAATTACTGGATCTGGAAATTCCATTGGTTCCAATAAAACTGGTTTTTCTTCATCACAGAGGGTGTGTCCAGTTATTGTATACTTTAAACCAGCTAGTGCTACTATATCCCCAGCGTTAGCTTCCTTAATATCTTCTCTTGAGTTAGCATGCATTAGAAGCATTCTCCCAACCCTTTCTTCCTTTTCTTTGGATGAATTATAGATACCTGTTCCAGTTTTAATTGTACCAGAATAAACTCTAATAAAAGTAAGAGAACCAACAAATGGATCATTTGCAACTTTGAAAGCTAGTGCTGAGAAACCAGCATTATCATCAAATTTCATTTCAATTTCATCTTCAGAACCAGGTTTAGTTCCTTTAATTGATCCAATGTCTATAGGGCTTGGTAAATAATTTATAACAGCATCAAGTAAAGGCTGAACACCTTTATTTTTAAATGCTGAACCAGTCAAAATAGGTACAAAACTAAAATTTAAAGTACCTTTTCTTATACATTTTATTAAATCATCTTCTTTAATTTCATCGCCATTTAAATAGGACTCCATTAATTTTTCATCTTGTTCAACAGCCATTTCAACTAATTCTGTTCTATATTTTTGAGATATTTCTTTTAAATCATCTGGAATTTCTTTGTACTCCCATTCAGCTCCAAGTGCCTCATTTTTCCAAACTTGAGCTTTCATTTTTACCAAATCTACAACACCAGTTAATGAAGATTCAATTCCAATTGGAACTTGTATTGGTAAAGGTTTAGCACCAAGCCTGTCTCTAATCATGTCTACACATCTAAAGAAATCAGCTCCAGTTCTATCTAATTTATTTACAAAACAAATTCTTGGAACTTTATACTTATCTGCTTGTCGCCAAACTGTTTCTGATTGTGGTTCTACGCCAGCAACACCATCAAATACAGCAACTGCTCCATCTAAAACCTTGAGTGATCTTTCTACTTCAATCGTAAAGTCTACATGCCCTGGAGTGTCAATTATATTAATTCTGTGATCTTGCCAAAAACAAGTTGTAGCTGCTGAAGTAATTGTTATACCTCTTTCTTGTTCTTGTTCCATCCAGTCCATTGTTGCAGCTCCATCATGAACTTCACCAATCTTATGACTTTTTCCCGTATAATATAAAACTCTTTCTGTAGTTGTTGTTTTACCTGCATCTATGTGTGCCATAATCCCAATATTTCTATATTTATCTAATGTATGAGTTCTAGGCATAATTTTTTACCATCTAAAATGTGCAAAAGCTTTATTAGACTCAGCCATTTTATGCACATCCTCTCTTTTTTTCACTGCTGCTCCTTTTTTTTCATAAGCATCATAAAGTTCATTTGAAATTTTGTCTGACATAAGTTTATCTTTTCTTTTTCTTGCTGAGTCAACTAACCATCTAATTGCAAGTGCTTGGGCTCTTTTACTTTTTACCTCAACAGGAACTTGATAGGTTGCACCACCAACTCTTCTAGATCTAACTTCAACCGTTGGCTTAATATTGTTTATAGCCTCATTAAAGATATTAATTGGTTCATCTTTTGTTTTTGTTTTAATTTTATCTATAGCATCATAAACTATTTTAGCAGCAACACCTCTTTTGCCATCATACATAATATTATTTATTAATTTAGGAATAATTGTTGAATTAAATTTTGGATCTGGAACTACATTTTTTTTGGGTTGTGTTTTTTTTCTAGACATTATTTACCTTTTTTTGTTCCGTATAATGATCTTCTTTTTTTTCTATTAGCAACTCCTTGAGTATCAAGATTACCTCTTAAAATATGGTAACGCACACCTGGCAAATCTTTTACACGACCACCTCTTATCAATACAACTGAGTGCTCTTGAAGGTTATGTCCTTCCCCAGGAATATATGCAGTAACTTCAAAACCGTTTGATAGTCTAACTCTTGCAACTTTACGCAGAGCAGAATTAGGTTTCTTTGGAGTTGTAGTATACACTTTTACACAAACACCTCTTTTTAGAGGTTGTTTTTGTAAAGCAGGAACCTTATTCCTGTTAATTTGTTTTACTCTTTTCTTTCTTAACAACTGATTAATAGTTGGCATAATAAATTTTAATAGTTAATATTTTTGAATGAAATAACTGGCAGGTTATTCATGGCAGCGTTTAGTGCCTATAGTTAGCACTACATTCCAACCAAAAATATCGCCAAATTACTTATTAATAAGATTTTGTCAAACTAAAACTGTTGAATTTAGAGGTTTTTTTTATTGATTTGCTTGAGTTTCGGTGTTCTCAATTTTATCTTGTTCTGATAAAAACTTTTCATCATCTGCTAAAGCTTTATTATTCCATTTATTCTTTATATTTCCAGTTCCAGCAGGGACAAGTCTTCCTACTATCACGTTTTCTTTTAATCCATTCAGAGGATCTACTTTACCTTTAATAGCAGCGTCTGTTAAAACTCTGGTAGTTTCCTGGAATGATGCAGCAGATATAAAAGACTCTGTTTGAAGTGATGCTTTGGTAATTCCCATTAGTACTCTTTCACCAAAAGCCTCTTTTTTACCTTCTGATTTAAGTTTTTCATTTGTATTATCAAACTTAATTCTATCTACTATTTCACCAGGAAGATATGAAGAATCACCAGAAATTTTTACTTCCACTTTTTTTAACATTTGTCTCAGAATAGTTTCAATATGCTTATCATTTATTATTACACCTTGTAATCTATAAACTTCTTGAACCTGGTTTACAAAATACTCAGTGAGATCTTTTATTCCCATTATTCTTAAAATATCATGTGGAAGAGGTTGTCCATCTAAAAGATATTCACCTTTTTTTATTCTTTCTCCTTGATTAAAATTAATATGTTTTCCTTTTGGAATTAAATAATTTGATGCTTCAGAACCATCTTCTGGAACTATTGAAACTCTTTGTTTACCTCGAACTTCTTTACCAAAAACAACTTGACCATCATTTTCAGCAATTATAGCACTATCTTTAGCTTTACGCGCCTCAAACAATTCTGCAACCCTTGGTAAACCTCCAGTGATATCTTTTGTTTTTGTTGTTTCTTTAGGTAATCTTGCAATTACATCTCCAGCAGAAACTTTTTGCCCATCTTTAACTGACAAAATTGAGTCTGGAACTAAATAATATCTTGCTTCGTTATCATCTGCTTTTTTAATTACATTGCCTTTTTCATCTCTTAAAGTAATTCTTGGTTTTAAATCAGTGCTTTTTGATTGAGATCGCCAATCGACAACTGATTTTGATGAAATACCAGTAGCGTCATCAGTTGTTTCTTGTATTGAAACTCCATCTATTAAATCAACATAACTAGCAATACCACTTTTTTCAGCAATTACTGGTGTTGTATATGGATCCCATTCACATATTTTTGTATTAGCTTTTACTTTATCTCCATTTTTAAAAAATACTTTTGATCCATAAGCAACTTTATAGATTGCTATTTGAACTCCATTATCATCTTCAATTGAAAGCTGAGTATTTCTTCCCATAACAATTAAATTTTTCTTTGAGTCTTCTAATATATTAGAATTTAATATCTTCAGAGTACCTTCATTTTTACTTATTATCTGAGAATCTTGTTTGACTGAAGCTGTACCGCCAACGTGGAATGTTCTCATGGTTAATTGTGTTCCTGGTTCACCAATAGATTGTGCAGAAATCATTCCGATTGCTTCACCAACATGAACCATTTTACCTCTAGATAAATCTCTTCCATAAGAAGTTGCACAAACACCTTCTTTACTACCACAAGTCATTACAGAATAAACTTTTATTGATTTTACTCCCGCTGCATCAATTAGATCACAACCCGCTTCATCAATCATTGAAGATTTTTTGATTACAACATCACCTGTTATAGGATTTTTTACATCATCAAATGTAATCCTTCCTAAAGCTCTCTCTGATAAACTTACAACAACATTTCCACCTTCTAAAATTTCGGAAAGTTCAATAAATCCTGGATTTTTACAATCACACTCTTTTTTTGTTATTGTTAAATCTTGAGCAACATCACAAAGCCTTCTTGTTAAATATCCAGAGCTCGCTGTCTTGAGTGCAGTATCAGCCAATCCTTTTCTAGCTCCATGAGTAGAATTAAAATATTCAAGAGCAGTTAAACCTTCTTTAAAGTTTGAAGTGATTGGACTTTCAATAATTTCTCCAGATGGTTTTGCTATTAAGCCCCTCATCCCAGCTAATTGTTTCATCTGTGCAGCTGAGCCTCTTGCTCCACTATCTGCCATCATAAAAACTGAATTTATTTTCAATCCCTCTGAAGTTTTTTCAGTAGCTGAAATACCCTTCATCATTTCTCCAGCAACTTTATCTGTACATTTAGACCAAGCATCTACAACTTTATTATATTTTTCTCCTCTGGTAATTAACCCTTCGGCATATTGAGTTTCATAATCTGCAATTAATTTTTTAGTATCATCTATTAGTTGAGTTTTGTTTTGTGGTATAACTAAATCATCCTTACCAAAAGATATTCCTGCCTTGAATGCATGTTTAAACCCTAGGTCTTTTAATTTATCACAAAATATAACAGTTGTTTTTTGCCCACAAAATCTAAAAACAATATCAATAATTTCAGAAACAGTTTTTTTAGGAAGCAATCTATCTATTAATGAAAATTTTATGTTAAAGTTTTTTGGGAGTAAATTTGCTAATAAAAATCTTCCAGCTGTAGATGTATATTTTTCATATTTTTTATTCCCTTTTTCATCTATTGTTTCAAAACGAGAAATAATGGTACTATGGACCTTGATTTGTCCCGATGATAAAGCAAATTCAATTTGATCAGCATCTAGAAAATATCCGATTGGTTTATCGTTAATAGGTTCTTGAGATAAATAATAAATTCCTAAAATCATATCCTGACTTGGCACGATAATAGGTTTGCCGTTAGATGGAGATAAAATATTATTAGTTGAAAGCATCAATATTCTTGCTTCTAGCTGGGCTTCCAAACTTAAAGGTACGTGAACTGCCATTTGATCACCATCAAAGTCAGCATTAAAAGCTGCGCAAGTTAGTGGATGTAATTCAATAGCATCACCTTCAATTAATTTTGGTTCAAAAGCCTGTACACCAAGTCTATGAAGTGTTGGTGCTCTATTTAATAAAACAGGATGTTCTCTTACAATTAGTTCAAGTGCATCCCAAACAGCATTAGTTTCTTTTTCAACTAATTTTTTTGCTTGTTTAATTGTTGATGCCAAACCTAATTTATTTAATCTTGCATATAAAAATGGTTTAAATAATTCTAAAGCCATTTTTTTTGGTAAACCACACTCATGTAATTTTAGATCAGGTCCCACAACAATTACTGAACGACCAGAATAATCAACTCTTTTTCCTAATAAGTTCTGTCTAAATCTTCCTTGTTTACCTTTAAGCATCTCTGCAAGAGATTTTAGAGGTCTTTTACCAGTTCCAGTAATTACTCTTCCACGTCTACCATTGTCAAATAATGCATCAACTGACTCTTGAAGCATTCTTTTTTCATTTCTGACTATAATATCTGGTGCTTTAAGATCCATTAGTCTCTTTAATCTATTATTTCGATTTATAACTCTTCTATAAAGATCGTTTAAATCAGAAGTCGCAAATCTACCTCCGTCTAGAGGAACTAGTGGTCTTAATTCTGGCGGTATCACTGGGACAACTGTCATGATCATCCATTCAGGTTTTTGTCCAGTATCTAAAAAAGACTCAATCAATTTTAATCTTTTAATAGCTCTTTCTTCATTCACTTTAGATTTTGTTTCTTTAATGTAGCTAATTAAATTATTTCTCTCTAATTCTAAGTCTAAATTTTTAAGCATCTCTAGAACAGCTTCAGCACCAATACCAGCTGTGAAAGCTTCTTCTCCAAATTCCTCTTGGTATTTTGCTAATTCTTCTTCATTTAAAAGTTGATTTTTTTGTAATCCTGTTAATCCTGGTTCGATAACAATAAAATTTTCAAAATATAAAACTCTTTCAATCTCTTTAAGCTTCATGTCTACTGCTAATGCTATTCTGCTAGGCAATGATTTTAAAAACCAAATATGAGCAACTGGAGTTGCTAAATTAATATGACCCATTCTTTCACGTCTTACATTTGATTTAGTTACTTCTACACCACACTTTTCACAAATGATTCCTCTAAATTTCATTCGCTTATATTTTCCACATAAGCACTCATAATCTTTGATAGGACCAAAAATTCTTGCACAAAACAGTCCGTCTTTTTCAGGTCTAAATGTTCTATAATTTATTGTTTCAGGCTTCTTAATTTCTCCATAAGTCCAAGATTTTATTTTTTCTGGGCTCGCTAATGAAATTTTAATACTATTAAAATTTTGTGCTTCTGCTATCTCTGAATTTTTAAATAAATCTGTTAATTCTTTTTTCATTTAATTTAGTTCCACATTCAATGCTAATGATTTAATTTCTTTTACTAATACATTAAAGGACTCGGGTATACCTGACTCAAAATTTTCTTCTCCTTTAACTATGGTTTCATAAACTTTAACTCTTCCAGCAACATCATCTGATTTAACAGTTAAAATTTCTTGTAAAGTATAAGAAGCGCCATAGGCTTCTAATGCCCAGACTTCCATTTCACCAAATCTTTGTCCTCCCAATTGCGCTTTTCCACCAAGAGGTTGTTGTGTAACAAGACTATAAGGTCCAGTTGAACGTGCATGTATTTTGTCCTCAACTAAATGATGAAGTTTCAACATATAAATAATTCCGACTGTCACTGGTCTATCAAATTTTTCACCAGTTCTACCATCCCATAAATAAGTTTGTCCAGAACCTGGAAGATTAGCAAGTTCTAACATTTCTGTAACATTTTTTTCTTTAGCTCCATCAAACACGGGTGTTGAAATTGCAATTCCATTTTGTAAATTTTCACATAAATCATTAAATTCAGATTTACTTAATTTTTCAATTTTATCATTATAAATTTCTTCTCCATAAACGGACTTTAAAAATTTAGAAATTTTGTCAGTCTTTTCAATTTTCTTTTGATTTTCGTTTATTAGTTTTTTTATACCTTCTCCAAACTCTTTACATGCCCATCCAAGATGTGTTTCTAAAATTTGGCCTACATTCATCCTACTAGGCACACCTAATGGATTTAGTACTATATCTACTGGTCTACCATCTTCTCTGTAAGGCATATCTTCAACAGGTACTATTTTACTTACTACACCTTTATTCCCATGTCTTCCTGACATTTTATCGCCAGGTCTTAATCTTCTTTTAATTGCAACAAAAACTTTTACCATTTTCATTACACTGGGTAATAAATCATCACCACTTCTAATTTTTAAAACTTTATCTTCAAATCTTTCGGTAATATCTTGTTTAGCTTTATTATATTGATCTTTTAATTGTAAAAATGCATTTTCATTTTTTGGATTTGAAATGGTCAGCTTAAATAAGTCATTAATTGATATCTTACTTAATGTTTCAAAATCTAACTTAGAACCTGCTTCAACATCTTTAATTTTCTTAGATAAAGTTTCTCCAGACAAAATTTGGGCTGCTCTTTGCTTAATACTTCTCTCTAAAATTTCTTCTTCAACAATCTTATCTTGTTGTACTTGTTCAATCTCAGCTCGCTCAATAGTGATTGATCTTTCATCTTTCTCTATTCCATGTCTATTAAATACTCTTACATCAACTACAGTACCACTGCTTCCTCTAGACATTCTCAGAGAGGTATCAGTGACATCAATTGCTTTTTCACCAAAAATTGATCTCAATAATTTTTCTTCAGGACCAGAGGCAGAGTCTCCCTTTGGAGTTACTTTTCCTACCAAGATATCACCTGCATTTACTTCTGCACCTATATATACTATGCCAGACTCATCAAGATTTTTTAATGCTTCTTCGTTGACGTTTGGTATGTCCCGTGTAATTTCTTCCTCACCAAGTTTTGTATCTCTTGCCATTATTTCATATTCAACAATATGTACCGAAGTAAATACATCATCAGTCACACATCTTTCTGAAATTAATATTGAATCTTCAAAATTATATCCCTGCCAAGGCATGAAGGCTACAGTAACGTTTTTTCCCAATGCTAATTCTCCTAATTTTGTTGATGGTCCATCCGCTATTATATCTCCCATCTTAACTTTATCTCCAACTCTAACTAAAGGTCTTTGATTAATACAAGTGTTTTGATTTGATCTTTTAAATTTTTGTAAATTATAAATATCAACAGCTGACTTAGTAAAATCTGTTTCCTCAGTTACTTTAATTACAATTCTTTTTCCGTCAATTTTATCAACAACACCGTCTCTTTTAGCAACGATTGTAACACCAGAGTCTAAAGCAACGTCACTTTCTATACCTGTTCCAACTAGTGGTGCTTCAGGTTTTAATAAAGGCACGGCTTGTCTCATCATGTTTGAACCCATTAAAGCTCTGTTGGCATCATCATTTTCTAAAAAAGGTATTAATGAAGCAGCTACAGAAACTAATTGTTTAGGTGAAACATCTATGTAATCTATAGTTTCAGGTTTAGAGAGTAGAAAATTTAAATTTTGACGACACGAAACTAATTGCTCAATTATTTTTCCATTTTTATCCAATTTTGTATTTGCTTGAGCAATAGTATATTTTGTTTCCTCCATTGCAGATAAATACTCAACTTTATCTTGAACAACTCCATTTTTTACACTTTTATAAGGACTTTCAATAAATCCATATTTATTAATTTTCGCATAAGTGGATAAACTATTAATCAATCCAATATTTGGACCCTCTGGTGTTTCGATAGGACAAATACGTCCGTAGTGAGTAGGATGAACATCTCTAACTTCAAATCCAGCTCTCTCTCTTGTGAGCCCCCCAGGTCCTAAAGCTGAAACTCTTCTTTTGTGAGTTATTTCAGACAAAGGATTAGTTTGATCCATAAATTGTGATAATTGAGAACTAGCAAAAAAGTCTTTAAGTGAAACAGTTAAAGGTTTAGCATTGATCAAATCTTGGGGCATTGCTGATTCAACATCTAAAGTTGTCATTTTTTCTTTAATTGCTCTTTCCATTCTATAGACGCCGATACGAGCTTGATTTTCTACAAGTTCACCTACTGACCTTACTCTTCTATTTCCTAAATGATCAATATCATCTACATCATCTTTACCATCTCTTAAATCCAACATTTTATGAATAATTGCTATGATGTCATCGTTTCTTAAAATTGTGATTTTATCTGAACACTCTAAGTTTAATCTTGAATTCATTTTTACTCGACCAACATCCGACAAGTCATATCGATCCGAACTAAAAAATAGATTATTAAAAATTTGAGTTGCAATTTCAATAGTTGGCGGTTCACCAGGTCTTAACATTTTATATATTTCGGTTATAGCTTGATCTTTAGAGTTATTTTTTGTCATTCAAAATTGTAGTCAACAAATAAGGGCCTTTATTTATCGAATTAGTAGTTGAAATTTTTAATGAATGAATGTTCGCGCCTAAAATTTTTTGAATAATTGTATCATTCAACTCAGTACCTATAGATAAAGTTCCATCTTCATCATCATTTATTTTTATATCTTGATGTAAAAATTTTCCATATAAAGACTCTTTTGGAACCAATATATCTTTCAAACCATCATTTGCTAATTTTTTTGCATTTAAATAATTAATTTTGTCTCCAGGATTAATTATCACTTTGCCAGATTTTGCATCTATTACTTCCTCTGAATAATTTTTTGCTTTATAATTTTCAGGATTAAATTTTGTTTTCCATTTAGAGGTTTTATCGTCAAATATATAAGTTTCGTTTTCATAAAATTCATTAACAATTTCAGATTTTGAATATCCTAAAGCCATTAGAAGTGTTGAGGCTAAAATCTTTTTTTTTCTATCGATCTTAAAATATAAAAAATCTTTTACATCAAACTCAAAATCAAGCCAAGATCCTCTATTAGGTATTACTCTACAATTAAACAAAAGTTTTCCACTTGCGTGTGTTTTTCCTTTATCATGATCAAAAAAGACTCCTGGACTTCTGTGCATTTGGTTTACAACAACTCTTTGAACACCATTAGTAATAAAGGTTCCGCTATTTGTCATCATTGGGACATCACCCATATAAACTTCTTGTTCTTTTGCAGACAGAATATCTTTTGTATTGTTTTCTTGATTTATTTCATAAACCACTAACCTTAAAGTACATTTCAAAGCTGAAGAATATGTTAATCCTCTGGCAATACATTCTTCAACATCAAATTTTGGTTTTTCCAATCTATAAGAAACGTATTCCAATGTAGCTTTGTCATTTAAATCCTCTATAGGAAAGATACTTTTAAAAACTCTATCAAAACCTTTGGTCAACTCGTCATTTGACTCAACAAATTCAGTAAGTTCTTTATAGGAGTTTTTTTTGGACTTCTATTAAGTTTGGTATAGATAAACTCTCTTTTAATTTTCCAAAACTTTTTCTAATATTCTTTTTTTCAGTAAATGATAGTTGCATTTATATATATTGTACTGATCAATAATAATCAGCACATTAATAATTCCTTGTTAATTTACTTAAGTTCTACTTTTGCGCCTGCTGCTTCTAACTTAGTTTTTATTTCTTCAGCTTCTTTTTTCGGTACACCAGTTTTAACTTCTTTAGGTGCTCCCTCTACTAAATCTTTAGCCTCTTTTAAACCAAGTGATGTTGCTGCTCTTACTTCTTTAATTACATTAATTTTTTTATCTCCTGCAGAAACTAACATAATTGTAAAATCGTCTTTATCTTCTGCAGCTGCGGCACCACCTGCTGCTGCTGGTGCAGCGGCTGCCATTGGAGTTACTCCCCATTTTTCTTCTAATTGTTTAGAAAGATCTGCTGCTTCAGCAACAGTCAAACTTGATAAGTCTTCAATAATTTTATTTAGGTCTGGCATATAATCTACTCTTTGGGTTGTGTTTCAGAATTTTCTGGGGGTAAATTACTCATTTTTTCCGATCGTGCAAGTAAAATACTGACCAATTTTGAAGCAGAAGCATTCAAAATACCTACTATATTTGCTCTAGCTTCATCAAGTGTTGGTAAATTTGCTACATTTTGAACTCCTGCCTGGTCCAAAATTTCATTATCCATTAATCCACCTATTAGTTTTAAATTTTCATTATCTTTTGCAAATTTAGATAAAATTCTTGCAGACATTATTGCATCTTCACCGAATGCTACAGCTGTAGGTCCAGTGAATAGATTAGATAAATCTTTACACTTAGTTTTTTCTAAAGCTAATTTTGTAATTCTATTTTTAGTAATTTTAAAAACTATTCCATGCTCTCTCATTTTTGATCTTAATTCATCAAGTTGTGGCATTGTCAAACCTTGATAATGTGTAACCATTACAGCTTTACTATTTTCAAATTGTGCTGTCATTTCTGTTATATAATTTTTCTTTTGTTCTTTATTCATCATAAGAATTATATATTTTTTCCTAATTTAATTTTATATGAAACACCCATCGTTGAAGTTATGAAAACGGATCTAATTAAATCTCCTTTTACAGTATTATTTGATTTTTCTTTTTCTAGTGTTTCTATTATTGCATTATAATTTTTAATTAATTGCTCATCTTTAAAAGATTTTTTTCCGATACTTACACCAATATTTCCATCTTTATCATTCCTAATTTCTGCTTGGCCAGATTTTGCATCAGAAACTGCTTTTTTTAAATCTTCTGTAACTGAACCTAATTTTGGATTCGGCATTAAACCTTTGGGTCCTAAAACTTTTCCAAGCTTAGATAATTTTATCATCATTGAAGGAGTGCAAATTAATTTTTCAAAATTCATTTCACCATTTTTGATTTTATCAATAAAATCATCACCACCGACTATATCTGCTCCAGCTGATTTTGCCTCAGCACTTTTTGCATCTTCGCAAACTACCGCAACTTTAACTTTCTTGCCTGAACCACCAGGAAGATTAACAACAGTTCTAATATTTATTTCATTTTTTTTTTGTTTATTATTAATTTGAAAACTTAAATCTACAGACTCATCAAATTTTGTTGTGCAATTCTTTTTTATTTCTGGAAGTATTTTTTCAATTCCTTCTGCAGATAATTCAGTTGTTTTTTCTGGTAATTTTTTAAATCTTTTTGACGACATTATTCTTTAACCTCAATACCCATTGATCTTGCTGAACCAGCAATAATTTTTACAGCTTGATCTAAATCTATTGCGTTTAAATCATTCATTTTTTGTTTTGCAATTTCTTCAGCTTGTTTTTTTGTTATAGAAGCTACAATATTTCTACCTGGTTCTTTTGATCCACTTTTTAATTTTGCTGCTTCTCTTATAAAAAAAGATGCTGGTGGTGATTTAATTTTAAAATCAAACTTTTTATCTTTATAGACTGTAATTTCTACAGGAACAGGTTTTCCTGCTAAAGATTTTGTTTTATCGTTAAAAGCTTTACAAAATTCCATTATGTTAACACCTCTTTGTCCTAAAGCAGGGCCAACTGGTGGTGCAGGATTTGCTTGACCACCTTTAATTTGTAATTTTATAAATCCACTAATTTCTTTTTTTGCTGCCATTAACTTATCTTTTCAACTTGGTTATATTCTAATTCAACAGGTGTTGGTCGTCCAAAAATAGAAACTGAAACTTTTAGTCTAGATTTTTCTTCATCTATTTCTTCAACCATACCACTGAATGATGCAAAAGGTCCATCTACTACTTGCACCTTTTCACCAACGCTGTACTCTATACCAGATTTTGGCTGAGCTACACCATCTTTTATTTGACCTAATATTTTCTCAATTTCTTTATCTGAAACAGGAACAGGCATTCCTTTTGTACCCAAAAACCCACTTACTCTCTTTATATTCTTAATCATATGGTAAATATTATTATCCATTTCACTTTTTATTAAAACATAGCCTGGAAAGTATTTCTTTTTTCTTTGAACTCTTTTACCTCTTTTTACTTCTGTAACATCATGTGTTGGAACTACTATTTCCTCAAACTTTTGGGAAATTTGGGCTTTCTCTGCCTCTTCTTTAATTAAGCCTGCAACTTTATTTTCAAAACTAGAATGAGACTGAACAATGTACCAATTTTTCATTAAATGCTCACCTTAAGTAATATTTCTAAAAATAATTTTAAAACCTGGTCAAGTAAAAGAAAAAATAAAGACATAACTAGAGCCATTATAAAAACCATTAAAGCTCCTTGAAGAGTCTCTTTTCCAGTGGGCCATGAAACTTTAAAAGCTTCTTGTTTGACCTCTTGTATAAATTTGATCGGGTTCTTCATTTTTTATCTTATAACCTAATTGGCAGGAGCGGAGGGACTCGAACCCTCAGCCTCCGGTTTTGGAGACCGGCGCTCTACCAATTGAGCTACACTCCTATATAGAGCTTACTCTATAATCTTAGTTACTACTCCAGCTCCTACAGTTCTTCCACCTTCACGAATGGCAAAGTTTAATTTTTCTGACATTGCTATTGGTGTAATTAATTTAACTGTAAATTTTGCATCATCACCTGGCATAACCATTTCAGTTCCTGAAGGTAGTTCTACTTCACCAGTAACGTCCGTAGTTCTAAAATAAAACTGAGGTCTATACTTTGTAAAGAAAGGTGTGTGTCTTCCACCCTCTTCTTTTTTAAGTACGTATGCCTGAGCCTCAAATTTAGTATGAGGTGTAACTGAGCCTGGTTTACAAAGAACTTGGCCTCTTTCAATATCAGTTCTTTCAACACCTCTTAAAAGAACACCAACGTTATCACCAGCTTCACCTGAATCTAAAAGTTTTCTAAACATTTCTACACCTGTACAAACTGATTTTTTCGTATCTCTTATTCCAACAATCTCTAATTCATCACCAGTTTTAAG
Organism: uncultured Pelagibacteraceae bacterium; assembly: GCA_902604005.1. Taxonomy (GTDB): domain Bacteria; phylum Pseudomonadota; class Alphaproteobacteria; order Pelagibacterales; family Pelagibacteraceae; genus Pelagibacter. Next base: position 14,756 of record CACKXH010000009.1, read on the forward strand.
TACACCTGACTCTACTCTTCCAGTTGCAACTGTACCTCTTCCAGAAATTGAGAAAACATCCTCAACAGGCATTAGGAATGGTTTGTCTTTTGGTCTGTCAGGTTGAGGAATGAAAGAGTCAACATTTTTCATCAATTCTAAAATTGAATTTTTTCCAATTTCATCATCTCTTCCCTCTACAGCAGCAAGTGCAGAACCTTTTGCAATTGGAGTTTTGTCTCCTGGAAATTTATATGAAGTTAATAATTCTTTAATTTCCTCTTCGACAAGATCAATCATTTCTTTGTCATCTACTTGGTCTACTTTATTTAGGTAAACACAAATTGCTGGAACACCCACTTGTCTTGCTAAAAGAATATGTTCTCTAGTTTGGGGCATTGGACCATCAGCAGCATTAACTACTAATATTGCTCCATCCATTTGAGCTGCTCCTGTAATCATATTTTTTACATAGTCAGCGTGACCTGGACAATCTACGTGTGCATAGTGCCTTTTTTCAGTTTCATATTCAACGTGTGCAGTAGAAATTGTAATTCCTCTTTCTTTTTCTTCTGGAGCTTTATCAATTTGATCATAAGCTACTGCTTTAGCTCCACCAGTTTCAGATAAAACTTTAGTGATTGCTGCAGTTAAAGTTGTTTTACCATGATCTACATGACCTATTGTACCTATGTTACAATGTGGTTTATTTCTTACAAATTTTTCTTTTGACATTACTTTTTTTCCTCACATTTATTTTTTTTTAATCTTATTTTCTTGGAGCGGGTAAAGGGAATCGAACCCTTACATCCAGCTTGGAAGGCTAGCGTTCTACCATTGAACTACACCCGCACAACCCCAAGAGTATCACTCCAGTGTTATTTAAAATCTTATTGATTGGTGGAGGGGGAAAGATTCGAACTTTCGAAGACCGAAGTCAACGGGTTTACAGCCCGCCCCATTTGACCGCTCTGGAACCCCTCCCTTCGGGGAAGTGTCCCCTTGTTCAATAAAGCTTCAAACAACATGCGTTTTATATATTTTTATTATACAAATGCAATACGTGTTTTATTGAGAAAAAGTCTCAAAAAACGTGTAAATATAAGTAAATTTTATGAATAAATCATCATTTTTTATAATTGGACAGCATGCTGTAATAGAAGCTTTAAAAAATCCCAAAAGAAAGGTTTTGAGGGTGTTTTTGACTGAGGAAAGTAAAAAAAACATTCATAGAAAAAACCAAAAAAAAAATCTTTTGAATGATGTAAAGGTTTATTTTAAAACAAAAAAAGAATTAGATAAATACAGCACAAAAGAAAGCTTACAGCATCAAGGCTATGTTGCTGAAATAGAACATTTAGAAAAACCCATACTAAAAGAATTTATTAAAGAAAAAAATAACATTACACTTGTCTGTTTAGATGGGGTAACAGATCCAAGAAATATTGGTTCTTTAATAAGGAGTGCAGCATCATTTGATATCGATGGAATTATCATTAAAGAAAGAAACTTTCCAAGTGAAAGTAAGCTACTATATAAAGCATCAAGCGGGGCAATAGAATATATAAATATTTTTGAAGTTTCTAATATCAACTCAACTTTAAAAAATTTAAAAGATAAAAATTTTTGGGTATATGGTTTTGATGGAAAAGGTGAAAAAGATTTCACTAATATTGAGTGGAAAGGAAATAATATACTTTTGTTTGGTTCAGAAGGTTATGGGATGCATCAACATACATCAAAATATGCTGATTTTTTAGTCAAAATAGAGATCAATAAAAAAATAGAAAGCTTGAATATATCAAATAGTGCAGCAATTGTATTTCATCACTTAAGTTTTATTAAAAAAAGAGTTGATTAATTAAAAAATACTTAATAATTATTCATCATGCCCTTGTAGCTCAGCTGGTAGAGCAATTGATTTGTAATCAATAGGTCCGCGGTTCGAATCCGTGCGGGGGCACCATCATCTATTTTTAATAGGATTTATAGAAAGTAGTTTCTCATCATACCTAAATTTAGATTTCTTTTTAGAACTATAGTGTAAAGAATTAATAACAGTTATCGTTGATGATTCTGGAGCAATCAATATAGAAACCCCTCCGTAACCACTCATTCCAAATACTACTTCATCTTCTATACCTTTGTATTCCATATGAAAATAACCTCCATATGCCTTTGATGGATTGTAAGGTGGATCTCTAAACTCTTGAGTAGTTTTTTTTTTAATTCTTCTTTCATGAAGATCTTTAAAGTATTTACCAACGCATGTATCATTCTGATAATCGTCCATTATACTTTTTGCAATTCTTAAATAATCGTATCTATCTGCATAAAACATAGAATTTGCTTTTCCTTCATCAGGCATATCCCTGTGTTTAAAAAAAATAACAGTATTCTTAATTTTTATATGCTTTTGAAAAACATCTACCAAAAACTTTTCAAATTGATCACCAGTTTTGTATTTAATGTAGTTAAAGACCACATTCGGTAATAACCCATGATAATTGTATTTAGGTTTAGATCCTTTTCTATCTTTAATCATAACCATGTAGTAAGCTAGATTTTCATCATCATTACTTTCGCCATTCCACATGGCAACATCGGTGACATGTTTATGATCACCTGCATTCATATTCAAAAGATCTATTAGTTTTTGATCGTGGTAAAGAGTACTCTGTATCATAGGCCAATCGTCTAATTTTGTATCAATACTATCAATATAACCCCCACAGACTGCATGACCTGCAAGCAATCCAATCATACTTTTACCAACCGAGTTAGAACGAAACTTTGTAGAATTATCAATGAACTCCCCCAACCTTTCATTGGGTGACATTTCATCAATTACAATCTTATCTCCTTCAAAACGTAAGTAGCTAAGTATTGCTGTTTTTTTTATTTCTTCTTTAATAGATTCATCAACTTTTAAATTTAGTTTAAATTCGTAAGGATTTTTTGAGGGTTGTATATCGTAAGTATGAAATTGACCTGTATTTGGATGATTTATAGTCTTCCATAAATAATAAATTAAAGTGTCCCGATTAGGTTCAGCATTGGGTCGAACTTGCCATCTGTCTTTATAAAATTTTATTTTTAAATTGTTTGATCCTTCAAATTCATTGCATTTATTTATATACCAAACATTACTTCCTTTAGCTTCTTCTTTGCATATTCTTCTAGGTTCAAAATTTAAATATCGTTCGTGACCATTGTCTCTTAGCCATAAATTAAATTCATCTTCCTTATTTTTAAAATCAGTATTATCCTCAAATCCTGACGCAATATTGGATGCTTTAACTACTGTGATGTTAAAAATAAATAACAGTAAAATTAAGATTATATTTCTCATAATTTAAGATGTTTCTCTTCTCAATTGTTCTATTTTAATTTTCTTTTGAAGGCTTTTATTTTTGTCATATAAAAGATTAAATTTAATTTTTTTATTCGTTTTAATTATTATATTTTTTGCATTTCTTACTTCAATATTATCAGCAACTGCACTAATTGGTCTTTTTTGAGGATTTAAATTCCTGATGATTATTTTAGATTTGTCGCTTACTATTTTTCCTCTCCATCTACGTGGACGAAAAGGACTAATTGGAGAAATGGATAGTTTTTTTGAATTTAAATTCAATATTGGTCCATGAACTGACAAATTATAAGCAGTGCTTCCTGCTGGAGTAGAAACAAGTACACCGTCAGAGACTAGTCTTTTAATTACTTGTTTTGTGCCATAAGTAATTGATAATGAAGCTGCTTGTCTACTCTGTCTTAAAATTGAAACTTCATTGATTGCTAAATATTTTCTGAACTGATTTTTATTATTCTTTACAGTCATCTCTAGTGGCGAAATAGAAATCACATTTGCTTTAGACAAATTTTTTATTATTGTTTTGGATGAAAATTTATTCATTAAAAATCCATAGTTACCTGAATTGATTCCATAAAAGAATTTTTTTGACCTTTTATTTCTTTTCAATGTCTGAAGCATAAATCCATCACCACCGATAACAATAGTAATATATTGTTTTTTAGGTTCGTGCTTCTTAAGTACACTTAATAAAGTTTTTTTAATCTTTTGAGATTGCAAATTTTTATCTGAAATAATTTGTATTTTCTTCATTTTTAATGGTGCCCTCGGCCAGACTCGAACTGGCACTCCGCAAGCGGCAAGGATTTTAAGTCCTTTGTGTCTACCAATTTCACCACGAGGGCTTTTTTGAATTCCATTGTTATATATTCAATTATTTATAACTCAACTATATTAAATTGTATTGGTAATCTCTAGCCTCTAAAACCTCTTTTGGTAAATTAAGCTCTACATCATCTAATTTAATTATTTCATCCTTGCTAATATCTTTTTTTAATATTGCATTATCAGTAAGACCCAATGGTAATATTTTTTCTTTTTTTGATTTCTCTGAAGTTATCAATCTACCTCTTGCACAAAATCCACCCTCACCATCAAGTTTTTCACCCTTTTTTAAATCTTTTTTTGCAATGCTAGCAACTTCTGCATTATAGTTTTTTGTGAAACCAGTTGCTCTATTATCTAAAGCTATAGAATATATGGATTGAGCTAGTTCTAACCCTATATAATGATATGGCCTCCAGATAGCAGAATAATTACCCGAGGAATCTGTAACCATTCCATAATCTTTAAAACAATTTTTTACGTATTCATTCTTTGCTTTTAAAACAATGTAAACACCCCATCTTAAATCATTTTCAATATCTTTTTTTTCTAAATCGATACTTGATATTACCTCTACCTGCCCTTCACTATCAATTAATCCTCCATCTTTTTTTGGAATCATTTTTTTAGCAATATCGTAAACACCAACTGGAGGAAAAGTTAAACCATTGGTCGGACATTTTAGATTAGCAGCATTACTTACTGCACACATTTCTATAGCTGATTTATCTCCACACAAAAAACTATTAAACATTTTAGGATTCATACCAGATTCATTCTCTGCTCTCTCTTTAGTTAAACCATAATGCCCCCAAACTGTATCGGGTGTAGAATATTCAAATGTTGGATGATACTTGGTGCCTTTTCCTGCACAAATAACCTCAAACCCATTTAATCTTGCCCACTCAATTTGTTCTAAAATTAATGAAGGTTGATCACCATAAGCCATTGAACAAATAACATTATTTTTTCTAGCTAGATCTGAAAGATATTTTCCACATGTAATATCAGCTTCAACATTCACCAAAATTACATTCTTTTTATTTTTTATTATTTTATCTGTATGCAATGTCCCTATAATTGGATTTCCTGTAGCTTCTATAAAAATTTCAATATTTCTATCTAAAATTTCATCTAATGAGTTTGAAAAATTAATTTGTTCTATGCTTTCAGAACTTAGACCGCTATTTAAACAATTTTTTTTAGCTTGGTTAATATTAATATCAACAATGCTATCGATTTTTATTTTATTTAAATGATTATACTGTGCCAAAAACATGCTAACAAATTTTCCACATCCAATAAAAGCTATTTTAATTGGATCAGCTCTGGTCTCTAATTTTGTATGTAAAAACATTTTGAATTAGTTTTGTAACGCTTTAATTAAAAACTTTTTGATCACAATAGATATCTATAATTGAACAAGATGAATAAGTAAATTTTTTTATTAAAAAAAACTTATTAGTTTGATTATATTAGATACTCCACAAATTTAACAATTATCCTATAATATGGCAGAGAGCCAATATCATCAGCCATTGTTGCTTTCATATTCCATGTAAAAGTATAAACGAAAAAAAATAAATAAAAAATTTTAGGATTGAACTTTGCCAAGGATTTAAATTTTAATAACACAATATTATTATCTAGATTGATTATCTTAATTTTAATAAAATAGATCAGTAGTATAAAAGAGAAAAAATATCCAATATTTATCCATCGTCCCCAATCATTTGCTACAATATGAAAGATAAGGATTGGAATTAATGCAAGCAAATACAATAAAAAAATACTATTTGAGTTTTTAAAATGTGTAAAATTTTTATTTTCAAAATAAAAAATCAACAGAAATGGAATGAAAGCTAAACAAAAAAGAAAAGAATATCTTATTATGTATTCAATTTTTACATTATCATAAACATAATTAAGAATAAAATCTAAAGGCATATCAATATTAATCACCATTAATGCCCCCCAACAATCTTCTCCAATAGAATTACACATAAGTTCATAACCTTCTAAATTTGAGCTTGATGTAACAACAAAAATTAAACTTAGAAAATATGGTATGAAACTAATAATGAAGTAAAAAAATTCTTTTTTCTTAAGATTTTTTTTTACAATGAAAGCAATAAAAAAAAAGAATACATAAAAAAGTATTCCGTCCCATATTAAATTCATAATCGGCAAACTGATGGCTAGAAAAATATAAATTTTTGAACTATTTTTAACTAATAAATTTATGTAAAAAATAAAAAGAGAAAATAGCAAAAACTCTTTCCTTGCAATTACCTCTGTTTCTGCTGAAGGATAAAGTAAAAAAAAAGGTGAATAAATTAAAAATATTAATAATTCATTAAGTTTTATACTTTTTACAAAATTATAAAAAACTAAATAGAATGATCCTAAAATCAAAATATTAAAATAAAAAACTGTATATCTCAAATTCAAATCTAAAAATTTGTTTATTTGAAAAAAAAACTCACCAGTTAATCCTCTTCTAACAAATCCGCCTTGATAATTGATTAACCACTCTGAAGTAGTCCAGTCTGTGGGATAGAGAAATTTATTATACAAAAAATAAGAAGAAGTTATGAATATAAAAAAAAGATAATATTTTAAAAATTTATTAGTAAAAATTTGCATTAATTTATCAATTTTAACTTAACTTTAGAAAATTCTTTTTAAATACCTAATATCAAAATAATCTTATTAATAATATAATGATTTTTAATGACTGATAAAGAATTTAACGTAAATGATATATCCATCAATGATTTGGATAAAATAGCTGAGATATGGTTAGAAACATTACCATATAACATTAAAGCTATTATTGGGAAAAAAATAATTATTAATTACATAAATGAAATTTTTGAATCGAGTATATGTTTAAAAAAAGGTATTTATAAATTTAATAAACTTCATGGATTTGTTTTTTTTGGTAACGATGAAGATATAATAAAGAAATTATTTTTACAAAATTTTACTTATATTATTTTTTGTTTTCTTAAAGATTTACTCAAACTAAAATTCAAAAAAATGTCATGCTATGTTGATGTTTCAATTTACTTAATTGTAAGTTTTTTAAAAAAAAGAAAAGCAGAAAATTCCTCAGAATTGTTGATTATAGCTGTAAGTAAAAATAAACAAAATAATAACTTAGGGAGTATATTAATTACTGAAAGTTTAAAAGATAATTATTTTGCTAAAATTGATAAAATATCTGTCGTTACATTAAAATCTGCAAAAGAAAATATAAATTTCTACGAAAAAAATAATTTTAAAATAATTGATAATATATATGGAAGAGTATTATTGGAGTTATCTTTTTAAATAATTTTTAATTAAATTACAAACATTCTTAATTTGATTTGCTTTTAAACTTGGTCCACTTGGTAGGCTCAGACCTGTGTCAGAAAGATGTTGAGCATTTAAATATTTTTTATTTTTATTGTTTTTTTTATACATAGGCATTTTATGAACAGGATTGAATGTATTTCTTGTCTCAACTTTATTTGTCTTTAAATATTTTGCTAAATTATCTCGACTTTTTTTATTTTTTAAAAAAATATTTATAAGCCAAAAGGATGATTTTGAATTTTTTAGTTCTTTGTTCATTTTAATATCTAAATTATTTAAAAATAATTTATATAATCTAAAAACTTCCCTTTTCTTTCTTAAAATATCTTTTGCTTTTTTTAATTGACCTAAGCCTATAGCTGCACAGATATTTGTCATTCTATAATTGTAACCAATTATGTCATGCCAATAATATCTATTTTTAACAACACCAACCATTTTTAATCTATATACTTTCTCGGCTAATTTTTTATTATTTGTACAAACCATCCCACCTTCTCCAGTTGTTATAGTTTTACTACCAAAGAAACTGAAGGTAGATATGTCTCCAAAAGTTCCTAGATGTTTTTTTTTATAATAGCATCCAAAAGCTTCTGCGGAATCTTCAATGAGAAAAATTTTTTTCTTCTTACATATTTCGCTTATTTTTTTTATGTTACAAACTTGACCGTACAAATGTGGAACAATTATCGCTTTAGTTCTTTTTGAAATATTTTTTTTTAATTCATCAATATTGATCTGCCAAGTTTCTAAATCGGAATCAATAAATTTAATACGAGAACCAATATAATTTATTGCATTTACTGGAGATATATATGTAAATGTTGGAACAATAACTTCATCACTTTTTTTTAAATCCAAAGCTAATAAAGCTAAGTGAAGAGCAGCTGTCCCATTTGAAACAGTTAAAGAATGTTTTATTTTTATATATTGTGAAAATTTTTTTTCAAACTTTGATATATAGTCTCCCTTTGAGGAGATCCAATTGGAATTAAGACAATCATTAACAAATTTTTTTTCATCTTTTCCAATTATTGGCTCATATAAATAAGTTTTATACTTCATATTAAATATATTCTTAATATATCATTGAATTTAAAACAAATTAAAACTATTTTTTATGACATAGTTAATATGAAAAAAAAATACTCTCTTATATTGCCTTGCTATAATGAATTTGAAAATTTAAAATTACTAATTCCTAAAGTAATTAGATTTTTACCTAAATCAAATTATGAAATAATTGTCGTTGATGATAATAGTGAGGATCAAACAATTAAAAGATTAAAATTTATATTCAAATCTAAAAAAAATATAAGATATATTTTGAGAAAAAAAAATCCAAGCCTAGGATTATCAATTAAAGAAGGCGTTATTAACTCAACTGGTAATAACATCATAGTAATGGACACAGATTTTAACCATACGCCCAAAGATCTAGGTCAAATGATTAAAAAATTTGAGACTAATAAATATGATTTAGTATGTGGATCTAGATTTAAGAAAGGAGGTTATTCAAGCACTTTCTTTAGACACTACTCAAGTAAATTATTTAATTATTATATAAATTTGATAACTAGAGGCAAAGTTTCAGATAATTTAAGTGGTTTCTTTATAATAAAAAAACATTTACTTAATGGATTGATAAACAATATTTTTTTTGGTTACGGTGATTTTTATATAAGACTTTTATACTATATGCAGAAAAAGAAGATAACTATTGTTGAAATTCCAACAAAATATGCTCCAAGAAAATTTGGTGTTTCAAAATCCAAATTGATAAACATGATTTTTACTTATTCTATTGCAGCAACAAAACTTGTTATAAATAATTTATTTAAATAGATGAAAGAAAAATTAACAGATATACCTCATTATTTCTTTTTAATAATGCTTTCATATGTTTTTGCATTTTTAATTGGTGAAAATTCAACTGGTGGAGCTATTATCGATTACAACAATCAAAAAAAACTCTCACAAGCTTTTTCTAATAATTTTTTGGATACAATCAATAATTATGAATCATTTGGCACAAGACATTCTCCTATAATACCAATGTTTTTAGGAGTATTAGAATATCTATCAATTCCTGATAAATTTTTAAGACTATTTCATTTCCTAATAAGCTTAAGTCTACCAATTATAATATTTAAATGTTTAAAATTAAAATTTGATTTCTTAGAATTTAAAATAAAAATTTTATTAATAAGCTTAATTTTTCTCTCCCCAACTTTTAGATCACTGAGTGTTTGGCCAGATAGTAGAATTTTGGGTTTGGTTTTTTTCGTAACTTCAATTTATTATTACCTACATTTTGAAAAAAATAACTTATTCAAATATGCAATTTTGAATACAATTTTCTTGTCGATCTCTGCATATTTAAGTCCTAATTTTGCAGTGTTTTCTATATTCTTTTTTGCTAAGTTTTTGAAAATTTTAGGAATAAATAAAAAAATATTATCGTTAATCTTTTTAAATGTACTATTAGCGTTTCCAGCTTTTCATTTTATTTTCATTGAAAAACATAATTTTTTATTCGCTGCAAAAGCAATTACAATTGAAGGTAGTGAGAAACATCAGTTTAATTATTTTAATAAAATTTTGTTAATAAGTAGTATTTTATTTTTTTATCTAATTCCTTTTATCTATTTAAAAATATTAGAAATTAATATTTCTAAAAAAGATTTCATCTTAGCTTTTTTTATTGTTTTAATATCATCATTTTTCTTTGACTATAAATCAACTTTTTCGGGTGGAGGAATATTTTTCAACATGTCTTATTTTTTGTTTGATAACAAATTGCTTTTTCTATTTATATCTTTCCTTTCAATATATTCATTAATAAATATTTTTAAAAATAGCTTATTCAATTTTTTAATTTTTCTTTTACTGATAGCCAGTAATATTCAATTATCAATTTATCACAAATATTATGATCCTCTATTTATAATTTTGATTTTTAGTATTTTCAGCACTCAAATCAATTTTGATATTATGAAAAAATTTAAATCTCAATTTATAATATTATTATATTTTTCAGCTTTTTTAATTCTTGGATTTATTAAATAATTTTACTATGAACTTTTAATTACCTTTTAAAGCAATTTTTAAATATTTTTTATCTATATCACAATCTTTATATCCACGATTTACAATACCTAAGTATCTATCTGTTGGGAATTTAAATGATGTTTTTTTAACCATGGTATATGTCATAACTTTTTTTCCATAGTAAAAAAAATAATATTTTTTGTATAACCTGGGGTAATCTTCATAAACATCTAATTTCTTTTCATCTCCTTTTGAAATTTCAAATAAACCACCAGGAACAATTGAATTTTTTTTTTTCTCAATGTCAGCAGCACGATATTTGCTTCTAAATGTAAGTCGAAAATTCTTTAAATTGACTTTTTTTATGAAAACACTGTCTTTACATCGACGTTTCATCTGAAAGTGATTAAGATTACTACCATAAGCGAAATAAAGCATCTAACGATCTACTATTTCAATTTTTTTTTGTTTTATAAATTCTAATATTTGTGAATTACAACTATCAATTTTAGATTTATTTTCTGACCGCAAAACAATTGAAACACCTAATTTTCCTGCATGAAAAAATGGGTAACTTCCAATTTCAACATCTTTATTTTGATCTTGAACTTTAGTTAATGAGTTGGCAATTTCACTTTCAACAGTTCTTAGACTAATCGTGTGGCTTAAAATTGGATCACCCCCTAATATTTTATTTTTAATACCACCTAACATTGATTTTAAAATTGAAGGAACGCCTGGTAAACAAAAAACATTTTCAACACTAAATCCTGGAGCTCCACTAGTTGGATTCAAAATTAAATTAGCATTTTCTGGCATCATAACCATTTTTTGTCTACCTTCATTAAATTCACCAGGATCGTAATATGCTTCTAAAATTTTAAATGCCTCTTTATGTATTTCATATTTTAAACCAAAAGCTTTCGAAACTGATTGAGCTGTAATGTCATCATGAGTAGGACCTATACCTCCAGTTGTAAAAACATAATCATTTGTTTTTCTTAATAGATTTAGAGTATCAACAATAGTTTTTTCAGTATCAGAGATAATTCTTACTTCATTAACTTTTACACCAATTGAATTTAACCATATTGCTAATGTGCTTGTGTTTGTATCTTGAGTTCTTCCTGAAAGAATTTCATTACCTATAATTAATATCGCGGCATTAACTTTTGTGTTTTTGGTCATTTTTTATATATAATTTGATTATGAAATTTACCAAGTCTTTAATAAAAGGCAAATTAATCAAAAGATATAAACGTTTTTTCGCAGATGTAAAAATAAATAAACAAATTGTTACTGCACACTGTCCAAATACCGGCTCTATGAAAGGCTTGCTTGAGGAAGGAAATGAAGTTTATCTTCTCAAAAACGATAACCCCAAAAGAAAGTTAAAGTATGGACTTGAGATAATTAA
>CACKXH010000010.1 GCA_902604005.1 uncultured Pelagibacteraceae bacterium
AGTCGTTTTGCAGTTTCTGCTTTTGGATCAATGATCTTGTAGTACAAGTCATGAGATAAAGCATTTGCAATCGCTAGAATCAAACCATCCGCTGTTGACATGGCAGCAGCCATACCTCCAGCAGCAACTAGACCTGAGATTACATATGGTAATCCAGCTATCTCTGGAGTTGCTAACACAACGGCTTTACCACCCATGAAAAACTCGTTTAATTCAAGAGTTCCATTTCCGTTAAAGTCGCTTACAAACATTAAGTTTGCTTGGTTCCAGTTTTGATACCAATCTATCGCTTGAACTTCTGCAATTGATTTACCGATAATACCAGTTGGTAATGACGGGTCAATCAATGACAATTTAGATAGAGTCGCTAACATTGGCGCAGAAGAATAAAGTAGGAAGATAAAGAATAAAGACCAACCTACTGATTTTCTAGCTGCTTTTACACTTGGAGTAGTGAAATATCTCATCATCACGTGAGGTAATGATGCTGTTCCCATCATCATTGCTAGTGCCAATGAAATAAATGCCCACGGAGTAGCGTTTACCGCTGAGTGAGCTTTAGTTATTCCAGCTAATCCTTTTGGTACTGTTTTTAGATCAGCAGCAGCATTTTTTACAAAACCAAACTGTTGTTCTAATTCACCAATTCTAGCTACTTCATCAGCTAACATAAAGTGAGGGAAGAAACCCGCACCCATTTTGTTACTGATCCAGAATACTGGAAGTAAGTAAGCTATAATTAGTACAATGTATTGTGCAACCTGTGTCCAAGTTACTCCTCTCATACCACCTAACATTGAACATAGTAAGATACTTACTAATCCAACATAAACTGCGTATTGGAATGGAATATCAAGAGCAACAGATGCAATAGTACCTGTAGCGTTAATTTGTGCAGTCACATAAGTAAATGAAGCAACAGTTAAAACTATTACTGCCATTAACCTTGATAAATTACCACCGTATCTTGTACCAATAAAATCTGGAACTGTGTAACAGCCAAATTTTCTTAGGTATGGTGCTAATAAAGATGCAACTAATACATAACCACCAGTCCAACCAACAAGTAGTGCCATATATCCATAGCCTTTAAAGTAAATACCACCTGCCATTGCAACGAATGAAGCACCAGACATCCAGTCTGCTGCGGTCGCCATTCCGTTGAATACAGTTGGAACTTGCCTTCCAGCTACGTAATACGCATCTGCTTGCGCTGTACGTGATAGCCAACCAATTATTGCGTAGATGAATACTGTGAAAGCTACGAAGCAAATACCAATTGTTTTTGCAGCCATACCCATCTGTTCAGCAATTGCCATAATGATTATGAAACCTATAAATCCACCCGTATAGATTCCATAAACTCTTGGCAAGTTATCTATAAAATTACCTTTCATTAGTCATCTCCTCTTTCTGAAAAGCCAAATTCCTCATCAATTTTTTCTTGTCTATTTGCAAACCAAAAAATTAGGATTACAAAAATTCCAAGAGAACCCTGACAAGTGAACCAATAAGTTAAAGGATAACCAAATGGTCCCCCAACTTCATTCATTTCGGCTCCGAAAAGAAAGATGCCAATTGAGAATACAAACCAGATCGCCAATGTAACCATTAACAATCCCCTGGTTTTTTCCCAGTGTTGTGCTTGTTTTGACATTATATACCTCTCTCTTTTTAGTTATAACTGGCGAAAACCATAACCATTATGAAAGAGATTTAAAGTGTTAAAATTGTACAAAAAAGTTGGTTTTTTGGGGTATAAATCAGATAAATACTGATTTTTATGTCAAAATACAAATTAACCTGGAAAGACCTAACTTGGAGAGATTTTAAGATTTATTTTTTTGCATTATTTAAAGCTTTTATTCCTAGAAAAAAAATATCTAACCTAGATGAATTGGAAAACTTTATTCAGTCAAAGTCTGCTTGGGTTACACAAGTAACTCTTTATGGATATTTGAAAACTAGAATGGGAACAAGATATGTTCTTCACTTTGAAAATGACAAGTTTATGGGTTCAGTAAATTTAGCTAAATGGAATATTTACGCGGTAGCTCTTCAAGATTTAATCTTTTTTACATTTTCTTATTTAAAAGGAAACTTAAATTATCATGAAGTTGATAAAGCGAAAGAAATTTTTTTGAAAATTTTAGATGATGAAACTACAAATAAAATGCCACTAGATATAATAGAGGAGTCAAAAAAAAGTTTTGATCAAAGATTAGTTAATATTAATTGGGATAATTATTATAGTGATCTTCCATTTAATCTCAGTGCTTTATCATTATTTAAATGGGCACCAATTGCAGAGGAATTAAAAACTTTAGATCGAAAAATAGTTTTAAACTCAATGATTTTAAAATGGGATATAGTTAAAAAAGAGTTTGAAGAAAGAATAAAATTTTAAATATTTTTCCTATTATCAACTAAACTTTCAACAACACTTGGGTCTGCTAAAGTAGTTGTATCTCCTAGCTGATCATGTTCATTAGCAGCAATTTTTCTTAAAATTCTTCTCATAATTTTTCCAGACCTGGTTTTAGGAAGTCCTGGAGAGAAATGAATAAGATCAGGAGTAGCTAAAGGACCAATTTGTTTCCTTACCCAAAGTTTTAAATCTCTCTCTAATTCACCAGTTTCTGACTCACCCGCATTTAGAGTTACATAACAGTACAAACCATTTCCTTTAATATCATGCGGATATCCAACTACTGCTGCCTCAGCCACCTTCGGATGAGCTACAAATGCACTTTCAATTTCTGCAGTACCTAAATTGTGTCCTGAAACAATAATTACATCATCTACTCTACCTGTGATCCAATAGTATCCATCTTTATCTCTTTTACATCCATCTCCAGTAAAATATTTTCCATCGAATTGAGAAAAATAAGTATCTATAAATCTTTGATGATCACCATAAACTGTTCTCATTTGCCCTGGCCAAGATTGACTAATACAAAGTCTTCCTTCTCCAGCACCTTTAATTTCATTACCATCTTTATCTACTAAAACTGGTTTAATTCCATAAAAAGGTTTTGTTGCTGAGCCTGGTTTTAAGGGAATAGCTCCAGTTTGGGGAGCAATTAGAATTCCACCTGTCTCTGTTTGCCACCATGTATCAACGATAGGACACTTTGAATTTCCCACAACTTTATAATACCACATCCATGCCTCTGGATTGATTGGTTCACCAACAGTTCCTAATAATTTTAAAGACTTTCTAGATGTTTTGTTAACTGGTTCATCACCTTCCCTCATTAAAGCTCTAATAGCTGTTGGTGCAGTATAAAAAGTATTAACTTTAAATTTATCTATAATTTGCCACCACCTCGAACTATCTGGATAGTTTGGTATACCTTCAAACATGATGGTTGTTGCTCCATTAGATAAAGGTCCATAAATAATATAACTATGGCCAGTAACCCATCCAATATCAGCAGTACACCAATAGATATCTTTAGGTTTATAATTAAATATATACTGATGTGTCATAGAGGCATAAACCATATATCCACCAGTAGTGTGCAAAACTCCTTTTGGCTTACCAGTAGAACCAGATGTATAAAGTATAAAAAGTGGATCTTCTGCATTCATTTCTTCAGGTTCGCAATTATTAGAAACATCCTTAATTAAATCATGATACCAAACATCTCTTTCACTGTTCCAATAAACATAATTTCCAGTTCTTTTAACAACTATACACTTTTTGACATTTGGGCAGTTAGTTAAAGCTTCATCAGTTGTTGCTTTCAAAGGGATAGTTTTTCCACCCCTTATACCTTCATCTGCAGTTATTATATATTCAGATTCACAATCATTAACTCTTCCTGAAATAGACTCTGCTGAGAAACCACCAAAAATTATTGAATGAACTGCACCTATTCTTGCACATGCTAACATTAGTATTGCCAATTCCGGGATCATGGTTAAATAAATTGTTACTCGATCTCCTTTTTTTATACCAAGTTTTTTTAATCCATTTGCTGCTTTAGAAACTTTTTGATGAAGTTGCTTATAAGAAATTTTTTGATTATCTTTAGGGTCGTCACCTACCCAAATTATAGCTGTCTTATCTTTTTTATCTTTTAAATGTCTATCAATACAGTTTGCTGAAGCATTTAATGTTCCATCTTCAAACCATTTAATTTTTACTTCATCTTTGCTGTATTTTACATCTTTAATTTTTTTATATGGTTTTATCCATGTAATTCTTTTCCCTTCTTTTTTCCAAAAGGAGTTATTATTTTTTATAGAATCATTGTATTTATTTTGATATTGAGATTTATTAATAAGACTATTCTTAATCCATTCTTTTTTTGTTTTAAAAATTAGTTCTGACGTTGAATTTTTTTTATCTTTAAACTCAGAAGATTTTTTTCTTGTAATTCTTTTTCTAATTTTTGATCTTTTTTTGAATACTTTTTTTTTCTTGGAATATTTTTTTTTAACTTTCCTTCTTTTTTTTGGTGAAGCTTTTCTCTTGATCCTAGATTTCTTTTTTTTTGGCATAAAATTTTAAATTAAATCTTACCCATGTTATTTAAAATTTTCCAGCTTTTAGAGTCTATGGACATTACCGATAATCTGCTTTGTTTAATTAAAGATAAATGGCTTAATTGCTTGTTTTTTTTGATATCTTCAAGGGGTATAGGTTTTTTTAATTCCCTCAAAAATTTAACTGTAACAGCTACAAAGCGACCAGATTGGTCTGTTTTATCTAAGTAATGTTCTTTTATTATTTCAACAATTCCAACAATTTCTTTTCCAATATTTGAGTGATAAAAAAAACATTGATCCCCTTTTTTCATAGCTTTTAAATTATTAGCTGCTTGATAATTTCTAACACCATCCCATGGCACCCCTTTGTTACCTGCTTTTTTTTGTTGATTTAATGACCAAACGTTGGGTTCTGATTTAAGTAGCCAATAATTCATTTTATTATATTTTAAAATCCTTTTATAGAATAATATTAATAATAATTATTCAAACATATGAGTAAAGAAATATCAGAAATTGTAAATTTATTAAAATTAAAAAAATTAGCCGAGGCTGAAAAAAAATGCATAAAATTAATTAAAAATGTTCAAGAAAATTTTGAAATAATTAATATTTACGCTCTAATTTTATTTCAACTTAAAAAATATGATGAGGCAATTTTAGAATGGAAAAAATGTATAAAATTAAATCCTAGTTATCATTTTGGATTTAACAATCTAGGAAATGTGTTTCTTGTCCAAAATAATTTAGATTCTGCACTAGAAAACTATAATAAAGCAATTGAAATTAACCCAAATTATTATGAGGCTTTATATAATAGGGGAAATATTTATTTTAAACGTAAAGATTTTACTAAAGCCCTTGAAAATTATAATAAAGTAATATCAATTAGAAATGATTATGCACCCGCTCATCAAGGTAAAGCAATTATTTATAAAAAATTATTAAAATTTAAAGAAGCTATTAATGAGTGGCAAAAAGTTTTTGAAATTAATCCAAGAAATACTAACGCTTTAGTTCAAAAAGCAGATTTATTATTCGACACTAATCAATTAGAGGAAGCTTTGAAAGTTTACAATAAGGCTTTAATTATAGATCCAAACAAACCTTTTTTATTAGGTAGCATAATTCATACAAAAACAAAAATGTGTGAGTGGAATAATTTTAATGAAGATAGATCAAATCTTAAAAAAAAAATTTTAGATGATAAAAAGGGATCTTCCCCTTATACCACACTAACAATTTTTGATGATCCTAAAATTCATTTTAAAGCCGCAACTGTTTGGGCAGAGGAACATATTAAGAAAAAAGATCAAAAAGATATTAAAAATTTTGAAAAAATAAAAAAAGATGAAAAAATAAAAATTGGTTACTACTCTGCAGATTTTAGAACTCATGCTATGGGGCATTTGTTGGTAAGAATGTTTGAACTTCATGACAAAAAAAAATTTGAAATTTATGGTTTTTATTTTGGACCAGTTGTAAGAGAAAATGATGATCTGTCAAAAAGAATTATCAAAAGCTTTGATAAATTTATTGATGTCACTTCTAAAAATGATATTGAAGTAGCAGAACTTTCAAGATCAATAGGCATAGATATAGCTGTTGACTTAATGTGTTTTACAGGTACTCACAATAGGTTTGGTATTTTCACAGAAAAATGTGCACCCTTACAAATAAATTTTTTAGGATATCCTGGTACAAGTGGATCAAATTATATTAATTATATCATAGTAGATAAGAACTTAACATCAGAAGATAATAAAAATTTTTTTTCAGAAAATTTAATTTCTTTACCTGACTCATACCAACCAAATGAAGAGAAAAAAAAAGTTTCTGAAAAAATATTTACTAAAAAAGAATTAAGTTTGCCAGAATCAAAATTTGTGTTTGCTTGTTTTAATTCTCACCAAAAAATAATGCCTGAAATGTTTGAAGTGTGGATGAAAATTTTAAGAGGTAAAAAAGATAGTATACTTTGGTTGTTAGAAGATAATATTTTTTCTCATAACAATTTAAAGAAAGAAGCCAGTAAATTAGAAGTAGACCCTAAAAGAATAATATTTGCAAAAAATCTTCCTTTGGATCAACACTTATCTAGGATTGGGCATACTGATTTATTTTTAGATACCTTCCCTTACAATGCTCACACTACTTGTAGTGATGCTTTGAGAGAAGGATTGCCCGTATTAACTTTGCGAGGTAAATCTTTTGCAAGTAGGGTAGCAAGTAGTTTATTAACAACTATGAATTTACAAGATTTAATAACTTCAAATTATGAAGATTATGAAAAATTAGCACTAAAAATTTCTAATGATTCTACATATTTAGAAAATATTAAAGAAAAAATAAAAAAGAGTAAGCTTGAAACAAATCTTTTTAAGTCAGATATTTTCACAAAAAATTTAGAAAATGGATACTTAAAAATTTTTCAAAATTACATTAATGGTAATAAAACTAAAAATTTTGATTTATAATTTCACTCCGGCACCTTTTAAGAAAATTGCATCTTTATCTAAAGGCCACCTTGGTTTTGCTGGAAAATCTAAATCACTAAATTGTTTGGTTTTAAATTTTTCTAACCCAACCATTGCAATCATTGCCGCATTATCTCCACAATACTCAATAGGAGGAAAAATACTTTGATAGTTTTTTTCTTTACACAAATTTATTAACATAGATCTTATACTATTATTAGCAGCTACACCTCCAGCAACAACAAATGTTTTTTTTTGTAATTTATTTATTTTTTCAAATGCATCAAAAGCAATTCTAGTTTTTTTATATAAAATTTCCTCGATAGTTTTTTGAAAAGATGCGGCAAGATCAAACTTTTCTTCTTGTGTTTTAATATCTTTAGTTATTTTTAAGATTGCAGTTTTCAGTCCTGCGAAGGATAAATTACAACCACCCTTATAAAAAATTGGCTTTGGTAAATTATATTTATTAGGATTGCCTTTTTTAGCTAAAACTTCTATTTGTGGTCCGCCAGGAAATTCAATTCCTAAAAGTTTAGCTGTTTTGTCAAAAGCTTCCCCTAAAGCGTCATCAATAGTTGTACCTAATCTTTTATATTTTCCAAGACCTTGAACACTTAAAAATTGCGAATGACCACCAGAGATTAATAAAACTAAATAAGGATAATTTAATTCAGAATTAATTTTTGGACTTAATGCATGACCTTCCAAATGATTGACTGCAATAAAAGGTTTTCGTAAAGATGAAGCTAAAGCCTTACCAAAGCTTAAACCTACCGACAAGCAAACAATTAAACCAGGACCAGCTGTTGAAGCTACAGCATCGAGCTCTTGAATTTGTTTACCACTTTCTTTAACTGCTTTTTCAACAATCAAATCTATTTTATCTACGTGTGATCGGGCAGCAAGCTCTGGAACAACACCCCCAAATTTTTTATGAATCTTAATTTGACTTGAAATAATATTTGATAGAACCACTGGATTTCCTTGCTTATTTTCTGTTATTATTGATGCAGCGGTTTCATCACAGCTGGATTCTATTCCAAGAATTAAGGGTTTTTTACTCATTCAAATAGTTTTTATTAATTGTACAATCTTAATACAAGTAAGAAATAAATATTTTATGAAAAGAAAAATAATCATTGGATCTAGAGGAAGTAAGTTAGCATTAATATACGCTCAAAAAGCAAAGGATAATATTATTAAAAATACAAATTTAAACGATAAGGATATTATTATTAAGAAAATAAAAACGAAAGGTGATCAAATTAAGGATATTAGGTTATCAGAAATAGGTGGAAAGGGATTATTTTCATCAAATATAGAAGAAGAACTTAAGAATAAAAAAATAGATATAGCAGTTCACGCCCTAAAGGATATGCCAGCTATTGAAACTGATGGTTTGAGAACTGATACATTTTTAAAAAGAAATGATCCAAGAGAAATTTTGATAGCTCAAAATAAAAAAAAACTTAAAGAATTAAAAACACAAGCAGTTATTGGAACATCATCTTATAGAAGAGAATTTCAAATAAAAAAAATAAGATCAGATCTTAATTGCAAACTTATTAGAGGAAATGTCGACACTAGAATAAAAAAACTTAGTGATGGGTTGTATGATGCAATATTACTTTCTTATGCCGGAATTAAGTCTCTAGCGATAGAAGATGAAATTACAGAAGTTTTTTCAACAAAAGAATTAATTCCAAGTGCTGGACAAGGGATTATTGCACTTCAAAGTCGAAATGATGATAATGAAATTATTTCGCTTTTGGATAAAATTAATGATAATGAAACATTTTATAGAGCTCACGCAGAAAGAAATGTTTTAAAAATTTTAGAAGGAGATTGTGAAACGGCAGTTGGGGTTCATGCAATTATAAAAGATGATGAAATTATTTTAGAAGCAGAACTTTTTTCTTTAGATGGTACCCAGATTTTTTATGAAAAAAAATCCTCAAAAATTGAAAAAGCAAAAGAACTTGGTAAAGAAGTAGGTCAATTGCTTAAATTAAAGTCAAACAACTCTTATAAAAGATAATATGCATATTTTATTAACAAGACCTTTAGATGATTGTTCTGAAATAATTTTAAGGTTTAATTCTTTGGGACACAAAGTTTCTCATTTGCCACTATTGAATATAAGCAAACTAGACTATGACCAAAAAAATTTTTTTGATTATAAAGGAATTATTTTTACAAGTGCAAATGCAGTAAAATTTTTAAATTTAAAAAATGTTGACAAAAAACTTATATGTTTTTGTGTTGGAAATGTAACTGAAAAAAAAGCAAGAAGCTGTGGTTTCCAAAATGTAATTACTGCTGAAGGTAATGTTGAAAATTTAAAAGAGTTAATTTTACAAAATTTTGATAAAAAAAATGGAAAATTAATTTATGTAAGTGGTGAAACAATTTCAGTTGATTTAGATAAACAATTAATAAGAGATGGATATGACGTAAAAAGAATAGTGAATTATAGAAACAAACATAATAAAAATTTTAATGAAAATTTTGTAGAAGAATTAAAGTCAAATATTCCTGATATAGTCTATATTTATTCACAAAATAGTGCCTTAAGCTTTTTAAATTTTATAAAATTATATCAATTAGAAAGCCTCTGGATGAATACAAATTTAATGTGTATTGGTGAAAAAACCTCGTCTATATTGAATGAAATTAAGTGGAAAAAGATATTTCTTTTTAACCCTGGAGAAGAAGAATTTTTGTTATATAAAATTTAATTATGGAAATAATAAATAATTTTTCTGATATTTTTTTATCTGTTTGGAACAAAGGAATTTTAGGAGTTGATATTTTTCAAATATTAATTGGGATTGGTATTTTTTTAGTTTTTCTAGTTTTTAGAGGTTTAATTAGTAAGCTTATTATTAAAAAATTAGAAATTATTTCAAAAAGAACTTCAAACAAATTAGATGATACATTTGTTAACGCTTTAGTGGGTCCAGCAAGATTTTTACCAATAGTTTTAGGTTTTTTTATTGCAAGTTATTATATGACCTTTTCAAATGAAGGTAGAGAAATTGCTGATACAATAAATAGAACTTTAATAACAATTTTAATTTTTTGGGTTATTCATCAAATTATCGAACCAGTCTCATATATTTTAAGTGGGTTGGATAAACTTTTAACCAGAGAACTAATAGGTTGGATTATTAAATCTCTTAAGATTTTAATTTTTATTCTAGGTTTAGCAGCAGTGCTTGAATTATGGGGAATAAAAATTGGACCGATAATAGCTGGGTTAGGATTATTTGGTGTTGCAGTTGCTTTAGGAGCACAAGATTTATTTAAAAATTTAATTTCAGGAATTTTAGTTCTTGTTGAAAAAAGATTTAAAATTGGTGATTGGATTCTAGTTGATGGAATTATTGAAGGTATAGTTGAAAAAATTGGATTTAGATCAACAACGATTAGAAAATTTGATAAATCTTTAGCAATAATTCCAAACTTTCAGTTTGCTGAAAATGCTGTTGTGAATGTAAGTGAGACTTCAAATTGGTTAATAAGTTGGATTATTACTCTTCAATATGACACTACAGTTGATCAATTAAAAACGATTAGAAATCAAATTGAAGATCATATTAAAAAAAGTGAAGACTTTAATACAAATATAGGTATTGCCGTGAGAGTAGATAAATTTTCTGATAGTTCTATCGATATGTATGTTAGGTGTTTTACAGATACTGATAGTTGGAATGAATGGTTAGCTGTTAAAGAAAGATTGGCTATTGTAATTAAACAAATTGTTGAAGCCAACAAAGCTTCTTTCGCATTTCCAAGCTCTTCAATTTATATCGAAAAAAAATGATAGCTATTTTTTATTTAGTTTTACAAATACTAAAACTTTATTCTTATGTTGTAATAATTAATGTTATTGTAAGTTGGTTAATTGCATTTAATATCTTAAATACTCAAAATAGATTTGTTTACTCTATTTTAGAATTAACTTATAGGCTTACAGATCCAATATTGAATAAAATAAGACGTTTTTTACCTAATTTAGGTTCTTTAGACATTTCTCCAATAATTTTACTTCTATTGATTTGGTTTATAGAAATGTGTATGAAGCTTTACGTTGCACCAATGATATTCTAAAAATTATGATTTTAATTGATGGTAAAAAAGAAGCTGCACTCCTAAGAGAGGAACTTAAAAAAGAAGTTACAGAATTAAAGGCAAAATATAATAAAGTACCTGGACTAACAGTAATATTAATCGGTGATTTAACTCCAAGCCAGATTTATGTTCGAAATAAAGAAAAATCAGCTAATGAGGTTGGGCTTAAATCAGACGTTATAAAATATCCAGACTCAGTAGAAGAAAAGGTTGTTTTAAAAAAAATAGAAGAACTAAATAAAGATGAAACAGTTTCTGGTATTTTAGTTCAGTTACCTCTTCCAAAACACATAGATAAACAAAAAGTTATTGAAGCTATAGACCCCTCAAAAGATGTAGATGGTTTTCATCCTATGAATGTAGGAAATCTTTCATCGGGTTATGAAAGTTCAGTTCCATGTACACCATTGGGATGCTATCTACTGATCAAAAAGATAGAACCTAATTTGAATGGAAAAAAAGCTGTTGTAGTTGGTAGATCAAATTTAAATGGCAAACCTATGACACAACTTCTTCTAAAAGAAAATTGTACTGTAACAATTACACACTCAAGAACAAAAGATTTAAAAGCTGAATGCCTTGAAGCTGATATCATTGTTGCAGCAGTTGGAATACCCGAACTTGTTAAAGGTGATTGGGTAAAAAAAGATACTATTGTAATTGACGTTGGTATTAATAAAACAGATAAAGGCCTTGTAGGAGATGTAGCTTTTGATGAAGTATCAAAAAATGCAAAAGCCTTAACTCCAGTTCCAGGTGGTGTGGGCCCAATGACTATTGCGTGTTTGCTTAAAAATACGATTGACTGTTTCAAAAGATCGCAAATTTAATATTTAATTCATCAAAAATTTTTTGATAGGTTTAGTTTATGAAAAAACCCAAATATCCATATAGAATTGCTATCTTAATGGGTATACTTACAATTCCTCCGATTGGCGCCACACAATTAGGTTGGTACCTTTATGATCAACAAACTGGATTTGATTATGGTATGATTATAGGGACATTTTCAGTTATATTTGCTGCTTGGTTGATGTATGAAAAAAATTGGAGAGAGGAAGATGACGATTAGTTAATGGAAAAGATTGTTTTTTTTGGTTTGGTAATACCAATATTTGCATTTGTACTTTATTTAGGAGGCAACGCTATCATGAAAGGCATGAGTGCCAAAAATGCCAATAAACAGAATGAGAACTTAGAAAATAATGAAATTGAAAACTCTTCTGATGCTAAGAAAAATTTGAGTGAGGAGCTGGAAAAGTTAAATAATCTTTTAAAAGATGGTGTTTTAACCCAAGAAGAATTTCAAAAAGCAAAAAAAAAATTACTAGATAATTAATTATAATTAAGTAATTTTTTTAAAGAGCCAAACTCACCTATTTTATAAATAATAGCATCTTCTTTTTTAAATCCGTATTTTTCTGCACTATTCTTAAATCGAATTGGTGGTTCCATGATAGGCTCTAAAGATAGAACAAAAGTTCCCCAGTGCATCCCAATAACTTTCTTACTTTTTAAATTTTGTGCAACCTCCAAAGCTTCTTCAGGGTTAGTATGATAAACAGATTTATCTTTGTATGGCATTATAGGGTAAAAATTGTAAGCACCTATATTGATTAAAGTGAGATCAATCGGACCATATTTGTTTCCTATATCCTTATAAATATCTCCAATACCAGTATCACAAGCAAATAAAATTTTTTTTCCATCATAGTTGATTAAAAAATTTCCCCACAAAGTTTTGTTTGTATCTGTTAAACTTCTTTTCGACCAGTGAACAGCAGGTAGAAATGTGATCTTTAAATTATCATTAATCTTTATTTCATCATACCAATCCATTTCATTAACATCTTTATATCTTTTAAAATATTTACCTAGTCTCAAAGGAAGTAAAACTTTTGCATCTTTATAAGGAAATTTTCTAATAGTAGACATATCTTGATGATCGTAGTGATTATGAGTTAGTAAAAACAAATCTATTTTTGGAATTTCATTAAGTTTCAAAGCTGGCTCAGTAAATCTATCTGGTCCAAAGATTAATGGACCTGCATTTTTTGAGAATACGGGATCAGTAATTATTGTGGTTTCGCCTAGCTTTATTAAAAAAGTAGCGTGACCTATCCAGGCAATGTAATCATCATCTTTGTGATTTTTAAGATCCAATAAAACTTTTTCCTTTTCTACAACATGTTCTTTTGGCACCGTCATATCAAGCTTCTTTTTTTCTTGATTAAATATTTTATAAGACCATTTAACATTAGCGTCTCTTTTTGGTGAGCCTTCGGGATTTCTAAAAGTTCCATCTGGTAAATGATGATAAGGTTTTTCCATAGCAACACTTAAACAATTATAAAAAAAAATTCCAACTAAAATAATTATAATATCTACTAATTTTTTTCCATTAACCACAAACTATCTCCTGCTAAAAAATAAATTTTTCCATTATTTGGATGAACCTGTATATCTCTAATTCTTCCAATTTTGTCTTTAAAAATAATCTCTTCTTTAACATTTGATTTATCATCAAATATTAATTTTCTTAATGATTTATCTTTGAGAGAAGTAATTAGTGCATGACTATTCCATTCTTTAAATTCATTCCCTTTATAAATAGAGATAGCACTAGTAGCTATAGAAGGTACCCAATATTGAATTGCTTTAGTAAAACCTGGCTTCCATTTAGGCCCAATTTTAGTTCCAGTATAATTTTTTCCACCCCAACCTAATATTTTCCAACCATAGTTTTCACCCTTTTTAACTTCGCCAAACCAGTCTCCTCCTTTTGCACCATGATTGCTCATATAAATTTTCCCATCAAAAGGGGATAAGGATAAACCCTGAGGGTTTCGAATTCCAATTTGATAAATTTCAGGCAGCCAATTTGATTTACCCTCAAATTTAGGATTATCACTGGGAATACTTCCATCTAAATTAATTCTAATAATACTTCCAGGGTGATTAGTGGGGTCTTGTGCAATCATACCTTGCCCTCTTTCACCTGCAGATGCAAAAAGATAATTATCTTTAATTACTAATCTTGAGCCAAAATGATAACCTGAATCTATTGGAGGCTCAGCTTGAAAAATATTTTTAAAGTCTAACTTGACTTTATCAAATTTTGCTTTTGCAATTGAAGTACTTGACTTCCAATTACCTCTATTTTCAGAATAAGAAATATAAACAAAATTATCTTTAAATAGAATGTCTAATAATCCTCCTTGGCCATAATCCAAAAAGTTTAGATTGTGATCAACTTCAGAAATTTTATTAGATTTAATATTTACAATTTTTATTTTTCCGCTTTTCTCTGTAATTATTAATTCATCTTTATTCAAGAATGATGAGCCCCATGGTCCATCAAGTTTTGCTAATTTTTGAAAGTTATAATTTTGAGAAAAAGATTTTGAGTTAAAAAAAAAAATTAATATTGTTAAAAATAAAACTTTTTTCACTTTAAGAAAGTTTAGATCTTCCACCATCTACTGCAATTATTTGCCCTGTGACCCAAGAACTATCTTCAGTAATAAGAAACTTTGCTAGAGAGGCAGAATCTTTTCCCTCACCCAATCTTTTAAGTGGATGAGCTTTTGCTATACCATCGGCTAAAGCTTTATTTTTTAACATTGGTTCAGCAATTTTAGAATATGTCAGACTAGGAGCTATGCAGTTAACTCTGATGTTTGGTGCAAATTCAGCCGCTAAAGAAACAGTTAATCCCTCTACTGCAGCCTTTGTAGAGGCAATTATAGCATGATTAGTAAATCCTCTTTGAGCAGCGACTGTAGAAAACAATACCACTGATCCTTTATTTTTTTTTAAACTTTCTTGGTATCCTTTTATTACCTCAACTGCTGAATAAAGATTTAGTTTCATGCATCTATTAAAATCTTGTTCAGTGACCATTCTTAAAGGTTTTAAGTCAATTGAACCTACGCAGTAAGCAATCCCCTTTGTTTCTGGGATATCACTTTTTACTTTATCAATAAATCCTTCTTCCAAAACATCAGCTACAGTGGAAGTACATCCTAGTTTGTCAGAAATGTTTTTAAGCTCAGCTTCATTTCTTGCTACTAAATGAACATTATTTCCTGAACTTATTAATTGTTCTGCTAAACTTGATCCGATTGAACCTGTCGCACCAAAAACAATATATTTTTCTGACATAAAAAATTTTATTAGTTATATTTAATATATGAAGTTATTTTTTATACTTGGTAATCAATTATTTCCATCAAAATACCTCGACCGCTTCAAAAAAGACCATATATTCTTTATGGCAGAAGACAACGGTTTATGTACTTATGAAAAACATCATAAGCAGAAAATACTATTATTCTTGTCTTCCATGCGATCTTATGCTGATCAGCTTAAAAAGAATAAATTTAAATTAGAGTATATAAAAATTGAAGACAAAGAATTCAAAGATGATTACCTTAAAAAATTAAAAAAAATTATTAATTCAAAAAAAGTTAAAGAGATTTCTAGTTTCGAAATCGAAGATAAGTTTTTTGAAAAAAAGATTTCTCAATTTTTAAAAAAAGAAAAAATCAATTGGAATGTTGTTCAAACTCCTATGTTTTTGAATTCAAGAGGTGAATTTGAAAATTACTTAGGAAAATCCAAAAAACCCTTTATGGCAACGTTTTACAAAGAGGTTCGGAAAAAATCTGGAATATTGATGGGTGCTGATGGAAATCCAATTGGGGGAAAGTGGAGCTTTGATGAAGATAATAGAAATAAATTACCAAAGGATATTTCGATACCAAAATTTCCTAAAATTAATGAAACCAATCATACAAAAAAATTAAAGCCCATCGTAGAAAAATTATTTAAAGATCATCCAGGTACTACAGAGAACTTTTGGTTAGCAACAGAATTTGATGATGTAGTTAAACTCCTAAATTTTTTTATAAAAGAAAAATCAAATTTATTTGGTGATTATGAAGATGCAGTAAATCAAAAAGATAACATTTTATTTCACAGTGCTTTAAGCCCCTACATCAATTTAGGTTTAATAACTCCTGAATTCGTTATTCAAAAAGTTTTAGATTTTCATAAAAAAAATAAAATAAGAATGAATTCCTTGGAAGGTTATATTCGTCAGGTAATTGGTTGGAGAGAGTTTATGCGAGGAATTTATCAAAGTTATTCAGAGGAAATGGAAACAAAAAATTTTTTTAAACAAAATAGAAAAATGAAAAAGTCTTGGTACGACGGAACAACAGGGTTGCCACCATTAGATTATGCAATCAAGAATGCATTAAACTACGGCTGGTCTCATCACATTGAAAGACTGATGATTTTATCTAACATTATGAACCTTTGCGAAATCAAACCAAACAAAGTTTACAAATGGTTTATGGAAATGTTTGTAGATTCTTCTGACTGGGTAATGGTACCAAATGTTTATGGCATGGGATTATTCAGTGATGGCGGAATTTTCGCAACCAAACCTTATATCTGTGGATCTGCTTATTTTATGAAAATGATGGATTTTAAAAAAGGAGAGTGGTGTAATACAATGGATGGTCTTTATTGGAGATTTATAGACCGGAATAGAAAATTTTTTTTAACCAATCCTAGACTATCAATGATGGTAAGAATTTTAGATAAAATGAAAACGGATAGAAAAAAATTAATTTTATCTGAGGCCGATAAATTTATTAAACAAAATACAATTTAGTGAGAAAAGAAAATTTACCATCTAAAACTTGTCCAGTTTGCAAAAGACCTTTTGTTTGGCGAAAGAAATGGAAGCTAAATTGGGATAGAGTAAAATATTGTTCTAAGAAGTGTTCTAAGCTAAGCTAATTTTGGTGAACATAATTGTATTACAACATATTAAAATTGAAGACCCTGGTTACATTAAAGACTTAATGTTAGCTGATGGTGTTAACCTAACTACAATTGAGCTGGATGAAGGTGAAAAAATTCCAAATGATTTAAGTAAATTTGACGGAATGTTTTGTATGGGGGGTCCAATGGATACTTTTATGGAACAGGAGTATCCATGGTTAATACAAGAAAAAAAAGCGATTAAAGAATTTGTTATTAATTTGAAAAAACCTTATTTGGGTTTTTGTTTGGGGTGCCAGCTGTTAGGTGAAGTTGTTGGTGGTAAAATAGTCAAATCTCAACCAGCAGAAATAGGGATTATGGATATTAATTTTTCTAAAGAAAAAGATACTGATAATTTATTCTCTAAATTTCCAAATAAAATAAAAAGTTTACAATGGCACTCTTATGAGGTTGAAGGAATTGAGAATAATAATGATGTAACTTTACTAGCTTCATCACCAGTTACCAAATATCAAATTTTTAAATATCAAAATCATGCTTATGGTATTCAGTTTCATATCGAAATTAAAGACACAACAGTCAACGAATGGGGATGTGTGCCAGAGTATAAAAAGGCTCTTGAAGATCAATTAGGAGATGGAGCATTAGAAAAATTTGATAATGCTGCAAAAAATAATATGACTGATATGAATAATTATTCTAAGATTCTTTATGAAAATTTTAAAAAAATAATATGAATAATAAAATTTTTGAATGGGGAGGGGTTATTACCGCAATATTATACTCATTATTTGTAGCTATGAATATTGGTATAGAGTTCTTTGGTTTTTGTTTATTACTTATATCTGCAATCTTAATTGGAATTTGGGCTTACAGGGGTGGTCATAGAGGAATATTATTTTTACAATTCTTTTATGCGACGGCTGGAATAATCGGAATGTTTAGGTGGTTTTAATTAAAAGTTGTAATTATTTTTGGAATATAATTTTTAAAATTAAAGAAACCTTTATTACAATATTGCCAAGAAAATTGGTCTAATTTTCTATACAGAAATTCTATTTTTAAATTATTTGTATTTATAAAATCTAGGTTTTCACCAACTGTAGGATATAAACCATAAGAGATCTCATTAATATTTTTTATCTTACTTAAATCTATAATTTCAGTATTGATTGATTTTTCTTCTAATCTTTTTTTTTGATCTTCAATTAATTGAGACTTGAATTTTACTAATTTTTCACTGAGCTCTATGGTTCGATTTTCATTTTTGTTAGAAATTAAAAAAACCTTTTTAAATTTTTGATCTTTAAAATCACTTATTTCAAAAGACAAATTATTCTCAAAAATAAGAAGATTTTTTTCTTCAAGATTTTGTGGATTGTTAAACTCCAATTTTGATGCAGCATAAGTTTTATCGCTTGTTTTTGGAGGAGCATTTTCATTTAGTTTGATATTACTAAATCTGTTGTTGGTAAATTTATTAATATTCCATTCACTAGCTAAATAATTTTTACCTTGTGTTTGAATTCCAGCAACCCATCTCCACCCTAAAGTATTGGCTGCGGCATCTCCATCGTATAAATGTTTCAAAAAAAATTCAGCACCTAACTGCCAGGGAAGCTCTAAAGTAAAAACCCAAATACTTGCAAACCACATTCTTGCGTGATTATGCAAATAGTTATTTTCTTTTAATTCATTTACCCATTCATTAAAGCACTCTATATTTGTATTTCCTTCAATAGCTTTTTTATAATCAGCATTACCTTTAAATTCTTCACGAATTTTTTTTAATTCATTTAAGTAATCTGTCCAAACAGCGGGTCTTAGTTCCAACCAACCTTTCCAATATGTTCTCCATAGAACCTCTTGAATGAATTTTTCATTTTTTGAAAATGAGAATTTATCCAATGATTTTTTAATTACTTCTAACTCAGAAATAACTCCATGAGTAATGTAAGGTGAAAGGCATGAAATATTTGATCTATTATTCGGACCATAATCAAAATTTCTTAATCTTGAATATTCAAATAAATTTTGCTCAACAAAATTATTTAGCTTTTCAATAGCCGAAGCTCTCGACGTCCCAAAATTCATTAAGGTTATTTATTTTTTTTTCTTTTAAGACCTAATTTATCACTATGCCTTAATCTTAAGATAACAATTGCAGCTGCGATAAGAACTATAGCAACGGCTTCATAAACTAATGCTGTTGGATCCATTTCTTTTCCTTGAAGAATGATAAATCGTGCAAGAGCAGTGATTGCTATTAAAAGTGGTAAAGTTATACTTATTGATTGTTGATCCCAAAAAACTCTAACCATTGCTAATACCTCTAAGTAAAGAAACATTAATAGTAAATCAGCTAAAGTTACCGATTTAGCAAGAAACATTTTATTTATTTCTATTCCAACTGCTATAACAGTACTAATTAAAATAATAACCATTAAAACTAGCTGTAAATTTTTAGCAATCTTTTCCATTACTTATCTTTACTAAATGGTAACCATTTTTCAAATACTGATTTTGAAGAACCATCGTAAGGAATTGAGTAAGAATAGGGGTTAGGACTTGTTAATACTTCAATCCCTTTTGAAAAAACAAAGATAAACACAACTACAAAAACAATAACCATTATTTTAAATGGATCAAAATTTTTTGTTTTGAAAACACTAGCAGAACTTTCCTCAGCTCTATGAAAATGCTTAAATGTCATATAAACTGCAAATATTAATCCAATGTGAGCTACAAAAAGTCCTGCCCAGCCAAATGCAAAAGTAGTGTATGAAAATACATATAAACTAAAAACAGTAGTCCAAATAAAACTTAAAACTAACAGAATTTGTAATCTGACAGTCTTTGGAAGAGCTCTTAAGTCATTTTTACTATCATCAAATAAAATATTTGCTGCTTCTTTCATCCAATTTTTTAATGATTCCATGATTACAAGATATAGTTTCTAACAAATTAAACAAATGATAAATTGACCTAAACCTTATCAAGAACGTAGTTTTTTCTTATGAAAATTAATAAATTTTTCAACATTTGATTTATTAAATGTTTTATTTTCTTCAAAAGAAACTTTTTTTAATGAGTATGCAGAACTTTTAGTTTGTCTAGAAATTATAGTAGTATTTCCTTTATAAAGTTTAAGTTTAACAGTCCCATTAACCTTATTTTTTTTTAAATCGACGATTTTTTGAAGTTTAAATCTTTCTTTTGAATACCAATAACCATTATAGATAAGTTCAGCATATCTTGACATTATATTTTCTTTTTTGTGCATTGTTTCTTTGTCTAAGGTAACAGACTCGACTGCTCTATGAGCGTGAATTAGCAAAGTTCCTCCAGGAGTTTCATAAACTCCTCTTGATTTAATTCCTAAAAATCTATTTTCAACAAGATCAACTCTACCTATTCCATTTTTTCCAGCTAATTGATTAAGTTTTTCAAGTAACTTGGCCGGACGTAACTTTTTTCCATTAACACCAATTGGATCTCCATTTCTAAAATTAATTGATACAAATGTTGGTTTATTTGGTGCTTTTTCTGGTGAAACAGTTCTTTGAAAAATTAATTCTGGTGCGGAGTTTTTAGGATTTTCTAAAACCTTACCTTCAGTTGAAGTATGAAATATATTATCATCAACTGAAAAAGGTGGAGCACCTTTTTTATCTTTAGGGATAGAAATTTTATTTTTTTTAGCATAATTTATTAATTCTGTTCTTGATTTTAATTTCCATATTCTCCACGGAGCAATTATTTTTATTTTTGGTCCAAAATAATGGTAGCCAAGTTCAAATCTAACTTGATCATTTCCTTTTCCAGTTGATCCGTGGGATACAGCATAAGCTTTATATTTTTTTGCAATTTTGATCTGATTTTTTGCAATTAAGGGTCTTGCAATAGATGTTCCTAATAAGTAAACACCCTCATAGACTGCATGACCTCGTATCATTGGAAACACGTAATCTTTTACAAAAATATCTTTTAGATCTTTTATTATTATATTTTTAACTCCAAATTTTTTGGCATTAAATATAATTTTTTTTCTATCAATTTCTTGACCAATGTCTGCAGTATAGCAAATTACCTCAGCATTATAATTTTCTTGAAGCCATTTAAGAATTATTGATGTATCTAATCCTCCAGAGTAAGCTAAGACAATTCTTTTTTTTGATTTCATTAATTAACTGCAGGCTTTTTTTGCAGTGTTATATGCTTTGGTAAAACCAAGTAGTGAATAATGATCTATAGTTTGTGATCCTTTTTCATTATAACCACTGAGCATAATTCTTGATCCTTTTTTCATGACTTTGACCATAATCTTTTCTTTTTTGTTGCTAGTCATCCAAGCAAATCCTTGTTGTTTAATATCAAATTTAAATTTATTATTTCCAGAAGTTGCTAAAACGGTGTTGTTTTTGTTAAATTCATATCCTGCTGTTGTGCTTATTTCATTAGAAATATTTTCACTAGGTCTAAAAGTTATAAATAATCTTGCATCTCTTTTATTTTTTTTCGGTGCCTGCAAAACAGGAGTAGATTGGGCAAAACAAACTTTACCTGAAGATTCTGATATCACCATCACTTCCCAATCCTTGAATTTACCAACTTTTTTTATGTCCTCAGAAAAAGCTTTTGAAAAAGAAAAGAATAAAATAAATATTGAAAATAATAGAATTTTTTTAATCATGGGCAAGGGTTTGGGTAAATTTTTTGTACTTCGTTAATTTCATTTATAATTTCTTCTGTTAAATTTATACTTACACTTTCTATATCAGTTTTCAACTGCTCCATTGTAGTTGCACCAATGATAACCGAAGTTACAAAAGGTTGAATTTCTAAAAATTTTAAAGACATTTGTGCCAAATCTAATTTATATTTTTTTGCTATTTCATAATAAGCTTCGATTGCTTTTTCAGCATTAGGCTTATTATATCTAGTCCAGAAATCTTTGTGGAGTGCAATTCTGGATTTTTTTGGCAATTGATTGTTTCTATATTTTCCTGAGAGATAACCACAGGCTAGAGGAGAGTAAGCCAAAAGTCCAGATTGTTCTCTAACTGATATCTCTGCAAGGCCCACCTCATAACTTCTATTCAATAAATTATATGGGTTTTGAACTGAAAGCATTCTTGGAAGATTTTTATTTTTAGATATTTCTAAAAATTTAGACAAACCCCAAGGAGTTTCGTTAGATAAACCAATATGCCTAACTTTTCCTTGTTGAATAAATCTTTTAAGATTTTCTAAAATATCCTCAAATTTAGTCCACTCACCGTCATCCCCATGTTCATAGCCTAATTTACCAAAAAAGTTAGTATTTCTCTCAGGCCAGTGTAATTGATATAAATCAATGTAATCAGTCTTTAATCTTCTCAAGCTTCCTTCTAAAGCCTCTGTAATATTTTTTTTTCCAAACTGGTTTCCGCCACCCCTTACATACTCTCTCATTGGTCCACAAACTTTTGAAGCGAGTATTACATTTTTTCTTTTTTTAGTTTTTTCAAACCAATTTCCAATAATTTCCTCAGTATGACCAAAAGTTTCTTCTCTTGGAGGTATAGAGTAAATTTCAGCAGTATCCCAAAAATTTACACCTTGATCTAAAGCGTAATCCATTTGCTCGAAACCCTCATTTTGGGTGTTTTGTTCACCCCATGTCATTGTTCCGAGACAAATTGTACTTACCTTTAGATCTGTATTTCCTAATTTTTTGTAGTTCATTGAGGTTTTGTAATGTTAATATTTTTTTAATCTTTTAAGGTATCTTGAATAATTAGTAAAAGAATATTATATATAACCTCTATGGAATTCGATAAAAAAGGTATTTTGGGTAGAGCTTCTGCAGCTCAACAGTCAACTGTAGTAATGGATGAAGGTTTACGAGCCTACATGCTCAAAGTATATAATTATATGGCAACAGGAATACTGTTGACTGGAATAATTGCTCTACTAACATTTAAGATGTCGGTGGTTACTAATGATGCTGGATCAATTATAGGTCTAACTCAGATTGGTAATGCAATCTACATGTCTGGACTTAAGTGGATTGTTATGCTTGCGCCTTTAGGAATAGTTTTTTATATGAGCTTTGGAATTAATAAGATGAGTGCATCAAAAGCTCAAACAACTTTTTGGATTTTTGCAGCTTTAATGGGCTTATCATTATCTTCAATTTTATTGGTTTATACAGGTATGAGTGTGACAAGGGTCTTTTTTATTTGCTCAGCTACTTTTGGTGCTATGAGTGTCTATGGATATACCACAAAAAGAGATTTAACTAAATTAGGCTCTTTTTTAATGATGGGGTTAATTGGAATTATAATTGCTTCACTAGTAAATATTTTTATGAAATCTTCAATGATGTACTTTGTAATTTCAATTTTAGGAGTTCTAATTTTTGTAGGTCTAACAGCATATGATACTCAAAAAATTAAGAACATGTATACAGCAAGTGATTCTGGAGAAATTATAGGTAAAAAAGCTGTGATGGGAGCATTAACTCTTTATTTAGATTTTATTAACTTATTTATTATGCTTCTAAGACTTTTTGGTCAAAGAAGATAACTATATTATTAAAGTTTTTTCCAATTAATATTTTTTAACAATACACTTAAATCAAAAGAGTTTTTTAAAATTTTTCCGTTTGTATCTGTAATTAAATATTTAAGGTTTTTATTCTTAGGTTTAAAATTTTTACATATTTTGTAAAGTGCATTTTCTGCAGCATTTTTAAAAACACTAAA
>CACKXH010000011.1 GCA_902604005.1 uncultured Pelagibacteraceae bacterium
GATAAATGACACCATAGCAATTTGCTCAATAGAAAAACCTCTATCTATCAAAAAACCAAATAAAGCAGTTCCAAAAGCAGTGGAAAAAACCATTAAAGCTGTGGTTAAAGCTTTAATCGATCCAATAAATTTTACCCCATAAATTTCAGCCCATGTTGATGATCCTAGGACGTTAGCTAGACCATTAGAAATGCCTATTAGGCCAAGAAAAACAAAAGAAGCAACAGGATTATCAAAGTATAATAAAACTAACGTAGAAAACAATAGTGGTATATTCATAAAGATTAAAAGTTTTCTACTAGTAAATTTATCAATTAAGAATCCAGATCCTAATAAAGTAATGACCGACAATATTGAATAAACCATAAATGATTGAGCAATAACAAAAGAACCCCATTCTTTAGCTTCAGTAATAAAAGAGAAAGAAAGACAAGAAAAAAATAGATTAAATGAAATAGAGAGAAAAAAAAGATTAGATGAAGAACAAAAAATTAGAGAGGCTGCTAGAAAATTAAAATACGAAGAAGAAAAATTGCGTGAAACTGAAAACAGATTGAAACAATTGGAGATTGAGAGACAACAAGAGATAGAAAGACAATTACTTAAAGAACAAGCTGATCAAAGAGCCAAAGAAGAAGAGTTAAAATTGAAAGAAGCAAAAATTAAATCTGCCGAACAAGATAAAATTTTAAAAGAGAAAGAACAAAGAGAAAGAGAAGAAGAAATAAGAAAAGAGGAGGAAAAACAAAAAAGAATTGAAGAAGAAAGAGCAATCGCATTAAAGCAAAAAACCGAAGAAGAAGAGAGAATTGCAGAGGAAAATAGAAGAATTAAAGAGTGGGAAGAAAAATTTGATTTAGAGCAAAAAAAAAAGGAAGAAGCTTTAATTCAAAAATTTTATAGTAATCAATCTAATCAAAATAACGATAAAGTTCTTAATAATGAAGTTGACTCATCAACACCAGCAAATAACATTGATGAGAATAAATAGTTAACTAAATTTTTTGATCGTACTTACCAACTTTTCCAGTTGTTTTTAGCATTTTATCAATAAACTCAAATATTTTTATTTTTCTCTGATTTGAAGTAGGGCTTTCAGTAACTATCACTAACGATGGTTTATTTGAAGATGCTCTAATTAATCCCCAAGAACCATCCTCAAAAGAAAACCTAATACCATTCACAGTCAATATCTCTTTTATTTCTTGATTGTCTATTTTAGTTTTTTCACTTTTAATTTTTTCAATTTTTTTTACTAAATCTTCAACAACTTTATATTTTTCTTCGTCCTTACAATATGGAGCCATAGTTGGTGATTGAAAAGTTTTTGGGATTTCATTTATTATTTTACTCATTTTTTTGTTTTGCTTATCCAATAATTGGCATACTTGAATTGCTGAATTTATCCCATCATCATAACCATAACCAAGTGGTTGATTAAAGAAAAAATGCCCACTTTTTTCAAATCCTGCTAATGCTTTTTCATCATAAACTTTTCTTTTTATGTGTGAGTGTCCAGTTTTCCAGTAAATAGTTTCACATTGATTTTTATTTAAAATTTTGTCGTTTTTATAAAGTCCAGTTGATTTGACATCTACTATAAACTTAGAATTTTTGTGTATTGATGATAAATTTCTTGCAATCAATAAACCAACTTTATCTGAAAATATTTCATTACCTTTATCATCTATAACGCCAACACGATCACCATCGCCATCAAATCCAAAACCAATATCTGCATTGTTTTCTTTTACTGCTTTAATAATTTCATGAAGCATTTTCAAATCTTCAGGATTTGGGTTATATTTTGGAAAAGTCCAATCTAAATTACAATCTAATTCAATTACTTCACATCCTATTTCTCTCAAAATTTCTGGGGCAAAAATTCCTGCTGTCCCATTGCCACAGGCAACAACAGCTTTTATTTTTTTATTGATTTTTTTTTTATGTATTAAATC
Source organism: uncultured Pelagibacteraceae bacterium (assembly GCA_902604005.1). Lineage (GTDB taxonomy): Bacteria > Pseudomonadota > Alphaproteobacteria > Pelagibacterales > Pelagibacteraceae > Pelagibacter. The sequence continues at coordinate 1,959 of CACKXH010000011.1, forward strand.
TTTTTTATAAGTTTCTTGAAAATTTTTAATCTCTTTTTCATTTCCATTACCAATAATAAATTTTTGATTTAAAGTAATATTTTTCAATTCTTTCATTTCATCTGGTGCATGGGTTAAACCTTTTTTTATACCCATTTTTACACCGGTCCAGCCATTTTCATTATGGCTTGCTGTTACCATTGCAATTGCATCCGAATCTAAATTAAATTGAGCAAAATAAACCATCGGTGATAAAGATAGACCAATATCTTCAACAAAACATCCAGTAGACATTAAACCTTTTTTAAGTGCAGATTTTATTTCTTCGCTGTAAGATCTGTAATCATGTCCAACTATCACTCTAGGATTATTTTTTTTAGTATGTTGAATAATTTGGGTTCCTAGGCCCTTACCTAGATTAGTGATTCCTTGATGATTAATATCTTTCTCATAGATCCATCTGGCATCGTATTCTCTAAATCCATAGGGATTAATTTTTAAATTTTCTGACATTTTGTTAATTACTTACCTTTTTTTTGATTTTTTTATTGATATTTTTTTTCAGGTGTTCTATAAATGTTCTGTTGATTTGTTGTTTATATAGTGTATTAACTAGAAGCGCATACAACATATAGTTGTTTTCGTAAAATAACAAAATATAATACTAAATTATGAATAAAATTCTATCTCAGGCCCTAAAGAAAGCTGTCTCTGAATATAGCCCTGAAGTAAAAGAAGCAACAAAAGTTAACAGACCTGATCTTTTTTCTTTAAATAATGAAACTGAGCTTTTTCAGAATAATAGAGGTATCATTATTAAAATTGATCGTTCTAAAGATTCCAATTTAACTGACTTTGGTAAAGCAACTTTAAAAGATAGATATCTTGGTCATAATGAATCTTTCCAAGATTTATTTGCACGAGTTGCAAGTTCTTACGCAGACGATAATTTACATGCCCAAAGAATCTATAACTATATAAGCAACCTTTGGTTTATGCCTGCTACACCAGTTTTGTCAAATGGTGGAACAAAAAGAGGATTGCCAATTTCATGTTTCTTAAATGAAGCATCTGATAGTTTAGGTGGAATTTTAGACCTTTGGAGTGAAAACGTTTGGCTGGCTGCTAAAGGCGGAGGTATAGGAAGTTATTGGGGAAATTTAAGATCTATTGGTGAAAAAATTGGTAAAGTTGGAAAAACTTCTGGAATAATTCCATTTATAAAAGTTATGGATTCTCTAACTATGGCTATTAGCCAAGGTTCTTTGAGAAGGGGTTCAGCTGCTTGTTATCTTCCAATTGACCATCCTGAAATTGAAGAATTTATAGAGATGAGAAGACCAACTGGGGGTGATCCAAATAGAAAAGCATTAAATTTACATCATGGTGTTTTAGTTTCAGATGCATTTATGAGAGCAGTTGAAACAGATGAGCAATGGGCACTAAAAAGTCCTGCAGATGGTACGGTTCAACAAACGATTTCTGCGAGAAATTTATGGATAAGATTATTAACTGCTAGAATTGAAACTGGTGAGCCATACATTATTTACATTGATACTGTTAACAGATTAATTCCTCAGCACCATAAACTTGCTAATTTAACTGTTAAAACTTCTAACTTATGTAGTGAAATAACATTGCCAACAGGAATTGACAAAGATGGAAGAGACAGAACAGCTGTTTGTTGTTTGTCATCATTGAATTTAGAAAAATATGATGAGTGGAAAGATGATCCTGACATGATTGGAGATGTTATGAGATTTTTGGACAATGTTTTGTCTGATTTTATCAACAAAGCTCCAGATCAGTTCAAAGATGCAAAATATTCTGCAGAAAGAGAAAGAAGTGTTGGATTAGGTGTAATGGGTTTTCATTCTTTTTTACAAAAAAATAGAATTCCGCTTGAGTCAGTAATGGCTAAATCTTGGAATAAAAAAATATTTAAACAAATTGATGAAAAAGTTAATCAAGCTTCTAAAGATCTAGCTGAGGAAAGAGGTGCTTGTCCTGACGCTGAAGAATATGGATTTAAAGAGAGATTTTCTAATAAAACAGCAATCGCTCCTACAGCTTCAATTTCAATTATTTGTGGTGGAGCTTCACCAGGTGTGGAACCAATAGCAGCAAATAGCTATACTCATAAAACTTTATCTGGATCATTCAATGTTAGAAATAGATACCTAGAAGAAATCTTAGATGCTCATGGTAAAAATGATGATGAAACTTGGTCTACAATAACAACTAATCAAGGATCTGTTTCGCATTTAGATTTTTTAACAGATTTAGAAAAAGATGTTTTTAAAACTGCTTTCGAATTAAATCAAAAATGGATTATTGAATTAAGTGGAGATAGAACACCATTTATATCACAGGCCCAGTCAGTCAATTTGTTTTTACCAGCTGACGTGCATAAAAAAGAATTACATAAAATTCATTTTGATGCTTGGAAAAAGGGGCTGAAAAGCCTTTACTATTGTAGATCAAAATCAATTCAGAGAGCTGAAAATATTAATGATGCAAAATCAACTGATATTACAGCTAATGTATATAAATCTAAAAACAAACAATCTAACGAAGAACAAGAATACGAGGAGTGTCTATCATGTCAGTAGCAGAGAAAATTAAAACACCAAATAAAGAGATAATTCAGCCTAAAAAAATGGGACTATTAGTTGAAAACCCAGTTTATAAACCTTTTAGATATCCATGGTGTTATGACGCTTGGTTAACTCAACAAAGAATTCACTGGCTACCGGAAGAAGTACCACTTGGTGATGATGTAAGAGATTGGCAAAAAAATCTTACACAATCAGAAAAAAATTTACTAACACAAATTTTTAGATTTTTTACTCAAGCAGATGTTGAGGTTAGTAATTGTTATTTAAGACATTATACTACTGTATTCAAACCAACTGAGGTTTTAATGATGATGACAGCTTTCGCATCAATGGAAACTGTTCACGTGGCAGCTTACTCTCATTTATTAGATACTATTGGTATGCCTGAATCTGAATATTCAGCTTTTATGAAATACAAAGAAATGAAAGATAAATATGATTATATGCAAGGTTTCAATGTCAATTCAAAAGAAGATATTGCAAAAACAGTTGCTGTATTTAGTGCTTTTACAGAAGGGCTACAATTGTTTGCAAGTTTTGCAATCCTTCTGAATTTTCCAAGACACAACAAAATGAAAGGAATGGGCCAAATTGTTACTTGGTCTGTAAGAGATGAAACTCTTCATTGCAATTCAATGATTAGAGTTTTTAAAGAATTTATAAAAGAAAATCCTGAAATATGGACTCCAAAACTTAAAAAGGAACTTTATGAAGCTTGCAGAACTATTATTGAGCATGAAGATGCATTCATAGATCTTGCTTTTGAAATGGGTCCAATGGAAGGGCTAACAGCTAAAGATGTAAAAGATTATATAAGATTTATTGCAAATAGAAGATTGGACCAACTTGGTTTAGAAGCAATTTATGATGTACAAAAAAATCCTCTTGGATGGCTCGATACTATGTTAAATGCAGTTGAGCATATGAATTTTTTCGAAGGTAGGGCGACAGAGTATTCTAAAGCATCAACTCAAGGTACTTGGGTAGAAGCGTTTAGCTAAAAAGCTTGAAATATAAAAAATATTTTAGAAAAACAAGCCTTAAACAAAAAGGTGTTGGAGATTTATTTCTTGAAGAAGTAAATAAAAAAAAACCCAAAGTTTTTTTAGAAATCGGTGTTTTTCATGGAGTGACTGCAAGAAATGTTTGTGAATTACTTTACAATATTTATGGAAGCGATTTTAAATATATTGGAATAGATTTATTTGAAAAAAATGATGAAAATAAAAGTGAATTAATTCCAAATACACAGTTCTCAAACCCAATAAAAAAATTTTATTTTAATTATATAAAGAGGCAAAATCCATATAGTAAAGAGGCTGTAGAAAATCTTTTAAAAAAATTCAATAAAAATGTAACTTTATTGAAAGGTAATTCAAATAAAATTTTAAAGAATATAGATATGAAAAAAATTGATTATGTTTTTCTTGATGGTGGACATGATTATAAAACAGTGATGAATGACTTAATTTATTCAAAGGAAGTAATTTTAAATGGTGGAACAGTTTTATGTGATGATTATGATCTTTCTCAAGCTCCTGGAGTTAAAAAAGCCATAGACGATTTTATTAAACAAAATAATTTCAGCTGCAAATTTTTTTATAATTATAGATTTGCAAAAATTGAAAAATAAAAAAGGCCCAATTAAGGGCCTTAAAAACAAACTATATAAGAGGAATACTTATTTTTAAAATTGTTCTGATTCCGTTGAGCCAGCCATTGCTGTAGTTGAGCTTTTCCCGCTACTAATTGTATTGGAAACTGCATCAAAATATGAAGTACCAACTTCTCTTTGATGTTTTACACTAGTATAACCATCTTTTTCGCGAGCAAATTCTTGTTCCTGTATTTTTGAATAAGCAGACATGCCTTCTTTTTTGTATTTTTCTGCAAGTTCAAAAATTGCAATATTTTGTGTATGAAATCCTGCAAGAGTGATGAATTGAAACTTATAACCCATCGCACTAATTTCTTTTTGAAAAGATGCAATTTCTGAGTCAGACAAGTGCTTTTTCCAGTTGAATGAAGGTGAACAATTATATGCCAAAAGTTTACCAGGAAATTTTGCATGAATTGCATCTGCAAATTTTTTGGCTTCTTCTAAATTTGGAGTTGCTGTTTCGCACCAGATTAAATCTGAATAAGGTGCATAAGCAAGACCTCTAGAAATTGCTTGTTCAATTCCAGCTTTCACATAATAAAATCCCTCAGGAGATCTTTCGCCTGTCATAAATGGTTTGTCATTTTCATCATGATCATTAGTAATTAGTTTTGCTGCATTAGCATCTGTCCTTGCTAATATTATTAATGGAACATCAGCAATATCAGCCGCTAGTCTAGCAGCTTTCAAATTTTTAATCATAGTGCTAGTTGGTACAAGTACTTTGCCGCCCATATGACCACATTTTTTTTCACTAGCTAATTGGTCTTCAAAATGAACACCAGCAGCACCCGCTTTTATAAATTTTTTCGCTAATTCAAATACATTTAAAGGTCCACCAAAACCTGCTTCTCCATCAGCAATAATTGGAAGCATATAGTCAACTCTTTTCTCTTTTTTCATATCTCCATCTTTAAGTTCCATGTGTTGAATTTGATCAGCCCTTATTAAAGCGTTATTCATTGACTCAACTAACTTTGGAGCACTATCATATGGATAAAGAGATTGATCTGGATACATTTCTCCAGCACTGTTAGCATCGGCGGCTACTTGCCATCCACTTAAATAAATTGCTTTTAAACCTGCTTTAGCATGTTGAACAGCATGATTACCTGATAATGAACCTAAAGTGTTTACATAATTTTCTGTATTTAATAGCTTCCATAATTTATTAGACTGTAGTTTGCATAACGAATATTCAATTTTGATAGAACCCCTAAGCCTTTCCACATCTTCTGGAGTATAATCTCTTTTTATTCCTGCAAATCTTTTTAAGTCAAATGAGATGTTTTCTGCGCTCATTATTGTGATCCTGTGCTGTTAAAATTTTACTAGTAAGAAATGAATTAAGTAGAAAGAACTAAATTTAGTTTGAGTCGTTTAGGGTCTCAATTAGATCTTGCATTCCACTTGAACCCCAATCACAATGATCATCTCTCATGTAGATACCTCTGCTATTATGTCTAGCAAGATCCTCATGCTTTATGATTTGAGCTTCATTTTCACTGTTTTTTAATTTATCTTCCATGTAAATCTTATAATTTACAAGATTTACAAAATCTATAAAAATGTAAAAAAAGCTTGTAAATTAAGGAAAATTATTGTAAATATTAATTTACAAAATTTACAAATAGTAAATATGAGTCAATTAGATTTAAAAATTGGTCCTAAAATCAAGGCTTTTAGAAGACAAATGGGTCTTCAAGCAAATAAATTAGCTGAAGAACTAAATATTTCACCTAGTTATTTGAATTTAATTGAAGGTGGAAAAAGAAAAATAGATGGTGATCTTTTACTTAAAATTTGTGAAAAATTGAATATTGAACTTTCTCAACTAACTTCAAAATCTGATCTTAATTTAGAAAATACTTTATCAGAAATTTTAGATGACGAATTATTTGAAGATTTAGACATATTAGGTCCAGAAGTAAAAGATCTCGTAGGAACTAATCCAAAAATTGGTAAAGCAATTGTTAGGCTTGGAGATATTTTAAAAAAGAAAGATCATGAGCTTGTAAACAAAATTGAAAAAATGTCTGGAAAAATAGTAGATAATAGAAAAAATTCATTTCCAGGAGAGGTTATATCAGATTTCTTACAAGATAATAAAAATTACTTTCCAAAACTTGAAGATTTTGCAAATAAAGTTTTTGATAAAGTTCAAAAAAATAATCGAACAAGATACATAGCTCTTTGTGAGTACTTAAATTCTGAATACAATATAAAAGTTAAAGATGTTATTCCTGAGGAAGATAAACCTTTTTCTAAAATCTTTAACAAAAATAAAAAAGAACTTTTATTAAGTGATTATAGCTCTTTAGAAACCAAAAAACTTCATGCAGCTGCACAAATAGCTCAAGAAGGAGCAATTAAAGAAATAGAGGAATACTTATCTAAATTTACTTTTCCTTCAGAGGAATCTAAAAAATTAACAAAAGTAGCTTTACTGAATTACTGTGGAGCCGCTATATTAATGCCCTATAAACCATTTCATGCAGAATGTAAAAAACTTAAATATGATCTAGAACTTTTACAAAATACTTTTGCTACGTCGTTTGAACAAGTTGCTCATAGAGTTACTTGTTTACAGGACCCGAAACTCCCAGGTATACCATTTCATTTTTTAAGAGTTGATATGGCAGGAAATATTTCAAAAAGATTTTCATTATCTGGAATTGAAATTCCCAGATATGGAGGAGCATGTCCAAGATGGAATGTCTATTCTGCTTTAACAAGACCTGGAGTTATCCAGGCAGCTGTTAGTAAAATGACTAATGGAGAGAAATATGTTTGTATTGCTAGAACAGTCGAAAAAGGAATAGGAAGATTTGGTCAATCAAAAAGTATTTTATCTATTGGACTTGGATGTGAGGCTAAATATGCAAAAGATTTTGTATATACAGAAAATATAAATATAAATGATAAGTCTACAGAAATACCAATAGGTGTGTCATGTAGAACCTGTGATAGATTGGACTGTTCTCAAAGAGCTTTTCCTCCTCTACATAAAAAATTTGATGTTGATATAAATACAAGAGGTGTTTCAGTTTATGTTGGTGATAAGAATTAATAATTTAAAATAAGATGCTTAAATTTATTATACCAGCTGTATTACTCTTTTTTATAGTTTTATTTTGGGAACAAATAAATGAATACATCTCTAAAAAATTTAATATTAAAATTAATTATATTGTTTTTACAATTTTCATATTAATTTTATTAGTTATATTTTTACTTTTATATTTTTAATATTGATGAAAAATTTTGATTTATCAAAATATAAGCTTGTTGAATCAGATGGTGTTTTTACACTAAAAAACAACAATACTACCTTAGGATTTGTTCGTTTTAATGAAATAAGTGAAGTTGAATATATATTCGTTAATCCAATTTTCAGAAAAAAGGGTTTAGCAAAAAAATTGCTTAAATTAGTTAAAAAAAAGACTGGTAAAAAGATAATTTTGCAAGAACCAATAAGTCCATTAGGATTAAAACTGTTAGAATCGTTAAAAAAATGGAATTAAAAAATTATATAAAAAGGATTTTTTTTCTAAATGTTATTTTTTTAATTTTTCAAAATTCATTATATGCTGAAGATAGAAATATAAGATTAAATAAACTTTTTCATAAATTAAAAGTAAGTAATTTTATTGATTCATATGAGACAGAACAAAAAATTTGGAAAATTTGGAGCACGCATCCAAATGATGATGAATTAACTTTCCTTTTATCTAAAGGATCAGACTCAATTTTTAATCAAAATTATGTTGAGGCTTTAGAAATATTCACTAAAATAATAAATTTGGATCCTTCATGGGCTGAAGCTTGGAATAAAAGAGCAACAGTTTTATATATGATTGGCGAATTTAAAGAGTCCCAAAATGATATTGATAAAGTTTTAGAACTCGAACAAAGACACTTCGGAGCTTTAGCTGGCCAGGGTCTTGTAAATATTGAACTAGAAAATTATGAAAAGGCTATTAGAAGTTACAAAAAAGCAAAAGAACTATACCCCTCTATGCGATCACCAGAAATAATGATAAAACGAATAAAAGAATTAATTAAAAAAAAATCTATTTAATATGTTGAATTATATTTTACCATTCATTGTTCTTATCTTAATAGTTGTTTTTATCCATGAGTATGGACATTATTATTTCGCAAAAAAATATGGTGTAGGCGTTACTGACTTTTCGATTGGATTTGGTAAAGAGATTTTTGGTTGGAATGATAAATCTGGAACTCGTTGGAAAATTTGCTGGATTCCTTTAGGTGGTTACGTTAAATTTTTTGGAGATCGCAATGTATTTTCACAATCTGATCAAGAAAAACTTCTTAAAAAATATAATGAGGAAGATCGTCAAAAGTTATTTGTTTTAAAACCTTTATATCAAAGAGTATTGATTGTGTTCGGCGGACCTTTAGCTAATTTTTTATTAGCTTTGATTATATTTTTTTTTATTTATACTTTTGTTGGAAAAGATTTTACTCCAGCAGTAATTAATGAAGTTCAAAAAGATAGTCCAGCAATGATTGGTGGGTTAAAACAAAATGATATAATTTTGGAAATTGATGGCAATAAAGTTAAAAGCATTATGGATGTATCTAAATATATAACAATGTCCACTGCCGATATAATAGATTTTAAAGTAAAACGCTCTTATGATGAATTAATTCTTAAGATAAAGCCAAGTATTGTTTTAAGTGAGGATAATCTAGGAAATAAAATAAACAAACGTATGGTCGGTATAAAACTGGGAGCATATAACAATGAAATAAATCATGTTAAATTAGGACCTGCCCAATCAATTTATCATGCAGCTCATGAAGTATACTATGTTAGCGTTTCGTCATTAAAATACATAGGTGGAATGATTATTGGTAAAGCAGATACATCTCAACTTGGCGGCCCCATAAGAATTGCAAAAATTTCAGGTCAAGTAGCTGAATTTGGAATTTTAGCTTTTATTAGCATGATGGCTTATATCTCTATAAGTTTAGGATTAGTTAATTTGTTTCCAATCCCAATGTTAGATGGTGGTCATTTAATGTTTTATGCTTTTGAAAAGATTTTAGGTCGACCACTATCTCAAAAAACTCAAGAAGGTTTTTTTCGAATCGGAATGTTTTTATTGCTTTCATTGATGTTTTTTACAACATTTAATGACTTAAAAGACTTAGGTTTATTCAGCTAAAATTAATTATTAAGCTCTTAAAAAGTCAATAAAATCAATGCTTATTTTATATTACACTACATATTGTGTATAACTTTTTACAATATACTAAAAAAAGTCTTGATTTATCAATACTTTTGATAAAAATAGCAATTAACCTAATAAACCGGAGCTAAAATGAATAAAAAACAACTAGTTGTCAAGCTTTCAGGGGCTTTAAATCTAAGTAAAGCTGATGCTGAAAGAACTTTTGACACAATTACCAACACTATTTTGGATGCTTTAAAGGGTGACGATTCAGTCAAGATTGCTGGATTTGGTACTTATAAAGTGGCTAAAAGAAAAGCTAGAGTTGGAAGAAATCCTAGAACTGGTGAACAGATCCAAATTGCTGCATCACAAAAGGTTAAATTCTTGCCTGCAAAAGCTTTAAAAGAAGTATTTAATAGATAATATTTTTTAACAGCCTTGATGAGTTAAAATTCATTAAGGCTGTTTCTATATGCAAAAAATGCATACCCAATTTTCACAATCAGCGTTAGTCTTTAAAAATTAAAAAAATATAAGAGTTCTCTTACACAGGGAGGTCTTATGACTAAATTAATAAAAAAAATAAGTGCACCACTTATTAGTTTAATCTTCTTATTAAACATGAGTAGTGCAGGGATGGCAGAAACTACAGTCTCTGCTGAAGTAAGTTTTATATTTAACACCTTGTTATTTCTAATTTGCGGTTTCCTAGTAATGTTTATGGCTGCTGGTTTCGCAATGTTAGAGTCAGGGATGGTTACATCAAAAAGTGTATCAGTAATTTGCGCTAAAAATATAGGTTTGTTCTCAATCGCTGGAATAATGTTTTGGTTGTTTGGATATAACTTAGCTTATGGAATACCAGAAGGTGGATATATAGGTAGTTTTATACCTTGGTCTGATTCAAGCGCCGTTGATACTGGATATTCTGATGGTTCAGACTGGTACTTTCAAATGGTATTTTGTGCAACAACAGTATCTATTGTGTCAGGAACTTTGGCTGAAAGAATTAAATTATGGCCATTTTTCTTATTTGCAGCAATTTTATCAGGAATTTTATATCCAATAGTAATGGGATGGCAGTGGGGTGGAGGCTGGTTAGCATCTATCGGTTTTTCAGATTTTGCAGGATCAACTCTAGTTCACTCTACTGGTGGTTCAGCTGCTTTAGCTGGAGCTATATTGCTAGGACCTAGACTAGGAAGATTTACCAAGTCTGGAACTCCTGCACCACTTAAACCATTTGCAGCATCTTCTATTCCTCTTGTAACTTTAGGAGTTTTTGTATTATGGTTGGGTTGGTTTGGATTTAATGGTGGTTCTCAACTTGCTATGGGAACAGCTGATGATGCAATTGCAGTATCAACAATCTTTTTAAACACATTTCTAGCAGGTGCAGGTGGTGTAATGGCTGCAGCAGCTGTGACTAGATTAGGTTTTGGTAAAACCGACGTAGTACAAATGCTAAATGGATGTATTGGTGGCTTAGTTGCTATAACTGCTGAACCATTAATGCCATCACCTTTAGCAGCAATTTTGATTGGTGCAGTTGGAGGAATAATAGTTGTGTTTGGAACTAAACTTTTATTCTCACTTAAAATTGATGATGTAGTAGGTGCAATACCGGCTCACTTATTTGCTGGAATTTGGGGAACATTGGCAGTGCCAATAACAAATCCAGATACAGCATTTGGTACACAATTAATTGGAGTACTTTCAATCAATATATTTGTTTTTGTAGCTGCATTAATTGTATGGAGCATCATGAAAGCAACTGTAGGTATCAGATTAAGTAAAGAAGGTGAAACTAAAGGAACCGATGTTACTGAAACTGGTGTAATTGCATATGCAATACGTGACTAATTGTTAACTAAATAACAATAAGGGACTCTTCGCTCTCTGTATCTCCGCGATTACTCATCGAAGGGTCCCCTAAAACTCTCTCTAAGTTAGTTAAACTAAAAAAAAGCCCCCTCCCTCAGGGGGCTTTTTATTAGATTAAAAAAAAATCTTTGATATAATAATTCCAAGGGGTGTCTTAACAGACTGAGATTAAACCCAAAGAACCTGTCCGGTAATTCAGAAAGGGATAATAATGGATAAAACATATTTTATAAGTCAATCAACATCACTAACTTTAGTCATCTTTATAAGCTTAATTTTTGCAACTTTAGGTTTTTATCATTCAAAAAAATATCAAGGGCTAAATAATTATTTAACAGCAAATAGGAATATTGGCCTGTTTTCATTAACAACAAGCTTAACAGCATCAGCATTAGGTGCTTGGATTTTATTTGGTCCTGCATCGGCAGCAACATGGGGAGGAATGGGAGCTATTATTGGTTATTCATTGGGAACAGCGTTTCCAATGTTTTTTTTAATTTATCTAGGTAAAAAAATTAGAAATGAGTCACCTAAAGGATCATCATTAATTGAATTTATGAGAAAAAAGTTTGGAAAAAGTTTATTTAAACTTATCCTACTTATGACTGTTTTTTATATGTTTATTTTTTTATGTGCAGAAGTTACAGCAATAGCAGTCTTAATTAATTATATTTCAGGTACCGATCTGTGGATTACAGCCTTAATTGTTTTATTATCCACCTTAGCTTACACTTTGTATGGAGGTTTAAGAGCCTCAATATTTACAGACAATATTCAAATGATTGTTATAGGAACTTTATTGCTAATTTCTTTATCATACATTTTTTCTTTTACAGGATCAGAATTTTCATTTGAGTATATAAATGAAAAAAATCCTCATTTGTTAAGTTTTTCTCATATACCAAGCTACACTGCCGGTTTGACTTTTTTTATTGCAGTCGCTGCTACAAATTTATTTCATCAGGGTAATTGGCAAAGAGTATATTCAGCAAAAAATTTCAAAATTTTAAGAAAAAGCTTAATTATATCTTTCTTTATAATAGTACCAATAGTTTTTTTTATGGGATTTACTGGAATGGTTGCTTTTTCAGTAGATCCAACTACCAGACCTGATCTAGGATTTTTTACATTACTACTTAAAGAACAATCAGAATTGTTGTCGTTATTTATTATTGTACTTGGTTTAGCTTTAACAATTTCTACAGTTGACTCTTTAGTAAATGCAATATCAAGTCTTATTGTAGTAGATGGTAAAGCTACATTTAATTTAGATAGAAAAACTAATTATCTAAATTTTTCTAAATATGTAATTTTATTTCTATCTTTAATTTCTTTCATCGTAGCATCTAAAGGATTTGATATTCTGTACTTATTTTTGTTGGCTGACTTATTTTGTTGTGCTTTTGTATTAACTGTTTTTTATAGTTTTTATAATAAAAAGATTAGTGAAAAAATTGCATATGTTTCAATTATAACAGGGTTAATTGGAGGCTTTTTAATGTTCCCTTCACCTGATTTTTCAAAAAGTTTACTAGTCGGAATTTTAATGCCTAAAGAACTATTTGGACCTTTTGTAGCACAATCATTATTATTTTTATCTTTTGTGGTTTCAACTTTTTTACCATTAGTAATTATAAAAGCTAAAAAGCTCTAATATTGCTCAATTGTATTAAATGAATAAATAGCTATATAACTATCTCAATGGCAGATAATCAAATAAATATTAATGATCTTTCAAAGGTTTATGATAATGGTTTTAATGCATTAAAAAAAATTAATCTTAATGTTAAACAAGGTGAAATTCTTGCAATGCTTGGACCAAATGGTGCAGGAAAGACAACTTTAATAAGTATAATTTGTGGGATTGTTACCCCTTCATCCGGCACCGTTACTGTTGACGGCTTTGACATAATTAAAGATTATCGTGAAACTAGATCTAGAATAGGAATGGTGCCTCAAGAGTTAAGTTTAGAATCTTTTGAAACAGTTTTTGATACGGTATCATATTCAAGAGGTTTATATGGTAAATCTCCTAAACCAGAACATATAGAAAAAATTTTAAAAGATTTAAGCTTATGGGATAAAAAAGATCAAAGATTAAGACAATTATCAGGCGGAATGAAAAGAAGAGTTTTAATTGCTAAAGCCTTATCTCATGAACCTAAAATACTATTTTTAGATGAGCCTACAGCTGGGGTAGATGTTGAGCTTAGGAGAGACATGTGGATGGTTGTTGATGATCTTAGAAAAACAGGGGTCACTATTATTCTGACTACTCATTATATTGAAGAAGCTGAAGCTATTGCTGATCGTGTTGCTGTTATTAATCAAGGTGAAATCATAGTTGTTGAAGATAAAAAAGAACTAATAAAGAAAATGGGTCATAAAAAATTAAACATTGAATTACAGGAAAAAATTACTGAAATTCCTAAAGATTTAGCAAAATATAATCTTGAAATAGATGATGAACAAATGTCTTTAATCTATACTTATAATGTAGGAACTGAAAAAACTGGTATTACTAATTTGTTACAAGATTTGAAAGATACTGGTTTAAAGTTAAGAGACTTAAAAACAGAACAAAGTAATCTTGAAAAAATATTTGTAAATTTAGTTAAGGAGAATAATGAAATTTAATTATTACGGTTTTAAAGCTATATATTTTCATGAGATGAACAGGTTCTACAGAACTGTAGGCCAATCTCTTCTCTCGCCAGTAATATCTACATCATTATATTTTGTTGTTTTTGGTTCAGTAATTGGTGGTTACATTCAAAAAATTGATGGTGTAAGTTATGGCTCATATATTGTCCCAGGTTTATTAATGTTAACATTGCTTACTCAGTCAATAAGTAACACTTCATTTGGAATATTTTTCCCAAAATTTAATGGAACTATTAATGAGATTTTAGCAGCACCTATT
>CACKXH010000012.1 GCA_902604005.1 uncultured Pelagibacteraceae bacterium
TGTATCTTTTTCATAAAACATTTTCATTTTTCTCTCCTATTAATTTATTTAAAAATTTCTGCCCCTCTTGTCATTGCAATAGCTCCAGTCCTTGAAGTGCTTGTAAGACCTAAAGTTTTTAATTTTTTGCTCATTATATCAATTTCTCTTCTAAGCGCTGTTATTTGAATTACCACAGATAACTTAGTTTTATCTAATACTACTGGATTAAAGCTTTTACAGGCTTTGAGGCATTTTTCTATTTTTTTTTTATTTCCTACAACTTTAAGTAATGCCATTTCTTTAAATATTACTTTTTTATCCTCTCTTTTAAAATCAGCAACTTTATGAACTGGAACTAATTTTTTCAATTGTAATTTAATCTGATCAATTACTTGGGGTGTTCCAGTTGTAACAATAGTAATTCTAGAAATATTTTTGGTTGCATCAACTTCTGCAACAGCCAAGGACTCAATATTATAACCTCTTCCAGAAAATAACCCAACTACTCTAGCTAATACACCCGCTTCATTATCTACCCATACAACAAAAATATGAGTATCTAATTTACCTTTCTTAGTTGGTATGCTGTATGCTGATTTAGGATTTGCCATTAAACTAAAGTTTTCCCTTTTCCAGTTATCTTATTTTCGTCTTTATCACTAGGTCCCAAAATCATTTGATTATGTGCTTTTCCAGAAGGTATCATTGGAAAACAATTCTCATTAGGATCAACTTGGCAGTCAAATATTACTGGACCATTATGATTAATCATTTCTTTAATTTTGAAATCAAGCTCATTGGGATCACTGGCTTTTATTCCTTTACATCCATAAGCCTCTGCTAGTTTTACAAAATCAGGTAATGCCTCTGAATAACTTTCTGAATAATTTTTTTCATGAAGTAGTTCCTGCCATTGTCTTACCATTCCCATATATTGGTTGTTAAGAACAAAAATTTTAATAGGTAAATTATATTGAACTGCAGTAGACATTTCTTGAATTGTCATCAAAACTGAAGCCTCGCCTGCAATATCAATAACGAGTTTATCTGGATGGGCAATTTGAACACCAACTGCCGCTGGAAGACCATAACCCATTGTTCCAAGACCACCCGATGTCATCCATCTATTTGGTTTATTAAATTTATAATGTTGTGCAGCCCACATTTGATGTTGACCCACCTCTGTAGTAACAAAAGTATCTTGATTTTTTGTTAATTGGTATAATCTTTGAACAGCATATTGGGGTTTGATAGTCTTATTGCTATTAATATAACCTAAAGAATCTTTTGTTCGCCATTTTTGTATCTGCTCCCACCACTTTGAGATTTTTTGTTTATTTGAATCTCTTAAACCATTACCTTTTTTATTAATTTTTTTAATTGTTGCTCTGATAACTTCGTTTACATCTCCTACTATGGCTAGATCAACTTTTATGATTTTATTAATTGAAGAAGGATCAATATCAATATGAACTTTTTTTGATTTAGGTGAAAATTCATCTATCTTACCTGTAATTCTATCATCAAATCTAGCTCCAATATTTATTAAAAGATCACAATCATGCATTGCATTATTTGCTTCGTAAGTTCCATGCATTCCTAGCATCCCAATAAATTGATTATCATCACCAGGAAATGCTCCTAAACCTTGAAGAGTAGATGTAATTGGAAAACCAATTAGTCTTACAAATTCTCTTAATGCTTCACTAGCTTTTGGTCCAGAATTAATAACTCCACCACCAGAGTAAATTACTGGTTTTTTTGCTTTAGAAATTAAATTGACTAATTCATCTATTTCATTTTGAGTAAAATTATTATGAGACTTACCATTAATTTTTTTTTCTTTTTTTGGTTTTAAATAATTTGATTTAGCAAATTGAATATCTTTAGGAATATCAACTAATACAGGTCCTGGTCTTCCTGTAGTTGCAACTTTAAAAGCCTCATGCAAAATCTTAGACAAATCTTTAATATCTTTAACTAACCAGTTATGTTTTGTACACGGTCTTGTTATACCTGTTGTATCACACTCTTGAAAAGCATCTGTTCCAATTAAATGTGTTGGCACTTGTCCAGAAATACAAACTAAAGGAACTGAATCCATATATGCATCTGTTAAGGCTGTCACTACATTTGTAGCTCCTGGTCCTGAAGTTACTAAAACAACACCAGGTTTACCTGATGATCTTGCATAACCTTCTGCAGCATGTCCCGCCCCTTGTTCATGTCTAACTAAAATATGTTTAATTGCAGAATGATTTTTTAATTCGTCATAAATTGGCAATACTGCACCACCTGGATATCCAAAAATAAATTCAACGTCTTGATCTTCAAGACATTTAAATACTATTTCAGCTCCTGAATATAATTTAGACATTCAACCAATCTAGCTGAAGTTGTGCTAGGGTCAAGACTAAGTAATAGATATCTAAAATTTTTTTAAAAATTTCTTTAAACTTATTGGATTCATTCTGTTCCAATTTTGCATATTACCTCTTGCCCAAGTACTTTGTCTTTTGGCATATTGCCTTGTCTTTATTGATATTTTTTCAATAACTTCGTCAATTTCAATTTTTTTTTTGAGATATTCATTCACCTCACGAATTCCAATGGCTTTATAGGCAGTTTTATCCTTGCGAACTTTAAGTTTAATAAATTTTCTAACTTCAGAAATAGCACCTTTTTTAATCATTTCTCTAGCTCTTAAATTAATTCTATCTAGCAGTTCATTTCTAGGAAAATCTATATAAATTTTAAAAAAATCTTTAATTTCATAATTTGACTTAGTTCTTTTAAACCAATCATAAATAGATCTACTAGTAAATAATTTAACTTCATAAGCTCTAATTGATCTTTGAGAGTCTGAAGGTTGAATACGATTTTTAACTAAAGGATCCAATTTTACTAATTTTGAAAAAAATTTATCTGACTTAAGTTTTTTATGTAGCAATCTTATCTTGTATCTAAATTTTGTAGGAGGAGTCGGAATATTTACCAAGCCATCAGTCAATGCTTTAAAGTATAAACCTGTTCCACCAACAAGAATTGGAACTTTATTCTTTTTTTTTAAATATAAAATTTTTTTATTTACTAATTTGAGCCAGTCACCGGTAGAAAAGTTTTTTTTTACACTTTTAAAGCCATAAAAATGATGTTCAATTTTTTTATATTTCTTTTTTATAGGCCTAGCTGATAAAATTTTTAATTCCTTATAAATTTGTATACTATCAGCATTAATTATTTCACCATTAATTTTTTTAGCAAGTTTGACTGCGAATTCAGATTTACCAGAAGCTGTTGGACCATAAATTAAAATGATTTTGGATTTTAAATCCATATTTTAATCTAATTTAACACCTATATATCTTCTTTGATTTTCACTATTATAAATAACTAATAAAATAGTTTTTTGATTACTACTTAATACTTTGTTTATGATTTGATTTAAATCATTGACAGATCTTATCTTTTTCTTCTGAGCTTCTAAAATTATACTATTTACTTCTATAGAGTTAATTAAGGGACTATTATTTTCAATTTTAGTTATAAGTAATCCAGAAGTTTGATTTGGTAAGTTTCTATTTTTTATATCTTCTTTGGTAAGTTCTCTTACAGAAATTTTTAGACTTTCGATCTCTTTTTCAATTTGAGGTTTTTCCTTTTCGGCTACTTTAAATTCTTCTGAAGTTTCTAATCTTCCAAGTGTAATGGTTTTAATAATTTCTTTTTTATTTCTCCAAATTTTCACTTTAACTTTTTTCCCAACCTCAGTTCTTGCTACTATCATAGGAAGTTCTCTCATTACTTTAATTTTCTCACCATTAAATTCTAAAATTATATCTCCTGCTTTAACTCCTGCTTTTTCAGATGGACTATTCGGAGCAACACTGGCAACTAGAGCACCTCTTGGTTCATTTAATTTTTCAACATCAGCTATTTCCTTAGTGACATCTTGAATCCTAACTCCTAACCAACCTCTTTTTGTCTCTCCAAATTTTATTAGTTGATCAATTACAATTTTTGCACTATTTGAAGGAATTGAAAAACCAATCCCGATAGAACCATTTCTTCCTAAAATAGCTGTATTGATTCCAATTACATCACCATTCATATCAAACAACGGTCCACCAGAATTTCCAGTATTAATTGAAGCATCTGTTTGTATATAATCTTCATATCTAGATAATCCGATAGATCGGTTTCTTGCAGAAATTATTCCTGAAGTAACAGTTCCACCTAATCCAAAAGGATTTCCAATTGCAATAACCCAATCGCCAATTCTTGCTTTATCTGAGTCACCAAATTTAACTGGTAAAAATTTTTCTGTTGTTTCTAATTGTAAAACAGCAATATCTGAAAGAGGATCAGAACCAATTACCTTAGCTTTATATTCTTTATCTCCATCTACTCTAACAATTATATCATCAGCGCCTTCAATGACGTGATTATTAGTTACAATAATACCTTTTTGATCAATAATAAATCCTGAGCCTAGAGCTGCGGTTTTTCTTTCTTGTGGGGTTCCAAATTCTTTAAACATATCCTCAAATGGAGAGCCTGGAGGAAATTGAAAATTTGGGAAAGGATTACTTCTAGTTACTATTGTTTGTGTTGTTGAAATATTAACTACCGATGGCATCAATTTCTCTGCCAAATCAGCGAATGAGTCTGGAACGTTTTGAGAATTCGAAATTAAAGGGAAATTAAAAATTAATAATATTGCAAAAAAAATTGTTTTTATTTTAATCATCTTAATTTTTCACGTAATAAATAATAAAAAATCCTATTATTGCAAAAACTAATCCTGCAGTTCTAAGTTGACTATCTCTGATTAGTTCAAGTTTTTTGAGCATATTCTTCATTTTTAATGGAAATATGGCATATAAAATACCCTCTATAAATAAGAACAGACCAAAAGCTATGATCAATTCTTTCATATAATTTTAATTTGTTTGAGGTTTTATATTTCCAAAAAACTTAAAAAACTCACTATCAGGAGACAAAATTAAAGAAGTTTCTCCTCCAATAAGAGCTTTTTCATAAGCTTGCATAGCTCTATAAAATGCAAAGAACTCAGGATCTTGCCCAAAAGCATCAGCAAAAATTCTATTTCTTTGACCATCTCCTTCACCTTTCATTATCTCAGATTTTTTTTGTGCATCTGCCAAAATAACTGTAACTTCTTTATCTGCAGTTGAAGTAATAGTTACAGCCATTTCTGCACCTTTTGCTCTAAATTCTTTTGCTTCTCTTTCCCTTTCAGTTTGCATTCGTCTAAAAATAGCATCACTGTTAGCTTGAGGAAGATCTGCTCTTTTAATACGCACATCTACTATTTTAATTCCAAAATTTTCAGCTTCATTGTTCACGCCTTCTTGTATCAAAGCCATTTGTTTTGTTCTATCCTCTGATAAAAGTGTTTGAAGTTCTTGTTGACCCAAAACATTTCTTATTCTTGAATTTATGATTGTTGCTAGCCTTGATCTTGCAACTCTTTCATTACCTACTGAAATATAGAATTTAAGAGGATCAACTATTTGAAATCTAGCAAAAGCATCTACTATTAATCTTTTTTGATCTGATGCTATCACTTCTTCTGGTGGAGTATCTAAATTTAAAATTCTTTTATCTAGAAAAACAACATTTTGAATAAAAGGTATTTTAAAGTTTAATCCTGGTTTTGAAATAATTCTCTTAGGATCACCAAATTGCAAAACAATTGCTTGATTTACCTCTTTTACTACAAAAATTGAAAAGAATATAGTTGCTGCAATTGCTACAACTATTCCAGCTATAATTTTACTTATATTCATTTTAGTTAGTTGCTTTCTTTTTTAATTCTGGCAAAGGTAGATATGGCACAACTCCTGACCCTGCATTTTTTTCAATAATAACCTTATCTATATCTGCTAAAACTTTTTCCATCGTTTCTAAATACATTCTTTCTTGTGTTACAGATTTTGCATTTTTATATTCATTATAGATTGATAAAAATCTACTTGCTTCACCCTCTGCTTTAGCTACTACCTCTTTTTTGTAAGCTTCCGCAGCTTGAAGAATTTTTTGAGCTTCACCTCTAGCTCTAGGAATGACATCGTTTGCATAAGCTTCTGCTTCATTTTTAGATCTTTCCATATCAGCTCTTGCTGCTTGAACATCTCTAAATGCATCGATAACTTGATCTGGTGGATCTGCTTTTTGGGTTTGGACTTGAGTAATTTGAATTCCACTGTTGTATTCATCTAAAATTTTTTGAATAATCTCCTGTGTATCAGTCTCGATGACTGCTCTCCCCTCAGTTAAAATAGGTTGAATATCTGATCTAGCAATCACTTCTCTCATAGCAGTCTCGGCTGCTGCTTTAACTGTTCCTTCTGGATCTTGAATCTTAAATAAAAAATTCCCTGCGTCTTTGATTACCCAAAAGACTGAGAAATCAATATTTACAATATTTTCATCTCCAGTTAACATTAAGCTTTCTTGTGGGACATCAGCAACACCTCCAGTAGAAGTAAATCCGCTATCTCTCTCTGATCTAAAACCAATATCAATTCTGTTAACTTTTGTTACTTTTGGAGTAAGCACAGACTCTACTGGGAATGGAATATGATAATTTAAACCTGGTTGTGTAGTTTTGATAAATTTTCCAAACCTTAGTACTACTCCTTGTTCATCTGGTAAAACCCTATATAGTCCACTTGCTAGCCACACAAATCCTAAAACAATTAAAACTAAAATAGCCTGTTTGCCTCCAGAAGAGCTTCCCCCGGGCAAAAATTTTTTTATTTTTTCTTGAAATTCTCTAATTATTTTATCAATATCTGGAGGCGTTGGCCCTCTACCAGAACCATTGCCATTTCCTCCGCTGGGCGGTGATCCCCAAGGGCTACCACCTCTTTGTTGAAAATCATCAGACATATTTACCTATATAGTGTCTTATTCGCTAAAAACAAGTTAAGATCAAATTATGACCGATAATATGAGTGAACTAAGTGCCGCAATTAAGAATAAAGCAAAACTAAAGAGCTCTAGAAGAATAGTTGGAGAACCACATAAAATTAACCAAAAAAATATTGAGATTATCAATAAAACCAAAATTAATAACTACTACATAAAAAATAATAGTGATTTTAGAGAACAAATAGTTGGTCAGATAAAAAATGAGGATGAGATATTGGATGTGGGAAAATCAATGAGGGGATACTTTAACAAAATAAATTCAAAATCAATAACAACTCTTGATGTTAATGAATTTGAAGATTACCCAGACATAGTTTTTGATCTTTGTGACGAACTTCCCAAAGATTTGAATAATAAATTTGATAAAATTATTTGTATTGCGATTTTAGAACACGTTTATGACCCCTTTAAAGCGGTTAATAATTTAAAAAAAATGTTAAAAGATAACGGAACTATTTTTGGCTATGTCCCATATCTTTATAAATATCATGCTCCTAACAATTTAAAATTCCAAGATTATTTTAGATTTTCAAAAGATGCTTTATCTTATTTGTTTAAAGATTTTAATTTGATCGAGCTATTTCCGGTAAGAGGAAGAATTTCTGCACCATTGAATATAATAAGTCCAAATTTTTTAAAAAAAATAATAGAAAAAATAAAGATTAATTTACTTCTCGATAAAATGTCCTCAGACAGAATAAATGGTATTCAATGCAGTGGTTATAATTTTATTGTAAAAAAATAAATATTTATAAAATTGAAAAAAATAATTTACATACCTCCTTCATACAAGATAAATAAAAGAAATATTTTAGATATATTATTTTGTATTCATTTTGATTTAAAAACTATTTTCAAAAATTTCAAAAAAAGGAAAAATATAAACAAAAGCACAGGTGGGTTTGTAGAACAGTCTTTAAAAGCTAACTTCAAAGTAGTTGAGCTTCCATATTTTTTTTTAGTTTTTTTTGGAAAAATATTAAATTTTTTTTATGATGGTATATTTATAAATTGGAAATTCACAAATTTACGAGATGATAAAAACTTAGAAAAAAAATTATTAAGTTTATGTGAAAAATTTAAAAAAAAAAAAGTTTTGGTGGATACAAGAGATACGTCAAATAGGTATAATATGGAAATAATAGAGGCTTTTGATTTAATTATTCAAAGAGAAAAGTTAAAAAAATTCCAAAATTCAAAAATTATTTCATCCATGCTTCCTTGTACATTGGTTGATTTGGTGGAAATGAATGACACTATAAATTGGAATACAATAGGTAAATCTCAACCAAATAATGAATTTAAATTTGATATTTTTTTTTCAGGTAAAAATACAAACACAGAAAGAAATCATTTAATAAAAACTATTGAATCATTAAATTTAAGTTATTTTGGTGGACTTGATAAAAAACTTTTATATGAAGATTACTTAAAAATGATTTATAACTCAGCAATTAATTTAGCACCTGCTGGGGTAGGTATATTTACATTTAGACATCTAGAAATTTTTGCTTCATGTTCTTTTTTAATGTGTTCATCAAAAATAAATGAAATAGAATTACCAATCCCTTTTTTAGATGGTGAAGATTTTATAAGTTATAATGATTTAAATGATTTTAAAGAAAAGGCTATTTTTTATATTAAAAATCCTGAAATAAGAAAACAGATTGCTACAAATGGTAGAAAAAAATTAGAAAAATATTATTCACCACTAAACCATGGAAAAATTATTTATGATAGATTATTTAAAGATTAAAATAAAAATTTATGATTAAAAAAGGCATTCAACATATAAAAAAATATGGATTTAAAGACACTTTTAATAAGATTTTTTTCAAATTTTTTAAAAAAATTCTTAACATTTATTATTCTAAATTAAATAAAATCAAATCTATTAATCATGAAAATAGATTTAAAAAGATTAAGATTGATACCACATATTTCAATAGTGATTTATGTGAAATAAGTAAAAAATATAATACTGATAAATCACCTTATAATCCAAAGCATAGACATGCTTATACTGGTATATATCATTTTCTTTTTCACAAAATAAGAAATGAAAAATTAAATATTGCAGAATTAGGATGTTTTAAAAATGAAGGAATGAAAATGTTACGCGAGTATTTTAAAAATGCAAATTTATATGGTTACGATATTGATCTAAAACATATTGATAATGCTAAAAAAGATAATTTATATGACACTCAATATTTTTTAATTGATGTGAATAGTCCATCAAGTATTAAAGAAGGTTTATCTAAGGCATCAGATAAATTTGATATTATTATAGATGATAGTTCACATATATTTGATCACCAAATCAATATAGTAAAAAATAGCATTCCTTATTTAAAAAAAGATGGATATTTGATAATTGAAGATATTTTTAATAATAGAAAAATTCATGAAGAAAAAAACTATTATAATGAATTGAAAGAATTTAAAGATGTTTTTTCTGAAATTTACTTTATTCAAAGTGAGCATTTGAATAAATTTTCCCCACTTTATAATAATGATAAACTCTTGATAATGATTAAGTAATGATTGATCAAAAAACAAAAAAAAATTTTGAGAAAAAACCTATAATCGGAACTAAATATACGATAGCTATTTCAAGTGCTAAAGGAGGAGTCGGTAAGTCTACATTTGCAACAAACCTTGCTTTAGCTTTAAAAAATATTGGTTGTAAAGTAGGAATTTTAGATGCTGATATTTATGGCCCATCAATTCCTAAAATGTTTGATATTAATGAAAAACCAAAAAGTGATGGACAAAAATTAGATCCAATTACAAAATACGACATTCAATGTATGTCTATTGGTTTTTTAGCAGATCAACAAACACCAATGATATGGCGTGGCCCTATGGTAACAAGTGCAATTAAAACTTTTACTCAGAAAGTAAATTGGAAAGATTTAGATTTTATTATCGTGGATATGCCTCCAGGAACTGGTGATACTCAACTTACATTTTCTCAAGAAATTAAAATGGATGGCGCAATAATTGTAAGTACACCTCAAGAAGTAGCTCTTTTAGATGTAAAAAGAGGTATTAAAATGTTTGATAAACTTGGTGTAAAAATTTTAGGTTTGGTTGACAATATGAGTTTTTTTATTGGAGACGATGGAAAAAAATATAAAATTTTTGGAGAAGGTGGCGTCAAAAAAACTGCGGAGGAATTCCAAAAAGAATTTTTAGGTGAGATACCAATTAATCCTGATGTTGGTAAAACTAGCGATGAAGGAAAGCCAATTGTAGAAGCTAGCCCTGAGCATGAAATCTCAAAAATATATTTAGACTTCGCAAATAAAATTAAATCATTTTATCTTTAAGATCAAAAGCAGTCATTAATTCGTTCCACTCTCTTTTAGATAGTCCAGAACTTTCAACATCTACATTTTCACCTTTAATAAGATTTTGAATAATTAATTTTCCTTTTGCAGAAACCTCGGTACCACCAACTCTATAATCCATAAAAGCATCATAAGTAATTGGAACCCATTTTTTTACTGTATCTAACATAATATCAGCATAAACTCTTATTTCATATTGGGCATGACTATCGGCTCTTAATCTTAAGAAATTCATCAGATTAAGTAAATCTGTTTTCCAGTACCACTGGGTATAAGTATTTAAGGTCAAATTCATTCTGGCTAGTTCCCTTGCTAGTCCTTTTTTATTTTTATCAATAGTAGAGCCATCAAACCTTTCATTAAGCATCATCTCATAATTATCATAAGTTCTTTCAGCATCATTTTTCAAAAGTTCTAAAACTTCTTTTGCTTGTTCTCCTTCAATGACTTCTCCTCTACCTTGTCTGTTACTGGATGATTGTGCGGCTAAATTTTCTTTTGAGGGTAAATAAAACTCTTTATCTAAAATAGAATATCGGGCAGAATATTCGTTAACATTTGCAGTTCTATGCCTTATCCATTGTCGAGCAATAAATATCGGAAGTTTAACATGATATTTAATTTCACACATTTCAAAAGGTGTACTATGCCAATGTCTCATCAAATATTTTATTAGACCTGCATCTGTTGAAACCTGTTTAGTTCCTTTTCCATATGAAACTCTTGCAGACTGTACAATTGATGTATCATCACCCATATAATCAATTACTCTCACAAACCCATGGTCTAAGGCTGGCAAAGCTTCGTAAAGTATCTTTTCTAATTCAGGAGCAGTAACTCTTTTTGTTTGGTTCTGCTGAGATTGTTGATCTTTAATCTCTTGTGATTGTTCCTTAGTTAATTTCATGATTTTTATTGAATCTCTTTTAAATGCTTTTATATTAATAGTGTTGGCTTGCCAACTATGACGATAAACGAATTTCGTAATAACCATTGCGGACGTGGGGGCAGTACCCACCACCTCCACCATTTACAACTTATGGGGGTGAACTAGATTCGACGAATGACTAAAGGCTATTCTTTCGTTCGGGATTGTTCCACCGTAACGGGCTAATTTATAATTGCTAACGAAAGTTACGCACTTGCTGCTTAATTAACTTTGTTAATTAAGTAAACGGGGTTTGGGGCACCTGGCAACAGAACGCCCCTAAATAAGGTGAAAAATGAAATTGTTATTCTCTAAGAAAACTAAAGAATTGAGAAACATTGAAATTAAGAAAATACTAATACTAAAAAATTCATTCTGGAAATTTGGTATTAAATCACAAAAAAAATGGTTTAAAGAAAATGTAAAAAAAAGAGATGTACATAATTTT
>CACKXH010000013.1 GCA_902604005.1 uncultured Pelagibacteraceae bacterium
GAGTACGGCGGAGGAAGAAAACTTTATGAACAAGCAGTAGCTTCTGTAGGATTTGATTATATTGGATTCTTTCATATGCCTATGCCAGCTCAACCATTTGGTTGGTTTAAAAAGAATGTAACAAAAGTTTCTGATGTTAAAGGAATGAAGTATAGAACTGTTGGTTTAGCTACTAACGTTTTAACTGCTATGGGAATGGTTGTAAGACAATTACCTGGTGGTGAGATTCAACCAGCAATGAAAACTGGTTTAATTGATGCTGCAGAGTTTAACAACCCTACATCAGACTCACAATTTGGAATGCAAGATGTATCTAAACACTATCACTTAGGTAGCTTCCACCAGTCTCAAGAAATGTTTGAGATACCGGTGAATAAGAAGAGATACAACAGCCTTTCACCTGCTCATCAAGCTATCTTGAAAAATGCTGCTTATGCTGCAAACTCAGATAACTACTTTAAAGCTTTAGTTAGATATTCAGCTGACTTAGCTAAGTTAATGAATGAGCATAAGGTAAATGTATACCAAACATCTGATGCTATTTTAGCTGAACAACTAAAAGGTTGGGATAAAATAGTTGCAGAATTTTCTGGGAAAGATCCTTTCTTTAAGAAAATTATCGCATCTCAGAAAGCATATGCTAAGAGAACTATGAAGTATCTGTTGATGAATCAGCCGAACTACAAATTAGCTTATGAAAATGAGTTTGGTCCAATTGCAAAAGTTAAAATATAATTAACTTCAAAAAATTAAAATAAAAGGGGGTTGAAAAACCCCCTTTTTTTTTGTTCAAATTTACTATACTTTAAAACTATGATGGCAACCTACATTAGATTTGCAGATACACTTAGTACGTCAATGGGAAAAGCTTTTTCTTGGTGTATTGTTATTTTAATGGGAGGAACAGTCTATGAAGTTGTGATGGCATATGTTTTTAATGCCCCAACACTTTGGAATTTTGATTTTAGTATGCAAATGTATGGAGCTATACTAATGATGTCAGGAGCATACTGTCTTGCAACCGAGGCTCATGTTAGAGGGGATGTAATATATAGGCTGTTTAGTCAAAGAACTCAGGCATGGATAGATTTAGTACTTTATTTTGTTTTCTTTTTTCCAGGAGTTGTAGCTTTAGCTTTTTATGGCTATGAGTATGCTGCACAAGCTTGGAAAATAAAAGAGACTAGTTGGAGTAGTCCTGCTCAAATTCAAATTTATATGGTAAAATCTATGATACCTGCTGCAGGAGTTATGCTAATTATTCAGGGGATAAGTGAAGTTTTCAGATCAATAATATGTATTAAATCTGGTCATTGGCCTGCAAGGATGGTTGTGGCTGAAGAGACAGAGCAAGTGTTAATGAGAACATCTCAAGAGGAAGATAAAACAAATGTTATTTAGTCTTACTAATCCAGAAGTAGCTATTTTAATGATGGGGGTTTTCTTATTTGCTGTGTTACTAGGTTTTCCAATAGCGTTTACCTTAATGGCTATGGGAATAGGCTTTGGTTATTATGCTTACTACGATCCAGTTTTAATGGATCATCTTTTTGATAACAGAATATTTTCTTTATTTGTAAAAAATACTTATACTGTAATGGATAATAATGTCCTTACAGCAGTTCCTCTTTTCTTATTCATGGGATATCTAGTTGAGAGAGCCGGAATTGTAGCTAAGTTATTTTTTGCAATAAGACTTGCAGCACATAGATTACCAGCATCAATGGCTGTCGCGGCATTAATAACTTGTACTTTATTTTCGACTGCAACTGGAATTATAGGAGCAGTTGTAACTTTGATGGGCTTACTTGCTTGGCCAGCAATGGTTAAAGCAGGATATGACAAAAAATTTGCATCAGGAATAATTTGTGCAGGGGGATGTTTAGGAATTTTAATTCCACCAAGCATCATGTTGATTGTTTATTCAGTAATTGCACAATTATCACCATTAAGATTATTTGCAGCTGCGATTTTTCCAGGATTAATGTTAGCAGGTTTATATATAGCATACGCGGTAACTAGAGCCTGGCTCAATCCTTCTATTGCTCCAAGACCACCTCAAGAAGACATTCCACCAAGGGCAGAAATTTTAAAAGAAGTGCTAGTTTCTTTTGTACCTTTGTTTGGTTTAATCATGTTAGTTCTTGGAACAATTCTAGCGGGTATAGCTACTCCGGCAGAAGCAGCAGCAGCAGGAGCGTTTGGTGCAATAATTTTATCTTGGTTTTATAAAACATTAAAATGGCAAAACTTTAAAGAATCAGTTTTTCTTACAGCAAAAACAACTGCAATGATTATGTGGTTATTTATAGGGTCTTGGACTTTTTCTTCAGTTTTTTCTTATTTAGGTGGACATGAAGTGTTTGAACATTTCTTCACATCAATAAATATTACTACGTGGCAATTTTTAGTAATAACTCAAATAATAATTTTTCTTTTAGGATGGCCCTTAGAATGGACTGAAATTTTAATTATATTTGTTCCAATATTTTTACCTTTATTAGAAATATTTGATGTCAATCCATATTTCTTTGCTATGTTAATAGCTCTTAATTTACAAACATCTTTTTTAACTCCACCAATGGCAATGTCTGCTTACTATCTGAAAGGAGTTCAAAAAACTAATGTAGAATTGATGGAAATATTCAGGGGCATTATGCCATTTTTAGGTATAGTTATTTTTGGAATGTTTTTAATGTATATGTTCCCTGGAATTGCTTTATGGCTTCCTGACGTATTATTTGCTGATTAAAAAATGATTGATATATTTTCGCTTAGTGTCGAAGAGATGGCCTCAAAAATTAAAGAAGGCCAATTAACATCTGTTGAAGTTTGCGAAAAATATATTGAAAGAATAAATAAATTCGAAAAAGATATAAAAGCTTGGGCATACTTTGATAAAAAAATTTTATTAGAAAAAGCTACTGATGCTGATGAGCATAGGCGATCTGGAAAACCAGTTGGTCCACTCCATGGAGTTCCAGTAGCTATTAAAGATATATTCGGAACTGTAGATATGCCAACTGAATGTGGAACTCCAATAAGAAAAGGTAAATCTTATTCACAAAATGCTGAGGTAGTCGAGCTTTTACTATCAGCAGGGGCAATTTTGATGGGTAAAACAAGTACATCTGAATTAGCATATCTTGGACCACCAAAAACAACTAACCCACATGATTATTCTCGTACTCCTGGTGGTTCCTCTAGCGGATCTGCAGCCACTGTAGCATCTTTTATGTCTCCACTTTCAATTGGATCTCAAACAGGTGGATCAGTAATTAGACCAGCTTCTTATTGTGGTGTTGTAGGCTATAAACCAAGCTATGGATTGATTTCAAGAAACGGAGTTTTGAGAACTTCTTACGCTTTAGATCATATTGGTATGTTTGGAAGAACCGTTGAAGACGTTGCTTTACTTGCCAAAGTTTTAATTAAAAAGGATCATCACGACCCAGCTACTATTTATTATTCAGCTGAAAATATTTTAGAAGAAACAAAAAAAGGACCTTTGTTTGAACCAAAATTTATTTTTTATAAATCAGATTATTGGAAAATAATTGATAAAAAATCTCGAGAGTCATTTGAGTATTTTATAAAGTCATTTAAGAATATCGAAGTATTTGATACTCCATCATATTTTAAAGATATTCATAAATATCATCAAATTATTCATGAAACTGACTTGGCAAATAATTTCTCTTTGTATTATAAAAAGTATAAATCTAAGTTATCCAAATATATGCTGACCGCTATAGCTAAAGGCAACAAATATTCAGCAAAAGAATATGCAGAGGCAATAGATTTTAAAAAAAGAAGTTATGAATCTTATCAAGAGGTTTTTGAGGATTATCATGGAGTTTTATCTCCCTCTAGTCCCGGCGTTGCTCCAAAAGGTTTGAAGAGTACTGGTACAGCAGAATTTAATAAAGTATGGTCATATCTAGGAACTCCGTGTATTTCTCTTCCTTTGCTTGAAGGTGAAAATAATTTACCTTTAGGAGTGCAGCTAATAGGTGATTGTTATGATGATCATAGATTTTTAGGGGTTGCTAATTGGTTAGAAAAGGAATGTAATAATTAAAATGCAAAAATTGACAACTTTTTTAGGATCTTTACTTGCCATAGCTTTTTTGTTGGGGCTTGCAACAACTTTAACTAGATCACCAATGATTGGATTTTTCGATGTATTACCAGTTTATATTTTAATGGGTATTGCAATTTTTATGATGGTCTACGAGGCCTTTTTCGATAAAAAATAGTTTTTCTAAAAGTTAAACATTGAGTTCAAAAATAAATAACCTTTTAGCACTTTCTCTTCTATTTATTCAGCCAATATTTATGGCTAGTAATTTAATAGTTGCTAGAGGAGGAGTAGAATTTGTCCCACCTATTTCTCTAGCATTTTGGAGATGGACATTAGTTTTTTTTATTCTTTTACCTTTCACTTATATATCTTTAAAAAAAAATAATAGAATTATTCAAAAAGAGTATAAAAAACTTTTTTTCTTAGGTGTAATGGGATGTGGTGTCTGTGGGGCTTTTCCATTTTTAGCAGGCCAAACTACTACAGTTACAAATATGGGAATCATATACACATCCTCACCAATATTTATAATTGTTATTTCTGGTATTTTTTTTAATGAAAAAATTAATTTAACTAAGATAATTGGTCTAGTAGCCTGTTTAATTGGAGTTTTTACAATTATAATCAAGGGTGATTTTTCTTTATTAATAAATCTTAATTTTACCATCGGTGATTTATGGATGTTAGCTGCTGCTATAGGATGGGCACTATATTCAATTTACTTATTTTATTGGAAAACAAAACTTGGGATTTTTCAAAGATTTACTTTAATTGCATTTTTTGGTGCAATCAGTCTATTACCTTTTTATATTGGTGAAGAAATTTTTTTTGAAAAAACTGTATTTGATAGAGAATTTTTTATGTGGGTAACTTTTGCAGCTATTTCACCAGGTATAATTGCATTTACTCTTTATACTATGGCTCAAAAAAAACTCGGTGCATCTTTGACTGGATTTACATTATATATTTTTACAATTTATGGTGCAATTTATGGTTATTTTCTATTTGAAGAGAAGTTGGAAAATTATCATTTGATAGGAACAGTTTTAGTATTTATAGGCGTATATATGGCAAAGAAAAAAAATGTTAAAAAAATTTAGGAAGAATTTATTGCAATTAGTTTTAATTATCTTTTTTTTATATTTTTTGGTTTTAGTATTTTTATACTTCTATCAAAGAAATTTATTATATCATCCAAATGAAAATAATTATTCAGGAGATAAAATTTTAGTAGATATAAAAAAAGTTAAAATACCAACACTAGATAATATTGAATTACTAGGGTGGTATCACGAGAAAAACCTAAAGGATTATAAAACTCTTATTTATTTTCATGGAAATGCTGGTTCTTTAGAAAATAGGATTCACAAACTTAATCATTTCGAAGATATGAATATTAACTTTTTAATCATAGCATGGCGTGGTTTTAGCGGTAACAGTGGTAAACCTTCAGAACAAGGGCTTTATATAGATGGCAAAAGTGCAATCGACTGGCTAAAAAAAAAAGGTGTTGATGATAAGAACCTAATTTTATATGGAGAGTCTTTAGGCACAGGTGTAGCAACACATTTAGCTCAAAATAAGAATTATGCAGGTGTTATTTTAGAAACTCCATTTACGTCCATGATAGATGCCGCTAAAAAATTCTATCCTTACATTCCAGTTAATTTATTACTTAAAGATAAATTTGAAAATTATAAGAAAATTAAGAATATAAACTCACCCATTTTGGTTATGCATGGTGAGGTAGATCAAATAGTGCCATTTTCAATGGGAAAAAAAATTTATGAAATAGCAAATGAGCCTAAATATTCTTATTTTACCGAATATGACAATCATATGATGGAATATGATGAAAAGTTAGTTTTAACACTTAAATCATTTATCAAAAGTTTAAATTAAGCCACATTCTAACCAAATAAAATTCAATATTATTCTATAAGTTTTTAATGTGAGTAGAATATTTTTATTAATTATTTTCGTTTTTTCTTTAAATAAATTTGCTATTGCCAAAGATAATGAGTTTTTACCTGATAATCTTTTTCATATAGATCAAATGAACTCTCATAACAAAGATTTTGCTTTATATTTTAAAGGCAGAGAAAATTCTATTTTAGCAAAAGGTGAAACAAAAAATTACATTAATGATTATCCAAAAGATCTTTATATATATGATTATAAAACTAAAACTTCATCCTCTTTAATATCCTACGACTGGTTTCCATCTCATGCGAAGTATTATCTTGAAGAATATGATTTTCCAGTATTTCCAGATGATTTTGCTTATTATCTTTTAAAAGATAATAAAACATTAGTAATGATTAGTGCAGTCAAAAGCTTAAATGCTAATTTCAAATTTGATATTATAGAAAAAAAATTAGAGCTATATCCTACCAATGGTAAATTTGATTTCATTATATCTTCTTATGCTAAAAATTGTGGACATTTTGAATTTAAAGACAACTATAAATGTAGTTTCTACAAACCTCTTATATCAAGTAATTTAATTAATTAATTTGAGTAAAAGCTTCAGCAAATTTTTCAGCTTCAAATACTTGTAAATCATCTTCTTTTTCACCTAACCCTAAAGCAATAATTGGGAGTTTATATTTTTTTGCTAGTGCCAAAAGAATACCACCCTTTGCAGTTCCATCTAACTTTGTCATTACAATACCTGTTATTGGAATAATCCTATTAAATTCTTCTACTTGATTAATTATATTTTGGCCAGATGTTGCATCCAAAACTAAAATAACATCGTGTGGTGCATTGGGATCAATCTTTTTTGTTACATTAGCAATCTTTCTATATTCTTCCATTAAATTCTTTTTATTTTGAAGTCTTCCAGCCGTATCAATTAAAACTTGATCAAAATTATTATTAATAGCTTCTTCAATAGCTTTGTAGGCAACAGAGGCTGGATCAGATCCTTGAGATGATTTAGTTATTTGAACACCTATTTTATTGGCCCAATTCTCAAGTTGTTCAATTGCTGCTGCTCGAAAAGTGTCAGAGGCTGCAAACATAACTTTATTACCATTAGTTTTTAAAATTTTACCAATTTTTCCTATGCTCGTTGTTTTTCCAACACCATTGACCCCAGAAATTAAAGTTGCATTAATTTTTTCTTTTTTCATAAAAAAAGAGGTGTTCTCTAAGGGCTTCATTAAAGAAATAATATAATCTCTCAAAATTAGATTAATCTCCGATGTTAAATTTTTATTAGGATCTACTTTCTTCTTTGAAATTATTTCTCTTATTTCAGAGGCGGCTTCAATCCCAACATCTGATTGAATTAAAAACTCTTCAATTTTATTTAGATTTTCATCATCAATTTCTTTTTTTACAATTATTTCTTTTAAACCAGATGAAAAAGCAGAAGCACTTTTTTGAAAACCTTTTTTGAATTTATCAAATATTCCCATTATAATTTTATTGAAATTTCTTTTATCTCTGAAACAGGACCTTTCATATGAATAGAATCTTTCTTATCTATAAAAATTGACAATTTTCCATTCTCAAATTCTATATCAGTGTTATTTTCAGTAAGGTTATTTAATTTGCTAGCAAAAGCTGTTGCGCATGCTGCGGTTCCACATGCTTTTGTTAATCCAGCACCTCTTTCCCAAACTTTAACTTTAATTAAATTTTTATTTAAAACCTCAGCAATCGTAACATTACATTTTTCCGGAAACATATTATGATTTTCAATTTGTGGACCAATTTTTGAAACATCAAAGTCATCTAAGTTATCTACAAAAAAAATAATATGAGGGTTTCCAACATTCACAGCTGTACCACCGAAATGCTCCTTATTGTTTAAATCAATAATCTTAATATTCAAATTTTTTGTATTAGACTCATTAGAAAGAGGAATCTCGTTCCATTTTATTTTTGCATTTCCAATTTCAGTTGTAACTAAATTATTTCCCAATATTTCAGATTTTAAATTTCCAGATTGAGTAGTCAAAATTATAGTTTTGTTATTTTTTTCTTTTGATATTAAATCAGCAACACATCTAGTACCGTTTCCACATGCACCAGACTCACCACCATCAGAATTGAAAAATTTTAAACGAGCATCTGAAGCTTTATTTTTTTCAATTAATATTAGTTGATCACATCCAATAAAATTTCTATCACAAATTCTAATTATCTGTTCTTTAGATAGGTTAGTAACTTTTTCTCTGTTATCAATAATAACAAAATCGTTCCCTAATCCATCCATTTTAAAAGCTTTAATGTCCATATATAGTTATTTAACTTATTTATTGACTTTTTGAACCTCTATTATAGTTTGTGGCAGTTTCCGCAAAAACGTTAAATTTGCGGTGTCTTTGGAAACAAAGAGATCGACACTAGTCAGCGAGGGTTCGCCCACTAGTGAGATTACTGCTGTGCGTAATAAATATGTTTGAAAATTTAACAAATAAATTCGAGGAAATTTTTTCTTCTTTAAAAAAAGCTCCCTCACTTGATGAAAATCAGGTTGATGAAGGTTTAAGGGGTATTAGACAAGCTTTACTTGAAGCAGACGTCTCTTTAGATGTTGCTAAAGAATTTATTGAAAAAGTTAAGCCAAAAGCTTTGGGACAAGAAATAATTAGATCAACATCACCTGGAGATATGGTGGTTAAGATTGTTTATGATGAACTGGTCAGCTTGTTAGGTGAAAAAAATAACGAAGTGAAACTTAATGCAGTTCCCCCAGTGCCAATGATGCTAGTTGGATTACAAGGTTCTGGTAAAACAACTACAACAGCTAAACTTGCAAGGTACTTAGAAAATACAAAAAAGAAGAAAGTTATGATGGCAAGCTTAGATGTTTATAGGCCAGCTGCCCAAGAACAATTAAAATCTTTAGGAGAGCAAAATAATATTTTAACACTTCCTATAATAGAAGGTCAACAACCAGGTGATATTTGTCAAAGAGCCATCAGCGCAGCTAATTTAAACGGAGCCGATATTATTCTATTTGATACTGCAGGTAGGACGCAGATTGATTTACAAATGATGAGTGAAATTAAACAAATTGAAAAAATAATTAATCCTTCAGAGACATTTTTAGTTGCAGATTCACTTACAGGACAAGTAGCAGCATCTGTTGCAAAAGAATTTAAAAATACAGTAAATCTGTCAGGAATAATTTTAACTAGAGCAGATGGTGATGCTAGAGGTGGAGCAGCTGTGAGTATGAAATTTGTTTCTCAAGTACCAATTAAATTTTTAGGAGTAGGTGAAAAAATAGAAAATCTCGAGGTATTTCATCCGGATAGAATTGCAAATAGAATTTTAGGAATGGGAGATATTGTATCTCTTGTAGAAAAAGCTGCACAAGATCTTGGTGAAGAAAATATTAAAAAGGCTGAAGAAAATTTAAAAAAAGGACAATTTTCAATGCAAGACTATTTAACCCAATTACGACAAATGAAAAAAATGGGTGGAATTGAAGGTGTTATGTCTTTTATGCCAGGTGTATCTAAAGTTAAGTCACAAATGGATGCTGCAGGCATAGATGAAAGTATTATTACAAAAAACGAAGCGATAATTTTATCTATGACTAAAAAAGAGAGAGAGAACCCAAAAATAATTGATGGTTCCAGAAAAAAAAGAATTGCTAATGGCTCTGGTACTGATCCAGCCACTATCAATAAATTGCTAAAGCAATTTAAAATGATGTCTGAAATGATGAAAAAGATGTCTAAAGGAAATCTGAAAGGTATGTCTGATAAAGGAATACCACCAGAATTATTTAATCAATTAAAATAAAAAAGGAGAGTAAATGTTAAAATTAAGGTTATCAAGAGGTGGAACAAAAAAGAGACCTGTTTACAAAGTTGTTGTAGCAGATAGTCGATTTTCAAGAGATGGAAGATTTATTGAAAAAGTAGGTTTTTTTAATCCATTACTTCCTAAAGAAAAAAAGGAAAGAATTGGACTAGAGGCTGAAAGAATAAAATATTGGTTAGGTCAAGGTGCCCAGCCAACAACACGAGTGGCAAGAATTTTAGGTGAAAATGAACTAATGCCTATGCCC
>CACKXH010000014.1 GCA_902604005.1 uncultured Pelagibacteraceae bacterium
GACCCAAGATTCCTTCAAACAGATATAAACTAACAGTTGCTAAGGCAATTTTATATCCAAAACCTATTCCAAGAAATAATACTATAAATGTTTGCATTGTCATTGGCACAGGATAAAAGGGTATTTTAATTTTAGCTGAAATCGCTAGTAATACAGAACCTAAAAAAATTACCATTAATGATTTTATTATTTGTGATTGAGTATTTTGCTTTATAAGTTCCATAAAAAATAATACTCTTATTTTAATTGATAATCTATACTTATTTATAATGAGCAAAATTCAAAAAACAGATCATTTTTATCTAATAGATGGTTCAGGTTATATATTTAGAGCTTACTATGCCTTACCTCCTTTAACGCGTAAAAGCGATGGTTTACCAACAGGTGCTGTAAGTGGATTTTGCAGCATGTTGTTTAAGTTATTAGAGGACTCTAAGTCTAATGAAAATAAAGAAAAACCTACTCATTTTGCAGTTATTTTTGATTCAGCAAGAAAAACTTTTAGGAATGAAATTTATAGTGATTACAAAGCTAATCGTTCTGAGGCACCAGATGATTTGGCTCCTCAATTTGAGTATATAAGAAAATCTGTTTTAGCATTTAATTTACCTTCAGTGGATCTATTAAATTATGAAGCTGACGATTTGATAGCAACCTATGTAGATCAAATTTTACAAAAAGGTGCAAAAGTTACAATAGTGTCTTCTGATAAAGATTTAATGCAATTATTTAAAAAGAATGTTCGGATATTCGATCCGATGAAAAATAAATTCATATCTGAAGAGGATGTTAAAAATAAATTTGGAGTTGATCCAACAAAAGTAATTGATGTTCAAGCTTTAGCAGGTGATAGTAGTGATAATGTTCCAGGCGTACCTGGTATTGGCATTAAAACAGCTGCTGAATTGATTAATAAGTATGGTAATTTAGAAACTCTCTTAAAATCAGCAAAAGAAATTAAACAAAATAAAAGAAGAGAAACTCTAATCGAAAACAAAGATAAAGCTGTAATTAGTAAGAAATTAGTAACTTTAAAACATGATACTCCAGTTGATAGAGATTTAAGTGAGTTTAAATTAAAAGAAATAGATAAAAATAAACTTTTTAAGTTTTTGAGAGAAATGGAGTTTAATAGACTGTTAAGCTCAGCAATCTCGGCCTATGGTGAGCCAAGTTTTAGTGACAATAAAATAAAAATTAAATCTGAAGAAAATCAAAAAGTTATTGATAAAAAGGAATATCACTTAATTACAGATCCAAAAGAAATTGATAATTGGATCAAAGAAGCTGAGGAAGTAGGAGAGGTTGCTGTAGATACAGAGACCAGTTCGCTTGATGCACATCAAGCAGATTTAATTGGTATTTCCTTAAGTTCTAAAATTGGTAAAGCTTGTTATATCCCGATAGGTCATAATTCAAAAAAATGTATAAGCAAAGATATTGTTTTGAAAAAATTAAAAAATTTGCTCGAAGATCCAAGTATTAAAAAAATAGGTCAAAATATTAAATTTGATTTCATAGTTTTATTTAAACATGGCATAAATATTTCTTCAATGGAGGATACAATGTTAATGTCATATGTTTTAGATGCTGGCAAAAATAGACACAATATGGATACTTTGTCACAAATTCATTTGAATCATAAAACTATTGCTTTCAAAGATTTAGTAGGTACTGGAAAAAAAGAAATTAATTTTAGAGAGGTAAATATTGAAAAAGCAAAAGATTATGCTGCTGAGGATGCAGATATAACTTTAAGATTATATAAAAAATTTCATAAAAGTCTGAAAGATGAAAAAATGATTAATATTTATGAAGTTTTTGAAAAACCAATGATAAAAATTTTAGCTTTTATGGAAATTGAAGGTATTAAAATTGATAATAAATTTCTTAAATTTTTATCATCTAAATTTGAAAAAAAAATTGAAAAAATTCAAAATGAAGTTTTTAAAATTTCAAAAAAAGAATTTAATATTGCTTCTCCAAAACAACTAGGAGAGATTTTATATAATGATCTTAAAATCGCAGATCTTAAAAAGACTAAGAAAGGGAGTTTTGCTACTAGTGCATCTGTATTAGAAGATCTTGCATTTAAAGGACATAAATTTCCTCAATTAGTTCTAGACTGGAGACAGGTTTCCAAATTAAAAAATACCTATTCTGACTCTTTACCAGAACATATTAATCTGCAAACAAAAAGAGTTCACACTTCATTTTTGCTTGCAGCTACTACTACAGGAAGGTTGGCATCTAGTGATCCTAATTTGCAAAATATTCCAATTAAATCTGAAGATGGCAGAGATATAAGAAAAGCGTTTATAGCTAAAAAAGATCACATTTTAATTTCTGCAGATTATAACCAGATTGAAATGAGAATTTTAGCTGATTTAGCCGATGTAAAGGGATTAAAAAAAGCTTTCAAAAATAATGAAGATATTCATTCTCTTACTGCAAGTCAGATATTTAATGTAGATATCCAAAAAGTTAATCAAGATCAAAGAAGAAAAGCAAAAGCAATAAATTTTGGAATTATTTATGGAATCTCACAATATGGATTAGCCAAACAAATAAATGTATCTAATTATGAGGCAGAGGAATTTTTAAAAGCTTATTTTGTTAAATTTCCAGAAATAAAAATATACATGGAGCAAACAATTAAGTTTTGTAGAAAAAGTGGTTATGTAAATAACATTTTTGGAAGAAGGTCACATTTTATCAACATTAATGACAAAAATTATAATGTAAGGAACTTTCAAGAACGTGCTGCAATCAATGCTCCTATTCAAGGGTCAGCATCTGAGATTATGAGATTAGCAATGATTAGACTAGATAAAAGATTAAACGATGAGAGAAATCTAAATACTAAAATGTTACTTCAAATCCACGATGAATTAATTTTTGAGACATCAAAAGAAGAGGTAAAAAGAATCAGTAAGATGATAATTGAAGAAATGACCAGTGTAGTTAATAGTGATCTACATTCATTCTCAGTACCATTGACAGTAGATTTAAATACTGGTGATAACTGGGGCGCACTTCATTAGTTTTAATTTGATTGCCCAAATTAGAACAATTTAGTATTTTTATATCTAGGTATGCAAAAACAAACAATTGCTTTAATTGATGATGACAGAAACATCTTAACTAGTATTAGTATTGCTCTAGAAAAAGAGGGATTTAATGTTCAAACTTATATAGACGGGGAAAGTGCTCTAATCGGTTTAACCAGGAATCCCCCAGATTTAGCAATAGTTGATATTAAAATGCCAAAAATGGATGGTGAAGAGCTATTAAAAAAATTAAGAAAAAAAACATCTTTACCTGTAATTTTTTTAACTTCCAAGGATGATGAAATAGATGAACTACTTGGTTTAAAATTAGGAGCTGATGATTTTGTAAAAAAATCAGGAGGATTTTCAATTAAAGTACTTATAGAAAGAATTAGAGTTCAGCTTAGAAAAAAGGACACTAAAGATACAATTGAAGAGAATAAAAGTATTATTTCACACGGAAAATTAAAGCTTGATCCTTCTCAATTAGAATGTGAATGGGGTGGTAAACAATTACCAGATAAATTAACAACAACTGAATTTTTATTAGTCAAAGAATTAGCAAAACGACCAGGAATTATTAAAGAGAGAGCTCAATTAATGGATATTGCTTATAGGGAAGATACAGATATAGAAGATAGAACAATAGATAGTCATGTTAAAAGAATTAGAAAAAAATTTAAAAAAGTTGATCCGGAATTTTCAGCTATAGAGACTAGATATGGAAGTGGATATAGATGGAATGTTAGCTAATGTTCAACAATATTCTTAAAAATTTATCTATTTTAAAAAAATTTTTGTTTATTAATTCAATTTTTTTTACAATTATAGGATTATTTACATTTATTTATATAAAAAATGTTCAACCAAATTTAATCAAAAAAAAATCTTCTAATCATATAGAAGTTATAAACAAT
The DNA here is from genome assembly GCA_902604005.1 of uncultured Pelagibacteraceae bacterium. Taxonomy (GTDB): domain Bacteria; phylum Pseudomonadota; class Alphaproteobacteria; order Pelagibacterales; family Pelagibacteraceae; genus Pelagibacter. The sequence goes on from CACKXH010000014.1 coordinate 3,968, forward strand.
ACGATTGATAATCTAACTAGATTAAATGTTAAATTTGTCGAAGAGGATATAAGAAAATTTTTATTTTCTACTAGATTTCTTTTTCAAAATTTAGATAGAGTAATTTTTTTTGATAATGAATTGAATCTAGTAGGAGATACAGACACTTTAGATTTAGACCCCAGATCATTTTCAAAAAGGTTGGATACAGTAGAATTAGAAATCTTAAGTGAAAAAAAAACAAAAGAAATAGCAGAAAAAAAAAATATAGATATAGGAAGTGATTATAAAGTTTCTTTTAATGATGTTCTATTTAATTATGCAGGTTCTAAAAATTTTGGAATTCCTTTCACCTTTACTCAAGAAGAATTTAATAAATTTAAGTTAACAACAATTAAGAATATAATGCAAAATGGTAAAAATATAGGTTATTTGGCGATTACAGAAAATGCTAATGACATAAAAGCTGCTATCGATGAGAGAAAGACTTTTATAATTAGGACAGCAATTGCGGTAGGAATAGTAATATTGATTTTCTCTTTTGTTCTAAATAGGTATTTTTTAAAACCTATAAAGAATTTAGTTAGCTATACAAAAATGATTAAAAACAAAAATCCTAAGACTACCAATATTGATGCATTAAAATTAAGGAACGACGAACTTGGATTACTTTCAAATTCCTTAGATGATATGACATTTGAGTTGCAAAAAAGAATTACTCATGCAGAAAATTTTTCTACAGATCTTGTTCATGAGATTAGAAATCCTTTAGCTTCTTTAAAAAGCGCTTCGGAAATTTTACATGATACAAATGATATTAATCAAAGAATTAAATTAATTGATATACTAACTCATGATGTTCAAAGAATTGAAAGATTAATTACAGATTACTCACAAATGCTTAAAGATGAAGTAGCACTTAGTAAAGAAAAAATTAAGAAGTTAGATATTGAGCCAATAATTAAATCAGTAGTAGATGATTTTAATAATATTTATAAATTGAAAAGAGGAATTAAAATTTCTTATGAAAATGATGAAAAAAATAAATATTTTATTAATGGAATAGAAAATAGAATTGAACAAATAATTGCAAATCTTCTAGATAATGCAGTTTCTTTCAGTGAAGATAATAAAGAGGTTTTAGTCAAGGTTTCAAAATCAAAAGATAGCAATGTAATCGTCAACATACTAGATGAAGGTGAAGGATTTAGAGAAAAAAATACAAATAAAATATTTAATAGATTTTATAGTAATAGACCTGACAAATTTGGAGAACACTCTGGTCTTGGTTTAAATATTGTTAAAAATTTAGTTGATTTACATAATGCTACAATTAAAGCTTCTAATAGACTAGACCAGAAGGGTGCAAGTATGGAAATTGTATTTCCTAAAGCATAAATAGTGCTATTGATTAATTAATTCTTTATTGTTAGAAGATGCATCATGGATGATTTCAAAGTAAAAGATATATCTCAAGCAGAATTTGGACGTAAAGAAATTTCAATTGCAGAGAGTGAAATGCCTGGATTAATGGCTTTAAGGGAAGAGTATTCTGGTAAATCACCTTTAAAAGGTGCAAAAATTATTGGCTGCTTGCATATGACAATTCAAACAGCAGTATTAATAGAAACACTCGTAGACTTAGGTGCTGAAGTAAGATGGTCTTCTTGTAACATTTTTTCAACTCAAGACCATGCGGCTGCAGCAATAGCAAAAGCCGGGATCTCTGTATATGCATGGAAGGGTGAAACTGAAGAGGAATACCTTTGGTGTATCAAACAAACGATTGTTGGTAAAAAAGGTTGGAAACCAAATATGTTGTTAGATGATGGAGGAGATTTGACAGCAATAATGCATAATGAATATAAAGATTTATTAAAAGATGTAAAAGGTGTTTCAGAAGAAACAACGACTGGAATAAAAGCTTTAAATAAAATGGAAAAAGATAAATCCCTTTTACTTCCAGCAATTAATGTAAATGATTCTGTTACTAAGTCAAAATTTGATAATTTATATGGATGTAGAGAAAGTTTAGTTGATGGAATTAGAAGAGCTACAGACGTTATGATGTCAGGAAAAATAGCAATTGTAGCTGGATTTGGCGATGTGGGAAAAGGAAGTGCAGCATCTTTAAGACAAAGTGGGGCAAGAGTTTTAGTAACAGAGGCAGACCCTATCTGTGCATTACAAGCTGCAATGGAAGGATATGAAGTAGTTTTGATGGAAGAGGCTATTAGTAAAGCCGATATTGTTGTTACAGCAACCGGCAATAAAGATATTGTTACAGCAGATCACATGAGAGAGATGAAAGACAGGGCTATTTTATGTAACATTGGTCACTTTGATAATGAAATTCAAGTTGAAGCTTTAAAGAATTATAAATGGACAGAGGTTAAGCCACAAGTTCATGAAATTGAACTTCCAAGTAAAAAAAGAATAATACTTTTAGCAGAAGGTAGATTGGTGAACTTAGGATGTGCTACTGGTCATCCTAGTTTTGTTATGAGCGCTTCATTTACAAATCAGGTTATAGCACAAATAGAACTTTGGAATAATCATAAGAACTATGAAAATAAAGTTTATGTTTTGCCAAAACATTTAGATGAAAAAGTAGCAACTCTACACTTAAAAAAGGTTGGTGCAAAATTAACTAAATTATCGAAAGAGCAAGCCGACTATATCAGTGTTGGAGTAGAGGGTCCTTTTAAACCTAATGCCTATCGCTACTAGAAGTGATAAAATAGATTTATCCTCAGAGAAAAAAACGGAAGAATTAGCTTATAAATTTTTAAAGAAACTTAAGCCTGGCAATGTTGTTTTTTTATATGGTGAAATGGGCGTGGGCAAAACTACTTTTATAAGATATCTGATTAATGGATTTCAAAAAGCAAATAAATTGCAATTAACAGAAGTTACTAGTCCAACATTTAACCTAATGAATGAATACCAAATTAATAAAATTAAAATAAATCATTATGATTTGTATAGGTTAAAATCCGCAGAAGAAATAAAAAACTTAGGTTTGTTTGAAGATAATTTAAACTCAATTACATTAATTGAATGGCCACAAATTATTAAAAAAAAACCTAAAAATTTGATAGAATTACAATTTAAATATGAAAATGATCATCAAAATAGATCTGCTAAAATCAATGGTCTAAACCTATAATTTTTAAATGAAAAATTTAATAAAAATTAAAGGAGATGCATCTTTCAGAAAATTTTTTAGAAAGAAAAATAAAAATAATTCCTCAGTTATTGTTTTTGCCAAAAAGGAGAAATTTAAGAATCTTTTGATCTATGATGCAATAAATAAAATTTTGAATAAAAATAAAATTTTAGCACCCAGCCTATATCAAGAAAGATATAACCAGAATTATATTGAAATTGAGGATTTTGGTAATGAAACAATCTTTAAAATTTTAAATAAAAAAAAAAATAAATTTCTTTATTTTAAAAAAGTGATTAAAATATTGAATAAAATACAGTCCATCAAAAATAGAAGTATTAAAAATTTTAAAAATAAAAATTATATAATTCCTAAATATGATAAAAAAATACTTATTAAGGAGGCTAATTTATTTTGTGACTGGTATGTAAAGAACAATTTATCTAAAAATAATAGGATTAAATTTATTAAAAGATTTAAAAAAATTGTAAAAAAATTAGCTTCAAGTTTGAAATTGAAAGATAATGTCTTTGTTCATAGAGATTTTCATGTTTCTAATTTGATGCTATTTAACAATCGTATAGGTGTGATAGATAGTCAGGACGCATTAATAGGTAATAAAGCTTATGATTTAGCATCTTTGATTGATGATGTGAGATTTAAAACTGAAACTTCATTTAAAAATAAAATTTATAAATATTATTTAGATAAAAATAGCAAGATAGAGAAATATAAATTTAAGAATGACTTTGAAATATTATCAATTTTAAGAAATCTTAAAATAATAGGAATATTTACCCGTCTCGCAGTTAGAGATCATAAAAAAAGTTATTTAAGGTTAATACCTCATGCTTGGGCTTTAATTGATTTGAGAATAAAACAGAATAAATTATTCAATGATCTTAAATATTTAATAAAAGAAAATTTTAAAAAAAAATTAAATGAAAATTAATACAGCATTAATATTATGTGCGGGATTTGGTAAGAGACTTAACCCTTTAACATTAAAAACTCCGAAACCACTTTTGAAATTGAATAATCTAACATTTTTAGAAAGCTGTATAAATTTAAGTTTAAAACTAGGAATAAAAAAAATTTTTTTAAATACTTTCCACTTGCGTGATCAAATTTACAATTTTATTAAGAATAAAGATTTTTCAATTGATATTCAGATTGTTGATGATGGAAAAAAAATTTTAGACACAGGTGGTGGCATATTGAACATGATTAATCATTCTGAAGAAAATGATTATTTAGTTTTTAATCCTGATACGTTATGGAATGAAAGCTATGTTGAAGAAATTAATAAGATGCAGAATTTTTATTTTTTAAATAAATTAAGCAATATTCTTTTATTAGCAAATAAAAGATTAAGTTTTGATAAAAGTTTAGTTGGTGATTTTGAAATAAAAAACAATCTTCTAAAAAAAAGTAATAACAACAATTTTATTTATATAGGATGTCAAATTTTAAATAAAAAATTATTTTATGATTATAGTGTAGAAAATTTTTCAATTTCAAAAATATGGATTGAATTACAAAAAAAAAAGAAACTAAATGGTTTTGAAAGTTTAAATAAATTTTATCATTTAACAAATTTAGAAACATTTAAAAAACTAAAAGACTTTTAGCTCTTTCTTTGTCAAGATACTCACAATTATCAATTTTAGATTTTTCGTTTAATTGTATCACAAGAGGGTTTCCGGTTGGTATTTCTAAATTAGATATTTGATTATTATCTAATTTAAATAAATATTTACATAATGCTCTTATAGAATTCCCATGAGCTGAAATTAAAATATTATTATCTATTAGATTTTTTTGAATTTCTTCATCATAATATTTAAGAACTCTTTGGTAGGTGTCTTTTAATGACTCTGTATCTGGAATTACTTCTTTAGGTACTTCTTTGTAAGTATCAATATTTAATGGATGATCAGGGCTATTTCTATTGAGTGGTTCAGGTTTACTGTCCCAAGACCTTCGAAATTCAAACACTTTATCCTCACCAATTTTTTTACTCATTTCAATTTTGTTTAAACCTGTAAGGTTCCCATAATGTCTTTCATTTAACTGCCAAGCTTTAGAAAAACTCTTTTTATCTTTTAAAACTT
>CACKXH010000015.1 GCA_902604005.1 uncultured Pelagibacteraceae bacterium
GCACAAAGAGGAATAGTTTATATAGATGAGGTAGATAAAATTAGTCGAAAATCAGAAAATCCATCTATAACTAGAGACGTATCTGGAGAAGGTGTTCAACAAGCTTTGTTGAAAATAATGGAAGGAACAGTTGCAAGTGTTCCACCTCAAGGAGGAAGAAAACATCCTCAACAAGAATTTCTTCAAGTAGATACCACAAATATATTATTTATTTGTGGTGGTGCGTTTGCAGGATTAGACAAAATAATTTCTCAAAGAGATAAAGGTACTTCAATTGGATTTGGAGCTGATGTAAAAAATACTCAAAGTAAAAAAACGGGTGAATGGATGAAAAATTTAGAACCTGAAGACTTATTAAAGTATGGCTTGATACCAGAATTTATTGGTAGACTTCCTATGATCGCAACTCTGGACGACTTAGATGAGAAATCTTTAATTAAAATTTTAGAAGAACCAAAAAATTCTTTAATCAAACAATATCAAGAATTATTTAAGTTGGATGGAGCAAAACTCACATTTAAGGAAATTGCATTAAAGGAAATAGCTATAAAAGCAATTAAAAAGAAAACTGGAGCAAGAGGATTACGGTCTATTTTAGAAAATATTTTACTTAAAACAATGTATGAACTTCCTAGTAAAGATAATATAAAAGAAGTAATTGTAGATGCTGGGGCTGCAAAGGGACTATCACAGCCAATTTTAGTTCACTCTAAAGAGGACAGTAAATCTAAGGTAGAAAAAACAACAGCGGCTTAATTTCACGAATAAATCACAAAAATCTATTGCAATATTCAATTTAATCTCCATATTCGGATTATGGAAATAAAACACTCATTACCATTATTACCTTTAAGAGATATCGTAGTATTTCCCAGTATGGTTATTCCTCTTTTTGTAGGAAGAGATAAATCTATATCTGCACTTAATGAAGTAATGAAAAATGATAAAAAAATCATTCTTGTTACTCAAAAAAATTCTGAAATAGATGATCCAAAAAAAACAGATATATTTCACTATGGATGTGAAGGTAGTATTTTACAACTTTTAAAACTTCCAGATGGTACTGTAAAAGTTTTAGTAGAGGGTGTTAAAAGAGTTAAAATTTTAGATTTTAAAGACAATGAAAAATTCATCGTTTGTGACTATAGTCATTACCAAGATATAAATGAAAAAACTGAAGATTTATATCCTTTGGCAGTTACTGCTTTAAGAAGATTGGAAAAATTAACCTCAATAAATAAAAAAATTTCAAATGAAACAATTAATACAATTAAACAACTTAAAGATCCGTCACAAATAGCAGATAATATTGCATCTCACTTATCTGCTTCTATATCTGAAAAACAACAAATTTTTGAAACTGCAGATGTGAAAAAAAGACTTAATGCTATTATAAAAATAATGGAAAACGAAACTAGTATTATAGGGGTAGAAAAAAGAATTAGAGGCAGAGTCAAGACCCAGATGGAAAAAACTCAAAGAGAATACTATTTGAATGAACAGCTAAAAGCTATTCAAAAAGAATTAGGCGAGATTGAAGACGGTAAAGATGAAAATACAAGTTTAAATAAAGCTATTCTGAAATCAAAAATGCCAAAAGAAGTTGAAAAAAAATGTCTACAAGAACTTAAAAAACTTAAAAATATGAGTCCTATGTCTGCAGAGGCAACAGTAGTAAGAAATTATTTAGATTGGATGACTGAGTTACCATGGCACAAAAAAAGCGAGGTAGACATAGATTTAACTAAAGCGTTAAATATCCTTGATAAAGATCATTTTGGCTTAGAAAAAGTTAAAGAAAGAATAATTGAATTTTTAGCAGTTCAAAAAAGAATGGAAAAAATTAAAGGGCCAATTTTATGTTTAGTGGGTCCCCCTGGAGTTGGTAAAACTTCTTTAGGAAAATCAATAGCTAAAGCAACTAATAGAGAATTTGTGAGAATGTCTGTGGGTGGGATGAGAGATGAGGCTGAAATTAGAGGTCATAGAAGAACTTATATCGGATCATTACCTGGAAAAATTATTCAAATGATGAAAAAAGCAGGAACTAAAAACCCATTAATTTTATTAGATGAAATTGATAAAATAGGAAATGATTACAGAGGAGACCCTTCTTCAGCATTATTAGAAGCTTTAGATCCTGAACAAAATACAGCTTTTAACGATCATTATCTTGAAGTTGATTATGATTTATCTGATGTAATGTTTGTTACTACAGCAAACACACTTAATATTTTACCTCCACTATTAGATAGAATGGAAGTTATTAGACTTGCTGGTTACACTGAGGACGAAAAAATAAATATTGCTAATAAGTTTTTACTCCCAAAACAAATTAAAGATAATGGCGTGAAAGAAAAAGAGATGAAATTGAGCGATGATATTATCAAAGAGATAATTAGAAGTTATACTAAAGAATCTGGTGTGAGAAATCTTGAAAGAGAAATTTCAAAGGTTGCAAGAAAAGTTGTTAAAAAGGTTGTGGCAGGAGAAGAAAAAGAAGTTAATATTGATACTAAAAATTTACCTGATTTCCTTGGAGTTCCAAAGTTTAAATTTGGAGAATTAGAGAGTGAAAATAGAGTAGGTATTGTTACAGGTTTAGCTTGGACAGAGTATGGTGGAGAAATTCTAAAAATAGAAACAGTTACAATGCCAGGTAAAGGAAGGATGCAAATTACTGGAAAATTGGGTGATGTAATGCAAGAATCTGTTAAAGCTGCAAAATCTTTTGTCAGATCAAAATGTTTAGAATATGGAATTATTCCTCCTTTGTTTGAAAAAAAGGATTTCCATATTCATGTTCCTGAAGGTGCAACTCCAAAAGATGGTCCTTCGGCAGGTATTGGTATGGTAACTTCGATTGTATCTTCGATAACAAATATTCCTGTAAGAAGAGATCTTGCTATGACAGGTGAAGTTACATTAACAGGACAAGTTTTACCTATTGGTGGGTTAAAGGAAAAATTATTAGCTGCTCATAGAGCTGGTATCAAAGAAGTTTTAATACCCAAAGAAAATGAAAAAGATCTTGTAGACATGCCAAAAAAAATTACTGATGAAATTAAAATTACTCCTGTAGAATTTGCTGATGAAGTTTTAAAAATTGCATTGACTAAAGAACTTAAAAAGACAGAATGGGTTGAGGTTGATATGTCTAAAAAAGATGATAAATCTCAAGCTAGTATTCAATAATTATCAATTTACTTTAATCAAACCTTGATGTATTAGTATGCATCATTTTGGGCGGTTAGCTCAGTTGGTAGAGCATCTCGTTTACACCGAGGGGGTCAAAGGTTCGAGTCCTTTACTGCCCACCAAAAATGAATCACAAGTGGGGGTGTAGCTCAGTTGGTTAGAGCGATCGCCTGTCACGCGATAGGTCGAGGGTTCGAGTCCCTTCACTCCCGCCACTTCAAAATTTTCATTGATAATTAGATGATTTAAAGTGATAATAGTTATCAATATTAGTGTATATTCTAAAGAATGTGACCTATCTTCACTTCATCAACCCACAAAAAATGATATATATTCGCTCATGACTGCGGAATTTTTAAAAGATTATTTACCAATAATTTTGTTTTTAATTATTGCTTTAGGACTAAGTTGTGCTTTTGTAGTAATTAATTTTATTCTATCTCCGAAACACCCAGATCCTGAAAAATTATCTGCTTACGAGTGTGGATTTGAACCTTTCCAAGATTCAAGAATGGAATTCGATGTAAGATTTTATTTAGTCGCAATTTTATTTATTATTTTTGATCTTGAAATTGCATTTTTATTTCCTTGGGCTGTTTCTTTAGGAAACATAGGTATTCTTGGTTTTACTTCTATGATGATTTTTTTATTCATACTCACAATTGGTTTTATTTATGAATGGAAAAAAGGTGCTTTAGACTGGGAATAATTATAAATTTAAATGAATAACAAGTTAGATCAAGTACCCGAAGAATTTAAAAAACTTGCTGAAGATTTTAGTAAGAACGGTTTTATTACAACTTCACTGGATAATTTAATAAACTGGTCAAGAGCTGGTTCTTTACATTGGATGACTTTTGGACTTGCTTGTTGTGCTGTCGAAATGATGCAAACAGCGATGCCAAGATATGATCTTGAAAGATTTGGAGCAGCACCCAGAGGTTCACCAAGACAATCTGATGTGATGATAGTTGCTGGAACTTTAACAAATAAAATGGCACCAGCTCTTAGAAAAGTTTATGACCAAATGCCTGAACCAAGATACGTGATATCTATGGGAAGTTGTGCTAATGGAGGAGGTTATTATCATTATTCCTACTCAGTAGTAAGAGGTTGTGATCGAATTGTTCCTGTAGATGTTTATGTGCCAGGGTGTCCCCCTTCCGCAGAAGCATTACTATATGGAATAATGCAATTACAAAAAAAAATTAGAAATAAGGGCTCTTTAGAAAGATAAGATGAAAAACTTAAATGATTTAGAAAAAAAGATTAATTCTGAGTTAACAACTAAGATTAATAAAACTGAAATTAAACACAGCCAGTTGTATATAGAAATTGATAAGGATGATTTAATAGATGTAATTTTATTTATTAAAACTAACAAAGATACTAAATTTAAACAACTTATAGATATTACAGTTGCTGATTATCCCGAACAAACTCGAAGGTTTAAACTTGTATATTTATTTTTAAGTCATGAATTTAACCAAAGAATAATTTTAAGTTATTTTATTAATGAAAATGAAGTTATTTCCTCTTTAACTTCAATTTATCCAGCTGCTAATTGGATGGAAAGAGAAGTTTTTGATATGTATGGTGTAAATTTTAAAGATCATCCAGATTTAAGAAGAATCCTTACAGACTATGGTTTTGAAGGTCATCCTTTAAGAAAAGATTTTCCTTTAACAGGCCATACAGAAGTTAGATATAGCGAGAATAAAAAAAAAGTTATCAATGAACCTGTTAAATTAGAACAAAATTTTAGAAATTTTGATTATGAAAGTCCTTGGGAAGGAACAAAGTATATAAAGGAACAAACTGAAAAGAATGACAAAAAAAATTAAAAATTTAAATTTAAATTTTGGCCCCCAACATCCAGCAGCTCATGGAGTATTAAGACTTATTCTTGAATTGGATGGAGAGGTTGTTGAAAAAGCTGATCCACATATAGGTTTATTGCATAGAGGCACTGAAAAATTAATTGAAAATAAAACTTACATGCAAGCAGTTCCATATTTTGACCGGCTTGATTATGTAGCACCGATGAATCAAGAGCATGCTTTTGCACTTGCAATTGAAAAGATATTAAATATTGAGGTTCCTCATAGAGCACAATTTATTAGGGTAATGTTTTGTGAGATAGGAAGAATTTTGAGTCACATTCTCAATGTAACTACTCAAGCTTTAGATGTTGGTGCATTAACACCTTCATTATGGGGTTTTGAAGAACGGGAAACTTTAATGACTTTTTATGAAAGAGCCTCTGGCTCAAGACTGCACGCTAATTACTTTAGAGCAGGCGGTGTTCATCAAGATTTACCTGCTGGATTAGAAAATGATATAGCTAAATTTTGTGATAATTTTCCAAAAATTATAAATGATTTAGAAAATTTATTAACAGACAATAGAATTTTTAAACAAAGAAATGTTGATATAGGGATTGTGACAAAACAAGACGCTCTAGATTACTCTTTTAGTGGTGTGATGATTAGAGGTTCTGGTATCCCGTGGGATCTCAGAAAATCGCAACCTTATGATTGTTATAATCAATTAGAATTTAAAATTCCTGTTGGTAAAAATGGTGATTGCTACGACCGATATTTATGTAGAATTGAAGAAATGAAAGAAAGTGTTTCTATTATCAAACAATGTTTGACTAAAATGGAAAAAGGTCCCATAAAAACTTTTGATGGAAAAATATCTCCACCATCAAAAAAAGAAATAAAACAGTCGATGGAAGCATTAATTCACCACTTTAAATTATTTACTGAGGGATATCGTGTTCCAAAAGATGAAATTTATACTGCTGTTGAAGCACCAAAAGGCGAGTTTGGAGTATATCTAATTTCTGACGGTTCTAGTAAACCTTACAAATGTAAGATTAGAGCTCCTGGTTTTTCTCATTTGCAATCTATGGATTATTTAATTAAAGGTCACATGTTAGCTGATGTCCCTGCTGTTTTAGGATCACTAGATATTGTTTTTGGTGAGGTAGATAGATGAGTTTAAAAAGACCAGCCAAAATTCAACCAGAAAAATTTGAATTCAATTCTTCTTCATTAGAAGCTGCAAATATTATTATTGCTAAATACCCCAAAGGAAAACAGCAAAGTGCTGTAATGGCCTTACTTTATATAGCGCAAAAACAAAATAACAATTGGATACCGCTAGCTGCAATGAAGTATATCGCAAAATTTTTGGATATGCCTTATATAAAAGTGTATGAGGTAGCTACTTTTTATTCAATGTATAATTTATCACCAGTTGGAAAATATTTTATTCAAATTTGTACTACAACACCATGTATGATAAGAGGTGCTCAGAAATTAGTTGAAGCTTGTAAAGAAAAAATTTCAGAAAACGAGAATGAGCTATTAAAAGATAAAAACTGTTCCTGGATGGAAGTTGAATGCCTAGGAGCTTGTGTAAATGCCCCAATGATGCAAATTAATGATGACTATTATGAAGATCTAGATAAAGAAAAAACTTTAGAAATTTTAGAAAAAATCCTGAATGGTGAAACACCAAAACCTGGCTCTTATAGAGGAAGAATAAATAATGAGCCTGAAAATAATAGAAAAACTTTAATGGACTTAAAAAATGCTTAAAGATCAAGATAGAATATTTCAAAATTTGTATAATGATTTGGGGTCAGATATAACTTCATCGCAAAAAAGAGGTGATTGGATTAATACCAAGGATCTTACCAATAAAGGTAGAGACTGGATAATAAACGAGATTAAAGACTCTCAACTAAGGGGAAGAGGAGGAGCTGGTTTTCCAACAGGATTAAAATGGTCCTTCGCTCCTAAAGAAATTGGATCGAGACCTCATTATTTAGTTATAAATGGAGATGAGTCAGAGCCAGGCACTTGTAAGGACAGAGATATTTTAAGATTTGAACCTCATAAATTAATAGAAGGATGTTTAATAGCTTCTTATGCTGTTCAAGCTCATGTTTGTTACATTTATATAAGAGGTGAATATTTTGTGGATGGACAAAAACTTCAGGCTGCAATCGATGAGGCTTATGAAAAAAATTTAATTGGTAAAAACGCTGCTGGTACAGGATGGGATTTGGATATTTATATTCACTATGGAGCAGGAGCCTATATCTGTGGTGAAGAAACGGCTTTACTTGAAAGTATAGAAGGAAGAAAAGGTCAACCAAGATTAAAACCTCCCTTTCCTGCTTTGATAGGACTTTATGGATGTCCAACAATAGTAAACAATGTAGAAACTATAGCTGTTGTTCCAACAATTTTAAGAAGAGGTGGTAAATGGTTTGCTTCTTTAGGTAGAGAAAAAAATACAGGTACTAAAATCTTCTGCATATCTGGGAATGTAAACAATCCATGCAATGTAGAGGAAGAAATGAACATACCATTAAAAGAACTAATTGAAGTCCATGCAGGAGGAGTGATTGGTGGCTGGGATAATCTACAAGCTGTAATTCCTGGTGGTTCATCAATGCCTCTAATTCCCAAAGAAAAATGTGAGACATTAACTATGGATTTTGACTCTTTGATGGCTGAAAAAAGTGGTTTAGGTACTGCTGGGGTAGTTGTAATTAATAAAGACCAGGACATTATTAAATGTATGGCACGAATTGCAAGATTTTATAAACACGAAAGTTGTGGTCAATGCACCCCTTGTAGAGAAGGATCTGGTTGGATGTGGAGAATGCTGGAAAGAATGGCTAAAGGTGAAGCATCAAAAGATGAAGTTGATATGTTAAGCGATGTAACAAACCAAATAGAAGGACATACGATTTGCGCTTTTGGAGAAGGTTCAGCGTGGCCAGTTCAAGGTTTACTGAGACATTTTAGAGATGAAATTAAAAAAAGAAATAACTTCGATCCAATTATTAAGGAAAATAAAAATATTCCTTATTTAGTGGATCAACACTTATTAGATAAAAATGCTGAAATTAAAAGTAAATGATACAGAAGTAGAAATTGAGGAAGGTTTAACCGTTCTTCAAGCATGTGAAAAAGCTGGAGTAGAAATTCCAAGATTTTGTTATCATGAAAGATTATCAATTGCTGGTAACTGCAGGATGTGCTTAGTAGAAATGGAAAAATCACCTAAACCTATTGCGTCATGTGCAATGCCTGCTTCAGATGGAATGGTAATTAAAACTAATACACCTAAAATAGAAAAATCTAGAAAAGGTGTAATGGAATTTTTATTGGCTAATCATCCTTTAGACTGCCCAGTTTGTGATCAAGGTGGTGAATGTGATCTTCAGGATCAATCAATGTTTTATGGAATTGATAAATCAAGATTCAAAGAAAATAAAAGAACTGTACCAGATAAAAATATGGGGCCACTTATTAAAACTCAAATGACTAGATGCATCCACTGCACAAGATGTGTTCGATTTGCAACAGAAATAGCAGGTGTTCCAGAATTAGGCGCCATTGGTAGAGGTGAGGATATGCAAATCACAACATATTTAGAAAAATCTATGCAATCAGAATTATCAGGTAATGTTATTGATCTTTGTCCAGTTGGAGCATTAACATCTAAACCTTATGTTTTTGAAGCTAGACCATGGGAATTAAAAAAAACAGAGAGTATCGACGTCATGGATGCGATAGGCTCCAATATAAGAGTGGATACTTATGATTGGGAGGTTAAAAGAGTTTTACCAATTATAAACGAAGATATTAACGAAGAGTGGATATCAGATAAAACAAGATATGCTTGTGATGGTTTATCAAATCAAAGGCTGGACGTGCCTTATATCAAATATAATAAGAAATTTGAAAAAGCTTCATGGGACGAAGTTTATAAAATTATTAAATCCAAAATAGAAAATACTAATAAAGACAAGATATGCGGCTTTGTAGGAGATCTTAATAATATGGAAACAAGTTTTATTTTTAAAGAATTTTTTGATAGAACGATAGGTATAAATAATTATGAGTCCAGATCATCTCAAACTTTTGTAGATAC
>CACKXH010000016.1 GCA_902604005.1 uncultured Pelagibacteraceae bacterium
TGAACAAATGTCTATCATCCCATCATTGGTTATTACACCAATGGTATTTTTAGGGGGTAGTTTATATTCTTTGGACATGTTGCCACCATTTTGGCAAACTGTTTCTTATTTTAATCCAGTAGTTTATTTAATAGATGGATTAAGATTTTCATTTTATGGAATATCAGATTTTAATATTTGGATAAGTGTTGGATCAATGATTTCATTTTTAGTGATTTGTGTAATTTCTGTCTCAATATTATTGAAAAAAGGCTATAATATTAAATCTTAAATTTAATTTATCTTTGATTGATTGGAACAACTTTTCTGTGTTGGTTACCCTTATAACTAGCAAGTGGTCTAATTAATTTATTTGCTGAATGTTGTTCCATTATGTGAGCCGACCAGCCAGTAATTCTTGAAATTACAAAAATTGGTGTAAAAAAATCAGTATCAAAACCCATTAGATGATAAGTAGGCCCAGTAGGGTAGTCTACATTTGGATGAATATTTTTTCTGTCAATCATCACTTTTTCAACAATGTCGTAGATTTTTTCAAATTTTTTATCTTTTTTAATTTTAGCAACTCTTCCAAAATACTCTCGCATTGTTGGAACTCTCGAGTCCCCACTTTTATAAACTCTGTGCCCAAAACCCATTACAACATCTTTGTTATCTAAAGCATTATTGATCCATTTCAAAGCATTTTCTGGTTTTTTAATTTTATTCATCATATGCATAACTTCTTCGTTTGCACCACCATGAAGAGGACCTTTCAAACTTGCAATCGCACCTGTAATTGCACCATGAATATCAGATAAACTACTAGTAATGGTTCTTGCAGTAAATGTTGAAACATTAAAGCTGTGTTCCGCGTAGAGAATTAACGATACATCAAAAGCTTTTACTATTTCTTTTTGAGGCACTTTTCCAAAGCACATGTAAAAGAAATTTTCAGCAATATTTAAGTTTTTTTTGGGTTTAATAATTTTTTTACCTTTTCTTAATCTATAGAAAGCAGCTAAAGCAGTTGGTGTTTTAGCTAAAATTCTAATAGCTTTTCTCATATTTGCCTCAGATGAAGAGTCTAAAGTTTCTTTATCTTCTAAGCCCATTATACTTACAGCTGTTCTAGCAACATCCATTGGGTGAGATTTCTTTGGCATTTTTTTTATAATTGAGTAAAGGTCATTTGATAAATCTCTATTATTCTTTTCCTCTTTTTCAAATTTTTTTAGTTGAATAGTATTGGGTAAATCTTTATTTAAAATTAAATAAGCAACTTCTTCAAATCTACAATATTCACACAAGTCTTGTGCTGCATATCCTCTATAAGTAAGAGAATTTATTTCAGGCATTACTTTTGAGACCTCAGTTTCGTCCACAACTATTCCAAGTAATCCTTTTTTTATATCATCACTCATTATTCGTGTCCCTCGGTACTAAAATTATAAATTTTTTCATCTAAACTATTATATTTTTCGTAATCAACAAGCTCATATAAACGTTTTCTAGTTTGCATTTTATCAATGATATTGTTTTGATGTCCATTTGTATAAATGTCTCTTAAACCGTCCTCAACATTTTTCATAGCTAAACGTTGAGTGGTAACTGGATAAATTACTATGTTATAACCAAATTGTTCTAGTTCTTTATAATTAAACAATTTAGATTTACCAAATTCAGTCATATTCGCCAGTAAGTAGCAAGATAATTCTTTTCTTACTTTCTCAAAATCCTTTTCATCTTGTAAAGCCTCTGGAAAAACTATTTCTGCTCCAGCATCAATGTATGCTTTACACCTTTCGATCATCTTATTTATTCCCTCAACACTTTTTGCATCAGATCTTGCAATGATTTTAAAGTTCTTATCTTTTCTAGCAGAAACACAATCTTTAATTTTACCAACCATTGCCTCTGTACTAATTAATTCTTTGTTATCAAGATGACCACATCTTTTTCTCTCAATTTGATCCTCTAAGTGTACTGCTGAAATTCCAAAATCTTCAAAAGTTTCAATAGTTTCTTTGCATGATTTAAATCCAGTATCGATATCAACAATTGTAGGTAAATTTGTAACTCTTGAAATTAAATAGGATCTTGTACTGACATCTTGCAAAGTAGTTAATCCGATATCAGGAAAACCAAGATCATTAGCCATTACACCTCCAGATACATAGACTGCATCGTATCCAATTTCTTCTATTAATTTTGCTGTTAGAGGGTTGAATGCTCCAGGAACTCTTAAAATTTTATTAGATTTTAATTTTTCATTAAGATCTATTCTCTTTTGATCAGGTTTTTTTTCTACAAAATGCATTAAAAAATTCCTTTTTTTAAGTTTCTTTTTATTCTATTTTTTTTTACCTCAATATTCAATTTGTCTAATTGCCCAGATCGTAATTTTTTAAGATCTTGTACCACTTTTAAAAATCTATTACTTTCCTTTTTATCTAAGATCTTTTCAGTTAAAGTTAAGAACTTATTTATATAATTTTGTCTTTTAAATGGCCGAGATCCATAAGGATGTGCATCTGCTCTATCTTGTTGTTCAATTATTTTTTTTCCATTTTTTAAAGTTATGATTACTTTAGCACCAAATGACTTCTTTTTTGGATTAGGGTCATGATATTTTTTAGTCCATTTTTTATCTTCATGAGTTTTAATTGATTGCCAAATTTTAATAGTACTCTTTCTTTTAGCTCTAGCTTTTGTATATGATTTTACATGGTGCCAACTTCCATCTTCTAAAGCTACAGCAAAAATATACATTATTGAATGATCTAAGGTCTCTCTACTTGCATTAGGATCCATTTTTTGTGGATCATTTGCCCCTGTTCCAATAACATAATGAGTATGATGACTAGTGTAGATATCAATTTTCTTAATTTGATTTAAATTCTTAACCTTCTTTTTAAGTTTTTTAGCTAGGTCAATTAAAGCTTGAGACTGATATTCAGCTGAATACTCTTTTGTATAAGTTTCAAGTATTGCTTTTTTAGTTTCACCTTTTTTTGGTAATGGGACTTTATATAATGCTTTTTTTCCGTCTAAAATTCTGGCAATCACGCTATCTTCACCCTCGTAAATTGGACTTGGAGCACCTTCACCTCGCATAACTCTATCGACAGCTTCAATTGCAAGTTTACCTGCGTGCGCTGGAGCATAAGCTTTCCAGCTTGAAATTTCTCCTTTTCTCGATTGTCTTGTAGATATAGTTGTATGCAACGCTTGTTGAACAGCTTGATAGATTGTTTCAGTATTAAGTTTTAACATTGCACCTAACCCAGCAGCTACACTTGGTCCTAAGTGAGCTATGTGATCTACTTTGTGTTTATGTAAACAAATTCCTTTAACTAAATTCACTTGTACTTCATAAGCAGTAATAATTCCTCTTAAAAGATCTAGACCATTTTTTTTATTTTGTTGAGCGACACTTATTAGTGGAGGTATGTTATCACCTGGGTGACTATAATCAGCGGCTAAAAAAGTATCATGAAAATCAAGCTCTCGGACAGCAGTTCCATTTGACCAAGCAGCCCATTCACAATCAAATTTTAATTTTTTATTTATACCAAATAATGTAGCACCATTTTTTCTAGAATGTTTTAAAGCCATTTCTCTAGATGAAATTACTGGTTTTCTATTTATAGAAGCGATAGCTACTGAGGCATTATCGATAATTCTATTAATAACCATATCGATTGCGTCCTTATTTAATTTTGCATTGTCACTAGCTATTTCAGCAATTTTCCATGCAAGTTGATTTTTTTTCGGTAGATTGATTTTAGATGGATAAACTCTAATTTTATGTACTATCAAAATAACTCCTAATTTACGAAATTGTTTTTAATAGTTAAAAAAAAATAATCAATCTTAAAGATATTTTAATACAATTTTTTCAATACCTTCGAAGTCTTTTACTAGCTGATTATGATATATTTCAGTTATTTTTTTTTCAGTGTATCCGTCTTCCAATAATATCATGGGTATCCCAGCATTTTTAGCTGCAATAGCATCTGTTTCACTATCACCAATCATTAAAGTTTTAGATATATCTCCACCTAATATTTCTATAACCGATGTTAAATGTCTTGGGTCAGGTTTGCAATAATCAAATGTATTGTGGCCTGCAACGTATTCAAAAAAATTATATATACCAATCTTTTTTAAAAGATCGACGGCTAGATGTTCTTGCTTATTTGTACAAACAGCCATTGATATTTTTTTTTCCTTACACCAGATTAAAAATTCTTTAACACCATTAATAAGAGTACTTTCATTAACAATATTTTTTCCATAAAAATCGACAAAATCTTTAACCATTTCTTTTTTAATTTTTTCATCTTGAACTTTTCCAAACTCTTTTTTTGCCTGTCCCCATATAGATCTACCAAGCATAGCTCCAGCACCTTGGCCAACTAAGTTTCTAATTTCCTCAGTTGATTTAGTTGGGTAGCCAAATTTTTTCATCACATGATTATGAGCTCTCATCAAATCTGGCGCTGTATCCACCAATGTGCCATCTAAATCAAAAAGAATTGTATATTGTTGTGCCATATTCAAAAGTATTTTTAAGAAATATTTTGTGAATTAAGAAAGATATATACTTAATATAAAGAATTTCCTAGATGAAACAATTAAATTTAAAAAGTTCACAAAGTAAACTTAGAAATAAATTTTTAAAGTTAGGTGTGAAAATGATAGCACCTGAGACAATTTATTTTTCTAAAGATACTAAAATTGGAAAAAATGTGGTCATTGAGCCATATGTGGTCTTTGGATCAAAAGTCAGGGTAGGTAACAATGTAACTATAAAATCTTTTTCACATCTTGAAAACTGTAGGGTTGAAAATAAAGTTGATATAGGACCATACGCCAGAATAAGACCTGGAGTGATTTTAAAAGAAGGATCTAAAGTTGGTAATTTTGTAGAAATTAAAAAAAGTATCATTGGGAAAAAATCAAAAATCAATCATCTTACTTATATTGGTGATAGTAATATTGGTAAGTCAGTTAATGTAGGAGCTGGCACAATTACTTGTAATTATGATGGGGTCAAAAAAAATAAAACAAAAATTAAAGATAAAGTTTTTATAGGATCCAATTCTTCTTTGGTAGCACCTCTAACAATTGAAAAAGATAGTGTGATAGGTGCAGGATCTGTAATAACTAAAAATGTAAGAAAAAAATCTTTAGCACTAACTAGAAGTTTACAAACTGAAATTCAGAACTATAAAAGAAAACGAAATTAATTATGTGTGGAATCATAGGCATTAATAGCAATAAACCAGTATCATCTACGATTATAAATTCATTAAAAAAACTTGAATATAGAGGATATGACTCAGCAGGAATAGCAACTCTTTCTGGAGGAATAATTAATGAAATTAAGTCAGAAGGTAGAGTTGATAATCTTGAAAAAAATTCTTTAGTACAAAGTATGGAAGGTTCTATTGGAATTGGACATGTGAGATGGGCTACACATGGTTTACCTAATAGTGTGAATGCACATCCTCATTCTTCTCAAAATGTTTCTGTTGTACATAATGGAATAATCGAAAACTCAACGTTATTAAAAAAATTTTTAGTTAGCAAAGGACATAAGTTTAAGTCCCAGACGGATACAGAGGTTATTGTTCATTTAATTACAGAAAATTTAAAAACAGAAAATATAGTTAATTCAATTAAAAAAACTTTAAAATCTCTCCATGGAAGTTTTGCACTTGGAATAATATTTAAAGATAGTCCAGATTTAATTGTAGGTGCCAGAAGAGGATCTCCATTAGCTGTAGGATATGGTCCAAATGAAAATTATTTAGGCTCTGACTCATATGCACTCAAATCAATGACAAATAAAATTACCTATTTAAATGATGGAGAATTTTGTTTTATTAAAAAAGATCAAGTAGAATTTTTTAATGAAGATGGAACTAAGATAAATAAAAAAGTTTTAGAATTATCTAATGAAGAAGAAAAATATGACAAAGGTGATTATAAACATTTTATGGCAAAAGAAATTGAAGAACAGCCAACTACACTTAAAAATGGAATTAAGGAATATATAGATTATGCAAACAATGATATTAATATTTATAATATTCCTTGGAATAAAAATGAAATTTCATCTATTACATTAATAGGATGTGGCACAGCATATCATTCGTGTCTAATGGCAAAATATTGGTTCGAAGAACTTACATCTTTAGATGTAAACATAGATATTGCATCAGAATTTAGATACAGAAAGAATAGATTTAAAAAAGATAATTTGTATGTTTTCGTTTCTCAATCTGGCGAGACTGCAGACACATACGCTGCTTTAGATATATGTAAAAAAAATAACATGAAAACTTGTGCAGTAGTTAATGTCATCGAAAGTTCTATAGCAAGAGACTCAGAATTTATTTTACCTATTCATTGTGGAATTGAAATTGGAGTTGCTTCTACAAAAGCTTTTTTAGGACAAATTCTTATATTGTATATTTTAGCATTAAAACTTGGACAATTAAGAGGTGATATTAAAAAAGAATTACTTACACAAAAATTAAAAGATTTAAAGGAACTACCTGAATTGGTAGAGAAATCTTTACTAACTGATAACAAGATTCAAAGTATATCAAATACATTTAATGAAGCTAAAGGATCTATGTTTTTGGGAAGAGGATTTTCATATCCGATTGCATTAGAGGGAGCATTAAAATTAAAAGAACTATCCTATGTTCATGCGGAGGGTTATCCTGCGGGAGAAATGAAACATGGACCTTTAGCATTGATTGAAGAAGGAATGCCAGTAGTAGTTTTAGCCCCAAGAGATAATTATTATAAAAAGACTATTTCCAACATGCAGGAGGTTATTGCTAGAGGAGCAAAAGTTTTATTAATTACTAATAAAAGTAAAGATGAAGTTTTTTCAGAAAATATTTGGGAGACTATAGAGGTGGAAAGCACTAATGAAGACCTTTTGCCTTTTCTTTTAACAATACCACTTCAAAAACTTGCTTATTATTCAGCACTTCAAAAAGGATTTGATATAGATAAGCCTAGAAATTTAGCAAAATCTGTAACCGTTGAATAATAAAAAAACTCTGATACAACAATCTTAGGTTGAACATGAAAAATTGGAAAATTAATAGCTGGAGAAAATATCCTGTAAAACATATTCCGGAATATCCGGATAAAAAAGAATTGGATCAAGTTTTAGATAAAATTAGAACTTTTCCACCTTTAGTTTTTGCTGGAGAAACAAGACATCTTAAACAACAACTTTCAGAAGTTGTAGATGGCAAAGCTTTTCTTTTGCAAGGAGGAGATTGTGCTGAGAGTTTTGCAGAATTTCATCCTGACAATATTAGAGATACTTTTAAACTGATGTTACAAATGTCTTTGGTGCTTACTTACTCAGCATCATTACCAGTTGTTAAATTAGGAAGAATAGCTGGACAGTTTTCTAAACCTAGAAGTGCTCCAACTGAAGTGAAAGATGGAGTAGAATTACCAAGTTACTTAGGTGATAATATAAATGGAATAGAGTTTAGTGAAAAAGCCAGGATTCCTGATCCAAAAAGACTATTTAAAGCTTATTCTCAATCTGCAGCAACTTTAAATTTGGTTAGAGCGTTTTGTCATGGTGGTTTTGCAGATTTAAAAAATGTCCATACATGGAATTTAGGTTTTATTAAAAAAAGTCCTGAAGCAAAAAGATTTAAAGAACTAGAAGATCAAATTGCTAATGCTTTAGCATTTATGGATGCATGTGGGATTAATTCAGATTTTAATAGAAGATTAAAAACAGTAAATTTTTGGACTTCTCATGAGGCCCTGTTATTACCTTTTGAGGAGTCTATGACCAGAACAGATTCAACGACTGGTGAAAATCATGACACATCTGCACACTTTGTTTGGATTGGAGATAGAACGAGACAACTTGATGGTGGACATGTTGAGTTTTGTAGAGGAATAGAAAATCCAATTGGTATAAAATGTGGACCAACTCTGAAAGCTGATGATCTTATTAAATTATGTAACAAAATTAATCCTTCCAATGAAAAAGGTAAGATTACTTTAATTTCAAGGTTTGGTTATGAGAATGTTTCTAAGCATTTACCAAAATTAATAAGAGCAATTAAAAAAGAAGGTTTAAACGTAATTTGGTCTTGTGATCCTTGTCATGGCAATACAATTAAAGCAACTACTGGATTTAAAACGAGACCTTTTAATAGCGTTTTAAGTGAGGTTAAGAATGTTTTTGCTTGTCACCAAAGTGAAGGAAGTTACGCAGGCGGATTACATATTGAATTAACAGGTCAAAATGTAACAGAATGCACTGGAGGTGCCCAAAAAATTTCTGATAAAGACCTATCCTCAAGATATCACACTCACTGTGATCCAAGATTAAATGCAAATCAAGCTCTAGAATTAGCTTTTTTGATTTCAGATGAGATAAAAAAGAATAGCACCTATTCTAAAAACGCTATTCAGGCGGCATCTTAGTCTATTGCTTTCAGGCATAAGATTATTAAATATAAATTATGAATCCTTCA
>CACKXH010000017.1 GCA_902604005.1 uncultured Pelagibacteraceae bacterium
TTAATTAATTTCACTGTATTTTGTGGCTAAAATAGGCCCAATTTTTTCTACAATCTGACCAGTAACTTCGACAGTCGTCCAACCAGCAGTGTTATATGGGGTTCCTTTATATTTTATGTTAGATCCATCTCTGTAATGATAAATATAATCTTTATTAGTTTTTGGTTCATCTAACATTACAGCTAAAACAAATTTTGGCTTAGAAGTTGGGAATACTGATAAAAATGTATTAATTTTTTTTTTCGAGTATTTTCCATCTATGCTTTTTTGAGCAGTTCCTGTTTTACCTCCAATTTCATAACCTGGTACATCAGCTAAAGATGCAGTTCCTTCTTTTGTTGTTACAATTTTTCTTAAAATAGGTAAAATTTTTTCTGACACACCATCGTTTAATATTTTTTCCTTTTTAAAATTTTTGGTTCCCTTAATCAAACTTGGTTGTATTTCATATCCACCATTAGCAATAATTGAGTAAGCTTTAGCTAATTGAAGCAAGGTTGTTGTTATGCCATGACCAAATGAAGCTGTAGCAAGTGAGCACTTTCCCCAATTAAATTTTATAGGTCTACCAACTTCATCAATATCAAAATTAATCTTTTCTAAAATATTGAGTTTTGATAAGAATAATTTAAATTTTTCCACTCCTACTTTTTGACCGATTCTAACTGAACCTATATTTCCAGATCGAATTAAAATTTGTTCAGCAGTTAAGTCTGATGGTATTTTATCATCATACTCTCTAATAGGAAATCCTGCGCAAGGTAATGATTTTGGCAAATCTATAAATTGTGTTTCAGGTTCTATAATTCCCTCGTCTAATGCTGCAGCTAAAGTAAAAGTTTTAAACACTGAACCAAATTCATATACTCCTTTAGTAGCTCGATTTATATAATTTACATCAGTAATTTTTTCTCTCTTATTTGGATCAAAATCAGGCAAAGAGACCAATGATAGTAATTCACCATTGTGGATATCCATTAATATTGCAGCACTACCCTTTGAGTCAAAAATATCATTAAATTTTTTTAACTCATTTCTTATTAAAAATTGAATGTCTTTATCAAGTGTGAGATTAACCTGTTTATGATTTTTTTTTAATTTTTTATCTAGTGATTTTTCTAAACCAGATACACCATTATTATCAATATCAATTTGCCCTATTATATGACTAAATAAATTTTTTTGAGGGTAAATTCTTATTAAATTATCTCTAGGTTCTATAGACTTGTCACCAAGTTGCATCAACTTTTCATAATTTTCGTCAGATATTTTTTTTTCAAAATAAAAAAATTTTCCTTTGTCTATTCTTTTTTTTACCTCGTTGTAGTTTTTATTAGGAAAAATATACTTTAAATTAAGTATTAATTTTTTTTTATCTATTATCTTAGTTGGACTAATTCCTATATCTATCGAACTTACTGATTTACTAATATAGTTGCCATTTCTATCAACAAAATTTGCTCTATAAAGTATATTATTTGATACTTTTAATTTGTCATCAATTGAAGTATTTGTTTTTCTTGAGCCAAGATGGATAAGATGAATTGAATAAATCAAAAAAATAATAAAAAAAATAAAAAAAATAAACGCAATTCTATTAAATAGGATATTTAAATTTGACTTGCTTCTTTTATAAACAAAATCATGTTGCTGATCTTCTAAAATAATTCTGGAATTTTCATTATTCATTAGTCATCAATTAATTTAAGTTGCCCAAAATTTAATTTGTTCTTTTTTTTTTTTATTATATTTATCTCTTGAATATTTTTTTGCTTTAATTCATTTTCAAAATATAAGTCATGAAACGAAACTAATTTTTCAGAAGAACTTAGATATTCAAATTCTAATTTTACATCTTCAAATTCTTGTCCAAGAATTCTAAGATTTTCATTAACTATAAAAATTTTATCATCAATCTTTTTAGTTGAATTCTTAATTACCGCAGTAAATAAGATTAAAAAAATTATCAAAGAAACAACTAAAAGTTTTTTCATAACTTTTTACCAAAATTTTCTATTTCAATGAGATATTTAAACTTTTTTAAAATATCTGTTTCAAATTTATAGAAGTCATCTTTTTTAATCACATATCTTAGTTTTGCTGATCTTGAAGGTGGATTCTCTTTTAACTCCTTCAGTGATGGAATAATTGGCTTTTTCTTATCAATTCTAAATAATGTTCTTGGTTGATCTACTTTGGGCATATATCGAGAAATACTTTTATTTTCTGATAAACTTTTAAAAAAATATTTTACAATTTTATCCTCCAAAGAATGAAACGTTACAACAGCTAGAACACCATCTTTTTTTAATATTCTAGTAGCCGATATTAAGCCATTAATTAATTCACTAATTTCATTATTAACAAAAATTCTCAGTGCTTGAAAAACTTTAGTAGCACTATTCACTTTAAAGTTTTTTTTTCTTTTTGTTTTTTCAATAATTTCTACTAAATTTTCAGTTGATATTTCTTTTGAAAGCCTTTTTTTAACTATCTCAACTGCTATTTTTTTTGCTTCTTTTTCTTCACCAAAAAATTTAAAAATTTTTTCCAATTCTCCAACTTCTAATTTATTTATAACCTCTTTTGCAGAGAAATCATTTATTCCCATCTTCATATTAAGATCTCCCAAGAAGTTAAATGATAAGCCTTTTTTGGGATCTTTTATTTGTGTATAAGAATATCCCAGATCAAAAATTATACCGTTAATATTTTCTTTTTTAGTCTTTAAATTTTCTAATTGACTAAACTTTTTGTTCTTAAAAATGAATCTATTTGGAAATTTATGTAAAATTTTATCTGCTTCTTTTTCACACTCTATATCTCTATCTAAAGCAATTACATTGGTATCTTTGTAACTTAAAATTTTTTTTGTGTATCCGCCTTGTCCAAATGTACAATCTATAAATGTGCCACCATGTTGAGGGGTAATAACGCTAATTATTTCATTGAGCAGTACTGGATAATGCTTTATTTTATCCGTTACTATGGTGGCTTCCATTTATTTTTTTGAAGACCATTAATTTTTTTGTCTTCTTAAAAATGCTGGTATTTCTAAATCATCCTCTTCATCAGTATTATCAGAAATAAAACTCTCAGATTTTTCATTTAAGTCATCATTGTTAAACAAATCTGGTTCTTGCATATCCACTCCAAATTCTTCTAATCCATTAGTTGGATTATCTTTAACCTCTGTCGATTCTAACGCTTCTTGAGTAAAAGATTTTTCTACTTCGTTCATAGAGTTTTCATTTATAATCTCTTCAGCTTCAGAATTAGACGATAAATCAACATCTTGATTTTTCAATAGCTCTTCATGATATTGATTATTAACATCATTTACTGACTCATTAAGATTTTCTGAAACTACTTCATTTTCAAGCTTTAAAGCATTTGCCCCATGAGAAATTGGGTTCAATGTGTTATTAGAGAATGGAAAAGAAGCTGTTACATTGTTTGTTCCAAAATCAGAATATCCTGGATTTCTATTTTGTATTCTGTGGACCATATTTACAACTGATTTGGACTCTGGATGTTGATTATCCAAAGATGTGGCCACTATTGAAACTCTTATTTTGCCTTCAAGCAACGGATCTGTTATTGCACCTATAATAACTTCGGCTTCAGCTTCAACTTCAGATCTAATCTTATGAACTACTTCATCTACTTCAAATAATTTTAGATCCTTGCCCCCGGTAATATTTACTAATAATCCTTTTGCTCCTTTTAAAGTATAATCATCAATTAAAGGATTGCTAATAGCCATTTCGGTAGCTTTCATAGCTCTTCCCTCTCCCTCAGATTCACCTGTTCCCATCATAGCTTTACCCATTGATGCCATAACAGTTTCAACATCAGCAAAATCTAAGTTTATAATTCCTGGTCTAACCATTAAATCAGTCACACTTTGAACACCATGCATCAAAACATTGTTTGAGAGATTAAAAGATTCCTCAAACGTTGTTTGTTCATTTGCAATTTTGAATAAATTTTGATTTGGTATAACTATAATTGTATCCACATGTTTTCTTAATTCCTCAAGACCAATGTGAGCTCTTCTCATTCTTGATGGACCTTCATATAAAAAAGGAAGTGTTACAACACCAACTGTTAATATATTTAATTCTTTAGCAGCTCTTGCAATAACATGTGCAGCACCTGTGCCTGTACCACCTCCCATTCCTGCAGCTATAAAAACCATATTTGCACCTTGCAAAATATTTACAATATCATTTAATGATTCATCGGCAGCTGCTTGGCCAATATCTAGTTTTGCGCCTGCTCCCAATCCTTTTGTTAAATTTAGACCAATTTGAATTTTTGATTTTGCCTTACTATGTTTCAGGTCTTGAGCATCGGTGTTAACTGCTATAAATTCAACACCTTGCATTCCATTTTCTATCATTTCATTAATTGCATTACCGCCAGCTCCTCCAACTCCCATCACTAAAAGTCGTGGTTGTAGCTCTTTTATCTCTGGTGTTTTAAAGTTAATTGTCATTTTATTATCCCCCGTTATTTGTTAAGTTGAAGCTCCCACTTAAGGCTAGCACGATTTAAATTTGCTTTTTTCTTTGCATTAACCCTAAATTTTTCAAAAATTGCTGGTTCCCATATTTGGAATGTTTTGCCTTGACCAACAAACAACATGCTATTTTTTATTTTTGCATGTTTTAGTAATTTTGGAGTAAGTGAAATTCTTCCTTCCGTATCAAATTGTAAATTAATACTTTCAGATAATATTGATGTTGCAAAGAAATCTCTTTTTTCTTCGAAAGGATTTAATGAGTCTATTGTATTTGAAATTTTTTCTATTCTATCTTGTGGCCATGCTTCTATTGACTGGTGGTTGAAAGATGGGTAACAAATTACTCCATTGTACCCTAGATTGGATAAATAAGACCTATAACTTGCAGGCACAGATACCCTTCCTTTCTTGTCTAATTTGTTTTCGTAACTTGATAAAAACATAAACCATAATTTCTATATACCCATATTTGGGAATATATGGGATATTATGGGTTTTTTATAATAGAGTCAATACCTTCCATTAAAGATTATTTTGACTAATTATGCATAAAAAAGTGAATCAAAACGTGAACATTTGTTTAGAAAATTTTGAAGAAAATTTGCCAGATGAACTATAAGCCGGGTTCTGTCATTTAAACTTATCATTTGTCTAGGCTTAAGATCACTCCTAAGCTCAAGCAACTAACCCTGATGACTAGCCAAGGATGGCTTTTAGTTTTTCAACAATGTCATCTCTACTTAGTCTTGCTCCCAGTGGGGTTTTCCAGCGTTCATTGTTACCAATAGAACC
The DNA here is from genome assembly GCA_902604005.1 of uncultured Pelagibacteraceae bacterium. Classification (GTDB taxonomy): domain Bacteria; phylum Pseudomonadota; class Alphaproteobacteria; order Pelagibacterales; family Pelagibacteraceae; genus Pelagibacter. Next base: position 5,321 of record CACKXH010000017.1, read on the forward strand.
GGTGTGCTCTTACCACACCTTTTCACCCTTGCCATGTTATGGCGGTCTATTTTCTGTGGCACTATCCCTAGGGTTGCCCCTGCCAGGAATTACCTGGCACTGTATCCTTGTAGAGTCCGGACTTTCCTCTTTAAAATAAATTAAAGCGATAAATCGTTCATCTGGCTAGAGTAATTTATTACTAAAATTTTAAAATTCAAGTTTAATTAATCAAGAAATTAGAAGATTTTTGCTAATTAAAAAACATTCTTCATCAATTTTACCATTAATTAAATCTTGTCTAAATCTTCTTTGGAAAGCTGTAACTAAGAGTTTAGTATTTTTGCTAGATTTTTTTTTATCAATCTTAACATATCCTAGCTTGTTTAAATTGTTTATGAATTTTTCCTCATATTTTTTTGAAGATAATTTGATTTTTCTAAATTTTTTAATAATTTTTGTATTCAATTTGTGCCAAATAGATAAGTTGCTTTTGGCTAAAGTTTTCCAAGGAAAATTTTCTCCTGGATCTCTTTTACGCTCTGGAGAGATATCAGAATGACCCAAAATATTTTGTTTTTTAATTTTATATTTTTTCATCAAATATTTAAGTAATTTTCTGATAGAGATAATTTGATTTTTTGAAAATTTTTTATATCCATGCTGATGACCTGGGTTAGTCATTTCTATACCTAAAGAATATTTATTTAATGATTTGTATTTTTTCCAATTGGATTTGCCAGCATGCCAAGCTTCATAAAGATCTGGAACCAAGTTTAAAATATTGCCACTTTTTTTAATGTAATAATGAGAGCTTACTTTTGATTTTGGATTGCACAATTTTTTAATTGCAGCTGATTCCTTTTTCATTCCTGTATAGTGTATTATTATAAATTTAATGTTTCTTTTATGCCTTTTATGTAAACTAAAATTGCTAGAGTACATTCGAGACAGATTTAAGCCTTTTTTAGATCGCATTTTTTTTAAAATAAATATGTTATAATCATGCTTAATATAATATAAGGACGGAAATGTTTAAAAAAATTGCAATAATTTTAATTACAACTTTAACGCTAACATTTAATGTTAATGCTGGCACTGACGGAAATCTATTACTTAGCAAAAATGATCCTGCTAAAGTAGAGGATTGTTTTGAAGGTTTAAACAGAGCAACCTTTAAATTAAATCAATCTTTAGACAAGGTTCTTTTTAAACCATTGGCTAAAGGCTATAGGCTTATTCCATCACCTATAAGATCAGGCGTTAGTAATTCACTTGATAACATCTCAAATCTTGTAACAATACCTAATAATATTTTACAAGGAGATTTTAAGGAAGCAGGTGTTAACACGGGTAGATTTGTTGTGAATACCACTTTAGGAATTTTAGGAATTTTTGATGTAGCATCAGGATTAGGTTTTACAGAATATGTAAAAGAAGATTATGGTCAATCGCTTGGTACTATGGGGGTTGGACCTGGATGTTATTTGGTTTTACCCGTTCTAGGACCTTCAACAACAAGAGATGTAGTTGGTCAGTTATCAAATATTGTTGGTGGTGATGCTTGGTATAATGTTACAGTTAAAAACGATACTCAATATTTTAATGAAAGTGACTATTATATCTCAAGAGGTGGTTCAGGAATTGATTTTAGAGCAAAGAATTTAAGTTCAATTGATAATCTTGAAAAAAATTCTGTGGATTTTTATGCTTCTGTAAAAAGCCTTTACCTACAAGATAGACAACAAAAGATTAGTAACTCAGATACAGTCATTGAAACTCAAGATGATAGTGACTGGGAAGAAATAGAAACACAGTAATAAAAATTTCTTATAATGAAATTAAATAAATACTTTTTTTCATTTCTAATTTTAGTTTTAAGCTTAAAATCTCATAGTTCATACTCTATGGCTCCTGATGTATTTGTTCAATCAACAGTAAATAGAGCTTCAGAAATATTATCAAGCGACATTCCTAAAGAAATCAAAATAGAAAAATTAAAACTAATTGCAGAAGAAACTGTAGATATTAATGGTATTGGCTTTTATACACTGGGATCTTATAGAAAAACACTAAATGATGAACAAAAAAAAAGATATAAAGATCTTTTTAAGAATTATTTTTTAAAAAGTTTTTCTAGTAGATTAGCTGAATACTCTAATCCAGAAATTCAAGTAAACTCTAAAGAAATATTAAATGATAAATACACAATTGTTTCGAGTATTTTAGTTGCAACGAAAGATAGACCAAAGGTTAAAATTGATTGGAGAATTTATACCAAAAATCCTTCTAATCCTTTAATAAGAGATTTGATTATCGAAGGTTTAAGTCTTGCTCGTACACAAAAAGAAGAGTTTGCGTCCATTATAAGTAGTAACGATGGAAATATTTCTGCACTTTTTGATACATTGGAAAAGTTTATTTCGAATTAAATATAATGATGATTTTCAGAATTTAATGGTGGGCCCGCCAGGACTCGAACCTGGGACCAATACATTATGAGTGTACTGCTCTAACCAACTGAGCTACAGGCCCTATTAATAATCTAGGTTTTACAACAATATTAACTTTAATCAAGCTGGAATGTTTTTATTTTGTTTCTCTTTGTTTCTGTTTGTAATTGCATTCGTTGGTAAATCCGTTGGTAAGTGATTTTCTGCATTTACTGGAATAATTCAATTATTTTTGAATAAAATTTTAGTTCAAACGTTAGTTAAATATGAACACAAACAAACAACTAACAAAAGGAAACACAATGAAAAAGATAGCAATGGTAATAGGAATACTTTCAGTTTTAGCAACGAGTGCTAATGCTGGTTACTGGACGCATACTCCATACTCTGACTACAAATATATGGGTGGAGCAACACAGTGGAAAAGTACTTACAATTACTAAATCTTAAATAAGTCTTTAAATCAAAAAGCCCCTTTTCAGGGG
>CACKXH010000018.1 GCA_902604005.1 uncultured Pelagibacteraceae bacterium
TAGGTGGTTTAATGATTGGCTTTGCAGCTATTGATTTTATAGCATCTTATGCAGGTTATAACTTAACTCCATTTTTAGGTTCAGCATCAAGATTTTCACCAATCGTATTTGGTGTAATTGGAAGTTTATTAGTTAACTCTAACTCTAAATAATTAAATGAAAAAAGTATTTTTGATTATTGGAATAATTTCAGTTTTAACTAGTACATCTCAATCTAGAGAATGGAACATAATTTCTAGTGAGTTAACTGGTTATAATTTTTATACTAATAAAATAATTAAAGGTGGAAACTTTTAATGAAACCTCAATTTATAATTATAGCTATTCTAATTATCTTAAAGGTAATTGGTGTAGCTAGTCGGGCTAATGCCAACTCATTTATTCCAGGTTACACTTGTAATGACTCAACTACATTTCAAATCAACTGCGGAAGAAGTGGTTATGGTTCTTGGAATATTAGCTCAAACGGTATTCTATGTAACTCTAATACGGAGTTAAAGTTTATCAATAATTATACAAACCCAATTTATAGATGTGGAAATTCACCAAGTATTAAGAGAATATAATGAAATTGAATAAGAACTATAATTGTTTTAAGTTTGATACTTTAGATCTAATAGAAGATTTTAAATATGACAGAGAAATTGGACGAGAATTTTGTAAAGAGCTTAGTAGTGATAGCGCTAGGGATAGTAAAAGGGAAAAGCGACCCTTACGAATTGGTCAATGGTGCTATGGAATATTTAATATCTAATAAAGAAAAATATATGGATCACCCAAACATTAAGGCAATTGCAGTATTAAAAATGAAAGGTCTGTTTATTGATGAAATTAGAAAAAATCAAAAAATGACTTCTATGACTGATGATGAAGGAAATGATTTGCAGGTAATTGATGAAAAACAAAATGAAATTTCGGAAAGAATAGGTTTAAAAGATGAGACAAAAAAAGTTCTTTCAGCTATCAAAACTATGAGTGAAAAGTGTCAGGAAATTTTGATGTTAGCATCTGAAGGAATGAGCATGCAAGAAATGCAGGAAGTAACTCAAGTTAAAAGCTTAGGAACTGTTTTAAGTAGATTATCAAATTGTCGAAAAGAATTAAAAGGATTGGTTGCTTAATGATTGATGAAACAAAAATAATGCAATATGCAGATGGAACGCTTCCAGTCGAAGAACATGAAGAGGTTAAAAAAGCAATAGAGGCTGATCCAAAATTAAAAGAATTATATAATAGCTTTCAAGAAACTGGTGACCTTTTATTCAAATTAGGTAATGAAATTAAATCACAACCTTTACCTAAAAATCTTCAAGAAAAAGCAGATATAATCAAAACATGGAAAAAACCAGTAACTAAGGAATTTGGTTCTTTTAATTTCTTTGGGTTGTTTAGAATTCAATATGCAGGAGTAGCTGCAGCATGTTGTTTAATGTTCGTTGCTGGATTTTATGCAGATACTTTTATTTCAGGAAAAAATGCAAAAAGTGGTAATGAAGTTATAGCTTTAAACCAGTCAATTGATGCGCCAAAAGATCTAAAATTTAGAGGCATTCCTAAAGAAGATGAAGATTTGTCAACAAGAGTAACAAATTTATACAGATATTTTAACCAAGATCAATTTATCCAAGATATCAATTCAACAATTGATAACTTAGAAATTAATGAAGAGTTTGAAACCTCATTGGAAGATAATGATGGTAAAAGAGTTAAGTTTTTATTAGTTGAAAACTTTAATGCCAATGGCAATAATTGTAAAAAAGTTGCATTTAATGAGCCTTTAAAATTATCTGAAAGTGATCAAGGAACTGATGTTACTTTAGATATATGTAAAATAAATAATAATTATGAAATTTCTTCTATCAACTTATCAAAATAATTACTCAAAAGTATTAAAGTACTTATTACTTGTTATTTTTATTTCTATATTAGGTTTTAAAGCTAGTACTGAAATTCCAGAAAAATATAAAATTGAAACATCTCTTCCTAAATGTAAGGGAACTGATTACACCAAATGGACTGATTGTTACGGAGAATATAAATTTCCAAGAATTGAATACAAAGGTGAATGGAAAGATGGTGCATTTCATGGTCAAGGGATTCTAAAAGAAGCTTGGGGAGATGTTTATGTTGGAAGTTTTGTAATGAACAAAGCAGAAGGTTTTGGAAGACAAGATATATATCAACATGGTGAAATGGTTGGATCTTTTGGAGGTGAATTAAAAAATGATTATTTAAATGGCAAAGGTTATTGGGAACAAGATGGTTGCAGATATGAAGGTATTTTTATTGACCACAGACTAAACGGGGAGGGACAAATTACTTGTGATTATGGTTATCAGGCAAAAGGTTTATTTAAAGATGATCTGTTAAATGGGCAAGGCTTTGAGAGTTGGGAAAATGGAACAAATAAGTCTGGTGAATATAAAAAAGGTTATTTAAATGGTGAAGGAGAAATAAATTTTGCCGATGGATCAAAAGAATTTGGTACATTTTTAGAAGATGAGCTAAATGGTTTTGGAACAACAATTTGGGATACAGGTACCAAATACGAAGGAGATTGGGTTAAAGGAGTTGGGGTTGGCAAAGCAACAATGACTTACAGTCAAGGGAATTATGTTGGTCAGACAGATAAGACTTTAGAGCATGGAAAAGGAACTTATACGTGGGACGATGGTGATGTTTATACTGGTGAATGGGTTTATGGACAGCGAACAGGAAAAGGCATTTTTAAATGGGCTAATGGTGATGTTTATAATGGCTATTTTAATGACGGGGTTCTTGAGGGAAAGGGTGAGTATATATATGCCAATGGTAACAAATTCGTTGGTAGTTTTAAAAAAGGATTGGAAGAAGGAGAAGGTGTTTTTAACTGGAATGATGGAGATAAATATGAGGGAAACTATGTTGACGGTTATAGATCTGGAAAAGGAAAATATATCTATGCAAGTGGAACAATTTATGAGGGTGATTTTAAATATAACCAATTTGAAGGGAATGGTGTCATAGTCTATTCAAATGGGGACACTTATAAAGGTGAATTTTTAGAAGGTTATGAGCATGGTCAAGGAGTTACTAAATATGAAAATGGTGATGTATACACAGGTCAATATGAAGATGGATACATGCATGGTAAAGGTAAAATGGTTTATGCAGATGGAGATATTTATGAGGGACTTTGGGAAGATGGTGCTGAGGCAGAAGGCAAAACTACACTGGCTAAACATACCACTGATGAAAAATATTACGCATTAATAATTGGTAATAATGATTATGATAAATTAGAAGACTTAGACAATGCTGTAAATGATGCACAAGATTTAGAAAAAGTTTTAAGAGAAAAATATGGTTTTGAAACTACTTTATTAACTGACAAAAAATCGGATGATACTTTAGATGCAATCATTAATTTTACTAAAAATAGAGATAAACAGGATAATATTTTAATTTTTTACGCAGGACATGGGCAGTTAGAGAAAAAACAAAAAAGAGGTTATTGGCTTCCAACAGACGCTGGAGCAACACAAGACTCAAAATGGATCAGTAATTTAAATATTAAAGATTTAATAGGAGCATCAGATGCTAAACATATTTTGTTAATTGTTGATAGTTGTTTCTCTGGCTCACTTATGAGGGGAAGTGGTGAAAATAAATCAGTAGAAAAACTTACTGCAACTTCAATTAAAAGATTACAAGTTAAAAAAACTAGATTAGTGATTACCTCGGGCGGAAATGAGGAGGTTGCTGATGGAATTGGAGACTCAAAAAATTCAGTTTTTGCGGAACCTTTGATTAAAGCATTAAAAGAAAATAATAGTGTAATAAGATCAATTGAATTATTTCAAACTGTCCAAAATTACGTAATTAATAATGCAAATCAAACACCTGAACATTCTTTGATACACGGCACAGGTCATAACGGTGGAGAATTTTTATTTTTTCCTAAATCTTAAGAGAGATTTTCAATTTTATCCCACTCACCATCTTCATTGGTATCATGAGCCAAAACATCTGGTTTGCCGTCAGCATTTTCATCTAAAAAAGCTTGGTCAGTTTTCCCATTTTCGTCAGTATCAAGTACTAATATTTCCCAAACACCGTCTTCATCTTTGTCTATCAATGTTCCCTCGACAAATCCATTTTCATTATCATCAATGAAGCCTAAATCAATTTTTCCATTTTTGTCTTCATCAACATACCAAGTATCTATAACACCGTTCTTATTATAGTCTTGAGTTTTCGCATTTGGATAATCTTTTTTAATTATTGAGTCTACTGGATTTATATTTTTAATATTAGGATTTTGTTTAATAAATTCTTTTGCGTGATCAACGGCTACAGCAAAATTTAAATTTTGGCCTTCAGCTCCCCAAGTATTAATCCCAACAATTTTTCCTTTCTCAGAAAATAAAGGGCCTCCAGAATTCCCAGGACTTATTGGTGTTTGTGTTTGAATAACTGTAGCAGTGTGCTCTGATTTATCATCATAAACCCATTTTTTATCTTTTCTAATTTGGGTAACCATTCCATTAGTAAAGTTCCAAGGTAATCCATTTGGATGACCAATTGCGTAAACTGTATCACCAATTTCTATATCTGAGTTACTTCCAAGTTCAACTAATCTTACACTTGAAGGAAGACTATTTACTTTTATTAAAGCAAGATCTTGAACTTTATTTTCAGCTAATACCATTCCAAAATGAGGATCAATATCTTTAAATAATACATCTGTTTCCACTGAACCACTTGCAGGCAATGGCCAAACAAAAATTTCCTTTGTTCCATTCGTCACATGCCAATTTGTTAGAATTACCCCTGATTTATCAACTAAAAAACCTGCACCCAAACTTTCTTTTCCCTCTGTTGGGTTATATAAAAAAACCACGCTGTTCACATAGTTTTTAAAAATATTTTTTGCACTACCTCTATATTTAATTTTTTTTTTCTTTTTTAAAGTTTGGTCCGTCGTAATTGAAAATTCTTTAGCAATTTTATATTTAGATTTTAACTCTATTGCTTTATCGATATCTAGTAAATCAGGACTAATTGTAATTTGAACAGGCTTTAAATTTTCACTGTTATGACCACTTCTTGTCTTAATTTTTTTTTCATCTGCACTAGATATTTCAACAAGAAATAGAAAAAATAATGGAACAACTAAAATTTTTTTAAACTTCATTTAATAACTTAATCCTAAGAAAATTTGAGCTATTGTACTTATGACACCAATTATTACTAAAACTTTTACCAGACCAGACCAAAATTTTGGTCCTTTATATTTTTCAGATGAACGCCAACAACCAACTGATACATAAATTGCCCAAGGTAAAAGTATAATATTCATCATTACATCTGGCATTCCAGTAGCAATAACTAAAATCAAAACTAGAAAACCAACAATTATTCCACCAACTAGACCAACAACCCAATAGGACATTGGTAGAGATAAGTCTCCATGCCAAAATTTAGTGAAAAAATTTTTACTGACTTTTTTTGTAACCATAATTTAGCGTACTATATTTGCATTCGTTGGTAAATAGTTGGTAAATAGTTGGTAAGGAAAATTTCAAAATTGCTTGGCAAATAATCTTGCAAATGCTTTCTTATTTGATGTGAATTTGGTTTCTTTAAAGAAAAAGAAATTATGAGTGTACTTCTCTAACCAACTGAGCTGCAGGCCCACATAATTTATATATAAATATATCATTTTGATTAGCTTATCAATTAGAGATATATAAATAATGGTGGGCCGTGTTGGTAACGATCCAACTACCCCTGCAATGTCAATGCAGTACTCTACCTTTGAGCTAACGGCCCTTAAATTATTTTAAACTTTTGCTTTTACTATTTACAATAAATATATTCATTTTTGAACTAACTGCGTAAAAAATAGAAAGGTTTATCCCAAATAAAGATATCATTAAGTCACTAAAAAAAGCACCACTTGGCAAAATAGGTAAAAAAATTAATAACATATAAATTAGTGAACCAATTTGAGTATAATTTTTTTCACAAATAACATGTCTAATTTTTGAAAAAACTAGCTTATAGATTAAATATAAAAAAATAAATGAACCAATTAAACCATGTTCAGATAGTAATTCAAAATAAATCTGATGTGGATGAGTTTGACAATAATAATATTTTTTTTCTTCAATTGATCGATCATGATAATTCTTGCACGCAGCTATACGATAATTCTTATTTCCAACTCCAAAAATTGGGTAGTTTTTAAAAACCTCAAATCCTGACCTATAAAGTTTGAAATATTTCACTAAATCCTGGTCTATTGATTTAGATTTAATAGATTTAATTTGATCCACAAATCGACCTTTCAAGTACTCTGAACTATTTATTAAACCAAAAATTAAAATTATACCGAGAGTTAGTGAAATAATTTTTTTTTTTATACTGAATTCAGAGTAAATAAAATAAAACAAGAACAAACCTCCTAAAGTTTTGATGCTATTTGATCTTTCACCAGTTAATATTACCGCAATTAAAAAAATGAGTGATAATAAGAAAATCTTATTTTTGTGCAATAACCCGTGAGAAGTAAATAAATAACCTATCAAAATTAAACAAAATGCATTTAGGTATCCCCCAGCAATTGGCTCATCTTTAAAGAAACTTACTATTCTGTCTCCATATGTACCTCCATGCCCAAAAAGATTTTTTCCAAAATAACTTTCAATAAAGATATCTAAAGTAAATATACTTATAATTAGTAACCAAATTTTAAGGGTTTTATCTAAAAAAAATTTATCTTTAAAGAAATAATTAAAGGCTAAAAATAAAATAATTATTCTAATGAATCCAAAATTTCGATTGAATCCCATTTCAATATCTAAAGATATAAAAGAATTAAATAAAAGATATAAATATAATATTAATAAATATTTGAAATTCTTATTTTTTAAAAAAGAAAAATCTCTTAAATAAATGATCAATATAATAAAAGAAATATCAATAAGAATTATATTAATTAGTGAAACTGCAGGCCCTGCTATTAGTGAAATAGGAATTGCAGAAAAAATTGCTAAAAAATAGTTAGATATATACTTATTTGACATTCAGATAATTTATAAAACAATTTTTTAAATTTTTTTGAACTATTTAATTAGCTTTCTAAAAAACTTTTTAATTGCTTAGATCTACTCGGATGTTTCAATTTTCTTAATGCTTTTGCCTCAATTTGTCTTATACGTTCTCTTGTTACTGAAAATTGCAAACCAACTTCCTCTAGAGTATGATCTGTATTCATACCAACTCCAAACCTCATTCTTAAGACCCTTTCTTCTCTAGGTGTAAGTGTTGATAAAATTTTTGTAGTTGCCTCTCCTAAATTTGATTTTATTGCTTGCTCAAGCGGTGCTAATGCTTTGGTATCCTCAATAAAGTCTCCCAAGCTACTATCTTCTTCATCTCCAACTGGTTTCTCTAAAGAAACAGGTTCTTTAGAAATTTTTAAAACTTTTCTTACTTTATCCAATGGCATTCTAAGTTTTTGAGATAATTCTTCAGGTGTTGCTTCTCTTCCAAATTCACTTAATATTAATCTTTGGGTCCTCACAATTTTATTAATAGTTTCAATCATGTGTACCGGTATTCTTATTGTTCTTGCTTGGTCTGCAATTGATCTTGTTATAGCCTGTCGTATCCACCAAGTCGCATATGTAGAAAATTTATATCCTCTTCTATATTCAAATTTATCTACTGCTTTCATCAAACCTATATTTCCCTCTTGAATAAGGTCTAAAAATTGCAAACCTCTATTGGTATATTTTTTTGCTATAGAAATTACCAATCTTAAATTTGCCTCAACCATTTCTTTCTTTGCAATTCTAGATTCTTTC
>CACKXH010000019.1 GCA_902604005.1 uncultured Pelagibacteraceae bacterium
CTTTGTTTTTCTAGAGCTTTCCAATTAATTACAAAACCTCTTCGTTCAAAAAGAGATTTTAAATTTTTAAAAATTAATTCCAAATCAGAAAATTTAATATTTTCTTTTTTATTTTCTAGATCTTCATAATAGTTCTCAAAATTAACTTCACACTCTCGATATTTTTTATTTGAAATAATTTCTTTCACAATTTTAAATCTTATTAATCCTTTTAATTCAATCAAGTATCTAGAGTCCTCAGTTTCTTTAAAGGTTGTTATTTTACCCATACAACCAATTTGATGCAATTGTGGGATATAATTATCATTTTTATCTTTTGAAATTTTTGGCTGAATCATTCCAATCAGTTTGTTAGTTTTCATACTATCATTAATCATATCAATATATCTTGGTTCAAAAATATTTAGCGGTACCGCTGTTTTTGGAAAAATTATGAAGTTACTAAGTGGGAATATAGGAATTTTATTTGGCAAATCATTTTTTAACATTTGATATAGTAATCTATCTTTTCATTATCTACAAATATTTAAATAAAAGCTTAACAACAATATGTTTTACCTTAAAAGAATAAATAAATTAATATTGCTTGATATAACAAAACCAGTTATTTTTATTGTAATTAATTAATATGCGGGCATAGCTCAGTGGTAGAGCGTCTCGTTGCCAACGTTTTATAATCTAGATTATTTTTTAAGTATGCCAGAATTTTAATCGCTATAACTTATTTCTGGCACACTGTCGGCACAATACGAAGAAATTATTTTCCTCTTTTAATGTCACTTTGTATTTGAGCATAATAAGAAGCTGCATCCTCATCACTCCAATCTGGATTATTTTTCTTCCATTCGGCTAATGCTTCTTCGTGAGCTTGAAGATCTTTCCAATCAGGCTCATAATTCTCATAAGCATCTTTCTCTTCTTGATCAGATGTTATGTTTTTTGATTTATCCATTATTTCTACCTCCTTTCATCACAATTTATTAATTTAAGTTCCAACTCAATTTTCGGTAACTTTGCTTGAGTCTGCTTTGGTGGTTTTTTTAAACCAAATTCTGATCTGATCTGATCTCTTATTTTTCTACTAGCTTTATTGATAAAATATATATTTATATCCTCTTGCCTACATTTAGATGCAACCTCAAAATTTATATCACATTCATAGTTTTTGTTAGTTAAAGACGCTCTTGGGTATTCTTTTTTTGGTGAATAATAATTTAATAACGATCCAACGTCATTTGGCACATCCTGATAAAGTTCATCAAATTCTTTTTTAGTAATAAGTAAATTTAATTCAAAATCTTTTATTAAATATTCATATTTTTTATAATATTTATAATAGAATAAATTATATGGCCTTAATTCTCCTTTTGCTAAAAAAACAATATATTCATAAAGTTTCAATAAGAATATGAGTTTACTATCAAAAAAATTAAGAGATTTAGAAATGTAATAACTTATCTCATTAAAATTACCCATTTTTTGATTTAATTGGATTAATCTTGCAAATTCACAATTGCTAAATTTTTTATTACGTAAAGTTTTTTGAATATATTTAATTGCATCCTCTTTATTTTTAAAAGATTTATCATCTTTCAAATTTAAAAGTTCTAAATTATCTAAAATTTGTTTTTCAATTAAAGGTAATTTCTTAAATAATATATTAGGTACCGTTATATATGTTTCAGATATACCTGCATCACACTGACTACAGTCATAGCAAGTTTCAGAATCACAATATCCACATTTCTTTTTAATAGAAGTTAGTCTGTTATTATTCAGAGATATACTTGCTTGATCTAGCTTATTTAAAGGGAAAAATACTAATTCTTTTTTAATACTGTAATTATTAGTTGAGTACACTATGCCCCCTATTAATTAAACATTTTCTATACAATGCTTGATATTCCGTATCTGCTTCAACGCTGCCAATCCAATAAATAATATTACTTAAAAATGACGTATTATTTTTTGCGAGCTTTTTGCAATGTTGAATATCGTTAGTAATTTCATGTGCTTTATTTTCATTGAATGTTCCTGATCTTCCTGCGGTATCAACAACGGGGTTATACGCACAGGAAGCTAGGAGAGAGAAACCAATAAATACTAATAAGGATTTTTTAAAACTCTGACCGAAGCCAACATAACCAAATCGGAGAGAATTGTTGATGTTATTCGTTGTAGTTCGATCAGAGCCTTGTTTCATGTTTTTTTCCTTTCTGTTTAGTTTTTTGTTCATGAGATAACCTTAATTCAACCAAAGAAACTAAACCCGTCGTTTAAATTGAATCTTTACGGACAAGAAAAAACTAATTAGAGTATAAAAATGAAGGAAAAACGTTATATCAAAAGAAATCCGTATTCGATTGAAGATAGCATTAAAGATATTATTGAAAAAATAGGGGATAAAGGGCTTAAAGATGCGACAGGAAAAGGAAAAGATACGTTCTTAAAGAAGAGTAATCCTGAGCATCCAGGCAGACATATAGATCTAAAAGATGCTGTTGATTTAGATATTTATTGTAGAAAAAATGGTTTTGGAACACCTTTACTTGAAAGCTATAAGACTATTCTAGATAAAGCCACTGGTATCTCTTCAAATTATAAACCAGATGAAATCCGTCAAACTGTAACAAAAATTCTTGAAGAGCTTGGTGATGTGTCTGAAACTGTAAGTAGTGCTATAAAAGATGGAAAAGTAACTGAAACAGAAAAAAATAAAATATCTAAAGAAATAAAAGAGTTAGAAATACAAATTTCAACAATAAAGAAGCAAGTTGGTTTAGGAGAAAAGCACGATTACAAATATAAAACTGGAGAAAAAATTAAAAATCGTGATGAAGACGGCTTGAAATCAGACTAAAAATCTCGGCACACTCTCGGCACAGTTCAGTTTAAATTTCACAAAAAGTACTATTGCTTAATTTTCAAAAAGCTAATACTTTCAACATTAATAGAACAAGCGGGCATAGCTCAGTGGTAGAGCGTCTCGTTGCCAACGAGAAGGTCGAGGGTTCGACCCCCTTTGCCCGCTCCAAAAATATGAATGATTTGACAGACAAAAAATGTGTTCCATGTGAAGGTGGTGTAGCTCCTTTTGATAAATCTGAAATACATAAATATCAAAAAAAAGTTGATGGGTGGGATGTTATTAAGAATGAAAAGGAAATTTTTTTTTTAGAAAAAAATTTTAAGTTTAAAAATTTTTTAGAGAGTCAAAAATTTATAAATGAAGTTGGAAAAATATCAGAAAAAGAGGGACATCATCCTGATATTAACTTTGGGTGGGGTTATGCCAAAATTTCAATAACAACACATGCTATTGAAGGGCTTTCAGAAAATGACTTTATATTAGCTGCAAAAATCGATTTATTAACTAATGTCTAAAGTGTCTAGTTTTTGAAAATACCAAGATGGTTCCAGTCTCATTGGCAAACTTTATAATTTCTTTATCTCTTATAGAGCCAGCAGGTTGAATTATAGCTGAGACCCCTGATTGTACTAACTTTTCAATACCGTCGACAAAAGGAAAAAAAGCATCCGAAGCAGCAACAATATCATCAGTTGGATTTATAAATTTTTTCATTTTATCAATTGCAATTTGGCAGCTATCAAGTCTACTTGGTTGACCTGAACCTATGCCCACAGTGGTATTTTTATGAGCCAAAACAATTGCATTAGATTTAACATACCGGCAAATATTAAATGCAAAAATTAATTCTTTCATTTGTTTTTTATTGGGTTTAATTTTTGATACAACTTTAAAGTTTTTGATATTGAATTGAATTTTGTCTTCATTTTGAGCTAAGTAAACATTATTAATAGAGTTAAGTTTAAGGTCTTCATTTAAAGAAAAAAGACTTGCATCAATAAGTCTAATATTTTTTTTCTTTTTAAGAATTCTTAATGCATTACTTTCAAATCCATTTGCAATTATGACTTCTAAAAATATTTCATTTAATTCCAATGCAAGCTTTGAGGAGATTTTAAAGTTACATGAAACAATTCCACCAAAGGCACTTATGGGATCGCAAGATAGAGCTGATTTGTAACACTTTAATTTATCTTTAATAATTGAAACGCCACAAGGATTTGCATGTTTAACAATTACAACACCTTTATTATTTGGTAAAGATTTCGAAATTGTTAAAGCTGCAAAGATATCATTAAAATTATTATAACTAAGTTGTTTTCCATGTAATTGATTTAAATTTAATGAGAAATCTTTTGAATAAATAGCACTTTCTTGATGGGGATTTTCTCCATATCGAAGTTTTTCAACTAAATTTACATGAAAAGTTTTTCTTTTTGGAAAAAAATCTTTTGAAAATCTATTAAAATAATTTGAAATTAATGAGTCATAATATGCTGTTTCATTAAAAGCTATCTTTGACATTTTTTCCCTAAATTTATTTGTTGTCTGACCTTTATTCGTCTCTAATTGATTTATCAATTCCTTGTATTGGTGTTTAGATGTAATTACAGTTACATCATTATAATTTTTTGCAGCTGCTCTTACCATCGCAGGACCACCAATATCTATATTTTCGACAATTTTTTTATGATTAGATGTTTTTTTTAAAGTGTTTTCAAACGGGTAAAAATTTACAATTACAAGATCAATATTTTTAAAATTATTTTTTTTAATTTCATTTTGATGTTTTTTATTTTTTCTTTTATTCAAAATTCCTGAATGAATTTTTGGATGTAGTGTTTTGACTCTACCACCTAGTATCTCTGGTGAATTTGTAAAATTTGAAACTTCAATACATTTATATCTTAATTTTTTAATTTTTTTAAAAGTTCCTCCTGAACTTATTATCTCAATATCATATTTTTTGAGTACCCTTAAAAGCTCTTTCAAGTCAGATTTGTCCGAGACAGAAATGAGCGCTCTTTGAATTTTTCTCATTATATTTTTGTTAGTTCCCATTTGATATCATTATTTCGAGAATTAATAATTCCAGAAACAAAAATATTTCGATTTTCTGTATAAGAATTTTTTTTACCGAAATACAAGCCATTATCAATATTAATTTTATAATTGTCACATTTGAATTTCCACCCTTCATTTTCAAGTTCAATCATAATTGACTTATTGTCTTGAGTTTTCATTACTTTTGTATTTGGATCTAAATGAAATCGAATTTCAAATTTAAGATTTGGAAGTACTTTCTTTCCTTGAATTTTTTCAGTTCCTATTAATTTATTACTATCATGATAAAATTCTAAATCTCTTTCATAAATCAAATTATATTTTTTTAAATAACCGTCATGACTTGCATTTATTTTCCAATAGTTTTTTTCATAAGTAATTTTTTTTTTAATCACCTTTAAGCCGGTTTTTAAATGAAATTTGTTATCAGAATTTTTATGAAATTTACATGAAGAGCAGTCATCAATAATTAAAACGTTGTGTACAGCCGAAGATTTCGATAATTCGTTTAGTTTAATATTTTCATCACTATAATAACCTGAGTTGGTAAATATTTTTTTTCCATTAGAAGCAAATTCAAAGGATAGAGCACCAGCTTGATATTCACTTGAAATTTTCTTTGGTGGAGAAGAACCAGCATCCATAATTAAATTAATTTTTTTATTACTTAAAATAATATAATCAGAAAACTCATAATTTAGATTTTTAAAAGTATAACCAAGTCTCTTAATATAATGATCAAATTCAGTATTATTTGAAATATTATTTCCATTAAATAGAATATTCAACTGTGTATTTTTCCAAAAAAAAGCATAAGACTGACCAAGATAAAATATGTTTTCATCTATAAATTCTGGAATTAATGAATGAGATTCCTTAAACCATTCCCTAATTAAAATTAAATATTTTAGATAAAATAACGATTGTTTTATACTTCTAGATTTGGGAAAGCCTAAATTATCTAATGAGTTTTTTAGTACTTTTTTAAGTATTTCTAAACCTTTTAAAGTGAAGGCTTTTTCATTTTTAAAAGATAACCCAACTAAAATTATTGCAGTTACACCTATTAATTTATCATTATATGTCTTTGAATTTTCGATATGATTAATTAAATGCAAAGCTTGTTTTTGAATCATATAATTAAATTTAGTTTTATAATCATCATTACAATCATTATAAGTTAACTTAGAGTTTGATAACCAAGATATTATACGTTTTGAGGTAGTGTCGAAGTCCCAACTTTTATCATTAAACTTTTCGTTAATTTTTATCCAATTAGAAATAATTGATTGTACAGCAGAACGAGATGATTTCAGATCTAGACTTAAAATCCAAAAAAAATTATTAAGTCTTTTAAATTGTTTTTGACTTAATTTTTTGTTTGTCCAAACATCTTCAAAAGTAAAATCATTAATATTAAATTTTTTATTTTTAATTTTAGTAATTGATGATAATAAATATGCACTTGGTTTGTATTCTAAACTACCTTCAAATGTCTTAGATATTCTTTTATCGTATAAAATAGAATTAAGATAAATCTTTCTAAGTACTTCAAACATAAAAGAAAAAGATTTTTTAAAAAAAATTAGTCTAAATTGATTTTAATAAATCTATGTTTTTTTTGATATCTCCATTATTGCTTTTGAAAATTGTAGTTCCAGAAACTAAAATATTTGCTCCAGCTTTAATAGCTAATTTTGAATTTTCAAAGTTTATTCCACCATCTATTTCAATATCAAAATTAAGTTTTTGTTTATCGCGAAGATCTTTTAATTCTTTAACTTTATCTAAAACCTCTGGCATAAATTTTTGTCCACCAAATCCAGGATTTACACTCATTATTAAAACTAAATCTATTTGATCTAAAAATTTCTTTATAATGTCAGTTTTTGTCTCAGGATTAAGTGATATACCTAATTTTTTTTTTAATTTTTTTATCTTTTTAATAGAGTTTTGTAAATTATCAGTGGCCTCTGGATGAATAGTAATTATGTCGGCTCCAGCATCTGCATAAGATTGAATATATTTGTGGACTGGTGATATCATTAAATGAACATCAAATTTTAAAGAAGTATGACTTCTCAAAGATTTAATTACAGGTGGACCAATAGTTAAGTTAGGAACATAGTGTCCGTCCATGACATCAACATGAATCATATCAGCTCCTCCCTCTTCTAGCTTTTTTATCTCATTGCCTAATTGACTAAAGTCTGCAGAAAGGATTGAAGGTGATATTTGTATTTTTTTCATTGATAACTAGACTTACTAGTATCAATTTTTAAAATTTAATTGAATTAAAAAATTGGTAAATTTGTCTCGAAATTTCACTTTCCAAAGGAAAAGACAGCATGCCCATAACAGAATAACCCAAAACCAACGGCATTAAGTAGAATCTAATCATAAAAAAAAACCAAGCAACATATAATGGCACCAGCGGGCCAATTATAAAAGATGGAGTAATTGGTTTAAATAAAACTATCAATGGGTTTGTAAATTTAACAAATACTTTCATAAAGAAAAATTGTGAGTCTTCTTTTTGAAATATATTCATTGCAACTCTTCCAATTAATGTCCACATAATTACACCTAAAATATAATCGATTATGTATACTAAAGGATGAAAATTAGCTGACATTTAAAATTTATATTGGAAAAAATTAGAAATTAAAAGGGGCGAAATTAATCGCCCCTTAAAAAGATTATTTAGTGTTGTTTGCCAAGGATCGATTTACCAGAAGGTACACGAACCTCATCAACCATTTTTTGCGTAGCAGCATTTGGCTCTGAAGTAATTAAACTTACAACCACCATAGATACCAAACTAACTGCTGAACCGAAGATACCAAACGTTAACTGTGTAATACCTAAGAATCCACTTCCGCCTGTTCTTACCCAAATTAGGTAACCAGCACCAGAAA
>CACKXH010000020.1 GCA_902604005.1 uncultured Pelagibacteraceae bacterium
ACAAAAAAAAGCTGTAACTCACTTTAAGGGGCCATTATTGGTAGTGGCAGGGGCAGGATCAGGCAAAACTAAAGTGTTAACCTCCAGAATTGCCAATTTAATTAGAGAAAAAAAGGCATTTCCCAATCAAATTTTAGCTGTAACTTTTACCAATAAGGCAGCTCGCGAAATGCAAATTAGAGTAAGTAAAATTTTGGGAGTAGAAGCTACAGGATTACCTTGGCTTGGAACATTTCATTCAATCTGTGCAAAACTTTTAAGAAAACATGCTAGTGCGGCTGGATTAAATTCCAATTTTACAATTGTGGATGCTGATGATCAGTCCAAATTAATTAAAAATATTTGTAAAGCAGAAAATATAGATACAAAGCAATTGGCTCCAAAATATATTTTAGCTATAATTGATAAGTGGAAAAATAGAGGACTATACCCAAATGAGGTTTCAATAAATGCAAAAGATATTTATGAAAAAACTATATTGCCACTTTATAAGATTTATCAACAAAAACTAATCGATCTTAACTCTTGTGATTTTGGGGATTTAATTTTACATACTGTAAAAATTTTTGAAACAAATAAAGATATAAAAGAAATTTATTCTAAAAATTTTAAATATATTTTAGTAGATGAATATCAAGATACTAATTTTATACAGAGTCGATGGCTAAATCTCCTTGCTGAAAAAAATCAAAATATTTGCTGTGTAGGTGATGATGATCAATCAATTTATAGTTGGCGAGGTGCTGAAATAAAAAACTTTCTAGACTTTGATCAAATTTATAAAAATACAAAGATTATAAGATTAGAAGAGAATTACAGATCATCTCAAAATATTCTGTCTGTAGCTTCATCTTTAATATCAAATAATCAAAATAGAGTTGGAAAAACCCTCAAATCAACTAAGGATAGTGGAGAGCCGGTAAAACTCAACTGTTATAAAAATGGAAAAGATGAAGCAATAGGTATATCTGATGAGATTGAACAAAACTTAAAAAAAAAAAATTCATTAAATAACATTGCAATTTTAGTTAGAGCTATATTTCAAACACGTGAATTTGAGGAAAGATTTTTAAAGATTGGGATACCTTATAGAATAATAGGTGGAACAAAATTTTATGAACGAGCAGAAATTAAAGACTGTATTGCTTATCTTAGAATTATTTTTCAAGAAAAAGATGATCTTGCATTTGAAAGAGTAGTTAATAATCCAAAAAGATCAATTGGAGATACTACAATTAAACAGATCTATGAATATGCAAAAAAAAATAAGACAAGTTTAGAAAAATCATCAAAAAACTTAATTGAATTAAATTTGATAAAACCAAAAACTAAGGTGGGTTTAAGTTCTTTTTTAAATCTAATAGATAAATGGAGATATGATTTTTTTGTAAAAAAAGTAACTCATATCAAACTTCTTCAATTTGTATTAGATGAGTCTGGTTATTCTGCAATGTTAAAAAATAAAAAAGATTTAGAGAATGAAAATAGATTAGAAAATATAAAAGAATTAATTAATGCGATGAAAGAATTTGATAATTTAGAGGGTTTTTTAGAACATGTTTCTTTAGCAACTTCAATTGATCAAAATTGGGAGGGAGAAAAAGTAAATATGATGACAATGCATGCATCTAAAGGACTAGAATTTGATATAGTTTTTTTACCAGGTTGGGAAGAAGGATTATTCCCTCATCAAAAATCAATTGAGGAAAAAGGTCAAAATGGTTTGGAAGAAGAGAGAAGACTGGCTTATGTAGGAATAACCCGTGCAAAAAAAATTGCCAGTGTTTCTTTTTCTATGAATAGATATTTCCAAGGGGATTGGATTGATAATATGGCCTCAAGATTTATTGAAGAATTACCAGAAAAATATTTAGAAAAAAATTCTTTTTTTGATGAAGGTAATAATGAAATTGAAGATTTTGAATTTAATCAAGATCCAGAAATGAATGAAGATACTAGAAGCCCTGGTTGGCTAAGATACCAGAAAAGATTAAAATGATAAAAAATAAACTCCAAATTTTAAAAAGAAAAATAAAAGATTTAGATATTGATGGTTATATCGTTCCAAAAAATGATGAATTTTTTTCTGAGTATGCATTTACAGATAGATTGAAAACTATTTCAAATTTTACTGGATCAGCTGGTGTAGCAGTTATATTAATAAATAAAAACTACTTATTTGTAGATGGAAGATATACTGTCCAGGCTAAACAACAGTCAGGAAAAAACTTTACAATAGTTGAAATTCATAAATATCTACCAAAAAAAATATTGAAAAATTTAACGCTTGGGATTGATCCAAGTATATTTACTGAGAAACATTTAAAACCTTTTATAAATAAATCTGTAAAAATCAGGTCAATAAAAGAAAATTTAATTGATAAAATTTATTTAAAGAAGAAAAAAAAGATTAATAAAATTTTTTCCATAAATAATGAAATTGTAGGTGAAAGTCATATTTCAAAAATTAAAAAAATAAGATCAGTATTAGAAAGTAATAAATCAGACTATCTATTTATAAGTGCACCTGAAAATGTTGCTTGGATATTAAATATTAGAGGTTGGGATAATCCAAATAGTCCAATACCAAATTGCAGATGTATAGTTGGGAAAAAGGGAAAAATTTTTCTTATCACTGAAAAAATTAAAGCTAATAAAATAATCAAAGAAAATAAATTAAGTATGAAACAAGTAATTGAACCAAAAAATTTTGAAAATTTGATAACTAAATTAAATGGAGATAAATTTTTAATAGATGAGAATACATGTTCAATTTTAAATAAATCTATAATTAGTACTAAATTTAAAATCAAAAATATTGTTGACCCTTGTTATAAACTAAAATCTATTAAAAATCCCTCTGAAATTAAAAATATGATTGCTACTCATATACATGATGGAGTTGCTCTAACAAAATTTATTTATTGGATGAAAGAAAAAAACAAAAAAATTATAACTGAAATTGAGGCTAAGACAAAATTAGAGAAATTTAGAAATTTAAATAAGAATTATTTAAGACCAAGTTTTCATACAATATCTGGCACTGGAGCGAATGCAGCTTTACCTCATTATATAGTTACAAAAAAAAGTAATAAAAAAATAAATAAGAAAGATATTTTTCTATGTGATTCAGGTGGTCAATATAAATATGGAACCACCGATGTGACAAGGACTATATGTTTTGCTAAGCCAAGAAATAAAATTAAAAATATTTTCACTAAAGTTTTAAAGGGTCATATAGCAGTAGCCACTACAAATTTAAAAAAACACCGAACTGGAAAGGAAATTGACTTTAGAGCAAGAAAATATCTTAAAAAGGATGGTCTTGATTACGCTCATGGAACTGGACATGGTGTAGGTTTTTTTTCTAATGTCCATGAAGGACCCCAGGCGATTACAAAAAATAATAATCTCAGAATAGAAGAAGGAATGATCGTAAGTAATGAGCCAGGATATTATAAGAAAGATAATTTTGGAATAAGAATTGAAAATTTAATTTATGTAAAAAAAATCAATAAAGATTTACATTTTGAAAATTTAACTCTTGCTCCAATAGATAAAGATTTAATAGATTTTAATATTTTAAATAAGTATGAGAAAAATTATTTATTTAAATATCATTTAAATGTTTATTCTAAAATTTCAAAATATTTAAATTTAAATGAAAAAAAGTGGCTAGCTAGTTTTATTTAACATTTTTAAAAATTCATCCTGATTTATAATTTTAACATTGAGTGCTTTAGCACTTTCTACTTTTCTTTTAGTTGGTTTTTCACCAGTAATTAAATAATCTAATTTTTTAGAGACACTACTTACAGTAGTCCCAGAATTTTCTTCAATTAATGATTTCACTTCTGCTCTACTGATATTATTTAGTTTTCCTGTAACTAAAAAAGATTTGTCTCTTAAGACCCCATTATTATTGATAACTTTTACATTTTGAATATCTAAAAGCTTATCTAATTCATTTAAAATAGTTAAATTTATGTTTTTTGAAAAAAAATTTTTAATAGAAATAATCTGAGTTTCTCCAATTCCATCAATATTTAATAGATCGTTGTAATTATTTTTTTTCGATAAAGTTTTAAATTTTAAAAAAGAACCAAAATATCTTGATAATAATTTTGCATTTTCTAATCCAATATGTCGTATTCCCAAAGAATAAATGAATCTTTCTAAGGATATTTGCCTTTTTTCATCAACAGAATATCTTAAATTTTCTGCTGACAACTTGCCCCAACCATCTAATTTTTGAATTTTATCATAATCTAATTTAAAAATATCTTGTGGAAGTTTGATTAAATTTAATTTCCAAAAATTTTCTACGATTTTTTTTCCAAACCCATCAATATTAAATGCTTCTTTTGATACAAAATGTTTTAATTTTTCTTTTGCAATTCTATCACATTCAAAGCCTCTATCTGGACATCTTCTTACAGCATCAAATTTTTTAGTGACTTTATTAAATTCTTTAATTGTTTCATAGCCACAAGGGCATTTTTTAGGGAAAGTAAATTTTTTAGATTTATTTTTTCTTTTTGAAACATCAACTGAAAGAACATGAGGTATAACATCCCCAGCCCTTTCAACAGTAACTATATCACCAACTCTTATATCTTTTCTTAAAATTTCATCTTCATTGTGTAAGGTTGCATTAGATACTAACACTCCGCCAATATTAATCGGTTTAATTTTTGCGACAGGAGTTAAAGCCCCAGTCCTTCCAATTTGAATTTCAATATCCTTTATTTCAGATATAGCTTTATTTGCAGAAAATTTATGAGCAATAGCCCATCTCGGTGCATTAGCAACATTTCCTAATCTTTTTTGTAGTTGAAAATTATTAATTTTATAAACTATTCCATCTATATCAAATTCTAAATCAGCTCTTTTTTTTTCAATCTTATCATAATTTTTTATAAGATTATTTACTCCAATTAATTTCTTATTAAGTGGATTTGTTTTAAAGCCCCACATATGTAACTTCTCTAAAAAATCAGTTTGAGTTTCTAATTTCAATCCTTTCTGATGCCCAAAAGAATAAGCAATAAATCTTAGAGGAATTTTTTTTGTATCTTCTGGATTTTTTTGTCTGAGTGATCCCGAGGCAGCATTTCGTGGATTAGCAAATTTATCTTTTAATTTTTCAAAATCAAAATTATTTATATAAACCTCACCTCTAATATCTATGGTATCTGGAAAATCCTTATCTTTTATCGTTTTAGGAATATCATTTATAGTTTTTAAATTTAAAGTTATATCTTCACCTTCCTTACCATCCCCTCTGGATAATCCAGTTACAAATTTGCCTTTTTCGTATATTAAAGATGCAGAAATTCCATCTATCTTTGGTTCAACACTATATTCAATATGGTGTTCATCATTAATATTTAAAAAATTGTTTATTTTTTTTTCAAAATTAACTAAATCTTTCTCATCAAAAGCATTTGCTAGAGATAACATTGGTACTTTGTGACTTTTTTTTTTAAAATTTTTTGATGGTTTAAATCCAACATTGTTAGAGTTTGTAAATTTATTTTTTAAAAATTTATATTTATTTTCTAAGTCAATGATTATTTTTTTTTTAAAATCATACTCAGAGTCAGAGATAATTGGAGAACTGTTGTCATAATAAGCTCTATTATATCTTTCAATTTCAGATATTTACTTTTCATCCATCTATTTAAAAAGATTTTTAAATCTTTTTTTGAAATTTTTAAATAATGATTTTTTGTCCTTTTTTTTTGTAGAAAATATTTGTTTTTCATTTAGCTCATAATCTTTATTAAATAATTTATAAGATGCTTTATACCATTTGCTAGAACCATAATTATATCCTAGCAAACTTGCATATTTTTTTGCTTCATCTTCCAGACCAATTATATAATGTATTTCAGCTAATCTATGTATTGCTTCTTCAACATATACACTTGTCTCGTATTTTTCTAAAATAATTTTAAATCTGTTTATGGCTGGTATCCATTTTTTTGATTTTACGTAATGCCTTGCTATATACATTTCTTTACCAGCCAATCTATCTTGAATTAAATCCAATTTAAATTTTGCATCAGATGCAAATTCAGTACCTGGATGATTTTTTACCAAATACTCAAATTCTTTTTTAGCATTCAAAAGTGGTCCTAGATCCCGTTTTTCATCTACTATGTTTTCATAATAACACATAGCTAAAAGATAGTGAGCATAATCTTTATCTGGATGGTTTGGGTAAACTTTTAAATATCTTTCTAAATGGTAAATTGCATCAGGGTAATAATCATCTGCATAATATACGTATGCTGTCATTAATGCCGAGATTGGTGCCCAATCTGATTGAGGAAAAATTAGTTCTGCTTCATTAAATTTTTTAGCAGCATATAATGTATCTCTTTGAAGGAAAGCTTCATAACCTTCATAATAAAGTTCCATCATTTGGGATTGTAAATTTTGTTCTTTTAAAACTGTAACTTTTTCTTCTTTTGAACATGATATTTGTAAAAAACAAATTAATAAAATCAATAAAAATCTTTTAGTAAATTTCATTATTTATTAATATCAGATTATTTTTTAAACAGAAAAACTTTTATGCTATAGACTTAAGATTCTGTCTATTTATTAAAGTATGTGGAATATTTTTTTCGTTTATTTCTATAATGGAGTAATTTTCTTTATTTTGTAAAAGTTTTCGCAATAAATCGTTTGTAAGCTTATGTCCTCCTTGAGAACATTCAATTTTACCAATAATTTTATATCCTGTTAAAAAAAGATCTCCCATACAATCTAGAATTTTATGATTTACAAATTCTTTTTTATATCTTAAGCCGCTTTCATTTAACACTTTATCATTTTTGACTACTATAGCGTTGTTTAAAGATCCACCTTTAGCAAAACCTTTGGATTTCAATTTTTCTATATCCTCGTATAAACAAAAAGTTCTTGAATTAAAAACACTATCTAAACTATCTTCATACACTCTTAGAACATTTCTTTGATTTCCTATTAGAGGATTGTCATACTTAAGTTGAAAGTCTATTTCTAGATTAATTTTAGATGGCTTTATTGAGATAAACTTTTTACCATCCCTAAATACTACCGCTTTATTAATTCTTATTACTTTAATCGGTTCATTACTTATATCAATTCCTGAAATTAGTATTTCTTTAACAAATTCTTTTGCAGACCCATCTAAAATTGGGACTTCCTCATTATCGATTTCAATAATTGCATTATCAATACCTAAACCAAACAATGCACCCATTAAATGTTCAATAGTTGAAACTTTTACCCCATATTCGTTTGAAATTGTAGTACAAAGCATTGCACTAGTTACATTATTTACATGAGGGTAGATTACGTTGTTAGAAATTAAATCTGACCTTATAAAAACAATACCAGAGTTAGGTTTAGCTGGCTTAATAGTCAAGTTTACAATATTGCCAGTGTGTAAGCCTACACCACTTATTTTTATATTTTGTTTAATTGTTTTTTGTTTTAAAAATGACACAGAAGCTTTTACAACTGTATTAAATCATTCTAAATTCAAGAAATATTACCAATAACTACTTCGCTATATTCGGCTCATTTATTAAATAAATTAAAGAATTTCTCAAAAAAACCAGTATTTCTCTGAAATTTAGGGACTAACTTTACTTCATTAATATCACCGAGGTCTTCAATTTT
>CACKXH010000021.1 GCA_902604005.1 uncultured Pelagibacteraceae bacterium
GTGAATATAAATACGATTGGGGTCATTACCTTACTAAAACATTTGCATCACATATGGGAGGACATCTAAGTAATCTTGGTATTTTTGCAAATGCAGGATATAAATTTAATGAAAATCAAATTTTATCATTTCATGGTAGAAATGATGATCATAAAGAAACTGGTGGTAATAGAACTTACAAAATAAATTTTACACAAATTTTAGGCCAACTTAAATTAGGAGCAAATCACTCAACTGGTTTAAAAAATGCAAGTCTGTATGAATTTTATGGTAATAATGGCATAAGAAATATTAAACCAGAAACTAGTGAAACTAACGAAATTATTGGTGAGTATAGTTTTTCAGAAAATATAAAATTTGGTTCGACCGCTTATAGAACTAGAATGAAGGATAGAATTAAAATTAAATCGGACTGGAGTGGGTATGAAAACAAGATTCCAGATACTACTCAAGAAGGGCTAGAAAGTGAATTAACTTTTTTAGGTAAAAATCAAAAACTTAGTTTTATTTCTCACTTTGCAAAAAGTAGAACTGCTACAGGTGGCCCAAATTCAAGAAGACCAGATTTATCTTATGGAGTAGATTATGCAAAAAAATTTAATCTTACTGATTACGGTACATTTGATTTAAATCTAAGTCATAGATTTATAGGTGACCATATTGACTGGACAGGATCAACAAATGCATTTGTAAAAAGTGTAGATCTGGTCGATTTAACAATAAGAAAAAATTGGTTTGGTAATATTTTATCTTTAAATATTACCAATCTATTAAATGAAAGATATGAAAAACCAGCAACTTACTCTCAAGATGGGAGAATGGTAAATTTTGGTTTAAGAAGAGCTTATTAATTCTTCATTTGTGTAGTGGATTATAAGTCTTAATATTGATATAAAATGAGTAAAATTATCTAATTAATTAAAATAATGAAATGGAATATTTAAAAATCTCTATTGGAATTTTTATTGCTTTGGCTGCTAGTAGGTTTATTCCTCATCCGCCAAACTTTACAAGTTTATTAGCTTTAAGTTTTTATGTGCCAGCAATATTAGGAATTAGATACCTGCCAGCATTAGTAGGAAGTTTTCTCATAACAGATATTTTTATTGGTTTTCATTCCTTAACACTTTTTACATGGGGAAGTGTAATTTTAATAGGATTTTGCTCAAAGTTTTTTTTATCAAACACATATACTAGAGTTTTAGGGGCCCTTATAGGTGCATTAATTTTCTTTATTATGACTAATTTTGGTGTTTGGTCCATGGGATCATATGGATACACATTAAGTGGTTTAATAATGTGTTATACTCTAGCAATACCTTTTTTTACTTATAGTTTGATTTCAACGTTTGTGTTTTCTGGAATAATTGAAGGTGTAATCAAATTAAATTTGATCAAATTAAAAACGTAAAAAACCCAAAGGTATATGAGGGACTTGTCGTTTATTACTTATCAATAAAAATACTTACAAAAATTTTTTTCAGTGCATAAATCAAGCCAATTGAGCTATTAGTACTGGTCAGCTGCACGCATTACTGCGCTTCCACATCCAGCCTATCAACGTGGTGGTCTACCACGGCTCTATAGGAAGAACTAGTTTTGAGGTGAGTTTCCCGCTTAGATGCTTTCAGCAGTTATCTCTTCCATACTTAGCTACCCGGCACTGCAGCTGGCGCTACAACCGGTCCACCAGTGGTATGTTCAACCCGGTCCTCTCGTACTAGGGTCAACTCCTCTCAATTCTTCTACACGCATAGCAGATAGGGACCGAACTGTCTCACGACGTTCTGAACCCAGCTCACGTACCACTTTAATTGGCGAACAGCCAAACCCTTGGGACCTGCTCCAGCCCCAGGATGTGATGAGCCGACATCGAGGTGCCAAACACTGCCGTCGATATGAGCTCTTGGGCAGTATCAGCCTGTTATCCCCGGCGTACCTTTTATCCGTTGAGCGATGGCCCTTCCACTCAGAACCACCGGATCACTATGACCGACTTTCGTCTCTGCTCGACTTGTCAGTCTCACAGTCAGGCAAGCTTATGCCATTGCACTCTACGAACGATTTCTGACCGTTCTGAGCTTACCTTCGCACGCCTCCGTTACTATTTGGGAGGCGACCGCCCCAGTCAAACTACCCACCATACAATGTCTTGATGCCGGATAACGGCAATCAGTTAGATATCAAGAAAAACAAAAGAGGTATTTCACTGGTGACTCCACAAAAGCTGACGCCTTCGCTTCAATGTCTCCCTCCTATGCTAAATATGTTTTTCCTAACACCAATGTAAAGTTGCAGTAAAGGTGCACGGGGTCTTTCCGTCTAACTACGCGAACTCCGCATCTTCACGGAGAATTCAATTTCACTGAGTTGATGTTGGAGACAGCGGAGAAATCGTTACGCCATTCATGCAGGTCGGAACTTACCCGACAAGGAATTTCGCTACCTTAGGACCGTTATAGTTACGGCCGCCGTTTACTGGGGCTTCAGAAATGAGCTTGCACCCATCGCATTAACCTTCCAGCACCGGGCAGGCGTCAGACCCTATACATCCACTTACGTGTTAGCAGAGCCCTGTGTTTTTGATAAACAGTCGCTTCTCCCTGGCTTGTGCCACCTTTAAATAGTTGCCTAAATAAAGGTCTTCCTTATTCCGAAGTTACGGAAGCATTTTGCCGAGTTCCTTCAACATCATTCTCTCAAGCGCCTAAATATACTCTATTAATCCACCTGTGTCGGTTTAGGGTACGGTCTAATGATGGAGCTATTTCTTGGAACCTTTTCGCGGCAAGTTCAATCCATTAAGAACTTACAACTTACAAGATTCGTCACTACCATCTGGTTAAGGAATATTAACCTTATTTCCATCGACTACGGCTTTCGCCCTCGCCTTAGGTGCCGACTAACTCTGCGCGGATTAACCTTGCGCAGAAACCCTTGGATTTTCGGCGAAGAAGTTTTTCACTTCTTTTATCGTTACTTATGTCAGCATTCGCACTTCTGATACCTCCAGGATCCCTCACGGGTATCCCTTCACAGGCTTACAGAACGTTCCGCTACCAGTTGCAATTTTCGAAAAAATTACAAATCCACAGATTCGGTATATGATTTTAGCCCCGTTACATCTTCGGCGCAGAAACTCTATTAGACCGGTGAGCTGTTACGCTATCTTTAAAGGATGGCTGCTTCTAAGCCAACCTCCCGGCTGTTAAGGAATTTCCACATCCTTTCACACTTAATCATAATTTGGGGACCTTATCTGGTGGTCTGGGCTCTTTCCCTCTCGACCATGGACCTTAGCACCCACAGTCTGTCTGCTGAAGAACAATGTTTAGCATTCGGAGTTTTATTAGGTTTGGTAAGAATCTCTTCCCCCTAGCCCATTTAGTGCTCTACCTCTAAACATCTATTTATTCAACGCACTACCTAAATAGTTTTCGCGGAAAACCAGCTATCTACGAATTTGGTTGGCCTTTCACCCCTTACCACAAGTCATCCAAAGACTTTTCAACGTCAACTGGTTCGGTCCTCCGGCAAGTGTTACCTTGCTTTCAACCTGCTCATGGTAAGCTCATTCGTTTTCGGGTCTAATTCATTAAACTAATCGCCCTATTAAGACTTGCTTTCGCTACGCCTACACCTAGATGGCTTAAGCTTGCTTAATAAATTAAGTCACTGACCCATTATACAAAAGGTACGCCGTCACTCTAAAAAGAGCTTCGACTGATTGTAGGCATGCGGTTTCAGGTTCTATTTCACTCCCCTAATAGGGGTTCTTTTCACCTTTCCCTCACGGTACTAGTTCACTATCGGTCACTGAAGAGTATTTAGGCTTAGAGGGTGGTCCCCCTATATTCGAGCAGGATTTCACGTGTCCCGCTTTACTCAAAAATTTTGTTAAACATTACTTATACGGGACTATCACCCTCTGTGGTTAGCATTTCCAAACTATTCAAATTTTTTTAACAAAACTACTGGCCTAGTCCGCGTTCGCTCGCCACTACTAACGGAATCTCAATTGATTTCTTTTCCTCTGGTTACTTAGATGTTTCAGTTCTCCAGGTTGTCTCTTTAAACCTATGTATTCAGTTTAAAGTACCACATAAAGTGGTGGGTTTCCCCATTCGGAAATTTTCGGATCAAAACTTACATACAGCTCCCCGAAACTTATCGCAGTATATCACGTCCTTCGTCGGCTTTCAGTGCCAAGGCATCCGCCACACGCCCTTAAACGCTTGATTTATGCACAGAAAAAAATTCTGTGTTGAATCAAATTTTTATTTTGAACATTAGCTAATAACATTACTAATGTTCGGATATAGATATTGATATTAATTATTATTTTTATTTACAATTTTTTATAGCTAAGTGTTTGGTGGAGGATAGCGGGATCGAACCGCTGACCTCCTGAATGCAAATCAGGCGCTCTCCCAGCTGAGCTAATCCCCCATGATCTTTAATTGGTGGGCCGAGAAAGACTCGAACTTTCGACCCCACCCTTATCAAGGGTGTGCTCTAACCAACTGAGCTACCGGCCCCCATGCAAGAGAAACACTACTTAAGAAGAGAAATGAGGACGGTCAACATTACCTATGTATATTATTTAGAGTAAAATTTTATTTTTACTCATCCTTAGAAAGGAGGTAATCCAGCCGCAGGTTCCCCTACGGCTACCTTGTTACGACTTCACCCCAGTCGCTGACTATACCGTGGTCAAGGGTTTGAAACCTTGCCTTAAGGTAGAACCAACTCCCATGGTGTGACGGGCGGTGTGTACAAGACCCGGGAACGCATTCACCGTGGCACGCTGATCCACGATTACTAGTAATTCCAGCTTCATGCACTCGAGTTGCAGAGTGCAATCCGAACTGAGGTATCTTTTAAGGATTTGCTTAACATCGCTGTTTTGCTTCCTGTTGTAGATACCATTGTAGCACGTGTGTAGCCCAACACGTAAGGGCCATGAGGACTTGACGTCATCCCCACCTTCCTCCAGCTTATCACTGGCAGTTCTTTCAGAGTGCCCAACTTAATGATGGCAACTAAAAGTGAGGGTTGCGCTCGTTGCGGGACTTAACCCAACATCTCACGACACGAGCTGACGACAGCCATGCAGCACCTGTGTTTCGTCCGGCCGAACCGAAAACTCTAATCTCTTAGAGTCGCGACGAACATGTCAAGTGTTGGTAAGGTTCTGCGCGTATCTTCGAATTAAACCACATGCTCCACTACTTGTGCGGGTCCCCGTCAATTCATTTGAGTTTTAACCTTGCGGTCGTACTCCCCAGGCGGTGTGTTTATCGCTTTCGCTGCGACACTGAAAATAAATTTCCAACGTCTAACACACATCGTTTACGGCATGGACTACGAGGGTATCTAATCCTCTTCGCTACCCATGCTTTCGTTCCTCAGTGTCAGTAATGATCCAGAAAGCTGCCTTCGCAATTGGTATTCTTTCTAATATCTACGAATTTCACCTCTACACTAGAAATTCTGCTTTCCTCTATCAAACTCTAGCTGAAAAGTTTTGATGGCAGTTCCAGAGTTAAGCTCTGGGATTTCACCACCAACTTTTTCAACCACCTACGAACTCTTTAAGCCCAGTAATTCCGAACTACGCTAGGTCCCTTCGTATTACCGCGGCTGCTGGCACGAAGTTAGCCGGACCTTCTTATTCGGGTACAGTCATTTTCTTCCCCGACGAAAGAGCTTTACAACCCAAGGGCCTTCTTCACTCACGCGGCATCGCTGCATCAGAGTTTCCTCCATTGTGCAAGATTCCCCACTGCTGCCTCCCGTAGGAGTTTGGGCCGTGTCTCAGTCCCAATGTGGCTGATCATCCTCTCAAATCAGCTATTGATCAAAGTCTTGGTAGGCCATTACCCCACCAACAAACTAATCAAGTGCAGGCTCATCCAATGGTGCATAAAGCTTTCTCCGTAAAGACTTATCCAGTATTAGCACAAGTTTCCTCGTGTTATTCCAGGCCAAAGGGTAGATACCTACATGTTACTCACCCGTCTGCCACTAAGTATTGCTACTTCGTTCGACTTGCATGTGTTAGGCGTGCCGCCAGCGTACGTTCTGAGCCATGATCAAACTCTCAAGTTTAAAAACGGCGCACACTAGCTTCTATATAAATTCTAAGAATAAAATTTATATAATGTTGAAGTGTGTACGACAAATTTTTGGTAACCTTAACCGTCCACACTTCTCTTCTTAAATTTTTACTTTTTAAATAGCTAATTGAGCTTGAAAAGGCTCAAT
>CACKXH010000022.1 GCA_902604005.1 uncultured Pelagibacteraceae bacterium
ATATAATTAATTAGCCAATTTGTATTATAAGATTTTAATTCGTCAATTGTAACTTTTGTCTTATCATTTATTATAAAATCTTTATCAATAATAACCCCTAATTCCTCATGATGTACAGAATTTTTGTCTAAAATTTTAGTAACTTCCTTGATATCTTTTGGGTCAATTTCAATTATATATCTACTTTGATCTTCAGCAAAAAAATATTCTATTTCATTAATTAAATTTTTAGATTTCTTAAATTTGATACCTTTGTTTCCTTTGATAGACATTTTAGATACTGCTGTAATTATACCTCCTAAAGAGATGTCATGCGCACTTTTAATAAAACCTTTTTCGATTAGATTTAATAGAGATTCACCATTATTTTTTTCATTGAAAAGATTAACCTCTGGGGGAGGACCATTTTTTTCATCTAATATAGTTCTTGCAAATAAACTTTGATCTATATGACCCTCAGTTTTTCCAATTACCAATACCAAATTATCAGTTTTTTTAAAATTCATAGTTATCATTTTGTTGTAATCTTTAATCAGACCAACTCCACCAATAGAAGGAGTTGGCTTAATTCCAATTTCTTTTGTTTGATTATAAAAAGATACATTTCCTGACACCACAGGGAAGTTTAAATATTTACTTGCTTCTCCAATACCTTGAACACATTCAACAAATTCACCCATGTTGTTCTCATTTTCTGGACTCCCAAAATTTAAACAATTAGTTATTGCAATAGGAGTGGCTCCAACTGAAATTAAATTTCTCCAACTTTCAGCAACTACTTGTTTACCACCAGTTAGTGGATGTGCCCAACAATATACTGCAGATGAATCAACTGAAGCAGCTACAGCTTTATTAGTACCGTGAACTCTTACTACACCTGAGTCTCCTCCAGGTTTTTGAATTGTATCTCCCATCACAGTATGATCATATTGTTGCCAAATCCATTCTTTACTGCATACGTTTGGACTAGACAAAATCTTTTTTAAAACATCTTTAATTTTTAATTTATTAAAAGTCTCTTTTTTAATTTTATTTTTTTTAGGCAACTTAGCTTTTTTCCATTTTCGGTCGTACATGGGTGAATTTTCTACCAAGGTATTAACAGGGATATTAGCCACTTTTTTATTTTCAAAAAATAATTCTATATTTTTTGTATTTGTAGTTTTTCCTATTACTGCAAAATCCAAATTCCACTTATCAAATATTTTTTTTGCTAATTGCTCTTTACCATTTTCTAAAACTATTAACATTCGTTCTTGGCTTTCAGAAAGCATAATCTCGTAAGGAGTCATTTGAGATTCTCTACAAGGAACTTTATCTAAATTGATTTCAATTCCTAAGTTTCCTTTCGAAGCCATCTCTATACTAGATGATGTAAGGCCAGCTGCTCCCATATCTTGAATAGCAATAATAGAGTCTCCTGACATCAATTCCAAACAAGCTTCAAGAAGAAGTTTTTCTGTAAAAGGATCTCCTACTTGTACAGTTGGTTTTTTTTCCTCAATTTTCTCATCAAAACTTGCTGAAGCCATACTTGCGCCATGGATGCCATCTCTTCCTGTTTTAGAGCCTACATAAATTACTGGTTTATTTAAACCTGCTGCTTTTGAATAAAAAATTTTATTTTTTTTTACCAGACCTAACGTCATAGCATTAACTAAGATATTTCCATTATAAGAACTATCAAAAGATGTTTGTCCTGCAATTGTAGGAACACCCATACAATTACCATAGCCACCAATACCATGAACAACTCCTCTTAATAAATTTTTTGTTTTTTTATGTTGGGGTGAACCAAAGTGAATTGAATTTAAATTAGCAATAGGTCTTGCTCCCATTGTAAAAACATCTCTCATAATTCCACCAACACCAGTTGCTGCTCCTTGGTAAGGCTCTATAAATGATGGATGATTATGACTTTCAATTTTGAAAACTATTGCATCTCCATCTTCAATGTCTATTATTCCAGCATTTTCTCCAGGGCCTTGAATAACTTTCTTTCCTGATGTGGGTAATTTTTTTAAATGAAGTTTGGATGATTTATAAGAGCAATGCTCATTCCACATTGCTGAAAATATTCCCAATTCAGTAATGTTTGGTGTTCTTTTTAATAAATTACAGATTTTTTTATATTCTTCTGCCTTCAAACCATGTTCAATCGCTACTTTTTCATTTACCAGCATTATTTTATATTATTTAATAAGTTTTTAAAAAATATAGAGCCATCTTCACCTGATAAACTTTTATCTATCATTCTTTCAGGGTGGGGCATCATTCCTAAGACATTTTTTTCTTTATTGAATATCCCGGCAATATTATTTGTTGATCCATTAGGATTATATTTATCCTCTGTCTGCCCTTTAATATCACAATAATAAATAGCAACTTGATTATTATCTTCAATTTCTTTGAGTTGATCTTTAGTACAAAAATAGTTTCCTTCGTTATGAGCTATATGAAATTCTAAAACATTTTTATCTAAATTTTTAAAATAAGCGTTATCTCTATTATCTATTTTAACAAAAACATTTTTACATATAAATTCTAAATATTTGTTTCTTAACAAAACTCCAGGAACTAATCCTGTCTCAACTAATATTTGAAATCCATTACAGATTCCCATAACTAAACCACCAGATTTTGCGAAATTTATAACTGACTGCATTATTTTAGATTTTGACGCCATACTTCCACAACGTAGATAATCCCCGTATGAAAAACCTCCTGGTAAAACAACCAAATCACTTTTAGGTAATTCCTTATCATCATGCCAAACCATCTTATTTTTGAAGCCAAATTTATTAAGAGCAACATTCATGTCTCTATCACAATTTGAACCAGGAAAGGTTATTACAGATGATTTCATTAATTATTGTGTCTCAATAATTTTGTAATTTTCAATGACAAGATTAGTTAAAAGTTTTTTACACATATCTTCAACTATACTTTTGGCTTTAGTTGGGTCATTTTCTTTAACATCAATTTCAAAATATTTACCTTGTCTGACCTCATTAATATCCTTAAATCCCATACCATCTAATGTTTGATGAATAATTTTGCCTTGGGGGTCCAAAACATCTTTCTTAAGCGTTATTATTGCCGAAACTTTCATTTATTTTTTTTTTTGACTGATGATAATCTAGTTACATTTACCGCAGAAACATTTGATTGTTCATGTAAGATACCTAACCTTTTTGCGACTTCTGTATAAGCTGGAATTAAATCGCCTAGATCTTTTCTAAATCTATCTTTATCAAGTTTTTTGTCAGTTACAGAATCCCACAGTCTACAAGTGTCCGGGCTAATTTCATCTGCGAGGATTACTTCGTTTTTTCCATTAATCTTTAATCTTCCAAATTCTAATTTAAAATCGATTAGTTTAATGCCGATACCTCTAAACATTCCGATCATAAAGTCGTTAATTCTTAAGATCATTTTTTTTACTTTATCTATTTCTTTTTTAGTTGCCCATTCAAAAGCATAGATATGCTCTTCTGCAACTAAAGGGTCTCCTAGTTTGTCATCTTTTAAACAGTATTCAATTAAAGGCTCTTTAAGAACAGTGCCATCTTCTATTCCAAGTCTTTTCGTGAGAGATCCTGTTGCAACATTCCTAACTATAAATTCGATAGGAATAATTTCTACCAATTTGATTATCTGTTCTCTCATATTCAATCTTTTAACTAAATGATTTTTAATCCCAATTTGAGATAAATTTGAGAGAATATGTTCTGAAATTCTATTATTTAAAACTCCTTTACCTTCGATTGTAGTTTTCTTTTGATTATTAAAAGCCGTTGCGTCATCCTTGAAATACTGAATAACTAAATCTTTTTCATTTGTAGCATAAATAATTTTAGCTTTTCCTTCATAAATTTTTTTTCCTTTTTTCATTATTTAAACACTCTTCTAAAAATTAAATTTATATTTTTAAAATGCTTAGAATAACTAAAAATAGACTTCAATTTTTTTTGAGAAACATTATTCATTATATATTTGTCAGACTGGATGACCTTAAACAAATCCAAGTTTTCAGCAAAACATTTTTTTGAATAACTTTGAACCATTTTGTAGGATTTTTCTCTACTTAGACCAGTTTTTGTTAATTCTAGCATTAGTTCTTGTGAAAAAATTAATCCTTTAGTCATATTCAAATTTTCCAACATCTTTTTAGGATATACAATCATGTTATCTAAAATATTGGTTAATCTAGATAAAGCAAAATCTGTTGTAATATTGGCGTCAGGTCCAATATTTCTTTCAACACTTGAATGTGAAATATCTCTTTCATGCCACAGTGCTATATTTTCTAGTGCAGGGATAACTGCACTCCTAACCATTCTCGCTAGACCAGTTAAATTTTCACTTAATATTGGATTTTTTTTATGTGGCATAGCTGAAGAACCTTTTTGATTTTTTGAAAAAAATTCTTGTAATTCATAAACTTCAGTCCTTTGTAGATGTCTTATTTCAATTGCAGCTCTTTCAATAGAGCCTGCAATTATTCCTAATACCGAAAAATAAAAAGCATGACGATCTCTAGGAATAATCTGTGTTGAGATAGGTTCAACTTTCAAACCAAGTTTTTTTGCAACATGTTTTTCTACACTTGGATTGATATTTGAAAAAGTTCCAACTGCACCAGAAATTGCGCAAGTAGAAACTTCATCTATAGCATCAACTAATCTTTTTCGATTCCTTTTAAACTCTTCATAGAATGAAGCTAACTTTAAACCAAAAGTGATTGGTTCTGCATGAATACCATGACTTCTCCCCATACAAGGAGTGAATTTATATTTACGAGCTTGTTTTTTAAGTACTTTGAGAATTTGATCCAAATCTTTTAAAATTATTTTTCCTGATTGAACTAACTGAATGTTAAAACTTGTATCCAGAACATCTGAAGAAGTCATACCTTGATGAAGATATCTAGCTTTGATACCAGTTTTTTCTGTTACAGAAGTTAAAAAGGCAATGACATCATGTTTAACTTGCCCTTCTATTTGATGAATTCTTTTTACATTTATTCTAGCTTTTTTTCTAACTGCTGATGAAACTCCTCTTGGTATTTGGCCAAGTTTTTCCATTGCTTGAGCAGCAGCTATTTCGACATCAAGCCAAATTTTATATTTATTTTCTTCTGACCAAATATCAGTGAGTTCTTTTCTCGAGTATCTTTTTATCATTAATTATAAGTATGGAGGCTTTGAATAACCTTTAGCAGATTCTGTAAAGATTTCATAACCATTTTCTGTTATTCCAAGTGTATGTTCAAATTGTGCAGATAAAGATTTATCTTTAGTAACCGCAGTCCAACCGTCATTGAGCATTTTTGTGGCAAATTTTCCTGAATTTATCATTGGCTCAATTGTAAATGTCATACCAGGTTTGATTTCCATTCCGGTATTTTTTCGTCCATAATGAAGTATATTTGGTGGTTCATGGAATGTAGTACTAATACCATGTCCACAAAAGTCCCTGACTACTGAAAAACCTTTGTCTTCAATATAAGATTGAATTTCATGACCTATGTCTCCAAGTCTTATTCCAGGTTTTAAAATTCTAATTGCTTTCATCATAGATTCGTAAGTGGCGTCAATTAAGTTATTCAATTTAACTGAAGTGTTTCCAATACAAAACATTCTGCTAGTATCACCATAATGTTCATTAATTATAGCGGTAACATCAACATTCACTGCATCACCTTCTTCTAATATTCTTTCATCAGATGGAATACCATGACAAACTACATGATTAAGAGACGTACATAAAGATTTTTTAAAACCTCGATAGTACAATGGAGCAGAGTATCCACCATTATCACGAATAAATTCATAGCCAAGTTTATCTATGTAATTGGTAGATATACCTTCTTTAATATTTTCTGTCAGCATATCTAATGTTTGAGCTGCAAGTTTTCCTGCTATTCTCATTTTTTCAAATTTTTCTGAATAATCACTCATTTATTATTTTTATTTTTTTTTCTACAAAAATTTCTTTTGAACTTATTTTACATCTATAAGCTAAAAAGTTAACACCTGCTTTTTTGGCTATCAAATAATTTTTATAATATTCACTATCAATATCTCTTGCTATTTTAAAATTTTCCATATTTTGTATTTGAACTAGAAATATTAAGTAAGTTTTGTATCCTTTTTTTATGGCATCAATAAGGGCAAGTAAATGTTTTGAACCTCTTTCAGTAATTGCATCAGGAAATTCAGCTGTTTTTTTGTCCCTAAAAA
>CACKXH010000023.1 GCA_902604005.1 uncultured Pelagibacteraceae bacterium
CTGCTTCTGATATTACAAAACCATCATTAGAGTCTTTCAATATATTTATTCTTTTTTTTGCATTAGCACTTAAATTAGCTTTAAACATTAATATGCAGGTCGAGTCTTTGTTTCCTCTTCCAACCCGACCTCTTAGTTGATGTAACTGAGATAAACCAAATTTATTTGCATTTTCAATTACTATTACATTTGCATTTGGAAAATCAATGCCCACCTCAATAATCGTAGTAGAAACCAGAATTTTAAATTTATTATTTAAAAAATTATTTAATATATTTTCTTTATCTTCAGCATTTGTTTTTCCGTGTAATAATGATACTTGATTGGGGAACAATTTGTTAAGATATTCAAATTTTTGAACTGCAGATGAATGATCTAATTTTTTAGACTCTTCAATTAATGGACAAACCCAAAAAACTTGATTACCAAGTTTAATTTCTTTTTTTAAAAAACTAATAATATCATTAATTTTATTTTCTAATTTACTGTAAGTTTTAATTGGTTTTCTTATTTTAGGTTTTTCACGAATTATTGAAAGATCCATATCACCATACATCGTCATTGTTAAAGTTCTTGGTATAGGTGTTGCTGTCATTAATAATATATCACATTCATCACCACCTTTGTCTGATAACATTTTTCTTTGATTAACTCCAAATTTATGTTGTTCATCAATAATAATTAGTCCAAGTTTTTTAAAAATTATTTTTTTTTGAAAAATAGCATGAGTACCAAAAATAATATCAATTTTGTGTTCTAGTAATTTTTTTTGTACAATTTTTTTCTTTTTAAAATCTGACTTACCAGAAATTAATTCTATTTTTAAATTTTTTGGAAAAATTTTTTTAGCAAGATTATAATGTTGTTTTGCTAAGATTTCTGTAGGTGCCATTAATGCTACCTGAAAACCAGAGTTAATTGTATTGAATGCTGATAATAATGAGACAATAGTTTTTCCACAACCTACGTCACCCTGCAAAAGTCTAAACATTTTATTTGAAGAACTTAAATCATTATTTATTTCTTTGAGTGTATTTATCTGATCATTTGTTAAAGAAAAGTTAAGTTGTTTGATAATGTTATTCTGTTTTTTTTCATCAATTGATTTACGCATTTTCTTTATTTTTTTTATTTTCTTTCTAATTTCAGAATTAACTAGAAAAGTTGAAAAAATTTCATCGTAAGCTAGTCTCTGATAAAAGTTAGATTTATAATTTCCTATATTTTCAGCTTTGTGTAATTCTTTAATTGCATCGTTCCAATTTATGTTATCAAATTTATCAATTATCTTTTTAGAATGCCATTCATCTAATAATGGTAAAGTATCAATTATTTGATTAATTATTTTATTATAGGCATTTTCTGAAATACCTTCTGTAAGTGAGTAACTATTATGTTTTTTTTTGATTAATGATGAATCTTCAGAGATATATTTTGGATTTGTTAATTGATATTTGTTATTAAATCTTCCAATTTTCCCACTAATAGTTATTTCTTTTCCAATAGGCAGAATTTTTTTCACATAACCTTCATAACTGTTAAAAAAAACACAATCTAAATCTCCTGTTTCATCTGAACAAAGTACTTTATTAGGTAAATTTCTTACTCTAGGGAAAATATACTTTTTAGGAATTATAGTAACTGTTTGGTTCTCACCAATACGCAAATCTTTAACTTTTACTGATAAACTTCTATCTGTATAGGATTTTGGTAATTTCCATAATAAATCAAAAATATTGTTTATATT
Source organism: uncultured Pelagibacteraceae bacterium (assembly GCA_902604005.1). GTDB lineage: Bacteria > Pseudomonadota > Alphaproteobacteria > Pelagibacterales > Pelagibacteraceae > Pelagibacter. Next base: position 1,748 of record CACKXH010000023.1, read on the forward strand.
TTTTTTTTTAAGTAATTTTGTAATTTTAGGTCCAACACCTTTTAAACTAGATAAATCTGACAATAGATATTTATAATTACTTTTGTTATACATAAACACTTAATATATTCTAATTATGGATTTCAATATAGACCAATTAAAAAAAAAAATTATATATCGATCTAATTATCGTGGAACTAAAGAAATGGATAAACTCTTAGGAGCTTTCACAAAAAAATATATTAATCAACTAAGTGATAATGACCTTGTAGATTTAGAAAAGTTATTGAATATCGATGATGATAATTTGTACAATTTTTATAATAATTTAAACACCGATGTAAAATTTGAAAATAATAATATAAACAAACTCTTTAGAGACTTTAAATTTACTAATGAAATATAATGGCGGAGAGACTGGGATTCGAACCCAGGAAAGAGTTGCCCCTTTGCCGGTTTTCAAGACCGGTGCTTTCAACCGCTCAGCCATCTCTCCTTGTAGAAGCTTTTATAATTAAAAATATTTAATTCAACTATAAAATAGTCTATTTAACATAGTTATTATTTAATTAGTAAAATTATCTATGAATAAAGAATTTAACAAAGGTTTATTATTAACTTCTTTGGGATCTTTTTGGTGGGGTTTCATTGGAGTTTTTTATTTTGAATATGTCTCTTTTATTGGTCATATTGAATTAGTTGTTCATAGATGTTTATGGACAGCTGTAATGCTAATTATTACAACTTCATATTTATCAAAATGGAATTTTTTTTATAAGATTATAAATAATAAGAAAAATTTAATTGGTTTATTTATTTCAGGTTTGTTAATTTTCATAAATTGGGCAGTTTGGATTTATGCAGTAGCTTCTGAAAGAATTATAGATGCTAGTTTTGGTTATTTCATAATGCCAATAATAAGTGTTTTACTTGGGTATATATTCTTTAAAGAAAAATTGAATAAAAAAAGAATTATCTCTGTTTTACTTGTTTTAATTTCTATATTTATTTTAATTTTTTTTAGTTTAAAAAATTTACCATGGGTAGGTCTAATTGTAGCTCTAAGTTGGGCGTTTTATAATCTTGTGAGAAAAAAAATAAATGTAGATACAGATGTTGGTTTATTAATTGAAAGTTTATTTATATTTCCTTTTGCTTTAATAGCTTTTTATTTAATTGCTAAAAATGGTTTAAACGATTTTAACTTATCAAATCCAGGATTTAGTCTTTTCTTAATTTTAGCGGGACCTATGACAGTGATTCCTTTATTTTTGTATGTAAGAGGTGTTGAGCTAATAGGATTAGGTCCAACTGGAATGATTTTTTATATTACACCAACTTTACAGTTTTTATTAGGATATTTTTATTATGATGAATTTTTTTCATTAGCAAAATTTGTAAGTTTTATTATTATTTGGATTGCTGTAATTATATATTTAAGAGATCTTTATGAAAAAAATTAATATTTTTATTATAATTATATTTTTTTTAATTCCGAAATCATTTGCTCAAGAAAATATCGAGTTTAATACCTGGAAAAATAATTTTAAAAAAATCGCTCTTAAAAATAATATTTCTGAAAAAACATTTAACATGGTAATGTCGAATGCGAGATTTCTCCCAAAGGTTATTGAATATGACAGATATCAACCTGAATTTTACGAAGATACAAAAACATATATTTCTAAAAGAACTTCAAAAAAAAAGATTATTAAAGGTTTAAATTATTATTCTAAAAATATTAATTTAATTAATAACGTAGAAAAAAAATTTGAAATTGAAAAAGAATTTTTACTAGCTTTAATGGGTATTGAAACTAATTTTGGAACATATGTTGGTAAAATGGATATAATATCATCTTTATCAACTTTAAGTTTTGATAAAAGGCGATCTGAATTTTTCACTAATGAACTTTTAACAATTTTAAAATTAGTAGAGTCAAATAAGATTGATTATCAAACTTTATACGGTTCATGGGCTGGGGCTTTTGGATTTTTTCAATTTATGCCTACGACAATTAAAAATTATGCTATAGATTATAATGATGATAAATATATTGATCTAAAAAATTCTGAAGATGCTTTTGCATCAGCGGCTAACTATTTAAGTAAAATTGGTTGGAAAAAAAATTCACCTTGTTTTTATAAGATCAAACTTAATGAAAAAATACCAGCTAAATATTTAAATTCTTCTGCAAGGAAACTAAAAAATAAGAAGAAAATTAATTATTTTCAAAAATTTATTGATTCTGATCTTTCCTCTTTTAATAAAAATTTGAAAGTTGCTATAATAACACCAGATAAAGATATAGTTGAAAATCCTGATATACTTAACCCGGCTTATATTGTATTTGATAACTATGAAATAATTTTACAATGGAATAGATCATTAAGATTTGCTCTTGCTGTTTGTACTTTAAAAGATGAAATTAGAAATGAATTATAAAATTTTAACAATATTTTTTTTTTTAATACTAAGCAATTGTGCTTCAATCGATATAAATAATACTGATCTAGAATTACCAAATGATCGATTTTCAAACAAAGGGTTTGCTTTAATTTATAATGATGATTTATATCAATCTAAAAAAGTTTCAAAAAAAATAGATGAAAGATCATATTTAATTTTTCACAAAAGCTTAAAAAAAAATTCTAACGTTAAAATTACGAATTTGTCTAACAACAAAACCATAATTGCTAAAGTAAAATCTAATAAAGTAGATTTTCCAGTTTTTTTTAATTCAGTTTTAACAAAAAGAATTTCTGATGATTTAGATTTAGATATAAATGAACCATATATTGAGATATCACTCATTCAAAACAACTCTTCTTTTGTTGCTAAAAAAAGTAAAATGTTTGAGGAGGAAAAGAAAGTTGCTGAAAAAGCTCCGGTCGATGGTATCCAAATTAACGATTTAAACAATTCTTCTTCTAAAAGCAAAAAAAAGAATATTAAAAATTTTTCATATTCAATAAAAATTGCTGATTTTTATTATAAGAAAACTGCTGAAGTTATGTTGCTAAGAATCAAAAATGAAACCGGTATTAAAAATTTCAAGATTATAAAATTGTCAAAAACTAAATATAGAGTTATTTTGGGTCCATTTAATGATATGAAATCTTTAAAAGACTCTTATAATAAAGCAACAATATTAAATTTTGAAAATCTTGAAATTATTAAAAATGTATAAAAATTTATTAATATTAATTTTTTTCTGGTTAAATTTATTTTCTTCTAGTAATGCAGATTTTGATATTAAAGCTAGAACAGCAATTTTACAGGATTTTTATTCAGGTGAAATTTTATACGAAAAAGATCCAGATGTCTCAATATATCCTGCCTCTATGACTAAAATTATGACTTCTATAATTGCTTTTGATTTACTTAAATCGGGTGATTTAGATTTAGAAGAAAAATTTTTAGTATCAGAAAAAGCTTGGCGTTTATCAACTG
>CACKXH010000024.1 GCA_902604005.1 uncultured Pelagibacteraceae bacterium
AGAAATGATTAATTTTTTTGAAGAAAATCCAGACCTTCATATCAAAGGAAAAATATCTGGTGGAATCGACGAAGAGGTAAAAAAAACAGTTGATATCACAATTAATCCTAAAGACTTAGAAAATGATAAGTTTAAAGTATTCAATGAATATTTTAAAAATCTTTATGAATGTTTTGGAGATTACAAAGAGCAATATCCTTTTTTAAAAACATTTGTAAAAAAAATTCACATTGGAACTTTTAATATTCAAAAATACCTTAAAGGTGATCATTTTGGTACATCACATTCAGAGAGAACAGATATCTCAACTATTCATAGACTTTTTGCATGGATGACCTATTTAAATGATGTTGACGATGGTGGCACAACTGATTTTGATTATTATAATATTAAAGTAAAACCTGAATGTGGGAAAACTTTAATTTGGCCTGCTGAATGGACTCATGTTCATAAAGGTTCAATTTTAAAAAGTGGTAAAAAATATATAATTACTGGTTGGTTACATTTTACAGATTAAATTTTCTTTTTAGATGTTTTAGCTTACCTTCTGTACTATCATAATCTATATAACATCCTTGAAGAAATCTGTCACCCTCACTGGCATTGTAAGATGTTCTGCCATGAAGTAATCTATAGTTATCCATCATTAATAAATCTCCAGGAAAAAGTTTGAATTCAATCTTGTATTTATTAGAATTATAAAATTCAGATATTTTTTTTCTGGCTAAATAATATAATTCTAATTTTTCTTTTTCTAATAATGGAACAAAATCTAATCTTGGGCTAAATCTTACTTGTTTAAAATTTTCATTTTCATCAAGCTTTATCATTTCTGCCCAATCTTCCAAAACTACGTTTTTATCTATAAATTGGAATCTAACTTTAACCTCAGTTAAAATCTGATAATAATCAGGAAAATCTTTTTTTTCTATTTTCATCCCAGACTCTGTTAAACCAGATACAAAAACCATTTCATCATCTAAATCTCTATAAACAATCTCATCCTCAGGTTTTTTTATTTTATCTAATAATTTTTTAGCTAAAGCTCTAGAGGTAGAACCTTCTTTTCTTGCGCTTGAGTCTATTTGATAAATTTTCATTTCTATCCAAAATTTTGTAAGAATGGGAAAATATTTAACAAATAATATCCCAAAGCTTGCAATTTATTAGTTAATATTAAAATACCTGTAATTAAAAGAATAATTCCACCTATTTTAGAAACTAAATTAATATTTTTTTTAAAATTTTTAGAAAATAACAAAAATCTTTGTATTAAATAACCTGATAAAATAAATGGTATAGCTAACCCCATAGAATAAAAAGTTAAAAGAAGAATACCTTTGTTTATACTTTCTTCAGTAGTTGCAAGTACTAATATAGAACCTAAAATAGGACCAATACATGGTGTCCAACCAAAAGCAAAAGCCATACCAATTAAAATTGGACTATAAAAATTTTTATTCGTTTTTGTTTGTATTCTTTTTTCATAATTCAAAAACTTTAAATTTATAATCCCTATAATATGTAATGACAAAAGAGTTATTACCAATCCTGCAGCAATTCTTAATTCATAAGAATTTTGAAGTAAAACTTGACCTAGGTAAGTTGATGCAGCACCAAAAATTATAAAAATAATTGAAAACCCTAAAGTAAATAAAATAATTGGAAAAAGGTTTGCATTTTTTTTTTCAATTAATTCATTTAACGAACTCCCAGAAATATAGGAAATATACCCTGGTATTAAAGGCAACACACATGGAGATAAAAAACTTATCAAACCAGCACCAAATGCTACAAATAATTCTATCATCACTTTTCTTTAATAACTTTTAATCTTTGTTCGCCCAAATTATCTACACTTAACTTCATTTCATCACCTTCTTTTAGATAGCTAGGTGGTTTCATGCCCATTCCAACACCTGCTGGTGTACCTGTTGTTATAATATCTCCTGGCATCAGTGTTATAAATTGACTTATGTGAGATATAAGAAAATCAAAATTAAAAATCATAAGTTTAGTATTACCTGTCTGTCTTCTTTTACCATTTAGATCTAAAGATAAATTCAAATTATATGGGTCTTTTATTTCATCTTTAGTTACTAAATAAGGTCCTAAAGGTCCAAAAGTATCACCCGATTTACCTTTTACCCACTGGCCTCCTCTATTCTTTTGCCACTCTCTTTCACTAATATCATTACAAATACAGTATCCTAAAATAAATTTCTGAGCCTCTTCTTCCTTCACATAACGAGCCTTACTCCCAATGATAATTGCTATCTCAATTTCATGATCTAAAGAATTTGAAAATTTTGGAACCACTACATTGTCATTTGGTCCAACTATACAATTTGGAGATTTATTAAATACGATAGGTTCTTTTGGAGCATCAGAGTTGGTTTCTTCAGCATGAGCTTTATAATTTAAACCAATAGCAAAAAAATTTGAAGGTTTTGTTATACAAGAACCTATCCTAGAGTTGTTATCTATAATGGGCAGAGATCTTAAGTCTATTCTCCTAATTTTTTCTAAAGTTTCAAAATTTAAAGTATCTGGTCCAAAATCTTCTACTAATTTTGATAAATTTCTTATTTTATTCTCATTATCAAGAATTGCTGGCAACTCTTTACCTAACTCGCCAGCTCTCAATAATTTCATTTAATTAACCCTTGATACCTAGGTGGGTATATTTCACATTTAAATAGTCTTTAACAGCATTAGATCCACCTTCTCTTCCATAACCACTTTGTTTTATACCTCCAAAAGGTGCCTCAGCTATAGCTACAACTCCTGTATTAACTGCTACAGATCCAGTCTCTAATTGTTCAGATGCTAAATGAGCTTTCTCCATAGAATTTGTGCAAACATAACTACACAATCCAAGTTCATGATTATTTGCTCTTTCAATTACTTCATCAAATGATTTAAAAGAAAGCATAGGCACAAGTGGTCCAAAAGGCTCTTCTTTCATTATCGTAAAATCATCTTTAACATCATCAAATATAGTTGGTTCATAAAAAAAACCTTTATTAAATCCCGCAGGTCTTTTTCCTCCCAATAATACTTTCGCTCCTTCTTTTTTAGTTTTTTCAACCAAAGCTTCAACTTCATTTAATCTCTTTTGTGTTGTCAATGGTCCTAATTGAGTATCAGGATCCATACCATTACCAATTTTTAATTTTTTTGTCTTTTCTAAGAATAGATTTATAAATTCATCTTTCTTTTTTTCATGAATGTAAAATCTATTTGGTGAAATACAAACTTGACCATTGTTTCTAAATTTTGCTGCAATTGCTATATCTGATGCTTTCTTAATATCAGCATCATCAAAAACAATAAATGGAGAATGACCAGATAGTTCCATTGTTACCCTCTGGACTTTATCTGCTGCTTGTTTTAAAATTAATTTACCTACCCTTGAAGATCCTGTTATTGAAATCTTTTTTACAATATCAGAAGCAATTAGTTGTTGAGCAATACTCGGGGGATCCCCAGATAATAAATTTACAACACCAGGTGGAACTCCACATTCATTACAAATATCTACCATTTCCATAACTACTCCTGGAGTAATTACATCTGGTTTTATTATAACTGAACAACCTGCTGCTAGAGCTGTAGAAATTTTTCTAGCTGATAAAACTGCTGGAAAATTCCAAGGAGATAAGGCTGCGACTACTCCAACTGGTTGATAATAAACATGTACTCTTGTATCCTCAAATCTACTTTCAACAGTTTGACCATAAATTCTTTTTGTTTCTTCAGCATTCCATTCAAAAATATCTGCAGCTCCATTAATTTCTCCTTTAGCTTCTGCTAAAGGTTTTCCAACCTCTAATGTCATCCATTTTGCAAGAACATCTTGCTTTTCTCTCATCTTATCTGCAATACTTCTAATTATATATGATCTCTGCCATGGAGCAGTTTTTTTCCAAACTTGTAGTCCTTTTTCAGCTGATTGTAATGCTGCCTCTACATCTTTTGATGTAGCTTTTGATGCATGTCCTAAAACCTCTTCGTTTGCAGGATTAATTACTTCGTAAGTTCCTTTATCTGAAGATTGCTGCCATTTTCCATTAATAAATTGTCCAAATTTTTCGTACATATTTTTTTAATTTAGCATTACT
>CACKXH010000025.1 GCA_902604005.1 uncultured Pelagibacteraceae bacterium
ACAAAAAACACCTATCATAAAAGATTCCATTATGAGTACGGCAATTAAAAATTCTCTTAATCTAGTTTTGATGGAATTATTAACTGAAATTACACAAAGTGGTGTTATAAAGGTTGTTAAGATAATAAATAGTATAGAAATTCCATCAATACCAACTTTATAGTTTATAAAGTCCTCAATCCAAGCTCTATCTTCTACAAACTGAAAATCTGAGCTTGATTGATCAAAAGATATCCATAAATAAATCGATAAAAAAAAATTTACCAAAGATGTAAATAGAGCAACATATTTCACACTTGTATTATTTTCTTTACTGCTTTTAGTAAAAAAAAGAAAAAGAGCTCCTATTGTGGGTAGTAAAATTAAGGAGGAAATAATAGGAAAATTCATTATTTAATAATCAAAAAAGTTAATAAAGCTGAAAAACCAAGTAGCATTACAAAAGCATATTGGTAAATAAAACCACTTTGAAATTTATTTGCTTTTAAAGAGCATCTTTTTATAAATGCAGAAATACCATCTGGACCAAAACCATCAATTATTTTCATATCAAAAAATTTCCATAAAAATAATCCTAATTTTTTTGATGGCTTAACAATTAATACATCGTAAAGTTCATCAAAATACCATTTATTTAATAAAAATTGATATAAGGGTTTATTTACATTAGCAATCTGTTCAGTTAGTTTTTTATTTTTTACAAATAGATAATAAGCAATTGGTATTGAAAAAATTACTAAAATTGGTGTTAAAATTAAAAACCAAAATGGCGGATGTTCGTTGCTCAAAGGTTTTAAAAAGAAAATTGAGTTTTGCCAAAAATTGTCAAATTCTCCATTACCAAGAAACAATTCTTTAAAAGTAAAACCAGCAAATATCGCTCCTATTGAAAGTAAAAACAAAGGAACGAGCATAACAAATGGTGACTCATGTGTTTCATCAATCTTTATATCTTTGTTGTTATAATCGCCATGAAAAGTTTTAAACATTAATCTCCATGAGTAAATTGAAGTTAAAAAAGCTGTAAAAATTCCAATACCAGCTGCATAATCCCCTGTTGTATTTCCTTTTAGGTAAGCAAACTCTATAATTGCATCCTTTGAATAAAATCCAGATAAAAGAGGGAAACCAGTTAAGGCTAGGGTTCCAATAATCATTAAACCATAAGTGTAAGGTAGTTTTTTCCATACACCTCCCATATTATTTATATTTTGTTCATCTTTAAAAGCATGAATAACTGATCCAGATCCCAAAAATAATAATGCTTTAAAAAATGCATGAGTAAATAAATGAAACATTGCAACATTATAAGCTCCTACCCCAGTAGCAAAAAACATATATCCTAATTGACTACAAGTTGAATACGCGATTATTTTTTTTATGTCTGTTTGAACAAGGGCAACAGAGGCTGCAAACAAAGCGGTACTCATACCTACTATTGTAATAACATTAAGAGCTAATTCTGAATATTCGTAAATAGGCGAACATCTTACAACTAAAAAAACCCCTGCTGTTACCATTGTTGCAGCGTGAATAAGTGCCGAAACAGGAGTTGGACCCTCCATAGCATCTGGCAGCCAAGTATGAAGAAATATTTGAGCTGATTTGCCCATTGCTCCAATAAATAGTAGTAAGCAAATTAAATCTATAGCATTCACTTCAATGCCTAAAAAGATAAGGTTTTTATCAATTATTTTGGGAATTAATTCAAAAACTTCAGAATAATTTACTGTTCCAAACAAATAAAAAATTAAAAAAATTCCAAGAGCAAAACCAAAATCTCCTACTCTATTTATTACGAATGCTTTTATTGCTGCGGCGTTAGCTGTATCTTTTTTAAACCAAAATCCAATTAAAAAATAAGAACAAAGCCCAACACCTTCCCAACCAAAAAATAGTTGTATAAAATTATCTGATGTAACTAACATCAACATAGCAAAAGTAAATAATGATAAATAAGCCATAAACCTCGGTTTATGAGGGTCATGAGACATATATCCTATTGAATAAATGTGAACTAAGGATGAAACAGATGTTACAACTACTAACATGATAGCTGATAATGAGTCTATTTTTATTGACCAATTAACTTCTAATGTTCCAGAGCTTATCCAGGTAGCTATTATAATATTATCTTGATACTGATTATAAATAACTTCATACAATACTATTGCAGAAAAAATTGCAGATATTGTTACCATTAAACTTGTAATAATTTCTGAATTTCTGTCACCAATAAACTTTCCAAAAAAACCAGATATAATCGAAGCAAGTAATGGTAATGCTACAATTGAGATTTCCATTTTATCCTTTCAGTTTATCTATTTCTTCTACACGAATTGTGCCTGAATTTCGGTAGTAGACAACTATAATCGCTAAACCTATAGCAGCTTCTGCTGCAGCTACTGTAAGGATAAATAAAGTGAAAACTTGGCCAGATAAATCATTAAGATATATTGAAAATGATACTAAGTTTATATTAACTGATAATAGAATTAGCTCTATACTCATTAAAATTACTATAATATTTTTTCTATTTAAAAAAATTCCAACAATTCCAATGGTAAAAATAACTGCGCCTAATGTTAAATAGTGTCCTAAACCAATCTCAGTCATCAATTTTAACTCCTTTATTAGACTCAACTTCCAATAATTCTACTCCTTCTGATCTTTCTCTAGAAATTTGTTTAATGTAACTCTGTTTTTTAACACCCTCTCTTTGTCTAAATGTAAGAACAATTGCCCCAATCATTGCTATAAGTAAAATCATACCACTTATTTGAAAGACATGAATGTAATCGGTATATAATATTTGACCCAGAGAATGTGTATTGCTTACTTCCTTTGATCTGCTTAAATTGGATGAACTAAATAAATCAGGTTTATATTTCCATCCACCAATAACAATTATTAGTTCAAAAAATATTATTGTACTAATTATAAGACCAATAGGTATATGGTCTGAATTTTCTTCTGACACAAACCATTGATTTTTTTGTTGTGCAACATTTAACATCATCACTACAAACAAAAATAAAACTGCTACAGCACCTACATAAACAATTAACATTATCATTCCCAAAAATTCTGCTCCTATCATGATAAAAAGGCAGGAGATACTTATGAAATCTAAAATTAAAAAAAAAACAGAATGAACTGTATTTTTTGAAACTGTGACCATAATTGCTGAAATAACTGCAATTATAGAAAATATGTAAAAAAATATTGAATGAGCGATCATAAAATTATCTATACGGATTATCAGCCTTGATATTTGCCGCTAGAATATTTTCCCATCTATCACCATTATCTAAAAGTTTTTCTTTGGTATAATATAGTTCTTCCCTTGTTTCAGTAGAAAATTCAAAATTTGGGCCTTGAACAATTGCATCAACTGGACAAGATTCTTCACAAAGACCACAATAAATGCATTTCATCATATCAATATCATATCTTGTAGTTTTTCTGCTACCATCAGCTCTTTCAGCAGACTCTATTGTTATTGCTTGGGCTGGACATACTGCTTCACATAATTTACATGCGATACACCTTTCTTCTCCATTAGGATACCTTCTAAGTGCATGTTCTCCTCTATATCTTGGGCTTATCTTTCCTTTCTCAAATGGAT
>CACKXH010000026.1 GCA_902604005.1 uncultured Pelagibacteraceae bacterium
TGTTATGATTTTAACTCCCGATGAATTACAAGCATCAATTTATAAAAATCATATTGAACAAAGAGTTAGAAAAGGAACTTCGCTTGCTTTTGCTCATGGGCTTAATGTTCATTATGATTTAATAAAAGCAAGAGAGGATTTAGATGTTTTTATGGTCGCACCTAAGGGTCCAGGTCATTTAGTTAGAAGTGAATATGAAAAAGGTGGAGGGGTTCCATGTTTGTTTGCTGTTCATCAAAATGGCTCTGGTAAAGCAAGAGATTTAGCAATGTCATATGCTTCAGCAGTTGGAGGAGGTAGATCTGGAATAATTGAAACTACATTTAAAGATGAAGTTGAAACAGATTTATTTGGTGAGCAGACTGTTCTTTGTGGTGGTTTGGTTGAACTAATTAAAAATGGTTATGAAACTTTGGTAGAAGCTGGCTATGAACCAGAAATGGCATATTTTGAAACAGTTCATGAAGTTAAACTTATAGTAGATTTGATTTATGAGGGTGGAATAGCAAACATGAATTATTCTATTTCAAATACTGCTGAATATGGTGAATATCAATCTGGACCAAGGATTATAAATAAAGAAGAAACAAAAAAAAGAATGAAAGATGTTTTGGCTGAAATTCAATCAGGAAAATTCACGAAAGATTGGATGGAAGAATGTAAAAATGGTCAAAAAAACTTTCTCGCAACTCGTGCAAAATTAGCAGATCATCCAGTTGAAAAAGTTGGTGCAAATCTTAGAGCTATGATGCCTTGGATTAGTAAGAAAAAATTAGTTGATAGCGATAAGAGCTAAAAAAACAGACTAATTAATTAAACATTTTGCAATTTCTAATAGAGATTGTATTATACATTTTCCAAATTTTAATGGTTATGAGTGATAAAGATAAAATTTTTATATTTGATACTACGATGCGAGATGGTGAACAATCACCAGGAGCTTCTATGTCTCTTGAAGAAAAAATTCAAATTTCAAGAGTTTTTGATGAATTAGGAATTGATATTATTGAGGCAGGTTTTCCTATTGCATCACCAGGAGATTTTGAAGCAGTATCTGCGATTAGTAAAGTCTTAAAAAAATCTATTCCTTGTGGATTAGCAAGACATTCAAAAAAAGATATTGATAGATGTCATGAAGCATTGAGGCATGCTCCAAGATTTAGAATACACACTTTTATTTCAACAAGTCCACTTCACATGAAGCATAAATTAAATAAAACACCTGACGAAGTTTATGATTCTATTAAAGAACATGTTACGTATGCAAGAAATCTTACAGATGATGTTGAGTGGTCTTGTGAAGATGGAACAAGAACTGATATGGACTATATGTGTAAAACAGTAGAACTTGCAATTAAGTCTGGTGCTAAGACAATTAATATTCCAGACACAGTAGGTTATACTGTTCCATCCGAATTTACAAAAATAATTGAAACACTACTTAATAAAGTTCCAAATATTGATAAGGCAATTTTATCCACTCATTGTCATAATGATCTAGGTTTGGCCGTTGCTAACTCATTGGCTGGAATTCAAGCAGGAGCAAGACAAATAGAATGTACTATTAACGGGATTGGTGAAAGAGCAGGTAATGCTGCGCTTGAAGAAGTAGTAATGGCAATTAGAACAAGAAATGATTTAATGCCATATAAAACAGGGATTAATACAAAGCTATTAAGTAAAGCCTCTAAATTAGTTTCTAATGTTACAGGATTTCCAGTTCAATATAATAAAGCTATTGTAGGTAAAAACGCATTTGCACATGAATCAGGCATTCATCAAGATGGAATGTTAAAAAATCGAAATACTTATGAAATAATGACACCAGAAAGTGTTGGTGTTAAGCAAACTTCATTAGTAATGGGCAAACATTCAGGAAGGCATGCATTTAAAGATAAATTAGAGAGTTTAGGATATGCTGATTTAACCGATGATGTAATTGAAAATGCATTTGGGAAATTTAAAATTTTAGCTGATAAAAAAAAGCATGTTTATGATGAAGATATAATTGCATTAGTTGATGATAGTTTAATTGTTGATAATAAAGCTAATACAATAGTTTTGAAATCTTTAAAAGTTTTTGCAGGAACTGGAGAGCCACAAAAAGCTGAAATGAAGCTAGATATAGACGGACAGATTAAATCAGCATCAGAAACAGGTGATGGTCCTGTTGATGCTATATTTAAATGTATCAAAAATTTATATCCACATGATGTAAATCTACAATTATATCAAGTTCATGCTGTAACAGAAGGAACTGATGCTCAAGCTACAGTAAGTGTCCGTATTGAGGAAAATGGAAAAACAACAGTTGGACAAGCTGCAGATACAGATACATTAGTAGCATCTGCTAATGCTTATTTAAGTGCATTAAATAAAATGATTATTAAAAGAGAAAAAACTGCTCCTATAGAGCAAGAAATAAAAAAGATGGAGGGGATTTAGATGGGATTATTTGGTAAAATTAAAAATGTATGGAGTCAAGATATGGCAATTGATCTTGGTACAGCTAATACACTTGTAGTAGTTAAGGGTCAAGGAGTGGTTTTGAATGAGCCATCAGTAGTAGCAATTGTTGAAAATGGAGGAAAAAAAAATGTTCTAGCAGTGGGAGATGAGGCTAAAACAATGCTTGGTAGAACTCCAGGAAATATTAGTGCAATAAGACCTCTTAGAGATGGAGTAATTGCAGATTTTATCGTAACTGAAGAGATGATAAAACATTTTATTAAAAAAGTTCATAAAGGAAGCACATTTGCAAACCCAAGAATACTTATATGTGTTCCAACTGGCTCAACTCCAGTTGAGCGTAAAGCAATTCAAGATAGTGCCCTTGCCGCTGGAGCAAGAAGAGTTCAATTAATAGAGGAACCAATTGCGGCCGCTATTGGTGCTGGACTTCCTATATCAGAAGCCACAGGTTCAATGGTTGTAGATATTGGAGGAGGTACAAGTGAGATTGCAGTGATGTCTCTTGGTGGACTTGTCTATTCTAAATCATTACGTGTTGCTGGAGATGCTATGGATGGTGCAATGGTAAATTATATGAGAAAAGAATATAACTTAATGATAGGTGATAGCACAGCTGAAAAAATTAAAAAAGAAATAGGAACCGCAATACCTTCTAATAATAACACTTATGCGGTGAAAGGAAGAGATTTAAGATCTGGAACTCCAAAAGAAGTTAATATAACTGAGGAAGATACAGCTGAAGCCTTGAATGGAATATTAAGAGATATGGTAAATGGAATAAAAGATGCTTTGGAAAACACTCCCCCAGAATTATCTGCTGATTTAGTTGATATGGGTTTAGTTTTAACTGGAGGTGGAGCATTATTAAAAAATATTGATAAAAGATTTTCTAAGGAAACAGGTTTACCAGTTCATATAGCGGATGACCCTTTATCTTGTGTTGCTGTTGGTACGGGGAAAGCCTTGGATCAAGAGGAGACATTCTCTACTATGCTTACTGAGTACTA
>CACKXH010000027.1 GCA_902604005.1 uncultured Pelagibacteraceae bacterium
ATGAAACTTATATCAAGTTAATTCATTTTCACATTAAAAATGGCACTAATGGTTTAGTTCCTGCTGGTACTACTGGAGAATCTCCTACTTTAAGTCATGAAGAACATGAAAGAGTCATTGAATTATGTGTTAAAGAGAGCAATGGAAAGCTTCCAGTATTTGCTGGCACTGGTTCTAATTCAACTGAAGAAGCTATATCTTTAACTACCCATGCTGAAAAAATTGGAGCTAATGGAGCTCTTATAGTTACTCCTTATTACAACAAACCAACTCAAGAGGGTTTATATCAACATTATAAAGCTATAAATGATAAATGTGGTATTCCAATTATTATTTATAATATACCAGGTAGATCTGTAATAGATATGTCGGTTGACACTATGGCAAGACTATACGAATTAAAAAACATTATTGGTGTAAAAGATGCTACTGGAGATTTAAATAGAGTAGATCAAACATTAAAAAAAATGGGAAAAAATTTTATACAATTAACTGGTAATGATGATAATGCGTTAGAATTTAATAAAAAAGGTGGAGTAGGAGCCATTAGCGTAACCGCAAATATTGCTCCAAAGCTTTGTTCAGACTTTCAAAAATTTTCAGTTATGGAAGATGAAAAATCTCGATCTGAATCTGAAAAACTAAATAATATTCTACAACCCGTTCACCAATCTATGTTTGTTGAAAGTAACCCAAGTCCAGTTAAATATGCAGCTAAATTATTAAATCTTTGCGAAGATGATGTAAGACTACCGTTAGTCAAAGTAACAGACACTACTAAAGAAATAATTAAAAAAGCTCTTCAGTCTGCAAAATTGATTCAATGAATAAAAAAACCAATCGTGGTTTAAAAATAATTTGTCTGAATCGCAAAGCTAGCTTTAATTATTTTTTTGAAGATTTATTAGAAGCAGGAATTGTTCTTAAAGGGTCAGAAATTAAATCAATAAGAGATGGAAAAGTTAATATCGCAGATTCTTATGCAGTGGAAAAGAATGGAGATATTATATTGATTAATTCGCATATCGCATCTTATAAACAAGCAAGTTATTCAAATCATAATCCGACTGATGAAAGAAAACTTTTACTCAATAAGAAAGAAATAAACAAACTTATTGGAAGGATGCAGAGAGAAGGTTTTACTATAGTTCCGACTAAAATGTATTTTAAAAATGGAAAAGCAAAAATAGAATTAGCTGTTGCAAAAGGAAAAAAACAATTTGATAAGAGAGCTACCAAAAAAAACAGGGATTGGAATCGTGATAGAGCGAGATATGTCAGAAAATCAAGTTAAATCAATTTATCTTGGAATAGGCTCAAACTTAGGAAACAAAAAAGCTAATATTGAAAAAGCAAAATTTGAGTTAATTAAAAATAATATTAGAATATCAAAATCATCTTACTATTATGAAAGCACTTCATGGCCAAATCCAAATAATCCTAAATTTTTGAATATTGTTTTGAAAATTAATACATTCTTAGAACCCACTGAATTATTAAGAAAATGTAAAAATATCGAAATAAAGCTTGGTAGAAAAAAATCAAAAAAAAACTCTCCAAGAATCTGTGATATTGATGTTCTAGATTATGATAAAAAAGAACTTAAAGGTAAAATCAAATTACCTCATCCAAGAATGCATAAAAGAAACTTTGTACTTTTACCACTATTTGACGTAAGTAAAGACTGGATACATCCAACTACAAAACATCACATAAAAACTCTAATATTATTATTACCAAATAGAGACATTACATCTATTAAAAAAATTTAATTTAATGATATAATGAATTATGTTAAATTCTGAAGACTTAATAAATAAAGTAAAAGTTTATAATAAATTTTTAAATCCTGAAAAATTAAATAAAGCGTTTGATTTTGCCGTAAAAGCTCATGGTAATCAAAAAAGAGCTTCTGGTGATCCGTACTCTGTGCACCCCATAGAAGTAGCTAACATACTCACAGACTTAAAATTAGATAGCGCAACAATTACCACAGGGTTATTGCACGATACAATAGAAGACACTTTTGCTACTTATGAGACTATTAAAGGTGAATTTGGAGACGAGGTTGCAGATTTAGTAGATGGAGTTACAAAAATTTCTGTGCTGGAAAATACTGCTAAGGCAAATTCAAAAGCTGAAAATTTTAGAAAATTAATTTTAGCAACTTCAAAAGATATAAGAGTTTTACTCGTTAAAATTGCTGATCGATTACATAATATGAGAACAATAAAAGCAATCAATAAAGAAGATAAACGAAAAAGAATAGCTCAAGAAACTATGGAAATTTATGCACCTCTTGCAGACAGAATGGGAATGCACAGAATAAGAGATGAACTTGAAGATCTTTCATTTGAAATTCTTAATAATGAAGCTAGAACATTAATTCAAAAAAGACTTGATGAAATTAAATTAGATAAAAAAGATATATTCAAAAATTTATCAAGTGAGTTCGATAAACTTTTAAACGAAAATAATATTAAAACAGAAATATACGGAAGAGAAAAAACTCCTTTTTCAA
>CACKXH010000028.1 GCA_902604005.1 uncultured Pelagibacteraceae bacterium
CGTACTTATTTATGATTTCTGGAGATAAAACATATGCATTTGCTTCTTCAAATGTTTCATAAAGATCTTCAGTTGTTTGAAAAATAAAATTTTCTAATATTTTATTAATTTTTTTAGAATATAGTTCTTTGTTTTCTTTCATAAAGAGCAAGCAATCAAAAGGTGAAATTTTTAAAGCCCTTAACATTTCAAAGACCTCCTCAAATATTGAATTATTATAAAAAGTTTCAATAAATAAATCCATTATACGACATTCAAGATATTCTTTTTTACTTAGAGTGTTGCTACTAATTATAATTTCCTCTATCTCTGCAATAGAGTGATCTTTCTCAAATATTTTATAATTTCCAAGACACCCAGGGATTGTTCTAAACATTGTTTTTAAACCATATTTTTCTCGGTATTCCTTTGAAGCCATTTCAGTTCCAATTAACATTATAGCTTGAAACATTCTTAAAGAATTAACGTTATTATCAACCCCAAATCGTAATGATTCATAATGTGATTCTTTGCCATCGGAAGGCAAACCTAATATTATCTCTGATTGAGATTTTTGATTTCCTTTACTATTATTAGAATGTTCAATTAATTCTTGATATGCTTTTGTTGAAATATTTGATCTTTTTATAGATTTTAAAACTTCTTCATTTGTAGATTGTAAAGACGCTCCAGTAACCCAGCCTTTTATTAAATTTGCCACTTCTATAGTTCTCTTTGGCATATTTTTTCCAGCTGCAGCTCCAATTATTTTGGGATATTTATATTCCTCTTGAATTTTTTGTATTACTTTTGCGGTAGGAATATCTTGTTTGTACATTGCAAAGTTTAGATCCGTAATTATAAGTTCATCAATATTTTTTACTCTTTTTGCAATATAATAAAGCTCTTCTTCTATACGCGAAGGTTCATATCTACACACTTGGTTTTTGGTAGCAAGTCCATCACAGCAAAATGAGCAAGAAAATGGACAACCACGAGTAGTTTCTATCATGGGTATTAGAGGAAAATTAAAAAATTCATCCAATATTCCATCAAGATAAGGTGAGGGAATAATGTTTATATTTTGTATTCTTTCAATTGGCCCATGAACCAATTTATTTTCGGCCACATAACAAGTGTTTAGTATTTTTTTACCGTTTTTTTTAATTTTTGATATTTCAAAATTGTTTTCAATTAAGCATTTTGTTAGATCAACAAAAGCTAATTCTCCCTCTAGTTCAATATAAAAATCTATTGCGGTTCTTTTTTTTAAAAACTCTAATTTTTCTTTTTCATTAGTAGGAAAATTTGGGCCTCCAAAAACTGTAATAACGTTGGGATTTTTTTTTTTAACTAAATCGGCATATTTATATGCAAGTTCAAAATTCCAACTAAAATTTGAAAAACAAAGCATATCAGGCAATTCTTCTTTCAACGATTTTGATAAATCTGCTGGAAATCTAAAAAGTTTGACATCGCAATAATCTTTCAATTCTTTTTTTGCATATACTGCTACATAGCTCGCTCCCAAAGGAAAAGTATTTGCACTTATTCCCTGCGCAGTATGAGTAAGATCAGATATCCAAACTTTTTTCTTTTTCATAAATCAAAAATAGTATCATTATATTTCAAAATTTGAAATGTAAAGAGAATTTTAATTTTGATAATGTATTAATTCTATAGATAAATGTATAACAAAAAGAGATAAATTTTTAAGAACTGGTAAGTTATAGTTCTTTTTAATATTTGTTGATTATATCGATTACTTTTTTAATATCATTAAGATCTTGAGACGGGCCACAGGGAAGGTAAATGCCTTTTTGAGATAAAATTCT
The DNA here is from genome assembly GCA_902604005.1 of uncultured Pelagibacteraceae bacterium. Classification (GTDB taxonomy): domain Bacteria; phylum Pseudomonadota; class Alphaproteobacteria; order Pelagibacterales; family Pelagibacteraceae; genus Pelagibacter. Next base: position 1,815 of record CACKXH010000028.1, read on the forward strand.
TGAATTTTTATATCTTTTTTTATTACTCTTATTTAATAATTCTTTTAACGTTTTGCTCTCTACAAAACTCATAGAATTTTTTTTAATCTGGATAATTTTTAATAAATTTTTTATATCAGTATTATTTTTTATCTGAAACTCCTCTAGTGCAAAATAAACATTTTTTTTATTTTTAATTATTTTTATTAAAATATCCCTACAAAAGGATACGTTATCAAATAACATTTCATAGCTATAGAATATTACACCCTCAAGCGTTTTGACCTCTTTTACTAAGGCGCCTAACATTAAATATGATCCGTTCATTATATATTCTGTTGAACTTAATTTAAAAAAAAAATTTTTTCTTTTTGCAAAATCTTTTATAACAAGATTTTGAACTCTTTGAGGTATAAAGTTATTATTAATTTTTCTAGAAAAAATATAACCCCTATAACCTTCAGCTTTCCTAGATTTTAGGATGTTCATATTCTAATCCAATGTTGGTTGCAGGCTTAATGTTTACTGGTATAAAAGTTTCTGCAATATCTTTTTTGTAATAAGGTGACATTAAGGATTTAAATCTACAGTTTAAACTCCATCTAGTTTCATTTGTGCTATTTACAATATTTCCAT
>CACKXH010000029.1 GCA_902604005.1 uncultured Pelagibacteraceae bacterium
ATACAGCTGCTAATGCTTTGGTATTGGTTAATGGATACTTCAAAAGCAATGGTACTTACGTAGATTCTCACTACAGAACAAGTCCAGATGGAATTTGTTCAAATAATTTTAGTGGTTGTTAATAAAAATCTACTTAATTAAAAGCCCCTTTTTCTCCTTAAGGGGCTTTTTTATTTTTTAGGAAAAAATAAAAAATCTCCTCCATCATGACCTGCTTTATGTACCTGAGCTCTCTCAGGAGTTTGATCAGCATTGGAGACCACATATCTTCTAATATTTTCAAATAAAATCTGAGAATTAATTACATTTTTATTACTTCTCAAAGTTTCAATTAATTTGAGAGCAAATAATGAATGCTCACCCCCAGCATTATCAACTACTGGTTCATTACCTCCAGAAGTTATTACAAGTCTAGTTTTTTTATTTTTTAATCTTTTGATGTATTTATTATCTATTGGTTCATTAGAATTTGAAATCAATCCAGATCTCATTAGTGTCCCAGAAAAACAACTATCAGAAATTAACAAAACATGTTTGGCTTTTGTTGCTTTTATTCTATCAACTATTCTTTGATTGCTAATCCATTTCGATTTTTTCTCATAACTTGCATCAACTGGTAGCCAATATCCTCTATTTTCTTCAGTAACAATTTCGCCGTGACCTGCATAATAAATCAATAAGTTGTCATTTTTTTGAAGTTTGTTGGTAACTTCATACAGTGTGTCTACAATTGTTTCATAATCTGCATTTAATAGTAATTTGACATTAAAGTCATATTTATTTTCTAAAATTTCTGAGATTACTTCAGCATCTTTTTGAGCAGCATCTAATTTTTCGAGGTAATCATAATTATTATTTCCAATTATTAAAGCATAATATTTTTCATCAGTCCCAATTAACTCAATTTCATTTGCACTATTTTCTTTTGAATAGAGTTCTTTTCTTAATTCCTCTAATTCGGCCTTTTCTTTAGCTAATAAAATTTTCTCTTGCTCGATTCTTTTTAAAATTTCCTCATTCTTACTTTCTGCTGACTCACTGCTGTGAGCATTTTTCAGATTTTCTTCATTTTCTGATTTAAAAAATTCATTATTATTATCTTTAATTGTATTTGTTGCAAAATTTGTATTTTCATTATTTGTTACTTTTGAATGATATTTTTTTTGTAATTTAGTCAATAATTTAAAGACTTTATTTGCCTCGGAAGACTTTTTTTTTGCAAGCTCAAATAATTTTTCCTTTTCTTTTTTACTTAAATTTTTCTGACTATCTAAATCTTTTTTTGTATATCCAAATACCGGCCACAAACCATTTCCAGGATCTTTAGCATCGGGTTCAAAAACCCCGTACATCCATTTGTTTTCGTCTCTTGATTTCCACCTTCCTATCATTTGTTCTTGATCTTTATCCTTAAGCCAAAGATATTGCCTTTCGCTGTACCAATTTATTCCCTTTGGATGTAAAGAAATTATCCATTGGTTTTTTTTTCCATCTTTAGGATCTGAATTTTTCCTAAATTCAATAGTACCATCTTTGTAATATTCTATGTAATATGTATTTATTATATCAGAGTATTTTTTTTGAGTAATTGTAACAACTTTTCTTTCTTTTCCATCTAATGATAAATTGTCTTTAATTGTCCAAAAATTATAATCCTTAAATTTATGAGAAATAATTCCAGATTTTTTATAAGAATTTTCATAATTTAAAATATCTTCAAGTGAATATTTTGTGACTGATTTTATGTTTGCTTCATCTAGGCCTGCAATTTTTTCTAACTTATCAACTACATTTGCTTGAGCTAGTTTATTAAATAAAGAAATTAATACTATTGAGAGAAAAATTAATTTTATTAATTTTTTCATGAATAATTCTAGCATTTAATCGTTAATATTTCAGGAGGTTTTATGAAGAAAACAGTAATTGTTTCATTATTTATCCTTCTGCCAAGCATATCTTTGGCTGATATCAAGTATAACCCATGGACTGGTCAATGGGAAAGCGCACCAAGGGATTCCTCTTTAAAATACAACCCTTGGGAAAGTGAGTGGTCTTATGAGAGAGATAACTCAGAGCTTGAATACAACCCTTGGACTGGCAAATGGAAATACGAAAGATAAATA
>CACKXH010000030.1 GCA_902604005.1 uncultured Pelagibacteraceae bacterium
TAATACAATTGTAAGTGAATTATAATGGTTTAATCATGTTTAAAGGATTAACAATTTTATTATAACTTTTTTCATCTATTAATCCCGATTTTAAAGCTTCTTCTTTTAATGTAGTTTTATTTTTTAAAGATTTTTTTGCGATTTTAGCAGAGTTGTCATATCCTATATGAGGTGCCAGAGCAGTAACCAACATTAAAGAATTATCCAAAAATTGTTTAATCTTAATTTTATCAGCCTTTATTCCTTTTATGCAATAAAGAGAAAAGTTTTTAGTGCTATCAGCCAATAAGTCTATAGATTGTAATATATTATGAGCTATTAGAGGTTTAAATACATTTAATTCAAAATGTCCATGCGAGCCTGCCATTGTAATACCATTATGGTTTCCAATCACTTTGACACAAACCATAGTTACCGCCTCAGATTGTGTAGGGTTTACTTTGCCAGGCATAATAGATGACCCAGGCTCATTTGCAGGTAAAATTAATTCACCATAACCAGCTCTAGGCCCTGATCCTAAAAATCTAATATCGTTCGCAATTTTCATAAGACAAACTGCTGTGGTATTTAAGGTACCTGAAAAATTTACTATTTCATCATGAGCTGCCAAAGCTGCAAATTTATTTTTTGTAGGTTTAAAAGGAAGTTTTGTAATTTTTTTTATTTCATTTATGATTTTTTTATCAAAACCTTTTTTGCTATTAATTCCAGTTCCCACCGCAGTACCTCCTTGAGCTAAAGAATAAATTTCATTTAAGGCATTTTTGATTCTATAGATACAATCTTCTAATTGAGATTGATAACCTGAAAATTCTTGTCCTAATGATAAAGGAGTTGCATCTTGGAGATGCGTTCTCCCAACTTTAACTATGTTCTTAAATTTAGAAACTTTCTTTTTAAGTTCTTTATTCAACAATTCTAGAGAAGGTAATAGTTTTTTTTTTGTTTCTATAGCAATTGCTATGTGCATAGCAGTTGGAAATACATCATTTGTAGACTGAGATTTATTAACGTGATCATTAGGGTGCACAGGTTTCTTCGTTCCTTTTTTCCCACCTAAAATTTCTATAGCTCTGTTTGCTATAACTTCATTTACATTCATATTTGTTTGTGTGCCCGATCCAGTTTGCCAAACTTTTAATGGAAAATGCTCATCTAATTTACCTAAAATTACTTCATTAGATGCTTTTATTATTGCTTTAGAAATACGTGGTAAAATTTGTTTTTCTTTCCCATGAACTATTGCAGCAGCTTTTTTAATTATTGCAATAGATTTAATTAGAATCGGTCTTACTAAAAATTCCCCAATATCAAAATATTTTTTTGATCTCTGTGTGGAAGCCCCCCAATATTTATCGTTTGGAACGTTGATAGAGCCTATACTGTCAAATTCTTTTCTAAATTTCATTGATTAACTAGTAATTAATAAATTATTATAAATATACATTAATTTTATAAAACTTACAGGAGCAATATGTCAAATTTTAGTAAGGTAGGAATTTTCATGAAAACTTTTGGACAGGAGGTTAAAGATAAACCATCATTTAGTACTGATAAGATCAATAAATTGAGGGTAGATCTTATTAAAGAGGAGCTTGATGAGTTAACAGACGCTATGGAAAATAAAGATTTATTAGAAGTAGCTGATGCTTTAACTGATATTTTATATGTTACTTATGGTGCAGGACACGCTTTTGGGATTGATTTAGATAAATGCTTTGAAGAAGTTCAAAACTCAAATATGAGCAAGTTAGATGAGAATCATAAGCCAATTTATAATGATTCTGGAAAGGTAATGAAAGGTCCTAATTATTTTAAACCCGATCTTTCAAAATTTGTTAATTAAATTTTAACTTTCAGCCACTCTGGTATTAAAATTTTAAAGGATCCATTTTTACCTTTAAATGTGAGATGTTTATTAAAATTTTTATCCGAGAATTTAATTAAAGCAAAAGGATATTCCTCATCAATTAAAACTTTTCCTACTTCAACTTCATTATTATAAATTTTTTCATCTTCAGACACTTTTCCACTCACAACTTCTAATGGCAGTAACCTTTTTGAAAGTTTATTTTTTAATTTT